>DASTLY010000032.1:0-64204 GCA_035714445.1 Mycobacteriales bacterium
CGGCAGCCAATACACCTCACAGCAATTCCGCGACTTCTGCACCGACCATGACGTGCGGCCGTCTGTCGGCAAGACCGGGATCTGCTACGACAACGCCGTCTCCGAGTCCTTCTTCGCGACCATCAAGAAAGAACTCGTCCATCTGCGTCCCTGGCCAAGCCTCAGCCGGCTCCGCACCGCCTTGTTCCACTACATCGAGACGTACTACAACCGCAAGCGCCGCCACTCCACCCTCGACTACCTCACCCCGCAGGAATACGAGCGCGAGTTTGACTCGAAGGGCCTCCAGGCAGCATAATCCAACTGTCCGCGAAAACGGGAACGCTCCACTCGTAGCGGGGGGTGGTGATGGTGCCCAGGGCGACGGCGTTGGTGCGGATGCCGTCTGGGCCGTGGTCGACAGCCACCGCGCGGGTGAGTCCTTCGACGGCGGCCTTGGCGGTGGCGTAGGGCAGGGCGCCGCGGACGGGGCGCTGCGCCTGGTGGGAGGAGACGTTGACGATCGCGCCGTGCCGCTGGTGCGCGAGGAGGTGGCGGACGGCAGTGGCGCAGCCGGTCACAGCAAGGGCCAGGTTGACAGTGATCGCCTCCAGGACGTCCGCTGGTGAGGAGGCGGCGAGACTGGCGTCGCGGAAGACGGCGGCGTTGTTGACCCATCCGACCAGTGGCCCCGCGTCCTCGGCGGCGGCAGCGGCCCGGGCGGCCGTGTCGGGGTCGCTTGCGTCCCCGGTGATCAGGGTCAGGCGTGCGTCGGGCTGTTCGAGCTCCTGCGCGACGTCGAGGATGACCACGTGCCCGTGCTGGGCGAGGTGCTGGGCGATGGCCCGGCCGACGCCGCCGGCGGCGCCGGTGACGACGTAGGACGGTCGTGGGGTCACATCGTCTCCTGCCTCGGGTGAGTAAGGTGGCGGGTCAGGTGCGCACGGTGTTCTGGCCGGCGGCGATCAACAGCTCCCCGGGCTGCAGGCGTCAGTACGTTGGTGTGGGTGTGCGCTGCCCGTGCGTCCCGTGGAGCGCCGTCGCGGTCGAGGTAGGTCTGCGCGACGACCGCCAGACGGCTGGCCGGGCCGATCCGGTGGACCGACTCGACGACGTACCGGACCGTGCCGTCGCCGAGCCCGCTCGGGATCACCTCGCGCAGGTAGGCGCCGAGCTCCTCCCGGCCGCGGTGCAGACACCGCGGCTGGTGACCCAGACCGTGTCGTCGGCGAAGAAGCCGAGGTAGGCCTCGACGTCCTCGCGGGCGTGAGCCGCAGCGAAGCCTTCGAAGAACACGCGCACGTCGTCGACCATGCCGCCTGGGCTACCCCGCCCACCACTGCCTCACCGACCTCGACGTCGTAAGCCGAACGACTATCGGGACAGCGTCCTGCGTCGTCGCTGTTCGGGTGTGCGCGCACTTGGTGTTGCTGAAGCAGAGGCGTACGCGTGCTGTCCTACCTGCGCCTACCTGCAGCGTGCGGTAGGACGTTCGGTATGACTCAAGCAGGCGCCGGGGGGGCGCCACCGACGCAGGCGCAGCTGCGGGCGTACCAACGTCGGGTGAGTCCGCCGGACAACGAGGTGCCCTCGATCCTGGCGGTACGGCAGGTGCTTCGACGGGACGTCGGAGTGGCGGTGTCGTTGCTGGGCGCGCAGGTGTTCTCCCGCGGCCTGCATCTGACGGTGGTGGTGCAGTTCCGGGAGACCCCCACGGTCGAGCAGCACCTGGCGCTGCGGGAGATGCGCAAGCCGAGCGCCGACGCCCAGGGGCTGGACGTGCAGGTGCGCTACCCCGACGGCCGGACGGCGGGCCTGGTCTCGGGCTACTGGTCGGCGGAGCGGGAAGCGACAGCCAGCGACCCCGACCGATTGCTGCTGGCCGTCACCTCGGGCGGAAGCGGATCGGCGCAGCAGCACGTCATCCCGGTCTGGCTCAGCCCGCTGCCCGGCCCGGGCGAGGTCGTCCTGACCGTGGCCTGGCCGGCGTTGCACGTGCCCGCGACCGATGTCGTTGTGGACGGCGGGCGCGTCGCAGCTGCCGGCCAGCAGGCGCAGATGCTGTGGCCGGCGCGCGAGCAGGTCACCGCGCCGGCGGTCCAGGCCATGGAGGACCGCATGGCACGAGTGACGGCCGAGCATCCCGGTGTCCCCCCTGAGCTGACCGGGGTGGACTGGGAGCTCGTCGGCCTGCGGCAGGATGGGCACGAGCGCGACGTGTCCGCGGCAGACGCCGGACTGATCATCGAGCCCAGCGGTCGGTTCATCGGGCGCACCGGCAACTCGTTTGTAGGCAACCTCGTGGTCGTCCAGGACCGCCTGCGGATACTGCGCAGCGAGGGCCACCTGGCCCTGTTCCCTGGCCTGCGGGGGGAGCTCGGACGGGTCGTCGGCCAGCTCCTGCTCACCCAGCCGCGCTGGAGCGTCGACAGCGCACGCCGACAGCTGCAGCTGCGCGACGACGCCGGGACCACCCTGCGCTTCCAGGCCCGCGACAGCCTTGGCGTCACCCCCGACCCCGAGCACTACCTGCAGCAGTAGCAGGCCGTCGCGTCGGCAGCAGAAGGAAGGTGCGCGAAGTACTCCGGACCCCGATCTTGTGCCGTAGGGCAACGATCAGCGGGACGGACCTCAGCCGCCGATCAGGTCGAGGCGCATGACCACGCGGCCTGGGACCGGTTCCTCGAGACAGCGAAAGCCCAGCTCGGCGAACAACTGCTCGCGGCCCACGAAAGCGTCTGCACTTCGGCCCCCTGATGCAGAAGACGGCCATGCCTCGAGCGCGACGGCCCTCCGTGCTCGCGCGAGAGATGTCGCTGCGCGGATCAGGGCATGGCTCACTCCCTGACCACGGTGGTCCGAGTGGACGAACACGCAAGGCAGGAGCCACACACACTCGTCCTCCGCGCGTGGGCGAGCACTCAGCAGCGGATGTCCGGCTGGGCTCCTGCCGAGGTAGCGAGATCGCGGGCCACAGGCGCTCCAACCGACCGGCGCGCCGCTCCTTGACGCCATGACGCCCAAAGGGCTGTCCTGGCCTGCCAGCGCCTCGAACCGACGCTTGTTACCGCCACCGAACCAGCCAGCGGCAAACGTCCACCTGCTCGTGCAGAAGGACATGCACCAGCAGTGACGCGTCGTCCGCTGAGTTGCGAACAACCGCTCTAGGACGTTCACCTCGGTCAGCCCCACGGGCTGCGTCTCGATCTCAACGGTCATGTGCAGCAAGGTAGAGCCGGCCTGTCGACGGAGGAGTCCCGACAGCCGACCGGCCAGCGGACGGTGACCGTGGCACTACTCGACCGTTGCGATCTTGTGCCGCAGGGAGCCATCAACGGGACGGCTCTCATCCGCTTGGGCCGGTTGGTTCGCTTGCAGCTGTGGCTGCGGGCGGCGGCATTGACACGCAGGATGGGGGCGTGGATGAGGCCCGGTCCGCTCCGGTCGAAGTGGCGCCGTCGCCGGAGCTTGTGGCCGCCTGGGCTGCGCTCGGCATACTCCGTTTCGAGCGGGTGCCTCTGTGGGCGGCGTGCTGGCTGGCCGACGGCCTGGATGGGGAGGCGCTCGGGGAGCTCGCTGGGCTCAGCGGCGCGGATGTGCAGGCCGTGCGCGAACTGCTGCCGCGGGCGCTGGCCGAGCTCGGTGCGGGCCGCGAAGGGTCCCGCCGGAGCGCTCTGTTGGAGCCGGCCGCCGCGCTCGACCTGGTCCGGGCGACCCGTACCGCCCATGACGTCTACAGCGAGATGCTGACCGGGCACGTCGGGCCGGCGCTGCGCAGACGCGGGTTGGCGGGTTCGCGTGGCCGCTACCAGCTGGCGTCGCATGACTGGTGGGCACTGCTCGGGTTCCAGAAGACCCACTACAGCGACGCCAGCAGCGTGAGCTTCACCATCAGCCTGAGCGTCGTGGCGCGATCGACCTGGGCCGCGATGCGCGCCTCCTCGCTTTACCTGCCGCAGTCGCCCAGCGCCATCACTTACTACGCCGAAGGCGCGGCGGAACCGACGCGCCTGGGGTCGCTGGTGCCACCAGCGCCGACAAGTGGTGGAGTCTGACCCCAGCGGTGTCGCTCGAGGCCGTCGTCAACGACGTGCTGCACGAACTGAATGCGTACGGCTTGCCGTGGCTACGAGAGAAGGTGCACGGCTCGGCCCTTGGCTGAACTCCGAGCTCTGTGTCGTTGCCCCACAGAGGAACGGCGGGCGGCACGGGTTTGAGGTCGGGCAACATGGTGCGGTGACAACGCCGCAGCGCCCCGCCAACATGTTCACTGATGGCGGCTTTGATCCTCGCGAGGGAGGCACGTCTCTCGGGGACGAGCGGGCGACGCTGGTGGAGTTCCTGCGCTGCCAGCGCCTGACGCTGCAGGTCAAGTGCGAGGGCCTGGACGCCGCGCAGCTCGCCCGCCGGGCGGTCGAGCCGTCGACGATGTCGCTGCTGGGCTTGCTGCGGCACATGGCTGACGTCGAGCGCGGCTGGTTCCGGCGCCGCTTCGCCGGCTTGGATGCACCTGAGCGCTACCGGTCCGACGACGAACCTGATTGGTGACTTCGACGGCGCTGTCCCTGATCAGGCGGTCGTCGACGAGGCGTGGGCCGCCTGGCGCGAGGAGATCGCCTTCGCTGAGCAGTTCACTCGCAGCACCGACCTGGGCTTCATCGGCAGGGACTGGGCGGGTGCCCCGCTGTCCCTGCGCGAGCTGCTGGTGCACATGATCGAGGAGTACGCCCAGCACAACGGCCACGCCGACCTGATGCGCGAACGGATCGACGGACGCATCGGCCAGTAGGCGCGCCACGCTCACGTCGTGCGGCTGATGTCCCGGTAGCGGAACGGTCAGCGGGACGTCCTCCACAACGCGAACCGGCCAGTCCGAATCTGGTACGTCTCAGCCTGCGGTCTCCGGCAGCGCTTCGACCAAGCGGGCAAGGAGTCGAACAAGCGTGACGTAGTCCTCCTCAGGGAGGGCCGCCGCAACCATGTGCCGAACGTCCTCAACGAGCGGCGCGAGAGCCTGCTGCTCGCGAGCACCGGCTGGGGTCAACCGGAGCATGCCGTCAGGCGACTCTGCGACCCATCCGCGCTCGCGCAGGTCGTCGACGACGCCGTTCACCACCGTCAGCGCGTCGAACGAGGCGAGGCCGGCGACGACCTCCCGACGCGTCGCGGCGGACCGGGCAATCGTGGCCAACACTTGCCATACCCGGCGTTCCACACCGCGGACGCCCAGCGATGCATCGAAGGCGGCGTCGAGCCGGGCGTCGGCCTCCTTGAGCCACCACCCGATCGGACGCCGCAGCAACCGGTCGTCGTTCACGCTGCCGATGCTGTCACCCTGCTTCAGCGGTGTCCCGGTAGCCGAGCGGTAAGCGAGACATGATCACCTGCGCGGGCGGACCTCGAGGGCGACACACGATCACCCTCGCGGGCGGACCTCGAGCAGGAGCAGGAGCATCGTCCCAACAGACCCGTCCGGCTTGTTGTCCCACCGGGGTGCCTCATACGGCACACGCCTCGGCTCAGCCGCACGACCGTCGACCACGGCGGGTGATCGAACACGTCCGCGCCTGAGTTCGGGGCGAGGTCACCATGATGCAGGCGCGGGCAGCGGGCGGGCACGCGATGGGCGCCGCCCGCACCGTGCGCGGTCCCGCTCGCCACGCCGCGTACGCGGCGGCCAAGCAGGGGCCGTGCCCCACGTCGCCGCGCACGACCTGGGTCCCGCCGCCTACGCCGTCAAGGCCGTCCGTGCCTCCGTGCCCGCCTGGGAGGTCGACGGCGCGGGACGCCGTGAGTGCCTGTGGCAGCGCGAGCAGCTGCCGGCCGCGATCCGCGAGCTGGTGATCAACGACCAGCACCAGCGCAAGGACCTCTGCTGGTCGGTCTTCGACTGCTGACGCTGCGACGATTCGGAGCGGAAGACGAGCACTCGGTGCAGAACGGGCCCGAGCAGGTTCGAGCTGACCCAGGCCGACCTGCGTATGGTCAGGGTTTGCGCGGTGCTGTACGCGCCCGGCGCTGGCCATCTTCGACGAGATCGCTCATGCCCGGCCCAGTTCTGTCCACCTGGCCGCCGTCCTGCAGCGCTCGTCCCGTTGGCAGCGGGGATCGGGATCCACCGGGATGCGTGCAGAGGCGTCTTCAGGCGGCGCGGCGAGCGGACGAGACTCGGGGCATGAGTGCTGGTGAGTTCGTCGGCCTGCTCGCCACGGCGGGAAGCACCGTCGTTGCCGGGCTGGTAGCGCGCGAGTTCCTGGTGGTGACGCGCGCGAACCAGCCGGCCTCCTGGTTCCGCCTCGCCGCAGCCAGTGCGTTCACAGCAGCGCTGGTCGTGGCCACCGATCATCTCGACCCCAAGGCGGACTCCCCGTTCGTGCTCGCGTGGGCCGCGCTACTCGGCGGAGTCGCCGCCAGGGCTGCCCTGGCCGGCTGGCGGCGATGGGGGCTGTCCGCCGACAGGCAGAGCATCGAACTCGCGCTGTGGTACGCGCTGGCCCACATCACGCACGACCTCAACAGCCGTGCGTCGCCGACCGCCTGGCAGGTCGCCGTCCTCGTCCTTGTCGCTGTTGCGATCCTCGTCGTCGCGCGCCAACCACCACCCGGCCACCCTCGAGGCCGCGGCCCCGCCCTACAGACCTCGGGCTAGGCCGGCTGTCGCGAGCAGCCCCGGCGGGGGCGGTCGGTCCACGCGCGCAGCCTGCGGAGGTCGTCGCACAGGTCGGGCGGGATGGCGGCTCAGCTGCCGTGGCCGATGATCCGCAGCAATGACACGAACCGCCGATGACCCCGCCGCAAGGAGCGCGACGGGGCCACGGGTCGTACGGGTCAGGCGGGCTGCGGGGCCGGGAGCGGCACCGTGCCGCCCTCGAACCGCCGGAGGACGGCGGACAGGTCGACGCCGGCGGTGTCCTTGAGCAGCTGCTGCACCTGCGCCATGCCGTTCGCGACCTGCGTCGGTAGTGCTCCGGCGCCCTCGGTGCTGATGACGGTGAGGGTGTCGATCGCCGCCATCGGCGCGGCGACCTCGCGGGCCACCTTGGGCAGCACCTCGAAGAGCATCTGCAGGACGGCGGCGTCGCCGTAGCCGCGGAAGGCGTCGGCCTTCTCGCGCATCGCCTGGGCCTCGGCCTGGCCGTTGGCCAGAATGGCCGCCGCGGTCGCATCGCCCTCGAGCCGGACCGCCTCGGCGAGCGCGACCCGCTTGGCGCGCTCGCCCGCTCCGGTGAGCCGGGCCTGCTCGGCTGCGGCCTGCGCCGCGGCGATCGTCGCCTGCCGGGCCGCGTCGGCCCGGGCCACAGCCGCGGTCTTCTCGCCCTCGGCCTCCTGCTCCATGCGGTAGCGGGCGGCGTCGGCGGGCTTGCGCACCTGGGTGTCGAGCTGGCGCTCGGTGAGGGCCGCCTGCTTCTGGGCGACCTTCTCCTGGGCGGTGAGGACGTCCTGCTGCCGCGCCGCCTCGGCGATCGGGCCGGCGGCGGCGGCCTGGGCGGCGGCGGCGTCCGTCTCGCCCTTGATCTGGGCCTGCCGCAGCTGGAAGGTGCGTGTCGCCTCGGCGATGTCCTGCTCGGCGGCCAGGCGCCGCTGCTCGGCGGTGCGCCGGGCGTCGGCCTCGGCGATCGCCGCCTCCTGCGCCACCCGCGCGGCTTCCGCCCGCCCGAGGTCGCGCAGGTAGGACCCGTCCGTGGTCACGTCCTGGATCTGGAACGTGTCGAGAATCAGGCCCTGGTTGGTGAGCGCCTGCTCGGTGACCTCGGCGACCTGCGCGGCGAACGCCGCCCGGTCGCGGATGATCTCCTCGACGGTGAGCGTGCCGACGATGCTGCGCAGGGCGCCGGCGAGGGCTTCGGTGGTGAACGGCGCGATCTCCTGCTGCTGCGCGCCGAAACGCTGGGCCGCGGCCCGGATGGCGTCCTCGTCGCCGCCGACCTTGACGATCGCGACGCCGTCGAGGTTGAGCATGACGCCCTGCTGGGAGGGCGCGCCCTTGATGGTGACCGAGATGCGGCGGCTCGACAGGTCGAGCCGGGCGAGCTGCTGCACGAACGGCAGGACGAACACGCCGCCGCCGGTGACGACTTTCTGGCCGGACAGGTCGGCGCCGCCGCGCGGGCCCTTGCGGCCGGTGACGAGGAACGCCTCGTTGGGGCCGGCGACCTTGTAGCGGCTGACGATGCCCAGCGCGACGAGCAGCGCGAGGACGACGAGACCGGCGGCGCCGGCCAGCAGTGGGGTCATGGGGGACCTCCTGGTTGCAGGGACATGCGGTTCAGAGGGGGAGCACGCGTACGGCGGTGGAGGACAGCGACTCCACGACCAGGACGGGTGTCCCGGGCAGGAGCTCGCGCTCGGCGCGGGCGGCGAGCTTGAGCGGGTGGCCGCCGACGCGCAGCAAGATCTGGCCGTACGTGCCGGGGCGGACCGTGCTGAGGACGACGCCCTCGACGCCGAGCAGGTCGCGGGAGGTGAGGGCCCGGTCGGTGGTGCCCCGGGTCAGCGCGCGGGTCAGCAGCAACGCTGCGGTGCCCAGCACGCCGCCGGCGACCAGGCCGACGAGGACCGCCGAGGCGGTGCCGCCGGTCGCTGCGGCCCAGGAGCCGCCGGCGATCCCGAACGCGGCTGCCGCTCCGCCGAGCACCGCCGCGGTCAGGTCACCACCGGCCAGGCCGAGCCCGTCGACGACGTCGTCGAGGAGCAGGGAGATCGCGACCAGGGCAAGACCGAGCAGGCCGACCGCCCAGAACACGACGGGAACGTCCACCGCTGGACCTCCCGCCCTGAGCCCGAGGGAGTTCCCCGGCGCCCTGTGACCGTGCCTGGGAAGCCGGTCGGGTCTCCAGGTCGCACCCGTGCTGCGCCTCGCGCCTGCCGGCTGCCTGGTTGCGGCAGTGCGCCGCCCGCGGCCTCGTGAGGTGGTGCGGCAGGATGCGGTGTGGCAGCAACCGGAGCCGACCAGGTCGACGCCGTGCTGCATGGTCTCGGCAACGCCGTGGCCGCCGAGCACGACCGCGACCCCGCTCTGCTGGCCGGCTACCTGCCGGCGCTGCTGCACGTCGCCGCGACGGCCGGGCGGCTCAGCGGCGAGCAGCGGGACGCCTGCCGGCGCATCGGGGCGGACGCCGCCCGCAGCGGTGTCGCGCTACCGGTGATGGTGGACCTCTACATGACCGCGTCGCGTCGGCTGTGGCCGCAGCTGCCCGAGCTGGTGGCGGCGCGGCGCGGGCGGCGCGTCCGGCCCGGCGAGTTGATGGGGCTCGGCGACGCGGTGTGGCGGGCCGCCGACGAGGCGCTGGCCGCGCTGGCGGCCGGTTTCGTGCAGGCGCAGCTGCTGCTGGTCCGGACCGAGGAGGCCGCGCACCAGCAGTTCGTCGACGACCTGCTGACCGGTGCCGGCAGTGTCGGGCCGCTCGTGGAACGGGCCGAGCCGTTCGGGCTGTCACTGGGCGCCGCGCACCTCGTGGGCGTCCTCGCGCTCCCCGAACCCGTCGAGGTGGCCGGCCCGGTCACCGACCGGGTGCAGGCGAGCGCCCGGCACCGGTTCGGCAGCACCCGCGGGCTGCTCGTCACCGCCAAGGACGGCCTGCTGGTGTGCGCGCTGTCCGCCGGCCCGGCGCACCGTGCGGACGCCACGGACGGTCAGCTGGCCGGGCTGGTCGAGGCCGTCGCCGCCGAGCTCGCCGGCGGGAAGCCGTGGCGGGCCGCCCTCAGCCGGGCCCACAGCGGACCGCTCGGCATCTCCCGTTGCTGGACGGAGGCGACGGATGCCCTGCGCGTGGCCCAGCGGCTCGCTCTGCCCGACCCGCTCGTACACGCACGGGACCTGCTGGTCTACCGCGTCCTGCTGCGGGACCAGGCCGCGCTGGCCGACCTCGTCGAGGCCGTGCTCGGTCCGCTGGTCACCGCCCGGGACGGCCCCGACCGGCTGCTGCCCACGCTGCAGGCCTACGTCGACAGCGGGAGCAGCACGGCCGCGACGGCCCGCGCGCTGCACCTGTCCGTGCGGGCGATGAGCTACCGGCTGCAGCGAATCAGCGCGCTCACCGGACGCTCCACCAACGCGCCCCAGGACCGGCTCGCCCTGCACGTCGCCGCCGTCGGCGCCCGCCTGCTCGACTGGCCACGACAGCCCCTGAACCGCTGAGAGCGCGGACGTACGACGCCTCAGCGGGGGACACCAGGCGCGTCAGCCGGCGAGGGCGGGCTCGCGCAGGTCCTCGACGGTGACCGTCGGGTAGGCGGCCGCGCGCAGCTCCCACTTCTTCTCCGACGCCGTCTCCGGCGCGTCGTCGGAGGTGCGCCGCAGGACGGCGTCCGGCAGCGACAGCTTGAGCATCGTGCGGATCGTCTGGGCGTACTGCACCAGGAACGGGCCGGTGGTGTAGGGGATGCCGTAGCGCTCGCAGATCTCGCGGACCTGCACGCCGATTTCCGGGTAGCGGTTGCTCGGCAGGTCCGGGAACAGGTGGTGCTCGATCTGGTAGTTCAGGTGCCCGGTCATGAAGGACATGAGCTTGCCGCCGTGAAAGTTCGCGGAGCCCAGCATCTGCCGCAGGTACCACTCGGCGGGGGTCTCGCGCTCGTACTCCTCGAGCGTGAACTTCTCGGCGCCGTCGGGGAAGTGTCCGCAGAAGATGACGGCGTTGGACCACAGGTTGCGGATCACGCCGGCGGTGAAGTTGGCCGACAGCGTCGACAGCGCCGCCGGGCCGGTGAGCAGCGGGAAGACCACGTAGTCCTTGAGGACCTGCTTGCGAATCTTGGCCTTCATCTCCGCCAGCTGCTGCTTCATGCGGGCCTTGCTCTTCGTGCCCTTCTTGACCGCGGACACGTCGATGTCGTGGAAGGCGATGCCGTACTCGAACAGCAGCGCCAGCAGCGCGTAGATCACCGGCTGCGCCAGGTTCTTGGGCTTCCAGCGGTAGTCGCGGGTGACGCGCAGCAGGCCGTAGCCCACGTCGCGGTCCTTCCCGACGATGTTGGTCCAGGTGTGGTGGACGACGTTGTGCGAGTGCTTCCAGCTCGCCGACGAGGCGGCGTTGTCCCACTCCCACGTGCTGGAGTGGATCTCCGGGTCGTTCATCCAGTCCCACTGGCCGTGGATGACGTTGTGCCCGATTTCCATGTTCTCGACGATCTTCGACAGGCCGAGCAGGCCGGTCCCGACGAACCACGCCGGCGGGAACAGGGAGGCGAACAGGGTGACCCGCCCGGCGGCCTCGAGGGAGCGCTGGAACTTGATGACACGGCGGATGTACGCGGCGTCGTCCTCGCCGCGCGACTGCTCGACCGAGGCGCGCAGGGCGTCGAGCTCACGGCCCAGGGCGGCCACGTCCTCGGGGGTGAGGTGGGCGTACGCCTTGATGTCTGAGATGGCCATGCGGGGCTCCTGTCACTGCGGGGGCGGTGCGGCTCTGAGCCTGCCAGCGCACTGCCGTACGGGCTACGTCGTGGGGGGCGCTGTCCGGCGGCCGCTTTTGTGCGCTGGAGACAACTTCGGTCAGCCGGTACCGGGCTCCGGGATCTCCTGCGCGTGCGGGGCCGCGCCGCCGTCGGCGTCCGGGGAAAGGAGCCGGGCCTCGCCGATCGCGGCCGGGTCGTGCGCCGGGTCGCCGTCGCCGTCGCGCGCGTCGTGCTGGGGGGTCGGGCCGGGTGCGGTCACGGGTGCCTGCCTTCGGGGTGGGGGCGTGGAGGTGGGTCCTACCCGCGGGGGGCGCCTGGCGACCCTGGTCGTCCGGACCGGGCCGTCCAGCGTCCCGCGTCCCGGCGCACGGCCAGCGGCAGGTCGAAGCACGCCGACAGGGCGCCATCGGTGAGCACCTGGTCGACCGGGCCGGCCGCCAGCACCCGCCCGCCCCGCAGCAGCAGCGCGTGCGTGGTGCCCGAGGGGAGCTCCTCCAGGTGGTGCGTGACCAGCACCGAGCAGCGGTCGGGACGCGCGGCCGCCAGCGCGTCGAGCGCGTCGACGAGCCGTTCGCGCGCCGGCAGGTCCAGGCCCACCGCCGGCTCGTCCAGCAGCAGCAGCGGCGGGTCGTTGACCAGCGCGCGGGCGACGAGGGTGCGGCTGCGCTCGCCCGCGGACAGCGTGCCCCATGGGTGGCCCGCGACCTGCCCGACGCCGAGGGCGGCGCACAGCTCGTCGACCCGCTGCTGCACGGCGGCGGTCGGCCGGCGGCGCAGCGGCAGCGCCGCCGTGCCCGTCTCGCCCGTGAGCACGACCTGGCGCGCGGTGAGCCGGCCCGACGGCACGTGCCCGCTCTGCACCTGGCCGATCCGCGGCCACAGCTCGTGGACGGGGAAGGTGCCCAGCCGGTGCCCGAGCACGTCGACGGTGCCGGTCGTGGGGAACCGCCGGGCACTCAGCAGGGACAGCAGCGTGGTCTTGCCGGCGCCGTTGCCCCCCAGCAGCGCCCAGCGCTCGCCCGCCGAGATCCGTACGTCGACGTCCGACAGCAGGGTCGCGCCGTCGCGGCGGACGGTCACGCCCCTGGCCTCCAGCAGCACGGTCACCAGCGGAACGCTAGGCGGCGGACCTCAGGTGGAGCTGACCCGGCGGGCCAGCTCGGGCAGGAGCTGCCCGAGCGGCGCGTCGAGGCGCAGGTCGGCGATCGCGTCGCCGCGGGTCGGCCCCTGGTTGACGATCACCACGGGTACGCCGATCTTGGCCGCGCGCAGCGCGAACCGGTAGCCGGACATCACCGTGAGGGAGGACCCGAGCACGAGCAGAGCCCCCGCCCGCTCCACCAGCGCGTAGCAGCGGGCCACCCGGTCGCCCGGCACCGTCTCGCCGAAGAAGACGACGTCGGGCTTGAGCACCCCGCCGCAGACCACGCAGTCGACCGGCCGGAACCCGGCCAGCTCGTGCTCGGCAAGGTCGACGTCGCCGTCCGGGTGCACCCCCAGCACCTGCGCCTGCCAGGACCGGTTGGCCTCGCGCAGCCGGTCGTCGAGCTCGGTGCGAGCGGTCCGCCGGCCACAGCCCAGGCAGACGACCTGCGCCAGGCTGCCGTGCAGCTCGACGACGTCACGGGTGCCGGCGGCACTGTGCAGCCCGTCCACGTTCTGGGTGACGACGCCGGCCAGCAGCCCGAACTCCTGCAGCCGGGTCACGGCCCGGTGCCCGTCGTTGGGTCGCGCCCGGGCCATCAGCCGCCAGCCGAGGTGGCTGCGCGCCCAGTACCGCTGCCGGGCGGCCGGGTCGCCGGTGAAGCTCTGGTACGTCATCGGGCTGGACGGCCGGGCGGCGCCGGTCGGGCCGCGGTAGTCGGGGATGCCCGACTCGGTCGACAGGCCCGCGCCGGACAGCACCACGACGTCGCCGTCCCGCACCAGCCCCACGAGGTCGGCCATCGCCGGCGCGTCGACCAGCCCCGCGAGCTCCGCCACCTGTCCAGGGTGCCCCAACTTCTCGGGACCACCACCCGGACGGCCCTGGAGCGGGTCGCCGGTGCTGCCGAAGAAGATCGCAGGACAACCTGTGGAGGCAGAGCGCATGGACACCACGTGGCAGCCCGGTGGCGGCACGCCGCCGGGCCGGTCGTACGGCCGGGACCCCCTGCCGGACGGTGACGCGCTGGCGGCCCGGACCGGGCAGCTGCTCGCGGCGCACGTGCCGCTGAGCCTGCTGCTCGACCTGTCCGACCCGGGTGGGCCGCACAGCCGGGACCTGTTCGACGCCGAGCCGGAAGCGGCCAGCTGGCTGCCGGCGCCCCGCGTGCTGAGCTAGGAGTCGAGGCGCCGGACGCCCGGCACGTCCGCGCCCACGGCAGCGGTGACCCGCTCGGCGTCGAGTGCCGCCAGGTCGAGCGCGCCCGGTACGAGGACCAGCGCCGCCCCCGCGGCGAGAGGGCCGAGCAGGCCGAGCAGCAGCCCGTCGGCGGACGCCGGCGGCAACGTGGTGAGCACCCGGTCGGCCGGGCCCAGCCCGAGGTCGGGCAGCGGCCCCATGGCGGCCCCGGCCAACTCCACCGACCAGCCGGCCGCCGCCGGCACGCTCAGCGTGTCGCCGTACGACGGGAGCTCGGCCCCCGCGTCGAGCACCATCGCCGGCAGGTCCCGCAGCCGCCCGCCCAGTGGGGCCGTGGAGACAGCCAGCACGTCGCCGTCGCAGGCGTCCAGCGCCGCGGCGGCGGTCCCGGCGGTGACAAAGGCGACCGCGCAGCCCTCGAGCTCGGCCGGCTCGCGCGCCACCACCACCGTGGCGCCGGCCGCGACGGCGCCGAGCAGCAGCGTCACCGCCTGCCAGTGCAGCGGCAGCAGCAGGCCGACCCGGTCGGGTGCGCCGGCGGCGTGCAGCAGGTTGGCGGTCTTGGCACGCCAGTTGGCGGCGGTCGCGCCGGACAGCTCCACCCGCCCGCCGTCGGCGAGCATCGTCAGCAGCGGCTGGGCCGGGTCGCGCGGGCCGGGCAGGGCGCCGGCGGTGCTCAGGCGACGCACCCGTCGGCGTCGGCGGTCACCGGCGGCGCGGGGGCGGGCCGCGGCGGGGGCGCGGCGGGGGCGCTGGGAGCCGCGCCCGCGACTGTGGGTACGGGCTGCAGCCCGGCGTACGACGACCCGGCGACGAGCTCGATCGTGCTGCCGAGCGCCGCGTCCTGCTCGAGCGTCGCCGAGGGCAGCGCGGCGGCGAGGGTGCGGGCGGCCTCGGCGCGCGAGGGGGCGTACCGGATGACGGAGGTGGTCGCGCCGGTGCCCCGGTTGCCGGGCGAGCCGTTGAGCACGAACCCCGCCGTGCCCAGGTCCTGCGCGACCTGGCGGCCTAGGCCGGCGACGCCCGCGCCGTTGTAGACCGACACGCGGATCGCCCGGGGGGCCACCGTGAGCGGGGCCGTGGTCGCGCTCGGTGCCGGCGCGGCCGCACCCGGGGGACGGTCACTGCGCAGCGCGTCGAACAGCTCGGCGTCCTTGACCGGGTCGAGCAGGACGACGTCCTGGCCGCCCCGCCGGGCGCTGATCGTGGTGAACGGGACGGTCGTGAACACCACACCACCGGCGCTGACGTTGCGCAGGCGGAACGCCAGCGCGGTCAGGTCGGCCGTCGACAGGTCCTCGTCCACGGCCACCGATCGGGTCGCGGCATTGAGGAAGTTGTTGAGCTTGAAGGGGTCGAGCAGCGTCCCCGCGCTGATGAGCTTGCGGGTGATCGAGGCGATGAACGCCTGCTGGCGCTTGATGCGGTCGAGGTCGCCGTTGGGCAGCTCGTAGCGCTGCCGGACAAAGGCTAGGGCCTGCGCGCCGTTGACGGTCTGCCGGCCGGCCTTGAGGTCTATCCCGGAGTTGCTCTCCTTGGCGTCGTGCGTCAGGCACACCTCGACGCCGCCGAGGGTCTCGACCATGTCCTGGAAGCCCGCGAAGTCGATCTGGATGTAGTTGTCGACCCGGATGTCGGTGAGCTTCTCGATGGTGGCGATCAGCAGCGCCGGCCCGCCCTCCTCGATCGCCGAGTTGAGCTTCGCGGAGTGCGCCGCGACGGCCTTGCCGGTCGCCGGGTCGGTGTACGCCGGGATCTGCACCCAGCTGTCGCGCGGGAAGCTGACCAGCTGCGCCTGGTTGCTGTCGCCGTACAGGTGGGCCAGGATCACCGTGTCCGAGCGCTGGCCGCTGGTGCGCGCCGCGCCCTCGCCCTGGAACCGCTCCCCGGTCGTGGCCCGGGTGTCCGAGCCCACCAGCAGGATGTTGCGGGCGTCCCGCGGGGCCGGGGCCGGCTTGGCCAGCCCGGGCAGGGCGGTGGTCAGCCCGGGGATACGGCTGATGTTGCCGTCGTAGCGCTGGTAGAGGACGTAGCCCAGGGCCGCCACGGCGAACAGCACCACCGACATCGACAGGGCTACCCACGACGCCACCCTGAGCAGCCGGCGCCGGCGGGGTGGCCGGGGCGGCGTGGGGACGGGGTCGCCGGGCAGCACCGGCGGGGTGCCTGGCGCGGCCTGGTCGTGGATGCGCGGGGCCTGGTCGGGGATGCGCGGGGCCTGGTCGTGGAGGCGCGGGACCCGGCGGCTGCCGCCGGAGCCGGCGGGGCGGGGGACCCGGCGTCGACCGCGCGGGTCCAGGTGCGGCGGGAGCCCGCTCCCGCCGGGTCGGATCTGCCCGCCGGCCTCGTCCGGGCCGGTCACGGTCGGCTCACCGCTGCTGCCCCCACCTGTGTCGTCGGCGCCGGCGCCCGGTCACGGGTCCGGCGGAGGTAAGGACGCGAGCACCCCACCCGTGGTTCCTGCGCGACAGGCTAGCGGGGCTGGGCGAGCCGGTCGGGAAGGGCGCTCGGTGCCGGAGCACCAGCCGCCGGTGCCGCCGGATTGTTATTCAAGTGACACGACGGTACCTGTGTCCGAATCGCTAGGGGCTGACGCATGCTGGCGCCGGCGCTACGGTGCGACCGGCGAATCACGCTCCGTCCCGACCCCCTCCACGGGAGGCCCGTCATCCGCTCCACCCTCGACCGGGCCGCATCGCGGTGCGCCGCTGCTCTGGCCGTCGCGGCCCTGGGTCTGGTCGCCTGCTCCTCCGACCCGCCCGCGCGGGTGGCAGCCCCGCCGCCGCCGACCCTCGTCACCAGCGCCCCCTCGCTCCCCGTCGACGGGGGCGTGACGAGCCCGCCGGCCACGACGGCGCCCACCGCACCGGTGCCGACGCCGACGAGGGCGCCGGTCCCGTCGCCCGGCCCCACCACGCCCACCGCGCAGCCCCCGCTGCCCGTCGAGACCCCCGCCGACCCGCTCTCGCCCAAGCCGCCCCTGGAGTCGCCGCCCGCCCCGGGCCAGGCGGTCTGCGCTCCCGCGACGCTGACCGTCACCGATGCGGACACGACGTACGGCGCGGACTCGGTGAAGGAGCTGTTCACGGTCCGAACGAGCGGGCCCGACTGCCAGCTGCCGGGCACCTATCCGCAGGTCGCGGTGCTCGACGCCACCGGGGCGGCGATGGCCCCGGTGCGCGACGGCGGCTTCGACCTGCCCGCTCCCACCGGCGCCCCGGTCACCCTGAGCGGCGGCACCAGCCTGTCGTTCTTCGTCGCGACCAACCGCGACGGCGACTGCCTGCCCGCGGCCACCCTCACGGTCACCTTCCCCGGCACGACGACGGCCCTGCGCACCGCGACCCGGCTGCAGGTGTGCGCCGGCGTGCTGGCCGTCGGCCCGGTCCAGCGCCTGGGCGACGACGAATGACCCCCGCACCGACGACCGGCCCACTCCGCGCGCTCAAGGAGGCCTGACAACTTCCCGACCCCCTGTCAAGCGGGCGCGCCGCACGGGTCCGGCATGTCTGGATCCCCGGACGGGCTCTCCTCCCTGAGGCACGGAGACGCATTGTGACGACACACCCCTACACCGGTACGACGCGCCGCATCCTGCGAAGGTTGCCCCTGGCAGGGGCAGCCGTGGCAGCGGTGGTCCTGGTCGGCGCCCTGCCCGACGCGGCCCGGGCCGTGACCCCGCCGCAGCCGCCGCTTCCCGCCGGCGTCGAGGACCTGCAGCCCTACCTCGGCCAGGCGGGCTGCGACCCGGTCGCCAAGCCCGGGGTGCTGGCCTTCCAGTCCCTGCTGATGAGCACCTACCGCGACACCGGCAGCCTGGGCATCGTCCGCGACTGCGGCATCGGCGGGCAGAGCGAGCACAAGGAGGGCCGCGCGTTCGACTGGGCGGTCTCGGTCAACAACCCCAGCCACGTCGCCGAGGTGAAGGCGCTGATCGACTGGCTGACGGCGTACGACGGGCCGGACTTCGCCTCAAAGGCCCGCCGCTTCGGCATCATGTACATGATCTGGAACCAGCGGATCTGGAAGTCCTACCAGCCGAACGACGGGTGGCAGCCCTACAGCGGCGCCAGCCCGCACACCGACCACGTGCACTTCTCGTTCGGCTGGAACGGCGCCAACAAGGCGACGTCCTGGTGGACCGGCAAGGTGGCGCCGCTGTCCTACGGGCCGTACAGCTCCGAGCGTCCGCCGGCCCCGACGCCCCCGCCGCCGCCGAACGGGCCGAACCGGAGCCCGATCGACGTCAAGTACGCGCAGCTGGGCGGCGAGCGCGGCCTGCTCGGGCCGCCCACCGGCTCGGAGGTGGCGGTGCTCGGCGGCCGCTACCGGCCGTACGTCAACGGCGCGATCTACTCCGGCGAGAACACCGGTGTGCACGAGGTGCACGGCGCCATCGCGGCGCGCTACCTGGCGATGGGCGGGTCCCGCTCGCCGCTCGGGCTGCCCACCAGCGACGAGGTCAACGTGTCCGGCGGGCGGGGCAACAGCTTCTCCGGCGGCAGCGTCCTGTGGTCCGGCGGCACCGGCGCGCGGGCGGTGTACGGGGCGATCGGCGCGCGCTACCGGGCGCTGAACGGGCCGGACGGCGTGCTCGGGCTGCCGACCTCCGACGAGGTCGACGTGCCGGGCGGCCGGGCGCTGACCTTCCAGGGCGGCGCCGTGCTGTGGTCCGGCACGACCGGGGCACACGAGGTGTACGGGATGATCGACGGCAAGTACGACGAGCTCCGCGGGGCTGAGGGGCCGCTCGGGCTGCCGCTGTCCGGCGAGGTGGGGGTGACCGCCGGGCGGGCCAACGTGTTCCAGGGCGGCAACATCTACTGGTCCGGGGCCACCGGTGCCCACACCCTGCTGGGCGCCATCAAGAGCAAGTTCCTGGCGGTCGGTGGTACGGCGGTGCTCGGCCTGCCGGTCACGGACGAGCTCGACGCCGGGCCGGGCGCCCGCACCAGCACCTTCACCGCCGGGCGCATCTACTGGTCCGGCGTCACCGGCGCGCACCGGGTCTACGGCTACATCGGCAACCGGTACGTGCAGGACGGCGCGGTGGCCGCGTACGGGCTGCCGCTGGGCGACGAGTACCCGACGTCCCTCGGGCGCACGCAGGACTTCCAGCGGGCCGCCCTGGACTTCGACGCCGTGACGCAGCTCGTGACGGTGCGCCCGCGGTGACGACGGCCCGGCCGGGGCCCGCTCTCGCGGTCGCCGCGCTCGTGCTGGGGCTGGTCGTCGCCGGACCCGGTCCGACGGCGGAGGCCGCCGAGTCCTACGTCGTGCCTGCCGAGGGCCTGACCATCACCGGGCACGGCTACGGGCACGGCCGGGGGATGGGGCAGTACGGCGCGCAGGGCGCGGCGCTGCAGGGGGTGCCGTACCGGGACATCCTCGGCCACTACTACCCGGGCACGGTCGTCGGGCCGCTGCCCGGGCCGCCGACGGTGCGGGTGCTGCTGACCGGCGACACCGACGACGACGTGACGGTGCGGGCCGACCCGGGCCTCGCGCTGACCGACGCCGACGGCGCGCGGTGGGAGCTGCCGGCCGGCCCGACCGCCTGGCGGGTGCGGGCCGACCCGGCGGGGGTGCAGCGCGTCGAGCTGCTGGCCGGCGCCTGGCAGCCCTGGGTCGCTCCCGGCGGGCGCAGCACGTTCGGCCGGGTCAGCTTCGGCGGGCCGTCCCGGGTGCGGGTCGACCTGCCGGGCGGGGGCGGCCGGGCCTACCGCGGCACGGTGACCGCCGCCGGCGCGGGCGGCTCGGCCCTGGACACCGTCAACACGGTGCTCTTCGAGCAGTACCTGTGGTCGGTCGTCCCGCGGGAGTCGCCGGCGTCGTGGGCGCCGGCGGCGCTGCAGGCGCAGGCGGTCGCGGCCCGGACCTACGCGGCGTTCGAGCGCCGGGCGGCCCCGGCCCGGTCGTACGACCTGTGCGACACCACCGCGTGCCAGGTGTACGGCGGCTCCGCGTCCTACACCGACAGCGGAGCCCTCACCGAGCAGGAGTTCGCGAGCACGACGGCCGCCGTGAACGCGACGGCCGGGGAGGTGCGGCTGTACGGCGGGCAGCCGGCGTTCACGCAGTTCTCCGCGTCCACCGGCGGCTGGACCGCCGCGGGCGGGCAGCCCTACCTCGTGGCCGGCCCGGACCCGTGGGACGCCCACCCCGGCAACCCGGTGCACACCTGGACGGCGACCCTCACGCCGGCGGCGCTGGCCGCCGCCTACCCCGCGGTCGGCGCGGTCCGCAGCCTGGTCGTGACCGGGCGGGACGGCGGCGGGGAGTGGGGCGGCCGCACGACCTCCCTTGTCCTGCAGGGCGTGTCGCCGTCCGGCGCGCCGACCTCCCTCACCGTCACCGGGACCGACCTCGCGAGCCGGCTGCAGCTGCGCTCGCCCTGGTGGGTGGGCACGCCCGCGTCCCCCGCGGCCATCCACCAGCACTGGCTCCACCTGGGCGGCGAGGCCTCGTTCCTCGGCCGGGCGACCGGGCCCGAGCACGACGTGCCCGGCGGCCGCGCGCAGGACTTCCAGGGCGGCAGCATCTTCTGGTCACCGGCCACCGGTCCGCACGAGGTGCACGGGCTGATCCTGGCCCGCTACCTCGCCCTCGGCGGACCGGGCGGGCTGCTGGGACTGCCCACCACCGACGAGAAGGACCACGTCGGCGGGAGGCGCAGCGGCTTCACCGGCGGCGTCGTGCACTGGAGCGCTGCGACCGGCGCGCAGGCGGTGCACGGCCGGGTGCTGGCCGCGTACCGCAGGCTCGGCGAGGCGGCCGGTGTGCTCGGCCGGCCGGTCACCGAGGAGCTGCCGGTGCCCGGCGGGCTGGTGCAGCGCTTCACGCTCGGCGACGTCTACTGGTCGGCCGCGACCGACGCCCACGAGGTCCACGGCAGCATCCGCGGCCGCTACGACGCGCTCGGCGGGCCGGGCGGGCTGCTCGGCCTGCCCGTCGCGGACGAGGTCGCGGCCGCGGGTGGGCGGCGCGGCGACTTCCAGGGCGGCCGGGTCTACTGGACCGAGGCGACCGGCGCGCACGAGGTGCACGGGCGGATCCTGCAGCGCTACCGGTCGCTCGGCGCGGCCGGTGGCTCGCTCGGCCCGCCGGTGTCCGACGAGTACGCCGTGCCGGGCGGCCGCCGCAGCGACTTCGTGGCCGGCGCGCTGGTCTGGGACGCGGCCACCGACCGGGTCTTCCGCGTCCGCCGCTGAGCACGAGGTTCGACGGGCAAGAGGCTCAGCGCGGCAGGACGGTGATCTCGCCGAGCCCGCCGGGCACCGGGCCGGGTGGTGCGCCGGGCGGCCGCTCGCGCAGCTGGATGCGCACGCCCCGGTCGAGCTCGGCGGGCGTGCAGACCCGCTCCGCCGTCACCTGGACGCTGAGCTCGGGCTGGGCGACACACACCGGCCGGTCGTCGCGCTCGAGGGCGATGAGCAGCCCGGTGCCGTCGACGAACGGCGGGATGCCGGGCCCGATGTCGAGCACCGCGACGTCCGGCCCGGCCGCCTGCTCCACCGCGCGGACCGCCTCCGGCAGCGCCGCCAGGCCCTCCGGTCGCAGGTCGAAGCCGGGCTGCGTGAACGTCGCGAGGGCCACCACCGCGCTCGACACCGCGGCGACCGCCCCGAGCAGGGCCACCCGCGCCAGGTGCGCGGCCAGCCCGACCACGACAACCAGCAGCAGCGCCAGCGGGACCGACCAGCTGAACAGGCCGACGTAGTTCTGCCCGAGGTCGTCGATCCCGACCCGGGCGTACACCAGGAACAGCGCCTCGGCGAGCACCGCGGTGACCGTGAGCAGCAGCAGGGGACGGCGCAGCCGCCGGGGCGCGGCGACCGCGGCGACCAGCGCGGCGACGACCAGCAGCGCGGGGACGTACTTCGCGTACGACGAGTCGTTGGCCCAGAACTGCCGCGCGTAGTGCAGGACCTGCGCGACCGAGGGCGTCGGGCGGTCGCCCTCGGAGGAGTAGGTGGCGTACTTCGGCACCTCGCCCGGCCAGTTGACGACGGTGTTGAGCGCGATCGGGAACGCGAACACCAGCGCGATCGCGAGGCTGGTCCACCACGCCCGCGGGTCGCGCCGCAGCATCGCGCGCGGCCCGATCCGCTCGGTGCCCGCCCACGCCACGAGCGCCCACAGGCACAGCCCCGGCCCGAACAGCGCGAACTCCACGTGGGCGTGCACGAGCAGCCCGGTGCTGGCCGCAAGCAGCCAGAGGTGCCGGGCATGGCCGGCGGCGACCGAGGCCGCGGACACCAGCAGCAGCAGGAAGGGCGCGACGACGACCAGCGGCATCCAGGTCGAGGTCAGCGGATAGGGGTGGCGCAGGTACCAGACCAGCACGGTGGCCAGCACCGCGGGCGCGACGACCCAGGCGTGCGTGCCCTCCAGCCGGCCGACCCAGGAGTGCAGCACCCCGACCACCGCGGCGAGGACGGCGGCCTCCAGCAGCAGGATCGCCATCACCTGGCCGTTGAACGGCCCGGCGGCGACGTGCAGCAGGTCGTGCAGGACGTACTCGCCGGCAGCCTGCACGTAGAGCACGCCCGGTCCGGGGTGGTTGAAGCCGACCCGCGAGTAGTGCCCGACCAGCAGGTCGAGGTGCTTGGCGTCGTCGACCAGCAGCGAGTTGGCGGCAGCGTCGCCGACCTCCCAGATCCGCACCCGGAACAGCGTCCGGTTGTGCAGCAGCAGACCTGCGGAGACGACCAGGAAGGTGAGCAGGGACACCAGGCGCGAGGACGGCCTCATGCCGCCTGTCGCTCCTGCGCAGCGGGGAAGACGTACGTCCGGAAGGTGAAGAACCGGAAGGCGGTCGCCAGCGCCATGCCGATGACGTTTGCGGAGATGTTGTCGGCGAGCGCGCTGCGCAGGCCGAGCAGGTCGCGCGAGACCCAGAGGCAGGCCAGCTGGAGCAGCGCCGCGAGCACGCTGAACAGCACGAACAGCGTCCACTCGCGGCCGGGCCGGTCGCTGCGCCGGCCGCGCCAGGTGTACCAGCGGCTGCCGGCGAAGGCGACGGCGATGGCGGCGGCGCTCGAGACGACCTTGCACCAGCCGGACGAGGTCGAGGTGCCGAGCAGCAGCACGTTGAACACGACCAGGTCGGTCAGGTAGGCGGCGAGACCGGTGACGGCGAACCGGAACAGCTCGCCCGACGGGCGGATCACCTGCGACCGGCCACGGCGACGGCGGCGCCGAGCAGGCTGCCGGCCGCGACGTCGCTCGGGTAGTGCACCCCGAGCGCCAGCCGCGACCAGGCCATCGCGGGTACGACGACCAGCGGCAGCCGGCTGCCGAGCACCCCGCCGTACGCCAGCGCGGCCGCCGTCGTGGACGTGGCGTGCGAGGACGGGAAGCTCCAGCGGCTCGGGACCCCGACGCCGATCAGCAGGGCGTCGTGCACCGGGCGTACGCGGCGGGCCAGCCGCTTGACCACCACGCTGACGGCGTGCGCGACGAACACCGTGCCGGTGGCGCGCGCCCAGGCCGGCCGCCGGCCGGGGTCGAGCGCGACGCCGGCGAGGCCGATCGCGAGCCAGGCAGCGGCGTGCTCGCCGGCCGAGCTGAGGCCGCGGGCGAGGGGCAGGGCCGCGGGCGGGGTGCGGCGCTGGACGGCCAGCAGAAGGTCCAGCTCGGTGCGGGTCACGGCTGCGACGCTACGGGGCCACGGCCTGCGGCCCGGTAGGCTGGGCGGTCATGAGCGTCACTGCACGGGACCGGGCGGCGCAGGCGAGCTCGGCGCGCCCCTCGCTCGTCCGGGGCCTGGTCAAGGAGGCCCGGCCCAAGCAGTGGGCCAAGAACTCCCTGCTGTTCGCGGCCCCGGGCGCCGCCGGGGTGCTGACCGAGGGCCGCGCGCTGCTCGACGTCCTGCTGGGCGTGCTGGCGTTCTGCTTCGTCGCCAGCGGCGTCTACTACCTCAACGACGTCAAGGACGTCGAGGCCGACCGGGTGCACCCGACCAAGCGCACCCGGCCGGTGGCCGCCGGCATCGTGCCGGTGCGCCTCGCGGTGGTCGTCGGGGTCGGCCTGTTCGTCGCGGGCGCGGTCGTCGCGGCGCTGGTGGACTGGCGCCTGCTCGTCGTGCTGCTCATCTACGTCGTCACCACCACGGCGTACTCCCTGCACCTCAAGCACGTCCCCGTCATCGACCTGGTGATCGTCGCCAGCGGCTTCCTGCTGCGGGCGATCGCCGGGGGCGTGGCGGCCGACGTACCGCTGTCACCGCTGTTCCTGCTGGTCGCCGCGTTCGGCTCGCTGTTCATGGTGGCCGGCAAGCGGCACGGCGAGTTCATGGAGATGGGCGAGGAGCGGGCCAGCACGCGCTCGTCGCTGGCGCTCTACAGCGACGCCTACCTGCGCTACGTCTGGTCGATCGCCTCCGCGGTGACGATGGTCGGCTACAGCCTGTGGGCGTTCCAGCTGTCGGAGCTGGCGCAGCCCATCTGGTACGAGCTGAGCGTGGGCCCGTTCGTCGTCGCCCTGCTGCGCTACGCCTACCTGGTGGAGGGCGGCCAGGGCGGCGAGCCGGAGGAGCTGGTGCTCGGCGACCGGCAGCTGCAGCTGTACGGCCTGCTGTGGGTGCTGCTGTTCGCGGCCGGGGTCTACCTCTCGTGACGGTGACCGCAGACGGCACCCTCGTGAACACGCAGGGCCGGGAGTCCGCGACCTCGGCCAGCGACGCCCCCGAGGCGGTCCAGGCGCTGCTGACCGGGTGGGGCGGCACCGCACCCACCCGTGCCCGGCTGCTGCACCCGACCGGGGTCCGCAGCGTGCAGGCGGCGCTGCGGGGGTCGGGAGCGCGCGGCGTGCTGCCCCGGGGCCTCGGCCGCAGCTACGGCGACGCAGCGCAGAACGCCGGTGGTGACGTCGTCGACATGACCGCGCTGGCCGGCCTGCACACCCTCGACGTGGACGAGGCGACGGTCACCGTCGACGCCGGCATGTCGCTGGACACCCTGATCCGCCTCGTGGTCCCGCTCGGGCTGTTCGTGACGGTGACCCCGGGCACCCGCTACGTCACCGTCGGCGGGGCGATCGCGTGTGACATCCACGGCAAGAACCACCACCTCGACGGCAGCTTCAGCCGCTCGCTGGTGTCCTTCGACCTGGTCACGCCCGACGGCGCCCTGCACACCGTGACGCGCGACAGCGACCCCGCGCTGTTCTGGGCGACCTGCGGGGGGATGGGCCTGACCGGCGTCATCGTGCGCGCCACCCTGCGGCTGCTGCGCATCGAGACCGCCCGGATGACCGTCGACACCGAGCGGGCCGCCGACCTCGACGACGTCATGCGCCGGATGGACGAGCGCGACGACGCCTACCGCTACAGCGTCGCCTGGATCGACCTGCTCGCCTCCGGCGCGGCGATGGGCCGGTCGGTGCTGATGCGCGGCGACCACACCCCGCTCGCCGACCTCAGCGGGCGGGCCGCGCGCCGGCCGCTGCACTACGCCCCCGACGCCAAGCTCGCCGCCCCGCCGTGGGTGCCGCCGGGCCTGCTCAACCGGCTGACCGTGCGCGCGTTCAACGAGGCCTACTTCCGGGCGGCGCCGCGCTCGCGCGTCGGGCACCAGGAGTCGATCGCGACGTTCTTCCACCCCCTGGACGGCGTCACCGACTGGAACCGCATCTACGGCCGGCCTGGCTTCCTGCAGTACCAGTTCGTGGTGCCGTTCGGCGAGGAGGCGGCACTGCGGCGCATCGTCGAGGAGCTGGTACGCCACCAGTGCCCGTCGTTCCTGGCCGTGCTCAAGCGCTTCGGCGAGGGCGCCGGCCCGCTGTCGTTCCCGATGCCCGGCTGGACCCTCGCCCTCGACATCCCGGCGGCCCTGGCCGGGCTCGGCCCGCTGCTCGACGGTCTCGACGAGCTGGTCGTCGCCGCCGGCGGCCGGGTCTATCTCGCCAAGGACTCCCGGCTGCCCCCGGCCATGCTGGCGCGGATGTACCCGGAGCTGCCGGCCTGGCGGGCCGTGCGCGACCGGGTCGACCCGGACCGCGTGCTGCGCAGCGACCTGGCCCGCCGCCTCGACCTGGCCTGACCCCGCAATGTCTAGGAGAACCGTGCGCAACGCCGTCGGCGACGTCCAGTCCGTGCTCGTGCTGGGTGGCGGCTCCGACATCGGGCTCGCAGTCGCCTTCCGGCTGGTCCGCGGGGGCGCCCGCACTGTGGTCCTCGCGGGGCGCCGGCCGTCGTCGTACGCCGGCGCCGAGCAGGCCCTGCGCGACGCCGGCGCCACGGACGTGAGCTCCGTCGCCTTCGACGCGGACGACACCGACTCACACGAGAAGGTCGTCGCCGACGTGGTGGCCCGCGCCGGCGACCTGGACGTCGTCGTGGCGGCGTTCGGTGTGCTGGGCGACCAGGCGGTCGACGAGCGCGACCCCGCAGCCGCGGTCGCCGTCGTACGCACCAACTTCCTCGGCGGCGTCTCCGTGCTGACCGTCGTCGCCAACCAGCTGCGCCTGCAGGGGCACGGCGCGCTGGTGGTGCTGTCCTCGGTCGCCGGCGAGCGGGTCCGGGCCAGCAACTTCGTGTACGGCGCCAGCAAGGCCGGCCTCGACGGCTTCGCCACCGGGATGGCCGACGCGCTGCACGGCAGCGGCGCCCGGGTCCTCGTGGTCCGACCCGGTTTCGTCACCAGCAAGATGACCACGGGCATGGAGCCCGCGCCGTTGAGCACCACGCCCGACGCGGTCGCCGAGGCCGTCGTGCAGGGGCTGCGCGGCACGGCGACGGTCGTCTGGGCGCCCGCGAGGCTCCGCCTGGTGATGAGCGTGCTCCGGCACGTCCCCCGGCCGATCTTCCGCCGCCTGCCCGTCTGACAGTCGCCCCCCTGCCGGGAGGGGGCCCGCCGTCAGGTCAGGGCGCGGCGGTAGGCGGCGGCCATGGTGGCGGCGCAGCTGTGCCAGGTCCAGCGGCGGGCCTGGGCGCGGCGAGCGGCGGCGGCGGCGGCGTCGCGGTCCTCGAGCGCGGCGGCGAGGGCGCCGGCGAGGGCGTCGACGTCGTACGGGTCGACCAGGGTCGCGGCGGAGCCCAGGACCTCGCGGCTCACCGGCAGGTCCGCCGCGACGACGGGCACCCCGCAGGCCAGCGCCTCGACGGGCGGCATGCCGAAGCCCTCGTACAGCGAGGGGAACGCGAGCGCGGCGGCGCCGGCGACCAGCCCGCGCAGCACGTCGTCGGCGAGGTAGCCCGGCAGCACGACGGAGCCCGGCGGGCTGTGCTCCAGCTCCAGGGCGGGCCCCCAGCCGGCGCCGCCGGCGAGCACCAGCGGCACGTGCACGCCGGAGCGCCACAGGTCGGCGTGCGCGCGGACCAGCCGGGCGAGGTTCTTGCGGGGCTCGAGGGTGCCGACCGCCACCAGGTAGTCCCCGCCGGGCAGCCCGGCCGCCTCGCGGGCGGCGGCCGGCAGTGGCGCGGCATCGAACCAGCCCTCGTCGACCCCGGGCGGCGCGAGCACGATCGCGGCCCGGTCGACGGCGTACGTCGCCGCGATCTCGTCGGCCACCGCGCCGGACACCGTGCAGACCACCGCGGCGCGGGCCAGGCTGCGGGGCACCAGCGACCGGTACGCCAGGGAGCTGCGGTGCACCGTGTCGGCCGCGTGCAGGTAGGCGAGGTCGTGGACGGTGACGACCCCGCGGGCCCGGCGGGCGGGCGGGAGCACGAAGTTGGGGGCATGGAAGACGTCGACCGCGCCGACGAGCAGCTCCACCGGCGGCAGCTCGCACCGGGACCAGGCGGCGCGCAGCAGCCGAGCCGGGACCGGGCGGGCCCGCGAGGCGACGCCGGGCGGCAGGGCGCCGGGCAGGGCCGCGCCGCCCCGGGCCGTGAACGCCGTCGCGGTCAGCGAGAGGTCGCGGTCGACCAGGTGCTCCAGCAGCCGGGCGGTGTAGTGGCCCACCCCGGTACGCCGGCCGAGCAGCGGGGTGGCGTCGATACCGACGCGCAGGCTCACCGCTGCAGGAGCGTCGGCTCGGCGTGGACGTAGCCGACGCTGCGGCCGGCGGCCTCGACGGTGAAGGTGGCGGCCTCGGAGCGCCGGTCGATCTCGATGCCGCTGTTGGCGGCCAGCGCGCCGTGCACGGAGTACTGCCCCTCGCCGAGCCACAGCCCGGGCAGCGCGATCTCGAACGTGCGGGTGCCCTGCAGCGGCGGCATCGTCAGGCCCATCAGCTGGGTGTTGGTGCCGAAGACGGCCTGCCCCAGCGGGGTGTCGATGCCGATGCCGAGCATCCAGTCGCTGAGCCCGTCCGGCGCGCTCACCTCCACGGCGACGACGAGGTCGCTGCCGGGCGCGAGGGTGGTCACCGGCGCGCCGCGGCCGTCGGACAGGCGCACCGACTGCACGCTGGCGGCCGGGGGGGCCTGCTCCTCGCGCTCGCGGTCCTTGTCGCGGTCGCTGATCCGGGTGACCTCGAACTCGGCGCGCAGCACCTTGAGCGAGTCGCGGGGCGGGCCGTCGGCGATGACCCGGCCGTGCTCGAGCACCACCGCCCGGTCGCACAGCTCGGCGACCTGGTCGAGCGCGTGGGTGACCAGCACGATCGTGCGGCCCTCGTGCTGGAAGCCGCGGATCCGGTCCATGCACTTGCGCTGGAAGGGCTCGTCGCCGACCGCGAGCACCTCGTCGACGAGCAGGATGTCGGGGTCGACGTGCACGGCGACGGCGAAGGCCAGCCGGACGTACATGCCGGAGGAGTAGAACTTCACCTGGGTGTCGATGAACTTCTCGATGCCCGAGAAGTCGACGATGGCGTCGAAGTGCTGCTCGGTCTGGGCCCGCGTCAGCCCGAGGATCGACGCGTTGAGGTAGACGTTCTCGCGGCCGGTCAGGTCGGGGTGGAAGCCGGCGCCGAGCTCGAGCAGGGCGGCGAGCCGGCCACGGAACAGCACCTCGCCGCTGGTGGGCTGGATGATGCCGCCGATGAGCTTGAGCAGCGTGCTCTTGCCCGAGCCGTTGGGCCCGATCAGCCCGATCGTCGAGCCGCTCTCGATCTCGAGGTCGACGTGGCGCAGCGCCCAGAAGTCCTCCTTGTGCTCCTGCGAGCGCCCGAAGTTGACGACCCGCTCCTTGAGCGACTTCTCCTTGCGGATGACGAACCGCTTGGAGACGTCCTGCACGCGCACCACCGTCGTACGGCGGCGGTCGGCCCCCGTCACAGCTCCTGCGCGAAGTTGTTCTGCAGCCGGGTGAAGATCCGCTGGCACACCCACAGCAGCACGAGGCCGACCACCGAGAGCACGACCAGGTTGAGCCAGATGTGCGGCGGCCCGGGCCGGTCGTCGCCGGCGACCCAGAAGGCCCGCTGGAAGGCCAGGATGACGTTGGTCAGCGGGTTCGCGTCGTAGAGCCGGCCGAGTGCGCCGTTGCCGATGACGTTGTGGACCTGCTCCCACGAGTACACCGTCGGGGCGGTCCAGAACAGCACCATGAGCAGGATCTCGACGAGGTACTGCACGTCGCGCAGGTAGACGTTGACCGCCGCCAGGAAGAAGCCGGCGGCGGTCGCCCACAGGAGCAGCACGAGAAGGCCGAGCGGGACGTACAGCAGGTCGGTGCTCCACGGCGGCTTGCGCACCACGAACGTCGCGAGCAGCAGGATGCCGAGCTGGATGAAGAAGTTGAACAGCGCGCTGCCCACCATCGACAGCGGGAAGACCTCCCGTGGCAGGTAGATCTTCTTGACCAGGCCGCCGTTCGCCACGATCGACGCGGTGCAGCCGCTGAGGATCTCCGAGAACAGCTGCCAGGCGGTCAGGCCGGTGAACACGAAGATCGCGTAGTCGGGGATGGACCGCTCCGCGCCGAGGAACTTGCCGAGCGCGACGTAGTAGATGAGCAGCTGGGACAGCGGCTTCATCAGGCTCCAGAAGAAGCCCAGCGTGCTGTCCTTGTAGCGCGACTTGAGCTCGCGGCGCACCAGCAGGCCGAGCAGCTCGCGGTAGGCGTAGATGTCGCGCAGCGAGGTGACGGTGCCGCGGACGAAGCCGGGCTGCGGGCCGGCGGCGTGCAGGGGCAGCTCGTGCAGGCGCGCGGCGCGTTCGGCGTACGGGACGCGCTCGCGCGGCAGCACGGTCACGCGCCGGCCCCGACCTCGGCAGGGCCGGTCCCGACCTCGGCAGGGCCGGCCCCCACGAAGTAGTCCCAGGTCTCGGCGGCGTACTCGTCCCAGGACCGCGGCGTGCGCGCGCGAGCCTGCGCGCTGAGCTCGGCGTGCAGGTCGGGCTCGCGCAGCAGCCGGCCGACGGCGGCGGCGATGTCGTCGTCGTCGCGCGGGTCGACGAACAGCGCGCCCCCGGTCGCGGCGATCTCGCGCATGCTGCCGTAGCCGGACGTGACCACCGGCGTGCCGCTGCCCAGCGCCTCGCCGACCGGCAGCCCGAAGCCCTCGTTCAGCGAGGGGAACAGCACCAGGTGGGCGGCGGCGTACGCCCCCCAGAGCACGTCGTCGGACAGTCCGCTGCGCGTCTCGACCGGCCGGCCCACCGCCTGCAGCTGGCCGAGCCGGTCGGTGAAGCGCTCGCTGCGCCAGGCGTTGCCGCCGACGAAGACGACCGAGAACGCCAGCCCCTGGCGCCAGAGCAGCTCCATCGCGTGCAGGATCGCCAGGTGGTTCTTGCGCGGCTCGTGGCTGCCCACCACCAGCACCATCGGCAGGCCGGCGACCGTCAGCTGGTCGCGGGCGGCGGCGACCGCCGCCTCCGAGGCGCGGTCGGCCTCGACGGCCAGCGACACGGCGCGCACGTCCGGGCCGGTCAGTCCGGCGCCGCCCAGCATCGTCCGCCAGCCGGAGTACTCGTCGCCGGCGGCCTGCGAGATCGCGGCGATCCGGTCCATCCCGGCCGCGGCGCTGAGCATGGAGGCGAACCCGCCGCCCATGCCGTCGGCGGTGGTCTCGGCCGAGGTGACCGGGACGCAGTCGAAGCCGATCATGCCGGTACGGCACTCCGCGTAGGCCACCAGGGCCTCGAGCGCCCGCGCGCGCACCGGCTCGGTCATCAGCTCCGGCAGCAGGTAGGTGCAGCGCCAGGGGACGACCGCGACACCGGCCGGGTCGGTGCGGTCCGGCGCGGGGGTGCCGAAGAAGGCCCGCTCGCGCTCGACGTCGGAAAGCGGCAGCAGCCGGTCGAAGCGGGCCGACCAGCGCACGACCGTCAGGTCGTGGTCGCGTGCCCAGCGCAGCGAGCACTGCCGGGCGACCCGCTGGATGCCGGTGGCGAGGGTGGTGTCGGCGGTGTGGTGCAGGTCCACCAGGACGCCCTCGGTGACGACCCGCACGGCCGGCCAGGGCCCGCGCTCGGCCGGCCAGCCGGGCCGGTGCTGGGGGAGTTGGCGCGCGACGGCGGCGAGGACGCCGGACAGGCGGGCCAGCCGCAGCGCGCTGAGCACCTGCGGCCGGTCCGGCAGCCGGCCGCTCAGCACGGCTATGAGCAGCCAGATCCGCGACGCGTCGGGAGCGGCCAGCGCCCGCTCGACCGCGGTGAGCAGGGCGCGGGTGGAGCCGTCGGCGGGGAGCTCGGCGCCGAGCGCGTCGAGCACGGCGCGCAGGCGCTGGTGGATGGCGGCCCTGCGGTGCCGGCCCCGCTCGATGTCCGCCGCCAGCACGCCCGGGTGCGTACGGGGGTCACGCACGGCGGGCCGCCGGCAGGTCGAAGGCGGCCCAGAGCTCGCGCGCGTAGTCGTCCCAGCTGCGCTGCGGCCGCCGGGCGATCTGCGCGGTGAGCTCGGCGACCAGCGCGTCGTCGGTGAGCAGCCGGCGCATCCCGGCGAGCACCTGCTCGTCGTCGCGCGGGTCGACGGTCAGCACCCCGCCCCCGGCGCCGATCTCCTGCAGGCTGCCGAAGTCCGACACCAGGGCCGGCGTGCTGCGGGCCAGCGACTCGGCGACCGGCAGGCCGTAGCCCTCGTGCAGCGAGACCAGCGCGGTGAAGCGCGCGAGCCGGTAGCTCTCGTCCAGGGCCTGCTCGCTGATCGTCGTCAGCATCTCGACCGGCCGCCCGGCGCGCCGCGCCCGTCGCACGGCCCGGGGGAACTCGGCGCCCCACCCGCCGCCGCCGACGAACCGGAGCCGGAACTCGAGGCCCTCGCGCCAGAGCACCTCGGCGGCCCAGAGCAGCGCGAGCTGGTTCTTGCGCGGCTCGAAGCTGCCGACGCACAGCACGAGCGGCAGGTCGGCAGGAGCCGGCTGGGGCTCGCCCACCGGCGCCGTCGCGGTGTCGACGGGCAGCGCGCACTCCGACACCGCCGGGCCCGGCAGCCCCTGGCCCGGCAGCATGTCGGAGAAACCCCGGAACTCTCTGGTCGCCGACACGCTCACGCCGACGACCGTCGACATGTGCTTGACCGCGGTGAGGTAGTGCACGAAGCGGTTGGGCTCGGCCAGCGGCATCAGGCCGGCGCTGACCACCGGGATGCAGTCGTGCCCGACCGCCACCACCCGGTTGCCGGACCACTGCCCCACCGCGGCCAGCCGCTCGCAGGCCTCCCGCACCGGCACCTCGATGAGCACGACCGTGCTGCGCCACGGCACGACCAGCGGCTGCGGCCCGACGTCCGGCGGCTCGGCGTCCGGCGGCAGGTCGGCCGGCGCCACGTCGTCCCGTGACAGCCCCCAGCGGTGCACCCGGTCGCTCTCCTGCCTGGTCAGCCGCCGCATCGCGTGGTGCCCGGGCGTCCAGACCGCCTCGACGATGTCGTGCTCGGCGGCCCAGCGGGGGACGGTCGTGCGTACGACCCGCTGGATGCCGGTGTGCAGGTCGTGCCGGGCGGTGTGGTCGACGTCCACCACGACGCCGCCCTCGACCAGCTCAAGCGGCAGGCCGGCGGTGCCGGCAGCGCGGGCGGCCTCGAGCGCCTCGTCCAGCAGCCACAGGGTCGCCGTCGTCCGGTCGCTCAGCTCCAGCGTGCGCAGCGCCAGCCGTACGTCGTCGTCGGTCGGCAGCCGTCCCGACAGCGCCGTCATCAGCAGCCACACCCGGTCGGGCGCCCGGTCGGCGAGCAGGCTCGCGACCATCCGGTCGAGCAGTTCCGCGAGTTCCTCGGCGGGTTCGGCCACCGTCGGCAGGTCCGGGCCGAGCAGGGCCGGGGCCACCGCGCGCAGCCGCTGCAGCCGCACCGCCACCGCATCGGCCAACTCCGTGCCGGCCCGGGCCGGCGCCTGCGTCAGCGTCACCGGTAGGCCCGCAGCACCCCGGCCCGCGACCGGACGGCGCGCAGCGGCCGGGTGACCCGCCAGGACACCGTGCGCCGCATGGCGGCCACCTCGTTGCGCAGCACCCCGAGCTCGCTGTTGGCGCTGACCGAGTCGGCCCCGCCGAGGGCGGCGCTCCAGCGGCTCAGCGCCGCCGTACGCCACCGGACCGCCTCCCGCAGCAGCTCCTCGACGCGGCTCTGGGCCCGGCCTAGCTCCTGGCGTACGGCGTGGAGCTCGGCGCGGGCGGCCTCGAGCTCGCCGCGGACGCCGGTGAGCTCCTCGGTGCGCCGGCGCTCCGGCAGCGACGTGAACGCGTCGAGCGCGCACGCCGGGTAGGACAGCGGGCCGGCGAGGTCGTCCGCGTGCTCGCTCGCCACGTAGAAGCGGGACAGCCCGTCGAACAGGCAGAACGTGTAGTCGGCCTCCAGCAGCAGGTGCTCCCACTGCAGGTGGCTCTGCTCGGCGGAGTTGGGCGCGGTCGCCTCGATGACCAGCACCCACGGGCGGTAGCGCTTGAGGTCGAGCGACTGCAGCACCGTGAGCTCGGCCCCCTCGGTGTCGACGTTGAGCAGGTGGATGTCGCGGCCGTCGTCCCAGCCGGCCCCGGCCAGCACGTCGTCGAGCCGGCGGACCGGGACGGCGTGGTCCTCGACCGTCCAGCCGCTGACGCGGTGCCGCAGGGCGATGTCGTCGGAGATCGTCGACAGCCCGGTGCCGTCGATCTCGTGCAGGACGACCTGGGTGCTGTCGAGGTCGGCGATCACCGCCTCGACCTGGACGTCCTCGGGCCGGGCGCTGCGGTGCGCGGCGGCCAGCGACGCGACCGGCTCGGCGGTGATCCCGCGCCACCCGCGCAGGTAGAACGCCCAGGTGATCGAGTCGACGACGGGGTCGTTGGCGCCGACGTCGATGTAGCGGCCGGCGGGCACCGCGCCGAGGGCCCGCCACAGCACGACGTCCTCCGCGTTCTGTGCAAAGGACTCGAACGGCGCGCTGGTCATGACCGGTCAGCATAGGCGGTGGGGCACGGCTCTCCCGGCGCTGAGGAAGGGCCCCGGTAGCGTCGGCGGACCCGTACCGACCTGTCCGAGAGGCAACGATGCCGAGCGCGCTCATCACCGGGATCACCGGGCAGGACGGCCTGTACCTCGCCGAGCACCTGCTGGCCAAGGGCTACGAGGTCTACGGCCTGATCCGCGGGCAGAACAACCCGAAGTACGAGATGGTCCAGCGGGTCGTGCCGGGCGTCCGGCTGCTGACCGGCGACCTCACCGACATCTCCAGCCTGCTGCGGGCCCTCGAGTCCGCCCAGCCCGAAGAGCTGTACAACCTCGGCGCCATCTCGTTCGTGGCGTACAGCTGGGAGAACGCCCGGGTGACCTCCGAGGTGACCGGCCTCGGCGTGCTCAACGCCCTCGAGGCGGTGCGGCTCTACAGCCGGGGCGACATGACGAAGGTCCGCTTCTACCAGGCGTCGAGCTCGGAGATGTTCGGCAAGGTGCAGCACGTGCCGCAGAGCGAGTCGACGCTGCTGTGGCCGCGCTCGCCGTACGGCGTGGCCAAGGTCTACGGCCACTACATGACGATCAACTACCGGGAGTCGTACGGGCTGCACGCCTCCTCGGGGATCCTGTTCAACCACGAGTCGCCGCGGCGCGGGCCGGAGTTCGTGACGCGCAAGGTGAGCCAGGCGGTCGCCCGGATCTCGCTGGGGCTGCAGGACGGGATCGTGATGGGCAACCTCGACGCCCGCCGCGACTGGGGCTTCGCCGGCGACTACGTCGACGCGATGTGGCGGATGCTGCAGCAGGACGAGGCCGACGACTACGTGATCTCGACCGGGGAGACGCACAGCATCCGGGAGCTGCTGGCCGTCGCCTTCGCCCGGGTAGGCATCGACGACTGGGAGCCGCTGGTGACGTTGGACCCGCGCTTCCTGCGGCCGGCCGAGGTCGACCTGCTCATCGGCGACGCGAGCAAGGCCCGCGAGCGCCTCGGCTGGAAGCCCGAGGTCGGCTTCGAGCAGCTGGTCCAGATGATGGTCGACAGCGATCTCGCGCTGCAGCGCGCGGGGGGCTGACATGGGCTCCGCGCTGATCACCGGCATCACCGGGCAGGACGGCGGCTACCTCGCCGAGCGCCTGACCGCCGACGGCTGGGCCGTGCACGGGATGGTGCACGGCGACGACAGCGACCGCCTCGAGCTCGAGGGCCGCTGCCCCGGCGTCGTGCTGCACGAGGGTGACCTGCGCGACCAGGACTCCCTGGCCGCCGTGATCGCGGCCGCCGAGCCCGACGAGGTCTACAACCTGGCCGGCATCAGCTCGGTCGCCTTCTCCTGGCAGGAGCCGGTGCGGACCGCCGACGTCACCGCCGTGGGCGCGGCCCGGCTGCTGGAGCAGACCTGGCAGTACCAGGAGCGGCGGGGCCGGGCCGTGCGCTTCGTGCAGGCCTCCAGCGCCGAGGTCTTCGGCCGGGCCGACGTCGCCCCGCAGGACGAGAACACGCCGGTGCGACCCACCTCGCCGTACGGCGCGGCCAAGGCGTACGCCCACACCCTCGCCGGGGTCTACCGGGCGCGCGGGCTCGCGGCCACGTCGCTGCTGCTCTACAGCCACGAGTCGCCCCGCCGACGCACCACCTTCGTGACCCGCAAGATCACCCAGGCGGCTGCCCGGATCGCCCGGGGGCAGGAGCTCGAGCTCGTGCTCGGCAACCTCGACGCCCGGCGGGACTGGGGCTGGGCCCCGGACTTCGTGGACGCGATGGTGCTGGCCGCGCGGCACCCCGACGCCGAGGACTTCGTGATCGCCACCGGCGAGGCGCACTCCGTGCGCGACTTCGCGGCGGCGGCGTTCGCCCGGGCCGGGGTGGCCGACTGGGAGTCGCGCGTGCGGGTGGACGCCAGCCTGGTCCGGCCGGCCGACGACGGGCTGCAGGTCGGCGACGCGAGCAAGGCGCGCAAGCTGCTGGGCTGGGCGCCGACGGTCGGCTTCGAGGAGCTGGTCGGGCGGATGGTCGACGTGGACCTCGCCGGTCCCTGACCCCGGTGGAGGTCGGGTTCCTGCTGGAGCAGTGCCTGGCGCCGGTGCCCGGCGGCACCGGCCGCTACAGCCGGGAGGTCGCGGCGGCGCTGGCGAGGTTCGGGCCGGCCGGCTCGGTGCACGGGGTGGTGGCACTGCACCGCGAGGTGTCGGCGGCGACGGTCCCCGGAGTGGTCGGGCCGCGCCGGCTCCCGCTGCCGCGCCGCGCGCTGGTGGCCGCCTGGGAGCGCGGCCGCGGCCCGGCGGTGCCCGGCGACGTCGTGCACGCCCCCACCCCGCTCGCCCCTGCTCGGCGCCGGCGGCCGCTGGTGGTCACCGTGCACGACGCCGTGCCGTGGACGCACCCGGAGACGCTGACCCCGCGCGGGGTGCGCTGGCACCGGGCGGTCGTGGAGCGCGCCGCCCGTACGGCGGACCTGGTCGTGGTGCCGACGCAGGCGGTGGCGGCCGAGCTGGGCAGGCACGTGCACCTGACCGCTGACCGGCTGCTGGTGGTCGGCGAGGGCGTCAGCGGCGACCTCGCGCTGCCGCATGACGCGCCGGAGCGGGCGGCCCGCCTCGCCCTGCCCGAGCGCTACCTGCTCACCGTCGCGACGCTCGAGCCGCGCAAGGGCCTCGCCGAGCTGATCGCCGCCCTGGGTCGCCCCGGGGCGCCCGACCTGCCGCTGCTGTGCGCCGGCCAGCCCGGGTGGGGCGGCTCGGACCCGCTGCGGCTGGCCGCCGCGGCCGGGCTCCCGGCTGGCCGGGTCCGGCTGCTCGGACGGGTCCCCGACGGCGACCTGGCGGTGCTGCTGGACCGGGCCACGGCGCTGGTGGTGCCGAGCCGGGCCGAGGGCTTCGGCCTGCCCCTGCTGGAGGCGATGGCGGCCGGCGTGCCGGTGCTGGCCAGCACCGCCCCGGCGCTGGTCGAGGTCGCCGGCGGCGCCGCGCTGCACAGCTCCCTGGCGCCGGACGGGCTCGCCGAGGCGCTCGCCGAGGTGGTGGGCGACGAGGGTCTGCGCGAGCGGCTGCGCCAGGCCGGGAGGCAGCGGGCGACCGCGTACACCTGGGACGGCGCGGCCCGCCAGCTGTGGTCGGCGTACTCCGCCCTGCCTGCCGGTCGGGCGGGCTGATCCGGCGTACGCTCGGCGGTAGCCGATCAGTAGTGTCGGCGGCTGCCGGGCCACCAGCCCGGCCCGTCCCGACTGGAGCCCGCGCTGTCCCCGCCCCTCCGCGTCCTCGTCGATGCGACCGCCGTCCCCGCCGACCGGGGCGGGGTGGGTCGTTACGTCGACGGCCTGGTCGCCGCACTCGCCGCCCGCGGCGCCGACCTCGCGCTGGTCTGCCAGCGGGCCGACGCCGAGCGCTACGGCCGGATCGCCCCCGACGCCCGGGTCGTCGCCGCGCCCGCGGCCCTGGCCCACCGCCCGGCCCGGCTCGCCTGGGAGCAGACCGGCCTGCCGCTGGTGGCGCAGCAGGTCGAGGCGACGGTGGTGCACTCGCCGCACTACACGATGCCGCTGCGCTGCGGCCGCCCGGTCGTGGTGACCCTGCACGACGCGACGTTCTTCACCGAGCCGGCGCTGCACACCACGGTCAAGGGCACCTTCTTCCGGTCCGCCACCCGGACCGCCCTGCGCCGCGCGTCGCGCTGCATCGTCCCGAGCAAGGCGACCCGCGACGAGCTCGTGCGGGTGCTGGAGGCCGACCCGACCCTGCTGGACGTCATTTACCACGGGGTCGACGGGGAGCCCTTCCACCAGCCGTCCGAGGCCGAGACGCAGCGCGTGCAGGCCCGGCTCGGGCTCGCCGGCCAGCCGTACGTCGCCTTCCTGTCCACGCTGGAGCCGCGCAAGAACGTGCCCGCCCTGGTCCGCGGCTGGGTGCAGGCCTGCGAGGGCCGCGAGGACCCGCCGGCGCTGGTGCTGGCCGGCGGCGCCGGCTGGGACGGCGACATCGACGGCGCGATCGCCGAGGTGCCGTCGCACCTGCGGGTGCTGCGGCCGGGCTACCTGCGCTTCCAGGACCTGCGCGGCTTCCTCGGCGGGGCCACCGTCGTCGCCTACCCCTCGCACGGCGAGGGCTTCGGCCTGCCGGTGCTCGAGGCGATGGCCTGCGGCGCGGCGATCCTGACCACCCCGCGGCTGTCGCTGCCCGAGGTCGGCGGCGACGCGGTGGCCTACACCGAGCCGGACGCCCCGGCGATCGGGGCGGCGCTGGCCGCGCTGCTCGACGACGAGCCCCGGCGGGCCGCGCTCGGCGCCGCCGGGCACCAGCGCTCGCTGGAGTTCACCTGGGACGCGAGCGCGGAGGCGCACCTGGCGAGCTACGCGCGGGCCGCCGGCTCGTGAGCCCCGACCCGCAGGTGCGGGTCGCCGTGCGGGTCGTCGTCGTCACCTACTCCCCGGGCGAGGCGCTCGCCGGCTTCCTCGACAGCCTGCGCACCGCGACCACGGCGCCGTACGAGGTGGTGCTGGCCGACAACGGCAGCACCGACGGGGTCCCCCGGGCCGCCGTCGGCGGGCCGGTGCGGCTGCTCGAGACCGGCGGCAACCTCGGCTACGGGCGGGCGGCCAACCTGGGCGCGTCCGGCTCCGCCGCGCCGTGGCTGGTCGTCGCGAACCCTGACGTCAGCTGGGAGCCGGGCTCGCTCGACGCCCTGCTGGAGGCCGGCCGGCGCTGGCCCGACGCGGGCTGCCTCGGCCCGGCGATCCGGACACCGGAGGGCGCGCTCTACCCGTCGGCCCGGGCGTTCCCGTCGCTCGGCCGCGGCACCGGCCACGCGCTGCTGGGCTGGTGCTGGCCCGGCAACCCGTGGACCCGGTCCTACCGCGAGGAGACCGGCCGGCCCGAGGAGGGCCCGACCGGCTGGCTGTCCGGCTCGCTGATGCTGCTGCGCAGCGAGGCGTTTGCGCAGGTGGCGGGCTTCGACCCGACGTACTTCATGTACTGCGAGGACATGGACCTGTGCCGCCGCCTCGGCGAGGTCGGCTGGCGCAGCGTGTACGTCCCGGGCGCCGTCGTCACGCACACCGGCGGCCACGCCACCCGGCGGGCGCCGCGGGCGATGGTCCTGGAGCACCACCGCTCGCTCTACCGCTACCTGTCCAGGCAGTACGCCGGCCCGCGCCACCTGCCCGTCCGCCTGCTGCTGCGGCTCGGCCTGTCGCTGCGCGCGGGGCTGGCCCTGCGGCTGCCGGCTCTCGGGGAGGGCGCGGCCCCGACGCGCTCCGCCGATCTTCTCAAGGACAAGGAGGGCGTTTCGTGAGGCACTGCCTGATCCTGGCCGGCGGTTCCGGCACCCGGTTGTGGCCGTTCTCCACAGCGGGGCTGCCCAAGCAGCTCGTCCCGCTGCTGCAGGGCCGGTCGCTGCTCGACATCGCGGTGCAGCGGGCGACGTCGGTGGTGCCGGCCGACCGGGTGTGGCTCGGCGCGGGCGAGCAGCTGCGTGGGGCGGTGTCGTCGGTCGCCGGGCTGCGGGCCGACCGGCTGGTCGTGGAGCCGTCCGGCCGCGACACGCTGCCGGCGGTGGCGCTCGGCTGCGCCACCATCGCCGCCGCCGATCCCGACGCGGTGGTCGCGGTGCTCACCGCCGACCACCTGATCGAGCCGCTGTCGGAGTTCGTCGCGACGCTCGAGGAGGCGTTCGCGCTGGCCGAGGCGCGGGCCGACACGCTGGTGACCTTCGGGGTGGTGCCGGACGCGCCGGCGACCGGCTTCGGCTACCTCGAGCTCGGCGCGCAGCTGGCCGGGGACGCCCGGGTGGTGCAGCGCTTCGCCGAGAAGCCGGACCTCGCCACGGCCGAGCGGTTCGTGGCCGAGGGCGCGCTCTGGAACTCCGGGATGTTCGTCTGGCGGGCCGCGACGCTGGCCGCGGCGGTCGCCGAGTTCGCCCCGGAGACGGCGGCGAACGTCGCCCGGGTGGTGGCCGGGGACACCGGCGCCTGGTCCGCGATCCCCAAGCTGTCCATCGACTACGGGGTCATGGAGCCGGCCTCGGTGTCCGCGCGGTTCACCGTCGCGGCCCTGCCGCTGGCCGCCCGATGGCTCGACGTCGGCTCCTGGCCGGCGTACGGCGACGCCCTGCGCGCGGCCGGCCCCGGCAGCGACCCGGCCGGCAACGCGGTGGGGGCCAGGGCCGTGCTGCACGACAGCCGCGACTGCGTGGTCGCCAGCTCCGACCCCGAGCACCTGGTCACGCTGATCGGCTGCGAGGGCCTGGTGGTCGTGCACACCCCGACCGCCACGCTGGTGATGCCCGCGGCCCAGGCGCAGCGGGTCAAGGAGCTGCACGCCCTGGTGGCCGGTCAGGCACCGGAGCTGGCGTGACCGGCACCGACGTCGCGGGGTTCGTCGGCTACGTGCTGGCGGCGCCGTTCACGCTCTACCCGCCGCTGTTCAAGCGGATGTGGAACGACCGCGACCTGCGGCTGCTGGCCATCCAGGAGGTGGGCGTCGCCCTGATCGTGGTGGCGTGGGCGGCCCGCCGCAACGTCCCGTCGGTGGTCGTCAACGGCGGCTACGGGCTGGGGCTCGCCCTGGCCTACGCGTACGCCGGCCGCCGCCGGTGACGCTCGCCCTGCCGGCGCACGAGGCCCGGACGACCTGGCGGCCGCGGCTGCCGGTCGACGTACGCCTGACGCTGGCGCCGCTCTCGCGCGGGCGCGGCGACCCGACGCAGGTGCTGGCCGGGGACGGGGCGCTCTGGCGCACGACCTGCACCGAGGACGGGCCGGCGACGTACCGGCTGGCGCAGCGCGGGCTGCACGAGGTGGACTGCCAGGCGTGGGGCGCCGGAGCGGCCCGGGTGGTCGCCGGTGTCGCCGACCTGCTCGGCGGCCGTGACACCGCCGACGGCTTCGAGCCGGCGCACCCGCTGCTGGCCGGCACGGCCGCCCGGCTCCCGGGCCTGCGGGTGCCGCGTACCGGCCGGGTCTTCGAGGCGCTGGTGCCTGCGGTGCTGGAGCAGAAGGTGACCGGCCGGGAGGCCCGCGCCTCGTTCCGCACCCTGGTCAGGGCGTACGGCTCCCCGGCCCCGGGGCCGGCGCCGCAGGGCATGCTGGCGCCGCCGCCCGCCGAGGTGTGGCGCCGGGTGCCGTCGTGGGACTGGCACCGCGCGGGCGTCGACCCGAAGCGGGCCCGGACCATCTGCGAGGCGGCCCGGGTCGCGGCCCGCCTGGAGCAGGCCGTCGGGATGGCGCCGGCCGACGCGGCCCGCCGGCTCGCCGCCGTCCCCGGCATCGGCGCGTGGACCGTCGCCGAGATCGCCCAGCGCGCGCTGGGCGACACCGACGCGCTCAGCGTCGGCGACTACCACCTGTCGCAGTTCGTCGGCTGGGCGCTGCTCGGCCGGCCGCTCGACGACGACGGCATGGTCGCGCTGCTCGAGCCGTGGCGCCCGCACCGCTACCGCGTCGTACGCCTGCTCGAGTGCAGCGGCGCCGGCAAGCCCCGCTTCGGGCCGCGGCTGACGATCCAGGACCACCGGGGGCACTGACCTATGACGTGCAGCCGTAGCCGCGGTCCGCTTCGTCGGCATACTGCTCGATCAGGGGTTAGCGCGGCGGGTGATCGTGAAGCTGGGCCCAGGTGATCGCGTCCCGGTACGCGAGCGTGTTGTCCTCGTCGTTGATGTGATGCTGACGAGCCGACCGTGTACCTCCCCACGATGAACGTACTTCGGGGTCCCCGGCCGAGGTTCCCGCAGGACGGTCCTGCTGCGGCAACGTCTCGTCGGCTGGTCACCGGTGCGCACCTGCTCGGAGGTCTCATCAACGGGTGAGATATACGGATGGTGCTGTGTATATAGTCGCCGTGTGGCCAAGCATCTGATCGACCTGGACGAGCAGGCTCTCGGCGCTGCTCGCGCTGAGCTGGGCACGTCGACGATCAGGGACACCGTCAACGCCGCGCTGAAGCGGGCAACCTCGGACCGGGCTCGGCGGGTCGCCGCCGCCCTTGACAGCCTGGCCGACATGGAGGCGTCCGACCGGGCGGAGGCTTGGCACTGACCTTCTTGGTCGACACGAGCGTCCTCAAGCGCTTGGGTCGGCTCGAGGTGCGACACGTCGTCGAGCCGCTCGCCGTGTCGGGGCGGCTGGCCAGGGCCTCCGTGTCAGACCTCGAGGTCGGCTACTCGGCGCGCAACGTCGACGAGTGGGACCGGCTGGTCGGGGCGTTGAACGCCTTCGACCTGGTTGAGACGTCGACGGCACACCTGCGGCGAGCGCTGCAGGTGCAGCGGTTGCTGGCTCAGGCCAGCCAGCGCGGACGCAAGATTCCCGACCTGTTGATCGCAGCTGCCGCCGAGGAGCTCGACCTGATCGTCTTGCATTACGACGCAGACTTCGACCTGATCTCGGCAGTGACGGGCCAGCGCTGCCAATGGGTCGCTCCGCCTGGCACCCTGGACCAGCCGAGCGAGAAGGCCACGTAACGCCCTAGAGCTAAGGCAACCTCAAGCGGGAACTCGCCGATCTACCGCTTCGCGTCACAGCCCTGACCGGCGTCGAGGTGCGTGACACGCGGCGGTCACCTGCCTAGGTTGACGCCGTCGTCGTTGCTGAGGGGTACCGGATGCCTACGTTCCGCAGGCTCGTCGCGGTCGGCTGTGCCACCACCGTGCTGGGCGTGGTGGGCGGGGTGGTCGCACCGGCCGTCGCCGCGCCGGACGCCGGACTGCCGGGCAAGGCGCGCAGCCAGATCGAGGCGCTCGCGGCGGCCAAGCTGCTGCGCTCGGCGGCGGACCGCAAGCTCGACAGCCCGCTGCTCACCGCCTCCCAGCTCCGCCGCGGGCGCGCCCTGCCGGCCGGCGTCGACGTCCGCGCGACGGTCCCCACCGATGCCTCCGGCCGTACCACGGTCGACATCCACGGCGCCGTCGACGACGCGCTGCTCACGCGCGTCCGCGCCCTCGGCGGCACGGTCCGGAGCACGTCGTACCCGGCGGGGGTGGTGCGGGCGGAGCTCCCGATCGACGCCGTCGAGCCGCTGGCCGCGCAGCCGCAGGTGACGCGCCTGCGGTCGTTCTCCGCGACGGCCCTGACGGGCCGGGTCGACGCGTCGGCCCGTGCGCCGCTGCCCGGCCGGTCGGCCACGTCCAAGACGGAGCGGTCGCAGGTGACCCCGCTGGTCGGCCCGGTGACGTCCGAGGGGGACACCACGCACGGCGTCGGGGAGGCCCGGGCCCGCCTCGGGGTCTCCGGCATCGGGGTCACCGTCGGCGTCCTGTCCGACGGCGTGGACGCGCTGGCGACCTCGATCGCCGCCGGCGAGCTGCCGCCCGACGTCACGGTCCTGCCGGGCGCTGCCGGCAGCGGCGACGAGGGCACCGCGATGCTCGAGATCGTGCACGACCTCGCGCCGAAGGCCCGGCTCCTGTTCGCCACCGCGTTCGACGGCGCGGCGAGCTTCGCCGACAACATCCGCGCCCTGCGCGCCGCCGGCGCCGACGTCATCGTCGACGACGTCCTGTACTTGGGCGAGTCGCCGTTCCAGGACGGGCCGGTCGCCCAGGCGGTCATCGACGTCACCCGCAGCGGCGCCCTGTACGTCAGCTCTGCCGGCAACGAGGGCAACGTCGACGACGGCACGTCGGGCAACTACGAGGGCCCGTTCCGCTCCTCCGGCGTGGGCATCGGCAAGTACGCCGGCACCGCGCACGACTTCGACCCCGGCGCCGGGGTGCAGGCCGCCGACCCGGTCACCGCCAGCTCGGTGGACGTGCCCGCACTGCTGCAGTGGGCCAACCCGCTCGGCCGGGCGACCGACGACTACGACCTCTACGCCCTCGACGCCGATGGCGACGTCGTCGGCTTCTCCAACAGCACCCAGGACGGGGACGACGACCCCTTCGAGGGCTTCCTGCTGCCCAGCGGGACCGACCGGCTGGCCGTCCTGAAGTTCTCCGGTGCCGACCGGTACTTCCAGCTCAGCGCGCTACGTGGTCGCTTCGGCGGCTCGGGCACGCTGACGCCGTTCGCGACGCCTGGGGCCACCCGCGGCCACTCCGCCGTGCCGGCCGCCCTCAGCGTCGCTGCCGCGCCGGCCGCCGGCGCGCTGCCCTTCGACCTGGAGCCCGGCGACCCGGCCAACCCCACGGGCCCCTTCCCGGGCGTCTACACGGCGGCGCAGCTCTCGGAGCGCTTCACCTCGGACGGCCCTCGCCGGGTGTTCTTCAGCCCGGACGGCGCGCCCTTGGAGGGGGCCGGCGCAGGCCGGATGCGGGCCAAGCCCGACGTGACCGCGGCCGACGGCGTACGCACCTCGGTGGCCGGCTTCCAGCCCTTCTTCGGCACCTCCGCGGCGGCCCCGCACGCGGCGGCGATGGCGGCGCTCGCCCTGTCCGGGCGGCCGGGCATCAACCCGGGCCGGGTGCGCGCGGCGCTGCGGTCGACCGCTCTGGACATCGAGCAGCCCGGCCGGGACCGCGACACCGGTGCGGGGATCCTGCAGGCGGGACCCCTGCTGGCCGCGGTCGGCGCCGCCGCGCAGCCGTACGCGCAGGCAGGTGGGCCGGTCGTGACCGGCAGCACCGACGGTGACCTGTTTTTGGAGCCCGGCGAGTCCGGCGCCGTCAGCGTGCCGGTCACCAACACCGGTGACGCCCCGGCGACCGGGGTCTCGGTCTCGCTCACGACCGCACTGGAGGGGGTGACCGTGACCCCGTCGACGCAGCCGTACGCGGACGTGCCCGCCGGGGCGGTCGAGTCCGGCGCCTTCACGGTCACGGTCGCGCCCACGGTCCGGCTGGGCACCACGGTGCCGCTGTCGTCCCGGGTGCGCTTCGCCGGCGGCTTCTCGCCGAGGACCACGAGCGCGACCCTGGTCGTCGGGCAGCCCTCCGACACCGTGGTGACGTCGGCCTACTCCGGGCCGCCGGTGCCCATCGCCGACCTGGACCCGGCCGGCACCACGGTGACCCTGCCGGTCACGGGCGTGGGGCCGGTCAGCGGGGTGACCTTCTCGGTCGACGGCACCGACTGCGTCGCGGCGGACACCGCCGGCCTCTCGCACACCTACGTGGGCGACCTCGTCGGCACCCTCACCGCGCCGGACGGCACGCAGGTGCCGCTGTTCGACCGGATCGGGGGCGCCGGGGACAACCTCTGCCAGGCGGTCTTCACGGACGCGGCTCCCCGGCCCATCGAGTCGGCGACGTCGTCGGACGCGCCGTACACCGGGTCGTGGCTGCCCTCCTCGCCGCTGTCGACCCTGCTCGGCAGGAACGGCGACGGGGCCTGGCTGTTCACGGTCGTCGACGCCGCGCGGGGCGACGTCGGGGAGCTGCGGGCGGTGTCGCTGAACGTCAGCGGCTACGTCGCCCCGCCGGCCTGAGCCCGCGACGGGAAGGGCCTCAGGCGACAGCGGCCGGAGCTGGGCCGTCGGCCCCGGTGTCGGCGGGGGGCAGCCGCGCGAGGCGGACGAGCTGGTCCAGCTGCAGGTCGAGGGTGTCCGCCAGCGCGGCGACCGTGAACAGCGCCGGCGTCGGCACGCCGCCCCGCTCGATCTTGCGGACGGTCTCCTCGGCCAGCCCCGCGGCCGCGGCGACCTCGCGGACCGTACGCGGACCGCGGGCCTGGCGCAGCAGCGCCCCGAGGGCCAGGCCACGGGCCCGGTCCTGCTCCGTCAGCGGCAGTCGCACCATGCGGGCATGCTAGGTCATCGTCGGGATAGCTGTCCCGGGATAGTTGTACCGTCAGGGCATGCCGCGTGACCTGCTCCTGCCCGTACGCACCGCGACCGAGCTCGACGCCATGCGCGAGGCCGGGCGGGTGGTGGCCCGCGCCCTGCACGCCGTCAGCGCGGCTGCCGTCCCCGGCGTGCGGCTGCGCGAGCTGGACGATCTCGCCGCGACGTGCATCCGTGAGGCCGGCGCGACGCCGTCGTTCCTGGGTTACGCGACCAACGGGGCGCCGCCGTTCAACGGTGTGACCTGCCTGTCGCCCAACGACGTCGTGGTGCACGGGCCCCCCAGCTCGCGCCGGCTGTGGGAGGGCGACCTGCTCAGCGTGGACTGCGGCGCGATCATCGACGGCTGGAACGGCGACTCCGCGGTGACGGTCCACGTCGGCCTCCCGACCCCGCACGACACCAGGCTGCGGCAGGCCACCGAGGCCGCCCTCGCCGCCGGGATCGCCGCCGCCCAGCCGGGCGCCACCCTGCTCGACGTCGCTGCCGCCATCGACGCGGTCGCCCGCGCCGCCGGCTACGCGCAGCTGCCCGACCACGGCGGGCACGGCATCGGCCGCCGGATGCACGAGCCCCCGTTCGTGCCCAACGCACCGACCCGCGAGGCCCGGCGGCACCGGCTGCAGCCCGGCAACACTCTCGCGATCGAGCCGATGCTGCACGCGGGCTCCAGCCGCTACCGCACCAAGAGCGACGGCTGGTCCATCGTCACTGCCGACGGCAAGCGCGCGGCGCACGCCGAGCACACGATCGCGGTGACCGACGACGGCCCGGTGGTCCTCACCACGGCGTAGCGGCCGGGACTACAGGCCCGCGAACAGCTCCCGCAGCACCTCGTCGTGCCGCCGGCCCGCAGCCGGGTCGTACGTCGGGTTGTCCGGCACCGCGAAGCCGTGCGCCGCCTCGTAGTGCTCGATCCGGGCGTCGACGCCGGCGTCCGCGTAGGCCGCTGCCAGGCGCTGCTCCTGGTCCGGCGGGAACGACGCGTCGTCCCGGGCCACGCCGACGTACACCCGGGCGCGTACGGCCGGCGCCAGCGTGTGCGGGCCCGCAGGCTCGTCGGGGGCGAGGTTGCCGCCGTGGAACGACGCCGCGGCCGCGACGCGGTCCGGGAACGTGCCGGCGGCGGCCAGCGCGATCCGGCCGCCCATGCAGTAGCCGGTGCAGCCGACCGCGCCGCCCCGCACGTCCGGGCGCTCGGCGAGCCACCGCAGCAGCGCGTCGACGTCGCGCATCGCCTGCCCGTCGCGCACCGACCGGCCCATCTCCATCAGCCGGGCGCGCTCCGGCGGGTCGGTGAAGACCGTCGCGACGTCGAACGGCCGGTACGCGCCCGCCCGGTAGTACAGCTCGGGCAGCGCGACGACGTGGCCCCGCCCGGCGATCGTCGCCGCCATGTCGACCAGCGTCTGCCGTACACCGCCCGCGTCCATGAACAGCAGCACCGCCGGCCACGGCCTGGAGCCTTCGGGCGTGACGACCACGACCGGGCACTCGCCGTCGGGCGTCGTCACCGAGACGTTCTCCACCGCCACGCTGCCCCCTCGGTCCGCCGACCAGCACGATACGCAGGAGCTCACGGCTCCAGCGCCGCCCGTACGAGGTCGCGGAGCTCGTCATCGGGCAGCCCGGCTGCCGCCCGGTGCGTGATCCGCAGCGTCCCCTTCCCGCTGTCCAGCTCGGGGTGCCGGGCGGCGAAGCCGGCGTCGCGCCCGGGCTCCCAGCCGTACAGCGACACACCGTGCTTCCAGGCGCCCACGTGCAGCCGCCGCGCCCCCACCTGGTACGTCGGCATCTTGTACGACAGCAGCACCGTCGCCCCGGGATGCGCCTCGAGCACCAGGCGGTGCACGCGGTCGAACAGCGGCCGGGTCGCGGGGGAGATGGCGGCCACGTAGTCCTGCACGGCGTTGTCCACGCCCGCAGCATGCCGCCTGACGAGCCGGTACGGTCCCCGCGTGCTCGGCCGCCTGGACCTCCACCCCGCCCTCGACCGCCCGGACCTGCTGGCCGCGCCCGTCCGAGCCCTGCTGGGCGGGTGGCCGCGGGCGGCCGAGGTGACGGTCGCCGGAATCGACCCGGACCTCGCCGACACCGAGGCGTTCTGCGCGGCGTACGGGATCGCTCTGGCCGAGTCGGCGAACTGCGTGGTCGTCGCGGGCCGCCGGGGCGAGGCCGTGCGGCTGGCCGCGTGCCTGGTGCTCGCGACGACCCGGGCCGACGTCAACGGCGCCGTACGCCGGCGGCTGGACGCCCGCAAGGCCTCCTTCGCCCCGCTCGAGCAGACCGTGGAAGCGACCGGGATGGAGTACGGCGGCATCACGCCGATCGGGCTGCCCCCGGGCTGGCCGGTGCTGGTCGACCCGGCTGTCGTGGCGGCCCCGCAGGTCGCCGTGGGCAGCGGGCTGCGCCGCTCGAAGCTCGTTCTGCCGGGATCCGCGGTTGCCGACCTGCCGGGGGTCGAGGTGCTGGCGGGGCTCGGCCAACCCGTTTGAACCAATCGGTTGACACGAGCAGGGCGGTCTCGTACGGTCTTTGCAACCGACCGGTTGAAAGGCCAGGTGCACCATGGCAGCCGACGCACTGTCCCGGGTGTTCTCGGCACTCGCCGACCCCACCCGACGCGACATGGTGGCCCGGCTGGCGGTCGCCGACGCGACGGTGGGCGAGCTCGCCGAGCCGTACGACGTCAGCGTCCAGGCGGTCTACAAGCACCTCAAGGTGCTGGAGGACGCGGCGCTGGTGACCCGGGCACCCGGGCCGCAGCCCCGCCCGGTGCACCTCGAGGCGCAGGTGTTCGACCTCGCCACCGGCTGGCTCGAGCGCTACCGACGCCGGGCCGAGCAGCGCTACCGCCGCCTCGACGACCTCCTCCGCACGATGCCCGACGACGCCGACCCCCACCCCCTCAGTGAAGGAGCACCGCCATGACCACCACCAGCACCCGTGAGACGCAGATCGTCGCCGACCCCGACGTCCCCCTGGTCCGGATCGTCCGCGAGTTCGACGCACCCCCGGAGAAGGTCTTCCGCGCCCACACCGACCCCGAGCTGGTCGTGCAGTGGCTCGGGCCGCGCAGCACCACGATGCGCGTGGAGCACTACGACTGCCGTACCGGCGGGTCCTACCGCTACGTGCACGAGTCCGGCGGGCAGGAGTACGGCTTCCACGGCAGCTTCCACGAGGTGCGGCCGTCCGAGGTCATCGTGCAGACCTTCACCTTCGAGGGGATGCCCGACGGCGTCGCCCTGGAGCGGCTGGTCGTGGAGGACCTCGGCGGTCGCACCCGGCTGACCGCGACCTCGCTGGTCGACTCCTTCGAGGCGCGCGACGCGTTCCTGGCCAGCGGCATGGACACCGGTGTGCGCGAGGGCTACGAGCGGCTCGACGAGCTGCTGGGCCGGTAGGCAGGGCGTCTGATCAGGGCGTCCGGTCAGGGCGTCGCGGCCAGCGTGCTGGCGGTGATCACCATGAGGGTGGCCAGGCCGCCCGCCGAGCCCGCGAGCAGCGCCGCGAACGCGCTGCCGCGGACCGAGTGGGCGAGCGCCATCACCAGGGGGAACGCCGCCAGCAGCATCCGCGGCCGCGCGCCGATGGACGCCGAGACGAGCACGATCGCGCTCGCGGTCAGGGTGTACGCCACCACCGGGCCGCTCGGCCGCCACCGCAGCAGCAGGACCAGCGCCACGACGATCACGACGCCGCCGAGAACGGGCAGCAGCGTGTTCAGCGACCCCTCCGGGTTGGTCGGCACGTCGATCACCAGGCCGATCCGGCGTACCTGCGCGGTCAGGTCGATCTTCTCCGACCAGGCCTCGCGCTGGGCGGTGAACCAGGCCAGCGGGTCGCCGGTGCGGACCGCCAGGAAAGCGAAGAACGCCAGAATCCCCGCCGGCGCCAGGGCGGGTGCGACCAGCGCCCGCCACTCGCGGCGCTCGCGCAGCGCCACCCAGGCCGCCCACGCGCAGGCGACGCCGATGGCCGCGCCGTTGGGCCGGGTGGCGGTGGTGGCGGCGGCGAGGACCCCGGCGAGCAGCCAGCGCCGGTCGCCGAGCGCCAGCAGGGTCGCGGCGGCCAGGGCGACGAGCAGGCCCTCGCTGTAGACCATCGAGAACACGAACGCGCCAGGGAAGAAGGCGAACAGCGCGGCCGTACGGTCCGCCGTCTGCGTCCCGGCGACCTGCCGGGCAAGCAGCCACACCAGCACGGTGGCCGCCAGCCCGGTGCCGAAGGCGACCACGAGCCCGGCCGGCCCGGGGGGCAGGCCGGTGAGCGCCGCGCACCAGCGCACCAGCGCCGGGAACAGCGGGAAGAACGCGTTCGGGGCGCCGGCCGGGCCGTTCGGGTCCGCGGAGTAGCCGCGGGTGGCCACCTCGACGTACCACGCGCTGTCCCAGCGCAGCAGCGCGTCGACGGTCGCCCGGCCGGTGCCGGTCAGCACCGGCCACGGCCCCGTCAGCACCGGTCGGCCGGACGTCGTGGCGATGAAGCCACCGGCGGCAGCCGCCAGCAGGACGAGCAGCCGCGAGGCCAGGTAGACGCCGACCGGCACGCGGACCGCCCACAGCGCGGCGCGCACGCGCTGCCCGGGCGTCCGCTTCGCGGCGACGACGGCGGAGGAGGACCGCCCCGTCAGCACGCGGCAGGACGCTAGCAGGACGCTCAGCGGCAGCTGACCCGGGCGCCGCCGGCTGCCGTCCAGGTGATCGTGCCGTTCTCGAACGCCGAGGTACACGTGACCACCCCGCCCGGCGTCGAGCGCTGCTCGTCCGCGACCGGGAGGCCGAGGCAGCCCTTCTCCCAGCCGCTGCCGCGGTAGGCGTCGCGCAGCGCGCCCACCACGGCGTGCGCGCCCGTGCCGGCAGACCAGAAGACGGCGCCACCGGTGAACAGGTTCGAGGCGCCGGCCCGGCCGGACAGCGGCCGCTCGTCGGTCCGCGGGTAGCCGAGCGGGCCGGCCTCGTAGCCGGTACGCCCCCACGCCTGGAAGATCAGCCCGTGCACCTCGTGCGCTCCCGTGGCCGGGGACTGGTAGATCTGGCCGCCCTCGAACCGGCCGAACGAGCCGCCCGCCAGAGCGATCCGGTCGCTGGTCGGGAAGCCCAGCAGGCCGTTCTCCCAGCCCAGCGCCCCCCACCGGTCGCGGACCGCGCCGTGCACCTCGTGCGCGCCGGTCCCGGCGGTCCAGTAGATGGCGCCGCGTTGGAAGGTGGTGTAGCGGCCGTCGCGGTACGGCGTACGGAGCTCGCCGCTGGTCGGCATGCCCAGCACGCCGTCGGCGCCGCCGAGCGCGCGCCAATGCTCGCCGATCGCACCGCGGACGCCGGACGGCAGGGTGCCGCCACCGCGGTGGGTCGCCTCCTTGCGGAACATCGGCCACGCGTCCGCAGCGGTCGTCGACGGCAGCCGGAAGGCCGCCAGCTGGCCGCTGGCGAAGTCGGCCACGCCCGCGTTGAAGCCGGCGACGACCAGCCGGCGCCCGGCCGCGCCGCCGAAGTCCGCGAACAGGGGGGTGGACTCGGAGGCGTACGGCCCGGCGTAGACCTGCGCCGTCTTCGTGCCGGTCGCGCCGTCCAGCAGCAGCGCGCCGCCAAAGGCGTAACCGATGGCCACGTCCTGGTCGCCGTCGCCGTTCAGGTCGCCGATCGACGGCCCGCCGAAGATGGTCGCGGTGGTGTCGCCCGGGTGGGTGCGCCAGGCGAGGGCGCCGTTGCCGTGCCAGGCGTACATCGTGCCCTCGGTGTCGCCCACCACCACCTCGAGGCCGCCGCCGGGCGCCACGTCGCCGAGCGCGACGGACCCGAAGCCGGGGGCGTCGGTGCGCTGCGGCCAGCCCGGTACGGGGCTGCCGTCGTCCAGGTGCACCGCCCAGACGCGGCGGCTGTCGGCGGGCCGCCAGTAGTTGCCGACGACGAAGACCGCGGACTGCCGCCCGTTGCCCTCCAGGTCCCCGATCGCTGGGCTGCTCGCGACGATGTCGGGCACGTTGACCCGGAAGCGCTGCGTGACCTTGCCGTCGACGGCCGTGAGGACCCGTAGCACGCCGCCGTCGTACGAGCCGGGAGCGCAGCCGCAGGCGCTGGCGTCGCCGCCGATCACGAGGTCGAGCACCCCGTCCCCGTCGGTGTCGCTGAGCGCGGGTGAGCTCCAGACCGTGTCGGCGTTCTCGAACGGGAAGCCGCCGAGCACGTTGCCGGTGGCGCCGTCCAGGCCCCAGACCTGGTGGTCCCACCCGCCGAACACCACGTCGGCACGGCCGTCCCCGCTGACGTCCCCGATCGCCGGGGAGGAGTAGATGCCGTCGCCCCAGCCGTCCGGCCGGCCCTGCGGCCCGAACCGGTCCGGCGAGCGCCAGCGCCACAGCACCGAGCCGTCGCCGCGGTACGCCACGACCCCGCCGTGCTGGTTGGTGAACTGGCCCCCCGCACCGGCGCCGACGACCACCTCCCTGGACCCGTCGCCGGTCAGGTCGCCGACCGCGGGGGTGCTCTGCACGGCGGTACGCGCGCCGGGCTGCGGGTCGACGGCCGACCGCCAGGCCACCGAGCCGTCGCCCCGGGTGGCCGTCAGCTGCCCGGCCATGTCGGCCTGCAGCACGACCCGGCCGACGGACAGCGCACCGAGCGTGGGGGAGGACCGGTGTACGCCGGCGCCCGCGTTGGCCCACGCCGTGGCCGGGGTGCCGGCGGCCTGCGCGGCGCTCGCCTGGGCGCCTGCTGCCATCAGGAGCGCGGCCCCGAGGACGGTCGCTGGAACGGTGGTGCGGGACGTCCTGGACACGGGGCGGTACCTCCGACGGGGGCGGCGTCTACCCGCTCTGCGTCGGCGGCCCGCAGGTCCCGTCTGAAGTCAGGACAGCAGCGTGACGCCGCGCTGCTGCGCCACGGCGGCGAGCGCCGCGGGCCAGTCGTCCCTGAGCCGGGCCAGGTGGTCGGGCTCGAACTGTCAGCGTTCCAGGACGACGTCGTCCAGGGCGCGGGGCGGGCGCGGCCCGGGCGGCTCGGCGGCGTGCCCGATCGCCACCGAACCGAGCGGCTCCCAGTCGTCGGGCAGGTCGAGAACGTCGCGCACGACCTCGGGGCAGAACATCGTGCTGCTGACCCAGGCGCTGCCCAGGCCCTCGACGGCCAGCTGCACCAGCAGGTTCTGGACGCCCGCGCCACCGGCCACGACGAACAGCCGCTCCTCGGCCGCCGCCCGGCGCGCGTCCGGGTAGTCGTGCGCCCCGTCCCGGACCAGGCAGGGCACCACGACGTACGGCGCCGCCCGCAGCACGTCGCCCCGCCGCAGCCGGCGCTCGACCTGCTCGGGGGTGAACCCGTCGGCGGCCAGGTCGGCCGCCCAGCGCGCCGCCATCGCGTCCAGCAGCGCCGTACGCCGACGCTCCACGAGCGCGAACCGCCACGGCACCGTGTGGTGCGGCGCCGGCGCGGTGAGCGCGGCCTCGACAGCGCGCAGCACCGCCGCCCGGTCCACGGGCGCGCCCGTGAAGGCCCGGACCGTACGGCGCGCGCCCACCGCCGCCGCCGCGGCCTCCCGGGTGCCGAGGCGGAACCAGTCCTGCTCCGGCAGGCGTACCAGGGCGGCGGCGCCGCGGCCGTCGTCCGGCAGCGCCAGGCCACGCACGAGCGCGACCGGCACGCCGTCGGCCTTGCCCTTGACCAGCTCGGCCGCCGACGCGAGCTCGTCGGCGACGGCGATCTCGGTGACCTCGAGGACGTGCCCGTGGCTGTCGACGGTCCCCCGGCTGTCGCGGACGGGGGCCAGGCCGGCCACCCCGATCGCCTGGTCGACCTGGCCCACCCGCCACGGCCGGCCGAGCGTGTCGCTGACGACGATGCCGACGGTGCGCCCGGTGAGCGTCAGCAGCCGGTCGCGCAGGGCCTGCGCCGACGCGTCCGGGTCGAGCGGCAGCAGGGCGATCTCGTCGCTGCGGACGTTGCTGGCGTCGACCCCGGCCGCCGCCAGGACCAGCCCGTGCCGGGTCTGCGCGATGGTCGTGGGCCCGCGCCGGGCGACCACCCGGACGGTCTCGCCGGCCACCGCCGCGAGGCGCACCTGCTCGCGGTCGGCCCCCGGCGGGACGGGCACCAGCCGCCCCTCGGCCTTGCTGAGCAGCTTGCTGGTCACGACCAGGACGTCGCCGTCGCGCAGGTCGGGCACGGCGCCGGCGACCAGCTGCGCCACGTCGTCGCCGGGGCGCACCTCCGGCAGGCCGGCGACACCGCGGACCAGGTACTCGCCCGCGCTGGTGTCAGACACCCGCGAGGTCCAGGGCCGCATGGGCCATCTGCGTCGTCGCCCCGAGGTCGGTCATCAGCAGCGGGACGGCGCGCACCTGCACGCCCGGCACGGTGGCGCCCGCGTCGGCGGTGTCGACCAGCCAGCCGTCGAGCAGCCCGCCCGCCGAGCGCGCGCCGTAGTGCCGCCCGACGGCCTGCGCGGACGTCTCCACGCCGATCGCGGTCAGGCACGCGTCCGCCATGCCCCGCACCGGCGCGCCACCGATCAACGGCGACAGGCCGACGACGGGCTTGCCGGCCAGCGCCTCCCGGACGCCCGGCAGCTGCAGCACGGTGCCGATCGAGACGACCGGGTTGCTGGGGGGCAGCAGCACCAGGTCGGCGTCGCCGATCGCCTCGAGCACCCCCGGCCCGGTCCGCGCGGTGTCCGCGCCGACGTAGACGAACGCCTCCGCCGGCAGCTGTGCGCGGTGGCGCACCCACCACTCCTGGAAGTGGATCGCGCGCCGCCGACCCTCGATCTCGACCAGCACGTGCGTCTCGAACCGGTCCTCGGTCATCGGCAGCAGCCGCGCCCCCGGCTGCCACCGCGCGCACAGCGCCTCGGTGACCTGCGCGAGCCCGTAGCCGGCCGCGGTCATCTGCGCCCGCACCAGGTGCGTGGCCATGTCCCGGTCGCCGAGGCCGAACCAGGCGGCCGGCGCGTCGTACGCGACCAGCTCCTGCCTGAGGTGGAACGTCTCGTCCCGGCGACCCCAGCCGCGCTCCTCGTCGATGCCGCCGCCGAGGGTGTACATCACGGTGTCGAGGTCGGGGCAGATGCGCAGGCCGTAGAGCGTCAGGTCGTCGCCGGTGTTGACCACCACGGTCAGCTCGGCGTCCGGCACCGCGGCCTGCACCCCGCGCAGGAACCGGGACCCGCCGATCCCGCCGGCCAGGGCCACGATGCGCATGCCCCCAGTCTCGCAGCCGCCTCCGACAGGACCGCGCGGGACGGCCGGTCGACCCATCGTTATGTGGCTGTGACGCGCTGCCAGGACGGTTCTGTCGGTGGCGGCGTCTACGGTCCCGCCATCGAGTCCGGGACGTCCGTTACCGGCCCCTGTGCGAAGGGTTCCTCCTTGTCCTCACCACGCTCCAGGTACGGGCGCGCCGCGCTCGGCCTGCTGACCACGACGGGCCTGCTCACCGGGGCGCTCGTCGGGTCCGCCACCGCGGCCGACGACCTCGGCACGGGCCTCGCGGCGCCGCTGACCGCCGGCCCGACCCCCCTGCAGACCGCGATCCCGAAGAAGACCCAGGCCGGCGACAAGCTCGGCCGGGCCGACCGCGACAAGCTCGCTCAGGCGGTGGCGACCGGCAAGCGCGCGGTCACCGTCATGGTGGCTGCCGAGAAGGGCCAGGACGCGCAGGCCCGCAGGGACCTCGAGGGCCTCGGCGGCACCGTCCGCTACAGCGCCCCGAAGCTCGGCTACTTCAGCGCCACGGTGCCGACCGGCAGCGTGGACAAGGCGTCGACGCTGCCCAGCATCCTGGGGATCGACCTCGACGAGGTCGTGGCCCTGCCGCCGGAGCGCCCGGAGGCCGCGGCGAAGGGCAACCTCAGGGCGCCCGACGCGACGACGCCCGAGAGCAACCCGTTCATGCCGACCAACGAGACCGGGTCCAACGCCTTCCGCAACGCGAACCCGACCTACGACGGTCGCGGCGTGACCATCGGCATCCTCGACAGCGGCATCGACCTCAGACACCCGGCACTGCAGACGACCACCACCAACGAGCGCAAGATCGTCGACACGTTCACCGCGACCGACCCGGTCACCGAGGGCTCGCTCGTGGCCGGCGGCGACGCCAGCTGGCTGCCGATGGTCCAGGAGGCGACCGGGCCGACCTTCGGGCCCTACCGGGACGCGACCTGGACGCTGCCCGCGGGCACCTACCGGATCCGGACGTTCGACGAGGCCGGCACCCTGCTGCCGGGCTGCGAGATCTGCGGCGACGTCAACCGGGACGGCGACACCACCGACCGGTTCGGGGTGCTCTACGACCCGGTCACCCACGGCATCCGCGTCGACTCCGACGACGACAAGGACTTCCGCAACAACCCGGTGATGCAGCCGTACGGCGAGAGCTACCAGGTCGGCTCCTTCGGCACCGACAAGCCCTTCACCGACGTCGTCGAGGCGATCCCCTTCACGGTCGACTACCGCGAGGACCAGAGCCTCGAGCCGCTCGGCAGCCCCGACTCCTACGACTTCGTCGACATCGGTCTGGCGTCCGGCGCGCACGGCTCGCACGTCGCCGGCATCACGGCCGCCAAGAACATGTTCGGCGGGAAGATGGACGGCCAGGCGCCGGGCGCCAAGCTGGTCTCGGGCCGCGCCTGCGCCTACGGGGCCGGCTGCACGGCGGCCGCGCTCACCGACGGCATGGCCGAGCTCGCCGCCAACCGCGGCGTCGACATCATCAACATGTCGATCGGCGGCCTGCCGCAGCTCAACGACGGCACCGGTGCACGGGCCGAGCTCTACAACCGGATCATCAACGACCTGGGTGTGCAGCTGGTCATCTCCGCCGGCAACAGCGGCAACGCCCTCAACACCGTCGGCGACCCGTCGACGACGACCGATGTCGTCAGCGTCGGCGCGTCGATCTCCAAGGCGACGTGGAAGGCCAACTACGGCTCCGTCGTCGCCTACGACAAGGGCATGCTGACCTTCTCCTCGGGCGGACCGCGCGAGGACGGCGGCTTCAAGCCCAACGTCACCGCGCCCGGCTCGGCGATCTCCACGATCCCCACCTGGCAGCCGGGCGCGCCCGTCGCGGAGGCCGGCTACGGCCTGCCCGCCGGCTACGCCATGTTCAACGGAACCTCGATGGCCGCCCCGCAGACCGCCGGCGCCATGACGCTGCTGCTGTCGGCGGCGCGGCAGAGCGGCATCACCGCCACTGCGCCGGCCGCCCTGCGGCGGGCCGTCTACTCCTCGGCGGTGTTCAACCCGCGGGTCCCCGCCTTCCTGCAGGGCAACGGCGAGGTGAACGTCCCCGCGGCGTACGCCCTGCTGCAGCAGGAGCTGGCTCCCGACAGCTTCACCGTGTCGGCGCCGGTCTGCACCGAGATCTGGAGCATCCTCGAGCGCACCACCGGCACCGGCCTCTACAACCGCTGCGCCGCTGACCGGGGTGGTGCCGTCGTCGGGCAGGAGCGCACCTACCCGATCACGGTGACCCGCACGAGCGGTGCCAGGGGCGCCGGGCCGTACGCGCTGAGCCTGCTCGGCAACGACGGCACCTACAGCCTCGGCGCCTCGTCCGTGCGGCTGCCGCTCAACCAGGCGGTCACCGTGCAGGTGACGACGAAGCCGGGCGCCGGCGCGCACAGCGCGGTGCTGCGCATGGACGCCGCGGCCACGCCGGCCGTCGACGCCGAGGTCATGCTCGCCGTCGTCGCCAGCCCGCCGCTGGCGGCACCGGGCTACGGCACCACCGTCTCCGGGACGTCGCGGCGCAACGAGACGCAGCGCATCTACGTCACCGTGCCGGAGGGGGCGAAGGCGCTGCAGGTGCAGCTGTCCGGGCTCGCCCCGAACAGCCAGACCCGCGTCCTCGGTTTCCACCCGTTCGGGGTGCCGATGGAGTCCGGTTCCAGCCTCGTCTGCTACAGCAACTTCTCGGACGCGGCCGAGTGCGACCCGTCCGGCCGGGTCTATGCCGACCCGCAGCCCGGCATCTGGGAGCTGCTCGTGGAGTCGCGGCGCACCTCGCCGCTGCTGGACAACCCCTTCACGCTGAAGGCCACGGTCCTCGGCGCGACGGTCACCCCGCCCAGCCAGACGCTCGCGTCGGTCAAGGCGGGCACCCCGAAGAACGTCTCGTTCACCGTGCGCAACGACTTCGGCACCGTGGACGCCTCGGCCAAGGGCGGCCCGCTCGGCTCCGTCCGCAGCGACCGGCCGACGATCGTGAACGGCAAGCAGCTCACTCGCACCGTCGTCGTCCCGGCGGGCGCCGAGCGGCTCGACGTGAGCATCGGCGGCACCAGTGACACGGGAGCGGACCTGGACCTCGTCGTCAGCGGCCCGTCCGGCCAGCTCGTCTCGGCTGACGGCGACTCGGAGGAGTCGGTGAGCTACGCGGCACCGAAGCCCGGTGAGTACACGATCCTCGTGGACGGTTACAGCGTGCCGGCCGGCTCGACCGCCTTCGACTACGTCGACGTGTACGTCTCCAAGGCACTCGGCACCCTGACGGTGCCGACGGCGTCGTTCGCGTTCGCCAGCGGGGAGACCCGGACGATCAACGGGACCCTGACGGCGAAGGTGGCACCGGCCGCGGGCCGCAGCCTTATCGGCACGATGGAGGTCACCAGCCGGTCGGGCGCGGTCCTCGGCAGCGGCACGGTGCTGGTCACGAAGGTCGCCCCCTAGCAGCCGATCCAGCCGGCCGCTCGCCGGCTGGACGCTCGACAGCGGGCCGGGAGTCTTGCTCCCGGCCCGCTGTGCTGCGTGGAGGACGGGCGCAGGCGTTCAGGTGCTGTCGGCCGCCGGCAGGAGCCCGGCGAGCCGGTCGCAGGCGAGGGCGATGGCGTCCTGCAGGCCGGCGTCCCGGAGCCGGCCGGGCATCGGCGTGGCGCTCGAGCCCTTCCAGTACGGCGCCGAGCCGAGGTCGGCCTCGGTGCAGCAGAACGCCAGCGATGCCGCGGCGTCCGCCACGTCCCCGGGGGCGCCGCTGCTGGCGAGCTTGGTGGGCACCCATCCCGGATCCAGCGCCGCGGACGCGACGCCCGGCAGCCGGCGGCCCCACGCCTGCGCGAGCGCGACGTCGCACGCCTTGCTGTCGGCGTAGGCCTGCCGGGGCTCGCGGGTGCCGCCCAGCGCTGTCGGCTTGGGCCGGCCCGAGCCGACCATGCCGGAGCCGAGCCAGACGAGCCGACCCTGCAGGGTGTCGGCCAGCAGCGCGGTGAGCAGGTGCGGGGCCAGCACGTTGACCGCGAACGTCGTCTCGAAGCCGTCCACGGTCACGGCCGGGGTGTCGCCGCGCACCCACACGCCGGCGTTGTGGGCCAGGGCGTCCAGCGGGCCGGCTTCACGCAGCTGCGCGGCGAGCTCGCGGACGGACGCCAGCGACGCAAGGTCGCCGATGACGAGCCTCACGTCCGCAGTGCCCACCCGGGCCAGCTCCTCGACGACCGGCCGGCCGCGGGCCTCGCTGCGCGCGTGCACGAGCACCCGGTGCCCCTGCTCCAGCAGGAGCCGGGCTGTCGCCCGGCCGATACCGTCGGTGGAGCCGGTCACACAGATCGTCGCCATGGCCCGCCCCTACCCGGGCGTCCGCTGCCGACCCCGGGCCGACGTAGGGTCGGCCGGTGAAGCCAGCAGCGGGCGTGCCGCACGGGATGACCCGGGCGCTCGCGCGCGCCCGGGACGGCAAGACCCTCGACGTCGGCGAGGCGGCCGTGCTGCTGCAGGCCCGCGGCGAGGACCTCGCAGCCCTGTGCGCGGTCGCCGGCCGGGTACGCGACCAGGGCCTGTCGGACGCCGGCCGGGCGGGGGTCGTCACCTACAGCCGCAAGGTGTTCATCCCGCTGACCCGGCTGTGCCGCGACCGCTGCCACTACTGCACCTTCGCGACCGTGCCGGGCCGGCTGCCGGCGCCGTACCTGTCGATGGACGAGGTCCTCGAGATCGCCCGGCAGGGCGCGGCGCTGGGCTGCAAGGAGGCGCTGTTCACCCTCGGCGACCGGCCGGAGGAGCGCTGGCCGCAGGCCCGCGAGTGGCTGGACGAGGCCGGCTACGACTCGACGCTGGCCTACGTCCGGGCCTGCGCGGTGGCCGTGCTGGAGCAGACCGGGCTGCTGCCGCACCTCAACCCGGGGGTGCTGAGCTGGGCCGAGCTGCAGCGGCTCAAGCCGGTCGCGCCCTCGATGGGGATGATGCTCGAGACGACGGCCGACGTGCCGGCGCACCGGGGCAGCCCCGACAAGGACCCGGCCGTCCGCCTGCGGGTGCTCGAGGACGCGGGCCGGCACGCGGTGCCGTTCACGACCGGCCTGCTGGTCGGGATCGGGGAGTCGGTCGTCGAGCGCGCCGAGACGGTCTTCGCGATCCGGGCTGCGCACCGCCGGCACGGCCACGTGCAGGAGGTGATCGTCCAGAACTTCCGGGCCAAGGACGACACGGCGATGCGGGCCACCCCCGACGTCGACCTCGAGGAGTTCCTCGCGGCGGTCGCGGTCACCCGGCTGGTGATGGGCCCGCGGATGCGGGTGCAGGCACCGCCCAACCTGGTCGACCTCAGCGAGACGTCGAGGCTCCTTGCGGCGGGCGTGGACGACTGGGGCGGGGTCAGCCCGCTCACCCCCGACCACGTCAACCCCGAGCGCCCCTGGCCGGAGGTCGAGGCCCTCGCGGCGGCGACGGCCGCGGCCGGCTTCACCCTGCGGGAGAGGCTGACGGCACACCCGGCGTACCTCGCTGAGCCGTGGCTGGACCCCCGCCTGCAGGGGCACGTCGACGCGCTGGCCGGCCCGGACGGGCTCGCCGCGGACGTACGCCCGCAGCCGCGGCCGTGGCAGGAGCCCGACGGTGGGCTGGTCTCGAGCGGGCGCACCGACCTGCACGCCACCGTCGACACCACGGGGCGCACCGGCGACCGGCGCTCGGACTTCGACGACGTCTACGGCGGCTGGGACGCGCTGGTGCTGCCGGCGGCGCGCGCACCCCTGGACCACGACGTCGCCGCCGCCCTGCGGGTGGCCCGCGACGACCCGGCCGGGCTCACGGACCCGCAGTACCTCGCCCTGCTGACGGCCGACGGCGCCGACCTCGAGGCGGTCTGCGCGCTCGCCGACGACGTCCGGCGCGCCGCGGTCGGCGACGACGTCACCTATGTCGTCAACCGCAACATCAATTTCACGAACGTCTGCTACACGGGCTGCCGGTTCTGTGCCTTCGCCCAGCGGCGGACCGACGCCGACGCGTACACGCTGTCGCTGGACGAGGTCGCGGACCGGGCGCGCGAGGCGTGGGACGTCGGCGCGACCGAGGTCTGCATGCAGGGCGGCATCGACCCGCAGCTGCCCGGTACGGCCTACCTCGACCTGGCCCGCGCGGTGAAGCAGGGCGGGCCGGGGCTGCACCTGCACGCGTACAGCCCGATGGAGGTCGTCAACGGCGCGGCGCGGATGGGCGTGTCGATCGAGGAGTTCCTCGTCGAGGCTCAGGCCGCCGGCGTCGACAGCCTGCCGGGCACGGCGGCGGAGATCCTCGACGACGAGGTCCGCTGGGTGCTGACCAAGGGCAAACTGCCCACCGCGCAGTGGGTCGAGGTCGTGACGACCGCCCACCGGGTGGGGCTGCCGACGACCAGCACGATGATGTACGGCCACGTCGACGCCCCGCACCACTGGCTGGCACACCTGCGGCTGCTGGCTCGGCTGCAGGACGAGAGCGGCGGGTTCACCGAGTTCGTGCCGCTGCCGTTCGTGCACACCAACGCGCCCCTCTACCTGGCCGGCGTGGCCCGGCCGGGGCCGACCGTGCGCGACAACCGGGCCGTGCACGCGGTCGCCCGGCTGCTGCTGCACGGCCGGATCGACCACGTCCAGTGCAGCTGGGTCAAGCTCGGGCCCGAGCAGTGCCACGCGGTGCTCGCCGGCGGGGTCGACGACCTCGGCGGGACGCTCATGGAGGAGACCATCAGCCGGATGGCCGGCTCCTCGCACGGGTCCCGCAAGTCGGTCGAGGACCTCGAGGCGATGGTCCGGGCCGCGGGCCGCACGCCCCGCCAGCGCACCACGCCGTACGGGACGGTGTCGGCCGAACGGCATGCCGCGGCGCGTACGGCCCGGGTCGTCCTGCCGGTCGTCTGAGACGCGACGGGCCGCTGTCCCGATCGCCCGGCCCCGTCCGCTTTCGTCGTCACCCTCAGCGAGTGTGCGGCTGCTCTCGGTGTTCAGGTATACGGGGTCGATAGCACCCGCGGCCTTGACGGGAGCGAATGACACGCCTGTAATGACACCAGTGTCGTTCCCCCCGGAACGGTCCCCTCGGGCCACCGGAGACACCGCAGCCGGGCACACGTCGTGGCCGGTCCGAGGTCGACGAGGAGACATCGAATGAGCGAGCCGGTACGCCTGGCGGCCTTGACGGGGTGGGCCGCCGCCCCTGGGGCAGGCGACGACGAGACCGTCCTGGGGTGGCAGGAGGAGGCGCTGTGCGCCCAGACCGACCCGGAGGCGTTCTTCCCGGAGAAGGGTGGCTCGACGCGGGAGGCCAAGCGCATCTGCGTGGGGTGTGAGGTCAAGAGCGAGTGCCTGGAGTACGCGCTCGGGCACGACGAGCGCTTCGGCATCTGGGGCGGGCTGTCGGAGCGCGAGCGGCGGCGGCTCAAGCGCCTCGCGGGCTGAGCGCCGGCGGATCGGCAGTTCCGCCGGGCTGGACTAAGGTGATCAGGCACGCCGTTCCTCGGCGGCGTCGCCAGGACCGCTCCGCGCGTTGCGCGTAGCGCTGCGCTAGACCCGTAGCGCTGCGCTTTGCCCGTAGCGCTCCGTCGCTGTTCCCGCCCGTTTCGTACTGCCCTTCGCGTACTGCCCTTCGCGCACTGCCCGCCGACCGGCCGGACCGTGCGTCCCGCCGACCTCCGGTCCCTGCCGATGCCTCCCCGCTCGACCGTCGACGTGACGCTCGTGCTCGTCGCGCACGACGGGGAGCGGTGGCTGCCCGAGGTGCTGTCGGCGCTTGCGGCCATGACCGTGCGTCCCCGCAGGACGATCGCGGTCGACACCGGCAGCACCGACGGGACCGCTGCCCTGCTGGCTGCCGCCACCGGGACCTGCGTGGACCGGGTGCTCAGCGTCAGCCGGCGGCTCGGCTACGGCTCGGCCGTGGCTGCCGGCCTGGCTGCCGAGCCGGACGCCTCCGGCGGGCCGTCGGCGTGGCTGTGGCTGCTGCACGACGACAGCGCGCCGGCGCCCGACGCGCTCGAGCGGCTGCTGGCCCACGCGGCGGACAGCCCGTCCGCCGCCCTGCTGGGCCCGAAGGTGCTCGACTGGGACGACCCGCGGGTGCTCGTCGAGGTGGGACTGACCACCGACCGCGCCGGGCACCGCGAGACCGGTCTCGAGCGCCGCGAGTACGACCAGGGCCAGCACGACGCCGTACGCGACGTGCTGGCCGTCGGCACCGCCGGGGCGCTGGTCCGCCGCGCGGTCTGGGACGACCTCGACGGCCTCGACCCGGCGCTGCCGGTGTTCCGCGACGACCTCGACCTGGGGTGGCGGGTCAACGCCGCGGGCGCCCGCGTGGTCGTCGTCCCGGAGGCGACGGTGCGGCACGCCCGGTGGGCGACACTCGGCGGCCGCCGGCTGCACGCGGTTCGGGGCCGTCCGGAGGCGATCGACCGGCGGCACGCGCTGCTCGTGCTGCTGGGGCACGCCTCGACCGCCGCCCTGCCCCTGCTGCTGCTGCGGCTGGCCGTCGCGACCGTCCTGCGGGTGCTCGGCTTCCTGCTGACCCGCCAGCCCCTGAAGGCCGCGGACGAGATGTTCGAGGCGGCGTCGGTCCTGCTTCGGCCCAGCCGCATCCGCGCGGCCCGGCGCCTGCGCGCGCGGACGCGTACGGTGCCGACCTCGGCGCTGCGGCCGCTGTTCGCCAGTCCCCGCGCCCGGGCCCGGCTCCGAGCGGAGGCGCTCGGCGGCTGGCTGACCGGCAGCGCCGCCCGGGCCGGGGGTCTCGACGGTCTGCCGCCGACGGCCGGGCACGAGCCGGAGGACGCGTACGACGTCGAGCCGGTCGGCGGCAGCCTGCTGCGCCGGATCCTCAGCCGGCCGCCGGTGCTGATGGTCCTCGGGCTGCTGGCCGTCGCCCTCGTCGCCGGACGCTCGCTGCTCCCGCTGTCCGGCGGCCTGCTGTCCGGCGGGCGGCTGCTGCCGGCGCCGGGCGGCGCCACCGACCTGTGGGCGGCGTACGCCGCCTCCTGGCACCCGGTCTCGGTCGGCAGCGACGCGCCGGCGCCGCCGCTGCTCGCCGCGCTCGCCCTGCTCGCCACCGTCCTGCTCGGCAAGGCCTGGCTCGCCGTCGACATGCTGCTGCTCGGCAGCATCCCGCTGGCCGGCGCGGCCGCCTACGCGGCGACCCGCACGGTCGTCCGCTCACGGACGCTGCGGGTCTGGGCTGCGGTGACCTGGGCGCTGCTGCCGGTGGGCACCGGAGCGCTCGCCGCCGGCCGGCTCGACGCGGCCGCGGCGCAGATCGGGCTGCCCCTGCTGCTGGTCGCCGGCGCCCGCCTCGTCCGCGACGACCCCGCCCGGGCGGGGTGGCGCCGCG
>DASTLY010000033.1:0-73127 GCA_035714445.1 Mycobacteriales bacterium
GGCCCCCCCCCCCCCCCGCCCGCACGTCCCCGACCTCGAGGAGCCCGCATGTCGACCACGTCGGTCACCCCGGCTGCTGCCGCGTCCGGCGCGGCGGAGGGCCCCGTGGTGTCCATCCAGAACGTGACGATGCGCTTCGGGACGCACACCGTGCTCAAAGACGTGAGCTTCGACGTCCCGCGCGGTGAGATCTCCGCCGTACTCGGCCCCTCGGGTACCGGCAAGTCCGTCCTGCTCAAGGTCATCATCGGGCTGTTGCGGCCGCAGGCCGGACAGGTCTACGTCGACGGCGAGCCGATGGTCGGGGTGCGCGAGAAGGAGGTCCTGCGGATCCGGCGGAAGTTCGGCGTGCTGTTCCAGGACGGCGCGCTGTTCGGCTCCATGAACCTGTTTGACAACATCGCTTTTCCGCTCGTCGAGCACACGAGCAAGACCGACAAGGCCATCCGCGACCTGGTTATGGAGCGGGCCGAGCTCGTGGGCCTGGTGTCCCACCTGTCCAAGCTGCCCGGCGAGGTCTCCGGCGGGATGCGCAAGCGGGCCGGGCTCGCCCGCGCGCTGATGCTCGACCCGGAGATCGTGTTCTTCGACGAGCCCGACTCCGGGCTCGACCCGGTCCGCGTGGCGCACCTGGACCGGCTGGTCAAGGTCGTGCAGGCCGAGACGAAGTCCACGTTCTTCATCATCTCGCACAACATCGAGTCGATCAAGCGCACCGCGGACAACATGGGGCTGCTGTTCCGCTCCGGGCTGGTGGCCTTCGGTCCCGCGCAGGAGATGCTGAACAGCAGCAACCCGATCATCAGCCAGTTCCTGCAGGGGAGCCCGGAGGGGCCGATCGGCATGGACGAGATGACCGACGCGACGAGCGAGCCGCCGGCCCCCGTCGGACCCACCGGGCAGGGCCGGACGGCCGACCCGAGCACCGACGACCAGGATCCGCTGTCCCTCGAGGACCTCGCGCCGCGCCAGCTGCACCGCGGCGCGGGGCGTGCCGAGGGGAGCTGACCTTGGGCGACCCGGACGACCTCGTCGTCCAGCGGCCGGTCGAGCCACGCGTATGGCGGGGGATCCCGCGTGCCGAGCGCGTCCAGGAGCGTCGGGTGCGGTTGATCGAGGCCGGGCTGCAGGTCTTCGGCACCGTCGGGGTCCGGGAGGCGACGGTCGGCGCGGTGTGCGCCGAGGCGCACCTGACCCAGCGCTACTTCTACGAGTCCTTCCGCAACCTGCAGGTGCTGCTGGCCGAGGTGTTCACCGTCGTCACCGAGCGGCAGCACCGGCAGATGGCCGCGGCCGCGACCGGCGCCCGACGCGACGGTGGCTCCCTCACCGACGCCGCCCACGCGGCGTTGCGGGTGTACTTCTCCGGGCTGCAGGCTGATCCCCGGATCGCCCGGCTGCAGCTGCTCGAGATGCTCGGCAGCGACGAGCCGACCGACCGGTGCTATCAGGCGGCGATCCGACGGGCCGCCGACCTGGTGCTGTTCGTCGGGGACATGCGTGAGGTCCAGCGTCCGGCTGTGCCGCGGCTGCTGGCGCTCGGCCTGATCGGCGCGGTCGTCGAGATCGCCCTGATGTGGCTGCTCGCCGACTTCGCCGACCCCCTCGAGGCCGTCGTCGCCAGCGCCCTGGTCATCTACGACGCCGTGATCAGCGCCGAGTCCACCTCGCCGCCCGTGCTGCCCTACCCCTGACGCCCGGCTCCGCTGCGGTCAGCCCGCCGACAAGGCAGCGTGGGCCATGGTGCGCAGCAGGTCCGCCAGGCGCTCCCGGGGCATGTCGGTGTCGACGCGCGCCGTCGAGTTCAGCAGCGCCAGCGTGCAGCTCACCACCACCTGCGCCTCGTCGGGCAGCAGGTCGGGCCGCCTGCGCCGCAGGACCTCGCGCCACACCTGCTCGTAGGCGCGCTGCCGGCCGCGCAGTGACCGGCGTACGTCGTCCGACAGCGCGCGCTGCTCGCGCACCCAGACGCCCAGCAGGGTGTGCCGGTCGACGGCGAACGCCACGTGCAGGTCGACGAGCGCGTCGAGCGAGCCCGCGAGGGCCTGGCCCTGCGCACCCTCGAGCAGCTGCGTCATGGCCCGGTCGCACAGGTGCTCGAGCAGCGCCTGCTTGCCGGCGAAGTGCCGGTACACCCCCGGCCCGGTGATCCCCGCGGCAGCGCCGATGTCGTCGATGCCGACCGCGTGGTAACCCCGCGAGGCGAACAGCGCCGCTGCGGCGTCGAGCAGTCGCTCGCGGCGTGGAGCGGACGGGGACACCGGCGAATGTTAGCGTCCGTTCACATGAGCGACCGACCGGACCTCGCCGCCCTGCTGGCGGACCTGCGGGACGAGCAGGCCGACCTGCAGGCGCTCGTGGAGGGCAGCGACCTCGCCGCGCCGACGCCGGCGGTCGGCTGGGACGTGCGCGCCACGGTCAGTCACCTCGCCGGCACGGACCTGGAGGCCCGCAAGGCGGCCGTCGACCCCGAGCGCTTCCGTCGCGAGCTGGCCGAGCCGTCGTGCGACGTCACGAGCCTGCTCGAGCGGCACATCGAGGCCCGACGCCCGCTGTCGCGCGAGGAGCTGCTCACGGCGTGGCAGGCGGGCTTCTCCGGGATGCTCGACGCCTTCGCCGCGCTGCCGCCCGGCACCAAGGTGCCGTGGTACGGCCCGCCGATGAGCCCCGCGTCGTTCGCCACGGCCCGGCTCATGGAGTACTGGGCGCACGGGCAGGACGTCGTGGACGCCGTCGGCGCCGTTCGTCCGCCGACCGCCCGGCTGCGGCACATCTGCCACCTGGGGGTGCGCACCCGCGGGTTCTCGTACGTCAATCGGGGACGTGCCGCGCCGGCGGGGGAGGTGCGGGTAGCTCTGACGGCTCCGGACGGCACGGGCTGGACCTGGGGACAGGGGCCGGATGCCGTGCTGGGCAGCGCCGAGCACTTCTGCCTGCTGGTGACCCAGCGCCGGCACCGCGCCGACCTCGACCTGGTGGCGACCGGTCCGCTGGCCGACTCCTGGCTCGACGTCGCCCAGGCCTTTGCCGGCCCGCCCGGCCCCGGTCGGCCGCCCTCCTGACCGGCGGCAGCCCACCCGTCGACATCGTGATCGTCGGACGCTGCCCGGTCGGACCATCCGACGTGCGGCCCCGGCCGGCGCGGACGCCGGCCGGGGTCACCTGTCAGCTGGCGTCGTCGGCGTCCTCCTTGGCGGCCTCGACGTCGGAGGTCGCGCCGTCGCCCTCGCGCTCGAAGGCGTCCTCGACCTTGAGGTCGCTGGAGGTCTGCTCGGTGACCTCGCTGGCGAACTCCTGGTCGTCGACGCCCTCGCCGGCCTGCGTGGTGGTGCCGACACTGGTGGCGGGCTGCTCGCTCATGGTCCTCCTCGCGGTGCGCCCCGGGGCGGGCGCTCGCTCCAGCCCTACCCAGTGTTCAGCGTGACCCACGGTTCGCCGGCCACGACACCGGCACTGCCAGCGGGGCGACCCTGTCGTGCCCGCTCCGATGGTCGTACAGCGGGCCCCCAGGTCGCGGTGGCAGTGTGGAGCCGTCGGACAGGATCCGACGACACCGGAGAGGACGTCGCATGGCCCTGTGGGACCAGCTCAAGAGCCGCACCACCGAGATGAACGCCCAGCTCAAGACCAAGGCCGGGCAGTTCAAGAGCAAGGAGTTCGCGAACGGCAGCATGGCGATGTGCGCCCTGGTCGCCGCCGCGGACGGAAAGATCGATGCGTCGGAGCGGCAGAAGACCGCGAGCCTGATCGTGAGCAACGACGTGCTGTCGGTGTTCCCGCCCGACGAGCTGCGGCAGAAGTTCGACTTCTACTGCGACAAGCTGGCCAAGGACTTCGACTTCGGAAAGGTCGAGGCGGTCGCCACGATCGCGAAGCTGAAGTCCAAGCCGGACCAGGGCCGCGCCGTCATCCAGATCGGCATCATCATCGGTGGGGCCGACGGCGACTTCGACCAGGACGAGCGGCGGGCGGTCAAGGAGGCGTGCTTCGCCGTCGGCATCGCGCCGACGGAGTTCGACCTGTAGCCGGCCGGGTCAGCTGCGGACGCCGCCGCCCAGACTTGCAAGGGCGTTGTCCACCAGGGCGCCCAGGTCCACCCACGAGACGTCGTCCGGGACGGTGACGTCGTCGGCGGAGTCGTCGACCTCGATCGTGACCAGCGCGCCGCTGAGGTCGGGTGCGGGCGTCGCGCCGACCGGCGCGAGGGCGACCGCGGAGCCCAGGTCGAGGGTGATCTTGGTCAGGTGGTCCGACTCCAGGGTGACCTGGCCGTTCGCGGTGCCGTCGCCGATCGCGTCCAGGGAGCTGGTGTCCAGCTGGGCCAGGCCGGGGACCGCGCCGCCCATCGCCTTGAGGCTGGTGACCGCCGCCTTGAGCGCCTGCTTGGCCTGCACTTTCACGTCGAGCACGCGGGTGTCCCCGTCGCTGGAGGCGTCGGTCACGGCGACGTAGGGCTTGACGGCGTTGAGCAGGTCCATGCCGAGCCGGCGGCTGTCGATCGAGGCCGACGCCCCGGGCGTCGGCTGCAGCGCCTTGAGCTGCTCGGCGTACGGCGCGAGTGGCAGCTTGAGCCACTTCCCGGCCCGTACGTCCGTGAGGATGGGCGCCAGCTGGGCCGGCGCCTGCGCGGCTGCCTCGTCCAGCTGCTGGCCGAGGTCGCTCGGCGAGCCGGCCTTGGTCGCCAGGTCGGACGCCTTGTCGACGTCGACGTTGGCGTACACGTCCCCGCCGACCAGCCGCACCTGCACGACGGCGCCGCCGTCCGCCTGCACCGTCATGGCGATGTTGGAGGCCTTCAGCTGCTCGGTGATCGGCAGGGCCGGGTCCATCGTCTGCAGGTCAGCGAGGGTCTTGCCGCCGGTCGGGTCGACCGTGAACGAGACCCGGCCGCCGAGCAGGAGGTCGGCCTGCTCGGGCTTCGTCGCGTCCGCGCCGGAGGTCGCGGCCTTCTTGAGGCTGCCGGTGGGGTCCTCCAGCCGCAGCTCGAAGGAGGTGGAGCCGCTGGCCTTGAGGTTGTCCGACGCCTTCTGCAGCGAGGTCTGGACCGAGTCCTTCTGCGCCGTCGCGGCACTGCCGCACCCGACGGCAGCGCCGAGCGGGAGTGCGACGAGGGCCACCCCGGCGGTGAGCCGGCGCGCCATCCGTCGACCGGCCGCCGTCCGGGACGCTGCCAGGGGGTGGTGGAGGAGGGGGGTAGGCACGGGGGCTCCGGTCTGGGGGGTCGTCAGGGGTACGTCGGTCGCCCCGCCATGCTCCCAGAGATGCCGCGATACCGGGACCAGATGGACGAGGCTGCGCTACGGCTGGGTCATCGACCGGCGGGCGCCGCGTCTGAAGGCTACGTCGAGCCGGCAGGCGCCGCCGCCTCAGCACGCTTGCCGGGGGTGGGTGCACCGGAGGTCCGGCTGGGGCACAGTGGTGTCACCTCACTGTCGCCTCAGAACGGGAACCGCGCATGCCGTCGAGATCGTCCTGGTCGGGCCTGCGGGCTGGGCTGGTGCACGTCTACACGGCCACCGGGGCGGTCCTGGCCCTGCTCATCGTGCTCGCCGCCATCGAGGGCGACTCCGCCCGCGCGCTGTGGCTCGGCCTGGCCGCGCTCGTGATCGACGGCACCGACGGCATGCTCGCCCGGCGCTTCGCGGTCAAGGACCGGCTGCCCTGGTTCGACGGGGCCCTGCTCGACAACATCGTCGACTACCTGACGTACGTCTTCGCGCCTGTCGTGCTGCTGCTGCAGGGCGGCTACCTCCCGGCGGGCACCACCGGGACCGTGATCGCGGTGCTCCCGCTGGTGGCGTCGAGCTACCAGTTCTGCCGCGTCGACGCCAAGACCGAGGACCACTTCTTCCTGGGGTTCCCGAGCTACTGGAACGTCGTCGCGTTCTACGCGATCGCCCTCGACCTCGGCCCGGGCGTGGTCTCGGCCACGGTGATCATCTGCGGGCTGCTGGTCTTCGTGCCCGTGGGCTACATCTACCCGTCCCGGATGCTGGAGTTCCGCGCGCTGACGCTCTGGCTGTCGGGCCTGTGGCTGATCGCGTACGCGGTCATCGTCGCCCAGCTGCCCGACCCCAACGAGCTCGTCCTGGCCGCGTCCGGCGCCTACCTCGTCTACTACCTCGCCATGAGCCTGCACCTGGAGACCAAGCGCCGGTCGGCCCGGGTCGACCCGCCGGTGCAGGTGCGGGTCGAGAGCGTGCACTGAGCACCGCCGGGCTCGTCGGCCTGCTCGCCGCACTGGCTGCCGCAGCCGCCTTCGGGCTGGCGGCCGTCCTGCAGGGGGTCGCGACGGCCCGTACGCCGGACCGGGGCGGCGTCGACCCGGGGCTGCTCGTGCGGCTCGCCCGGCAGCCGGTGTTCCTGGCGTCCCTCGCCCTCAACCTGATCGGGTTCGGCCTGCACGTCGTGGCGCTCCAGTCGCTGCCGCTGTTCCTGGTGCAGGCCGTCATCGCCGCCTGCGTCGCGGTGACGGCGCTGCTGTCGGTGCGGTTCTTCGGCGCCCGGCTCAGCCGCTGGCAGTGGCTGTCGGTGGCTCTGGTGGTCCTCGGCCTCGCGCTGCTCGGGCCGACGGCGGAGACCAACGAGGAGGTCGTCGGCGGCAACGGCGAGGCGATGGTCCTGCTGGCGGCCGTGCTGGTGGCGGGGCTGCTGTCGGTCGCTGCGGCCCGGCTGCCGAGGAGCGCCGTCCCCGTCACGCTGGGCCTGCTCGCGGGTGTGGCGTACGGCGTCGTCGCCCTGGCGGCCCGGCTGCTGCCGGACCTCAGCATCGGCGCCCTGCTCACCACCCCGGCGTCGTACGTCCTGGCGGTGGCCGGCGCGGTGGCGTTCCTGCTGTACTCGACCGCGATGCAGCGCGGCAGCGTCACCACGACCACGGCAGCCCTGGTGATCACGCAGACCGCGGTGCCCGCTCTGGTCGGCGTCCTGCTGCTCGGCGACCGCGTCCAGGAGGGGCAGGCCCCGGTCGCCGTCGCCGGCTTCCTGCTCGCGCTGGGCGGCGCCCTGGGGCTGGCCCGCTTCGAGAGCAGCCCGCACCCGAGCGACCAGGCCGTCGCCTCCACCTGAGGGGGGCACGACGCCGACCGCGAGCCCGGCGGCGCGACACGCCGGCGTGTCGCGCCGCTCAGCTCGCACTCGAGCGGGCAAGCAGGGTGGCCGCGGAGCTCACCGCGAGCACCAGGACGACGGAGAGCAGGATCGTCGCCAGCTCGACCGGGGTGGTGAGCAGGCCGAGGCTGACCACGAGCGTCGTGGCCCCCGCGGCCGGCTGCGGGCAGTCCAGCGCGTGCAGCACCAGCGCGGTGAGCCCCAGGGCGAGGCCGGCGGCCAGGACCCGCCGCCCGGTCAGCTCGGTGGTGAGCCCGGCGGACACCCCCCGCAGGCCGGTGACGGCCAGGGCGGCGGAGCCGGCCAGCACGGCTACCCCGTGGCCGACCAGCACGTGCCGGGGTGCGGCCGCCCGGTCGGTGGGCTGGCCGGTGAGCACCAGCAGGGTCGGCCCGAGTCCCGGGAACACCCAGGGCTGGTGCAGGACCAGCCCGACCAGCCCGGCCAGCGCGAGGACCCCGGCCGACAGCAGCGCGGCCCGGGCACCGCGGGTCACCCGCCGCCCGGTAGGGCCCCGCACCGGGGCCGCCGCGCCGGGCATCAGTCGGTCCGGACCGGGGCGGCGGGGACCGCCGGCACGACCCGCACCTTCGGGGCGGCGGCCAGCAGGGCCCGGAGCTGGTCGACGGCCGCGTCGGCCGGCTCGTCCCCGAGCAGCAGCCGGCGGGTGAGCGAGGTCCCCCGGGGCCAGTTGACGCACATCGCCCCGCGCAGCTGCGGCCCGTCCCGGTAGACGACGCCGAACCGGGCGGGCACCGCGGTCGGGTCCCCGAGCACCTCGTGCTGCGGACCGGCGGACGGCACCCCCACGATCTGGCAGCGCCAGTCGTGCTGGTCGCTCCAGACGTACTCCACGGCCGCGTGCGTACGGGGCTCGTCCGGGTGGGTGATGGCGTGGGCCACGCAGGCGGCCTGCTCCACCGCGCTGGTCCAGTGCTCGATGCGCACGTGCTCGCCGCGACGGGTCGAGTGCCAGCGGGCGACGTCGCCGACGGCGTAGACCGCCGGGGCGCCCTGCGCCCGGCCGCTGCCGTCACAGACGACGCCGTTGTCGATCAGCAGCCCGGAGTCCGCCAGCCAGTCGTCCTCGGGCTGCGCGCCGATGCCCACCACCACGGTGGTCGCCTCGAGCCGGCTCCCGTCGGTCAGCTCGACCTCGAGCGCGCCGGCGCTGCCGGTGACTCGCTCGACCCCCAGGCCGAACCTGGTGTGCACGCCGTGCCGCTCGTGCAGCTCGGTGAACAGCTGCCCCACCGGCTCGCCGAGGACCCGCCCCATCGGCACCGGCAGCGGGTCGACGAGCGTGACCTCGCAGCCGAGCGCGCGCGCCGTGGACGCCACCTCCGCCCCGATGAACCCGCCGCCCACCACGACGACGTGCCCGGGACGCGCCAGTGCGGCGCGCAGCTCCAGGGCGTCGGCGAGGGTGCGCAGCACGTGCACGCCGGAGCCCGGCTGCCAGGGGGAGGGGCGCGCCCGGGCGCCGGTGGCGATCACCACCACGTCGTACGACAGCCGCTCGCCGCCCGCCAGCACCAGCTCGCGCTCGGCCACGTGCAGGCGCTCCGCCCGGACACCGAGGCGCAGCTCCAGGCCGTCGCGCTCGGCCTCGCCGGGCTGGAGCAGCAGGGCGGCCGCCGGCTCCCACGCCCCGGCCAGCACCTGCTTGGACAGCGGCGGCTTGTCGTACGGCGGCTCGGTCTCGGCGCCGACGAGCACGATCCGGCCCGGCCAGCCCTCGGCCCGCAGCGCCTGCGCCGTGCGCACGCCGCCGACCGAGGCGCCGACCACTACCGCTGTTGCCGCCATGGGCACCCCTGTCGTGTCCGCCGCCCAATCCCGGGCCAGTCTCGTGCGCCCCTCATCCTGAGGCACGATCATCCTGAGGCACGGCGGGTCGGCAGCACGAGCCTGCTTGTCCGGCCCGTCGCCGTGCGTCCGTGCCACATACCTCTACGGTGCGTACATGGCAGATGTCGAGAAGAACAAGCGGCTGTCGGCGGCGGACCGCGACAAGCTGGGAGCCCGCCTCGAGAAGGCGTACGGAAAGGGCCAGAGCATCGCGGCGCTCGCGGAGGAGACCGGGACCAGTGCGGGGCGGGTACGGCTGATCCTGCTCGAGCGCGGCGTCGTGCTGCGCCCGCGGGGCGGCAACACCCGCAAGCCCGACCCGGAGCGCAACAAGCGGGCGAAGGCGATCGCCGCGGAGTACCGCGCCGGCGCGTCGCTCGCGCAGCTGGGGGCCACCCACGGGGTCAGCGCGACGACGGCGCGCAACCTGGTGCTGGCCGGCGGCGGCGACCTGCGCGCGCGGGGCGGCCGCAAGCCGGCTGCCACCTGAGCGTGGAGCCGGCCGTGACCGAGCGCTTCGAGGCACGGCGCACCATCCTGGCCCCGCCTGCGGCGATCTTCCAGGTGCTGACCGACCCCGCCGGGCACGTGTCGATCGACAGCTCGGGCATGCTGATGTCGGCCGAGGGCGAGCGGGTGCGGGCGCCGGGGGACACCTTCCTGGTGCACATGGACCGCGAGGCCCTGGGCGACCGGCCGATGGGCCGCTACGACGTGAGCGTGATCATCACGAAGCTGGAGCCCGACGCGCTGATCGAGTGGACGATCTCGGGCACCATCCAGCCGCCGATCCGGCACCTGTACGGCTACCGCCTCGAGCCGACCGACGGCGGCACGCTGGTCACGTCGTACTACGACTGGAGCGAGATCGACGAGCGCTACCGCGTGGGGATCTTCCCGGTGCTGCCGGAGGCGGCGCTGAAGGCGACCCTCGGCATCCTGGCCCGCACGGTCGAGCGCGGCTGACACTCAGGCGTTCAGCTGCTGGTCCAGGTCGACGAGCACCGTGCCGTCCTGGACCCGGCAGGCGTAGACCCGCACCTTCGCGACCTCGGGCACGCCCACCGACTCGCCGGTGGTGAGGTCGAAGGTAGCGGCGTGCGCGGCGCACACCAGCGTGTCGTCGTCCTGCAGCGTGCCCTCGTGCAGCGGCTGCTGCTGGTGGGTGCACGTGTCGTGGATCGCGCGGACGTCCTTGTCGCCCAGCCGGACCAGGCAGACCGGCTCCGCGAGCTCGGCCAGCAGCGTCCCACCGACCTCGATCTCGTCGAGGTTCGCGGCTTCCTCGTACGCCATGGGTCCTCCCGGGAGTGTCCGGGCAGTGTGCGCCGGTCCGGCCGCTGCGGATGACGCATTCTGCGACAGCGCCCACCCCGGCCGGGTCGTACGGTCCCCGCCATGACGAACGAAGACAGCACCCCCGCCGCGGATGTCGACAGCGCGCCGGACCCCGACAGCCCGGAGTTCCTGGCGGCCCAGAACCCCGTGGAGAAGGTGAGCCCGGGCACGACCGCCGACGCGCCGGCCACCGACGCCACGCTGATCTCGACGGACCCCACCCCCAGCAGCTAGCGCTGCCTAGACCTCCTCGAGCTCGACGTTGCCGCGGGCCTCCTGCTCCATGCCCACCGCGACGACGACCACGAGCAGGGCGGCGAGCACGCCGACGATCGCGAGCGCGGGCAGCTCGACCAGGGCGTCGGCGACGGCCACTGCGGCTGCTGCCACCGCCCACCACCAGCCGCTGCGGACCTTGCGGGCCATGCCGGCGTTGGTCAGGGCGATGCTCACCAGGTAGAGCGCGACCCCGCCGGACAGCAGCACCCGACCGGCGAGACCCGCCTGTGCGGTGTTCTCCAGCACCAGGCCCTGGATGCCGGTGCCGACGGCGGCCAGCGACAGGCACAGCGGCAGCTGGCCGTAGATGTAGATGTCGTGAGCCGCGGTGCTGTGGCTGTCGCCGGCCTCGTCCAGCAGGTGCTTGGCCGCGGCGCCGGCCAGATCGAAGTAGCTCCACCAGAGCGCGGCCGCCAGGACGAAGGCGACCAGCCCGGCGAGGACGGCACCGGCGGTCCACTTCGCGTCGTGGACGCCGTGCACCACGGCGGCCACGGACTCGCCGAGCACGAGGATGACGAACAGCGAGAAGCGCTCGGGCAGGTGCTCGAGGTGCAGCGGCACCTGGATGCGGGCCGCCGTGACGACCAGCGGCGCGACCGCGTCGATGAGCACCCCGGCCACCCACAGCGCGTAGCGGGGCGGGCCGCTCACCATCAGCGACGCCGCCCACAGGGCCGCCCCGGCACCGCTGCCGACCAGGTACACGGCGATCCCGGCGCGCGCCGACTCCACGTGCCGGTACGCCCGGGCGTACTGCACCAGCAGGAGCAGGCGCAGCGCGACGTACGACAGGATGAACGCGGTCGCGTACTCCCCGGTGGCGCCGGACGCCGCGGCGCCCAGCCCGACCACGGCGAGCATGCTGCCCAGCTTGTTGAGGCGGTACAGCGCGTCGTCGTGGTCGAAGCGGTTGGCATACAGCGTCGAGCTCATCCACGACCACCACACCACCGTGAACAGCCCGGCGAACACCAGGAGCCCGTGCATCGTGGGGTCCTTGCGCAGCCCGCTGGCCAGCTCGGCGACCACGAGGACGAAGGCGAGGTCGAAGAACAGCTCGAGCCGGGTGGCCGAGCGCTCCTCGTCGGTCTGGAGGCTGGGCGGACGCACCAGGCCCCGTTCCTGCAGGGCGCGTCCGAGAGCGGTGGCGGGCATCCCCCCCGCATGCCCGCCGTTCAGCGCACCGGAACGCTCTGCACGGTCGGGTAGCTGTCGACGTCGCTGCTGCGCACCTGCAGGGTCAGCGTGTAGGTGCCGGTGGCGGGCAGCACGACCGTCAGGTCCTCGTAGTGCCCGAGGGAGTTGCGGACCGGCCGCACCGGGTAGCTCTCGCCGCCTTCCAGCGTCAGGGTGCCGGTGACCTCCGCGACGTCCTCGGTGTGCCCGTGCGCGCCGACGGTGTAGACGTGCAGCCCATTGAGCCCCTTGCGGGCCGGGTAGAGGTCGGCCTGCACGGAGTACGGCCCCGCGGCGCTCGTGCCGGAGTAGGGCGGGGCGTACGCGCCGGCGGCGGGCTGGGTCTGCACCAGCACCGCCGTGACCGCGAGGACCAGGCCGGCGAGGATCGTCTCGGACCGGACGCTGCGCCGCAGGATGGCCACCGTCGCCGCGTCCGGCGGCACGTGCTCGTCGGTGGTGCCCTCTGCCGCGGCATGGGCGATGTCGACACCGCGTCGCCGTGCCCGGCCGCGGCGGGGTGCGACCCCGTAGTGGAGGCGCACCCACTCCCGGCCGCCGAACCCGGCCATCAGCATGACGACGACCAGGAAGACCTTGAGGCTGAGCAGGCCGCCGTAGCGGGTGGCCAGCGCCTCGGGAGTACGCACCTCGCGGTAGCCGGCGAACAGGCCGGAGGCCACCAGCAGCCCGACCGCCCACGTCGCGACCCTCGACCACTGCGGCAGGACGCGGGCGGCGACGGCGTCGTCCCAGCGCCCGCGCAGGGCGAGGGCCAGCACGACGAGGCCGCCGACCCAGGCCGAGGTCGCGAGCAGGTGCGTGGTGTCGAGGATGGCGGCGAACGGCTGCAGGGCGCCGACGCCGGCATGCCCGGCGGCCGTGAAGGTGACCGAGGCGGCTCCACCCAGCCCGACCAGGGCGAGCAGGGCCGGGCGCGGCGCCCGCCGCACCAGCAGGCAGGCGGCGACGGCGAGGGCGGCCACGACGACCCGCGCCCCGGTCGCCACCCCGAACCGGGTCTGCAGCACCTCTGCCAGCAGCCCGCCGTCGAGCGCCCGCTCGACGCCCAGCCCGGCGGCGTACGGCCCCTGGAGCAGCAGCGCGGCCACCGCCGAGCCGAGCGCGAGCCCGGCGGCGGTGCCGAGCACGGTGCGTACGGCCCGGTGCGCGGTGCCCTCGCGCCACAGCAGCAGGCAGAACAGCGCCCCGCCCAGCCACAGCAGCAGACCGGTGAAGCCCAGCAGCCGGGTCCCTCCGAGCAGCAGGCCGGGGCCCGGGGGCGGGCCGGTCCTGCCCTGATAGCCGGACAGCTCGGTGGCCTGTCCCACGCTGAAGCTGAACGAGCCGGACACCGGGTGGCTGTCGGCCGAGACGACCCGCCAGAGCACGACGTAGGTCCCGTCGTCCAGCTCGGACCGCAGGGCGACGTGGACGGTCTTGGCGTCGCCCGACTGCTCGACCCGGCCGGTGTCCGCGCGGTCCCCGGCCGCGTCCAGCACCCGGATGCCGCCGAGGCCGGTCGCCACCGGCTCCGAGAACGACAGGGTCACCTGGTCGGGCGCCGTCGCGGCGACCGCCGCGTCCTGCGGGGTCATGCCGACGAGGGCGGCGTGCGCGCTCGCCGCCGGAGCGGTCGCCGTCAGCAGCGCGAGCGCAGCCAGCAGGGCAGCGCCGAAGGCGGCAAGGCGTCGGGAGACAGTCATGCTGATCCTCCGGCGCCGCTCAGCCGGACCTGCGGCGGCCGGACCGCAGCAGAGCTGCCAGGCCGAGCAGCGCGGCGACCGCCGCCACGCCCAGCGCGGCGATCGACAGGCCGTTGCCGCTGTCGGCGGCGGGGGCGGCCCCGATCCCCGCGTCCCCGGTGGCCGTCACCGGAGCAGCAGCGGCCGTGGGCTGGGCCTCGGTGGGCTGGGTCTCGGTGGGCCGGGCCTCGGTGGGCTGGGCCTCGGTGGGCTGGGCCGCAGCGGTGGGCTGGGCGGCCGCGAGCCGCAGCACCGGCGCCGGGTGGTCCGGCTCGGCGCCGCCGGCGGGCGCCGCCTCGATCCAGCGCACGACGGAGCCGTCGGCGTAGGTCTGCACGGCCTTGAAGGTCATGCTGGCCGCCGCCGGCAGCGGCCCGGCCGAGATCTCGAACTCGTCGAACTCGCCGGCGCGGATGCCGCCCTCGGTCGCCGTCCACCTGAGCGCGGTGACGACGGGGTCGACAGCGCCGGCCGCCGGCGTGCTGGGCGGGCCGGTCGTGGTGGTGACGGTCCAGCCGGGGTGCGGCTTGACGCTCACCGACGCCAGGGGTGTGTCGGCCGGCAGCGTGACCTCGACGGCCGTGGTCGGGATGTCCTTCTCGGTCGGCACCCGGAACGTGATCTTCGCGTAGCCGCCCTGGGTGGCTCCGGGGCTCTGAACGGTGACGTGGGCGAGGGCGGGAGCGGCGAGCAGGACGAGGGCGGTGAGGGTGGCGGTGGTGCCGGCGGCAGCGCGCGGCAGCACCCGGGGCAGGGCGGAGGACATGTGGCTTCCTGGGGACGGGTCGAGGCGGGAAGTGCCGGAGAAGGGGGTACGAGCGGCGGCGGTGGTCAGGCCACGCGCAGCGGCGGACCCCGTCGACTCGACCCGCCCGCCCACAGGAGCTCCAACGGCAGCGGCCCGGCCCGGTCGGCGGGGGCGCCGAGGACCGGGACGGCCGGCGCGGGCCGCGCGGCGAGCAGCGCGGCACAGGTGCGCAGGGCCGCGCCGACCGTCGCGAGGCGCTGCCGTACCGCCCGGGCGACCCGGGCAGCCGAGCACGAGGACCGCTCGGCGCAGCGCAGCAGGGCGACGACGGCCACGACCGCGACCAGGTGGGCCCCGACCATCCAGAGGCCGGCGCCCTCGTCGGGCGCGGGCACCGGGGCGTGGGCGTGCCCGGGCATCGCCATGCCGGCGTGCCCGGCGGTCGTCGTACCGCCGGCGGTGGGGGCGCCACCGCCGACCACGGACAGCAGGCCGTGCAGCGCGAGCTGGGTCCCGCCGACGACCGCGAGCAGCAGGCCGGACCCGGCCTCGTGACGCAGCAGTCGGTGCAGGGCGGGCACCAGCGCCAGCACGACGGCGACCAGCAGGGCGGCCGAACGGCGGGGCGCCGCCGGCGCCCACGTGCGCCGCCGAGCCGAGCAGGACACCGGTCGAGGCGAGCACGGCCGCCCGCGCGGGCGCACCCGGCGCGGCCCCCCCGACTCCCGGCCGGGAGTCGGGCGCACCCGGCGCGGCCCCCCCGACTCCCGGCCGCTGCTGCATCCGGCCACGCTAGAACGTGTGGGCCCGCTTCGTCGCCGTAATGCGAGGTGATGCTGCCCGCCGCCGGCTGCAAGGGTGCGGCATGACCGAGGTGACGTACGCCGTGATCGCCCGCGTCCCGCCGCACGGGGTGCAGCACTTCCAGGAGTACGAGGACGCGGTGCTCGCCCTGCTGCCTGCGCACGGCGGCCGCCTGGACCGTCGGGTGCGCTCCGCGGACGGCATCCTGGAGATCCACCTGGTCGTCTTCGACTCGGCCGACGGCCTCGAGCGCTTCCGGTCGGACCCGCGCCGGCTCGCCGCGGCCGGGCTCCTGCACCGCTCCGGGGCGGAGCTGGAGCTGACGCACGTCACTGCGGCGCCCTGACCGGTGCGGGCACTGCCAGGTAGAGCGCGGCGACGGCGCCGAGCAGGAGCAGACCGCCGGCGACGGCCGGCAGGGGGAGCGGCTCGGCGAGCAGGGCGACGGCGAGCACCGTCGCCGTCAGCGGCTCGAGCAGGGTGAGCACCGCCGCCGCGCTGCCCGACGTCGTGCGCAGCCCCGCGTAGAACAGCCGGTAGGCCACGGCGGTCGTGACGACGCCGAGGTAGGCCAGCAGCGCGACCGGCGCGGCCCGGACCGGGACGCCGAGCCCGTCCACCACGGCCAGCGGCGCCAGCGCGAGGGCGCCGACGACGGTCGAGACGACCGTGAGGTCGCGCGGCGCGACCTGCTGGGCGGCGTGCCGGCTGAGGACGGTCGTGGCGGCGTAGCCGATGCCCGAGCAGGTCGCGGCGAGCAGGCCCAGCAGCGGCCGGGGGGCGGCGGCGGTGGGCTCGGCCGTGGACACGGTGATCAGGACCAGCCCGGTGGTCGCGGCGGCGAGCGTGCACAGGGTTCCGGCGCCTGGCAGGCGGCGCGCCCGAGCCGCCTCCCAGCCGGCCGTCAGCACCGGCGCCAGTCCCAGGCTGACGACCGTCGCCACGCTGACGCCGGCGGTGGTGACGGCGACGAAGTACAGCGCCTGGTAGGCCCCGAGGCCCACCCCGACCAGTCCCAGGGTCAGCGGCACGGCCCGCAGTGCGGCCAGCAGGGGGCCGAGGCGGCGGGCGCCGAGCACGAGCAGGACCACCGCGGCGACGGCGAGCCGGTAGAAGCCGATGCCGACCGGCGTGAGCGCGGTGGTGTCGCGGACGAGCTGGACCGCGACCCCCGTGGTGCCCCACAGCACACCCGCGCCGGTGACCTGGGCGAGGCCGGTGCGGGCGCCGGGGGCGGGCGACGGCCGTACGCCCCGCCGTCGACCCACGCCGGGACCGTAGCGCGGCCGGCGACCCGCAGCCCGGCTCACCGCTCGTCCGGCGGCTCCCGGTAGGGGTCGGCGACCTCGCGGAGCAGGGTGAGGGCCTCGCGCAGCTGCCGGGTCCGGCGCGCGCCGAGGTGCTTCGTCCACTCCGCCTCGATCGCGGCCTCCTCGGCCCGGGCGACCGCGAGGACGTCCTGGCTGCGGGCGGTCAGGCGTACCAGCCGGGCACGCGCGTCGCTCGGGTCGACGACCCGCTCGACGTAGCCGGCGCGCTCGAGCCGGTCGACCGACGCCGTCGCCGTCTGCTTGGCCACCTGGGCCTGCTCGGCGAGCTCGGTCAGCCGGGTCCCGTGCGGACCGATCCGCGCGGCCACCCGTGCCTGGGCCACCGTCAGGTCGACGTAGCCGGCCCGGTGGACCGCATCGAGGATCCGGTTCTCCGCGTAGCGGTACGCGATGAACATGAGCACACCGAGGTGCAGCTCCGCCGCCACCCTGCCCCCTTGCCGCGGTCCGTCCGGCGCCGTACTTTAGTTCGAACATGGTACTTCTTGGACGGGCCGGTGCGAGCTGTGGACAGCGACGCCGTGTGGTGCGCCATCGACGAGCAGCGTCGCCGTACGGCCGACCTGCTCGAGAGCCTGTCGGAGCAACAGTGGCGGGTGCCGTCGCTGTGCCCGGGCTGGACCGTCCGCGACGTCGCCGCGCATCTCACCCTGCAGGAGCAGGGCGTGCGGGACGTCCTGCGCCTGGTGGTGCGGCACCCGGGCGACCTTCGCGGCGTCAACCACCTGATCCGGGTCTCCGCCCGCCGGAAGGCGGCGCGTCCGGTGGAGGTGCTCGTCGCGCAGATCCGGGCGACGGTCGGCTCGCGCCGGCACAACGTCGGGGTCACGCCGCTGGACACGCTGACCGACGTCCTCGTGCACAGCCAGGACATCGCCCTCCCGCTGGGTCGCGACCTGCCCCTGTCGCTGCGGGCGGCCGCGACCGCCGCCGACAGGGTCTGGTCCTGTCTCGGCACGCGGAAGGCGCGGGTGTTCGGCGACCTGTCCGTGCGGGGACTCGAGCTGACCGCGACGGACACGCCCTGGTCGGCCGGCGTGGGCCCGCAGGTGCGCGGCCCGATCACCGCTCTGCTGCTCCTGCTCACCGGCCGGCCGGCCGCGCTGCCCCTGCTCGGCGGGGCCGGCGTGGAACGGCTGCGGCTCAGTCCCCCGTGACGAAGCCGCTTGCCGGCTCTCCGGAGAGCGTCTCCGCGAGCAGCCGTACGCCGGCCGTCAGCTGCGTGCGGTCGGCCGCCGCGAAGCCGACCCGCAGCCGCGGGCCCGGCGGCTCGCTGACGAAGTAGGGCCGCCCGGCGCCGACGAGCAGTCGCCGGGAGCGGGCCCGGTCGGCGAGCTCCACGTCGTCGGTGCCGGTGGGCAGGGTCAGCCAGAGGTGCAGGCCGCCGGCGGGCGCCGTACGCGGGGCGAGCTCGGGCAGGTGGCGGTGCAGCTCGCCGACGAGGTGGTCGCGGCGGGCCCGCAGCGCCCGGGCGAGCTGGCCGAGGTGCCGGGGCCAGGCCGGGCTGCCCAGCAGCTCGACGGCCGTCTCCTGGAGCGGCCGGGCGACGCCGAAGTCGTCGACCTGGCGCAGGGCCGCGAGACGGGCGGCGGCCGGCCCGCGGGCGATCAGCGCGCCGATGCGCAGGCTGGGCGCGCCGGCCTTGGACAGCGAGGACAGGTGCACGACGCGCCCGTCGTCGTCGTCGTGCACCAGCGGCGGGGGAGCGGGACCGTCCAGGGCGAGGTGGCGGGCCCAGTCGTCCTCGAGGACGAACGCGCCGGCCTGCCGGGCCGCCTCGAGGACGGGGGCGCGGCGCGCGTGGGCGAGCACGGTGCCGGTCGGGTTGGCGTACGTCGGCTGCAGGTAGAGCAGCCGCGCGCCGCTGCTCGCGAACGCCTCGGGCAGCAGGTCGGCGCGTACGCCGCCGCCGTCGGTGGGCACTGGGACCGGCCGCAGACCGGCGGCGCGGGCGGTGGCCAGCGCACCGAGGTAGGTGGGCACCTCCACCAGCACGGCCGCCCCGGGCCGGGTCAGCGCCCGCAGCGCGGTCGACAGCCCGGCCTGGCCGCCCGGCACCACCAGCACGTCTCCGGCGTCCGCGCCCACCGGCGTCGCCAGCAGCTGGCGCAGCTCGGGCAGCCCGGCCGGCGGCGCCAGCGCCCAGCCGCCGGGTCGACGGGCCGCCCGGGTGGCGGCGGCGGCCAGCGCGGCCAGCGGCTGCAGGTCCGGGGAGGGGTAGCCGGAGGAGAGCACGAGGGCGCCGGGGGCGGCCGGAGCCAGCAGGGCAGCCACCGCGCGGCTGTCGACGGGGGCCTCCCCGAGAGCGACGGTCTGCCAGCCGGTGTCGGGCTCACGGCGAGCGGGTCGGCGGGAGACGAACGTGCCACGGCCGGCCTCGGTGACGAGCACGCCCTCGGCGCCGAGCAGCCCGATGGCCCGGCTGACCGTGCCCGGACCGACGCCGTGCGCGGCCATCAGGTCGCGGGTGGACGGCAGCTGCCCGCCCGGCGGCAGGGTCGCCGCGCGGGCACGGAGCAGTGCTGCCAGCCGCTCGACACTGCTACCGTTCGTCATGTCGGCACAGAGTACCGCTACTGGTCCTGCGTTCGCTCCGCTACCGCGCGGTCTCGCCTGGGGAGCGCTCGGCGTGCTGGCGTTCAGCCTCAGCCTGCCGACCACGCAGGTGGCCGTGCGCGAGCTCGGGCCGGTGTTCGCCACCGCCGGGCGAGGCGTCGGGGCAGCGGGGCTGGCCGCGGTCTACCTGGCGTCCCGGCGGGCCCGGCTGCCTGACCGGGAGCTGCTGCCGGGGCTGCTGGTGGTCGCCGCCGGCGTCGTGCTCGGGTTCCCGCTGTTCACCGCACTGGCGCTCGAGCGGACCGACAGCGCCCACGGCGCGGTCATCGTCGGGCTGCTCCCGGCGGCGACCGCGGTGGTGGGCGTGCGCCGGACCGGGGAGCGCCCCTCGCCGGCGTTCTGGCTCTCGTGCGCGGCCGGCGCGCTGGCGGTCGCGGTGTTCGCGGTCGTGCGCGGGTCCGGTCTGCCCACCCCCGCGGACGGCCTGACCGTGCTCGCGGTGCTGGCCGCGGCCGCCGGCTACGCCGAGGGCGCCCGCCTGGCGCCGCGGATCGGGTCGGACCAGGTCATCTGCTGGGCGCTGCTGCTCAGCCTCCCGCTGCTCGCGCCGGTCCTGCTGTTCGACGTGGTCCGCGCGACGCCGACCTCGGACGCGGCCGGCTGGGCGTGCTTCGCCTACACCGCCGCCGTCAGCATGTTCCTGGGGTTCTTCGCCTGGTACCGCGGGCTCACGCTCGGCGGCGTCGCCAAGGTGAGCCAGGTCCAGCTCGCCCAGCCCCTGCTCACCGTGGCGGAGTCGGCCGTGCTGTTCGGTCAGCCCCTCGAGCCCGCTGTCGTGGTGACCGCGCTCGCCGTGCTGGCCTGCGTCGCGGCCGCCCAGCGCAGCCGGGTCGCGACCGCGCACGGCAAGGCCGACCGGGCAGCACTGCCGGCGCCGGTCCCGGCGCGACCGGGCTGCCGGGCCCGCTGCACCTGCGAGTGACTCCCGCACAGCACCCCTGCGGCGCGGGCAGCCCGGTCAGGCCTGGCTGCGCCCCGCGTCGGGCACGGGCAGCAACGCGGCGAGGGCCCCGTCGAGCGCGACCAGAGCCGCCCGTACGGCATCGGGATCGGCGCCGTCGTACAGCAGCTGGACGGCCAGACCGTCCGAGACCGCGACGAGCGCGTGGGCGGCAGCGGCGACGGGAAGGTCCGCGGCCAGCTCGCCCCGTGCCCGCGCGGCGTCGAGGACGCCGGCGAGGGCCGCCCGCACCTCCCGGTCCGTCAGGGTCAGCGTGTCCGCGAACGGGGGGTGGCCGGCCGCCCGGGCCGCGAACTCGGCCCAGACCCGTGCCTCCGCCCGCCGCTCCTCGTCCAGCGGCAGGGTCGCGACGATCCAGCCCCGCACGACGTCGCGTACGGCGCCGTGCGTGTCGACCGAGGCCAGGCGCTCCGCGGTCCGTTCGCCCGCCAGGTCCAGCGCGAACTCCAGCATCTCGTCGCTGGTCGTGAAGTACTTCTGCACCGCACCGGGCGAACAGCCCGCGGCAGCCGCCACCCTGCGCACGCTGGCTCCCGTCAGGCCCTCCTTGCCCGCCAGGTCGAGCAGTGCGTGGCCGACCCGCCGCCGACTGGCCTGCTTCTGCGCGGCACGTGACAGGTCCACGTCTGCGAGAATACATTCGTATTTCGAATACTCGACTGCGGGAGCCGACATGAGAACCTCCGAACCGGCGCGACGGGTGAGCGACAGCGACCGCGGCGCGGTGGTCGAGCGGCTGGCCGCGGGCCTGGCCGACGGCCGCCTGGACGCCGAGGAGTACGAGGAACGCCTCGGGCTGGTGCTGCGCGCGCGCACGGTCGGCGAGCTGGCCCCGGTGGCCGCCGACCTGCCGCTCGGGCCCGTGGCGCGACGCGCCGAGCTGGCGGCACGGCAGCGGCAGGACCTGCAGGAGTGGCTGCAGGAGTGGCGGTACTGGCTGGGCGCCGCGGTGCTGATGCTCGGGATCTGGTCGGTGCAGAGCGTGGCGGCCGGCAGCCTGCGTGGCTTCTGGCCGGGCGTCCCGCTGGCTCTCTGGGCCGTCGTCCTGCTGGCGGTGGCCGTCTGGCCGAGCCCACACGGACACGACGCCGAGCCGGACGAGTCGTAGCTGTGGCGGGCGCCGCTACCGGGCCGCAGTGAGCCATGCCAGCCACCGGGGCCAGACCAGGTCGGCCAGCCGCCGGTAGCCGTCGGCGCCCGGGTGCGCGCCGTCGCCGCCGGTGACCTGCTCCATCCAGACGGCATCGGTGCGCAGCTGCTGCAGGACGGGCAGGTAACCGACCGCGGCCGCGCCGCACACCGCGGACAGGGCGGCGTCCAGCCGGGCGAGGCGGTCGTTCTGCGCGGGGTCGGCGACCGGCGGCGGCCCCACCACCAGCACCGGCCAGCCGGCCTGCCGCGCTCCCCGGAGCACGTCCGCCAGGTGCGCCGCGGCGTCGGGAGCCGCCACCCGTACGGCGCCGTCCTCGAGTGTCGTGTCGTTGACGCCGACGGACACCACCACCCGCCCGTCGCACTCCGGCGGCAGCCGGGCCTCGCACTCGGCCCGCCACCGGGCTGCGACGTCCCGGCTGGTCTCGCGGCGCACCCCGAGCACGTACGCCGTGAGCGGCCGGTGCTGGCGGTGGGTGCGCGCCGCGAGGCGCCCCACCCAGCCCAGGTGCTCCGGATCACCGACGCCCGCGACAAAGGAGTCGCCCACGAAGCACACCAGCAGGTCGTCCGGCACGGGGACGAGCATCCCGCAGGCACCTCGCGGCTTGCACAATGCGGGCGTGGTGGCCGAGGACGCAGCCTGGACCCCCTCCCCGTGGGAGCCCCCGACCGCGGCGACCGAGGCGGAGCACCTGCTCGGTGCGCTCGAACGCCAGCGCGCGACCTTTCGGTGGAAGGCCGACGGGCTGGACGAGGCCGGCCTTGCCGTACGCGTCGGCGCCTCCGTCATGACGCTCGGCGGCCTGCTGATCCACCTGGCGGCGGTGGAGACGCTGTACAGCACGTGGCGCCTGTCCGGCAGCGCGCCGCTCGGACCGTGGGACCCGGGCACCTGGGACACCGAGGAGGGCTGGTCGGCGACCTTCGACGTCGGCGGTCGCCCGGCCACCCAGGTCTACGAGGTCTATGACGCCGCGGTGGCCCGCTCCCGCAAGCGGATCGCCGATGCCCTGCGTCGCGGCAGCCTCGACCAGCCGGTGGAGATGTCGGACCCGGCCGGGGCATCGGCGAGCCTGCGCCGGCTGCTGTTCGACCTGCTGGAGGAGTACGCCCGGCACACCGGGCACGCCGACCTGCTCCGCGAGGCCGTCGACGGCCGGGTCGGCGAGGACCCGCCGGGCGACTGGCTGCCCCCGGACCCCTCGGACGGGCCCGGCTGACGTCACTGGGCGCCGGCGCGCAGGTTCTCCAGCCAGGTGCGGGCCTGCCGATGGCCGGTCAGCCGTACGACCGGGAGCTCGGGACGCCGCTCCAGCAGTGCCGCGATGCGTCGCGCGCTGTCGGGGTGGGTCCGCCAGGCCCAGCGCACGACGTGCTCCGGGTCGCGCAGCACCGTCCACAGCGCCGGCTCGCGGTTGCCGTTCCACAGCACCTGCCGACGCAGCCGCCTGTGCAGCGTGCGGCCGAGGACCTGGCGCAGCACCCGCAGCCGGGGCAGGTCCAGCCACACCATCAGGTCGGCGCGGTCGGCCAGCAGGTCGCGTACGGCGCCGTACTGCCACTCGGTCACCCACCGGTCCGCACGGCTGAAGGCGTCCACGTCGGCGGCGAACGACGGGCGGGGCGTCCAGCCGGGCCCGTGGAACAGGGCGTCGATCTCGTGGTGCGGCAGGTCCAGGACCTGACCCAGCCGGGCGGCCAGCGTCGTCTTGCCCGAACCGGTCGTGCCGGCGACCAGGACCCGGCGGGGCCGGCGAACCGGGACGTCGTCCGTCCCGAGCAGCATCCGATCACGATAGGACGGGAGCGTTACGCTCCGCCGGTGAGCCGGATCTTCACGACCAGTGTCGCGTCGGTGTACCCCCACTACGTCAACAAGGTGGAGAGGAAGGGCCGCTCGAAGCCCGAGCTCCACCAGGTCATCGAGTGGCTGACCGGCTTCGACGAGGCGGCCCTGCAGGAGCACCTGGCGTCGGAAACCACCTTCGAGGACTTCTTCGCCGCCGCGCGGCTCAACCCGGCCGCCCCGCTGATCACCGGGACCATCTGCGGGGTGCGCATCGAGAACATCGACGACCCGTTGATGCGGAAGATCCGCTACCTGGACAAGCTGGTCGACGAGCTGGCCAAGGGCAGGCCGATGGCGAAGGTCCTGCGCGCGTAGCCGGCACCAGCACGGTCTGCAGCACTTCCCTCGCCGGGGGTGTCGTCCCGGTCGGCGTCCCGTTACGGTGCACCCCCGGCTGAGACGAGAGACAGGAGTGGCCGTGTTCACCGTGACCTTTGTGCTGTACGAGAAGGACGGCATCGACCGTGCGGAGGCGCTGCGCTACTGGCGCGACGACCACGGTCCGATCGCCGCCAGGATCCCGGGCGTGGAGCGCTATGTGCAGCAGCACGCGGTGGGTGCACCGGACGGGAGCCCGCCGCCGTTCCTCGGGGTGGCCAGCCTCAGCTTCAGCGACCAGGCCGCCTTCGAGGCGGCCGGTGGCACGCCCGAGTTCGCCGCGGCGATTGCCGACGTGCCCAACTTCGCGGACAGCCAGCTGCCGACGGCCATCACGGAGGACGTCGTCATCGTGGGTTGACCGACGGCATGGGCTCTGCCGGGCACCTCGGCTGTGAGCGTCCGGCCGGGCCCGGTCAGCCGGCGTGCTGCTGCTGGAGCTTGGTCAGGGTCGCCTCGATGCCCGCGGCGTTCTGCTTCGGCACTCCCATCAGCTCGAGCACCCGGGCCTGGAGGCCGTTGATGGTGCTGTAGTCGAAGGTCTCGGTGACCCGGGTGGTGCCGTCCGGCTGCGCGGCGAGCTCCCAGCGCCAGCGGTGACCGGCCGGGTGCTGCCACTCCAGGACCTGGTCGGTGACGTACTGCGTCACCTTGCTGGTGATGCGGTAGGGCACGCCGTACTGCTTCATGCTGACCGAGAACTTCGCGCCCTGCGACAGGCGCTCCGGTCCCTTGACGGTGTCCTTCACCGTGCCGGAGCCGTCGAGCTGACCGTGCCGGTGCGGGTCGGCGATCGCGTCGAACAGCTCCGTCGCCGACGCTCGTACGTCCACCGAGCGGCTGACCTTGCGGGGCCCTGCATCCACGTGGGTTGTCGTCATCGTCCGCTCCTACCCCTCTCGCGGGCGCTGCCCACCGCGCCGCCAGGTGCGCGACGGCTCCCGGCGGGCCGGCGCGGGTGGTCGAGCTGCGGAAGCCTCGCCTCGGCGGCCACCCCTCCGCTGCCCGAGCCCACCGCGGCGGTCCAGCCCCAGCCGCCGCACGTCGGGCTCAGGCGGTGACCGCCGCGTGGAAGCGCTCCAGCTCGCGGCGGATGTCAGGACCACACGGCTGGTAGACGACCTCCGTGACTCCGTTTCCGGCCAGGTCCGCCACCCGGCTGCCGACCTCCTTCGCGGGGCCGGTGAAGGTGGCCCCGGTCGCCAGCTCGGGCCCGACCTCGGCCCAGGCGGCCTCGTCGGCCTCGTTGAGCCCGACACAGTGCTGCACGTGCACCTTGAGGTGTCGGGTCTCGACCGGCTCGCGGTTGACCACGTCGAGCCAGGCCCTGCCGCCCGGCACCTCCGCCGTCGCCTCCTGGCCGCCGAACTCGTAGCTGCCGTGCCAGGCGAGCGCCGTACCCGGCCCGGCCGCGGCCTTGACCCGCGGACTCGACGTGTCCTCGCCGTCGTCCAGCACGGTGCCCCACATCAGCATCGACACCGAGGAGAACTCGGTCGCGAAGTCGGGCGCCGACAGCGTGACGAACAGCCCGTCGCCGAGCTCGTGCGCGACCGCCTTGCCCTTCGGCCCCAACGCCCCGATGACGATCGGCACCTCGATCGGACGCGGGGCGCCGGCGTCGCCCGGGTGCAGCATCTGCATGCGTGCGCCCTCCCACTCGACGACCTCGCCGGCGAGCAGCCCCTTGTAGGCACGGATGTAGTCGGTCATGAACGACCACGGGATGGCGCGGTAGCCCATCGCGCGCCGGCCGCTGAAGCCGGTGCCGAACCCGATCACGACCCGACCCGGGGCCAGCGCGACCAGGGTGGCCGTCGCCGCGGCATTGGTCATGGGGTGGCGCAGGTTGGGTACGAGAACGCCCGGACCGAGGCCGATCGTCGAGGTGCGCGCGGCCGCCAACGCCAGCGTCATCCAGACGTCCGGGCTCTGCTGGGGTGTGTCGTAGACCCAGGCCCGCTCGAAGCCGATCTCCTCCGCGACCCGGATCAGGTCGGGCGAGTCCATGGTCGTCGGGAACGCGCACGAGATCTGCATCAGAGCGGTCTCCTCACCGGCGTGGCAGCCGTTCCTACTCCCCCCGCTGGGTTGGGGCAACACCGCGCCGCCATCGACCACCACCCGGACGGTCTCGCCGGGCAGCGCCACCCCCCGGTGCTGTCGAGCGCCCTGCTCGCGCACGTCGGCGCGATCGCCCGGCCGCTGGTCGCCGGCGGGTTGCAACCGCGGCAGGTGGGACACATCGCGTGCAGGTGCCCGCCGCGGGCGCCGCTGCCAGGAGGATGCCGATGCGCGCGATGGTCTACCGAGGGCCGTACAAGGTCCGGGTCGAGGACAAGGACATGCCCGCGATCGAGCACCCCAACGACGCGATCGTGCGGGTGACGACGGCGGCCATCTGCGGCTCCGACCTGCACCTCTACCACGGGCTGCTGCCGGACACCCGGGTCGGCCACACGTTCGGCCACGAGTTCGTCGGGGTGGTCGAGCAGGTCGGCCCGTCGGTGCGGAACCTGCAGCGCGGTGACCGCGTGATGGTCCCGTTCAACATCTTCTGTGGCTCGTGCTGGTACTGCGCCCGGGGGCTGCAGTCGAACTGCCACAACGTCAACGCCAACGCCACCGCGCTGGGGGCGATCTACGGCTACTCGCACACGGCCGGCGGCTACGACGGCGGGCAGGCGGAGTTCGTCCGGGTGCCCTTCGCCGACGTCGGCCCGACGATCATCCCGGACTGGATGCACGAGGAGGACGCGGTCCTGCTCACCGACGCGACCTCGACGGGCTACTTCGGGGCGCAGCTGGGCGACATCGTCGAGGGCGACGTGGTCGTGGTGTTCGGCGCGGGCCCGGTCGGGCTGTTCGCGGCGGCGTCCGCGTGGCTCATGGGTGCCGGTCGCGTGATCGTCGTCGACCACGTGCCGGAGCGGCTGGAGAAGGCGCGGACCTTCGCGCACGCGGAGACGATCAACTTCACCGAGGTCGACGACATCGTGGTCGAGCTGAAGCGCACGACCGGTCACCTGGGCGCGGACGTCGCCATCGACGCGGCTGGCGCCGAGGCCGACGGCAACCTCCTCATGCACGTCACGGGCTCCAAGCTCAAGCTCCAGGGCGGCTCGCCGGTCGCGCTCAACTGGGCCATCGACTCGGTCCGCAAGGGCGCCACCGTCTCCGTGGTGGGCGCCTACGGCCCGATCTTCAGCGCGGTCAAGTTCGGCGACGCGGTCAACAAGGGGCTGACGCTGCGGATGAACCAGGCACCGGTGAAGCGGCAGTGGCCGCGCCTGTTCGAGCACGTGCGCAACGGGCACCTCACGCCCCGCGACATCGTCACGCACCGCATCCCGCTCGAGCACATCTCGGAGGGCTACCACATGTTCTCGGCCAAGCTCGACGGCTGCATCAAGGCTCTCGTTCAGCCGGGCGGGAGCTGAGGGCGCGACATGACCACCGCACCCGACCAGCACCTCCGTCCGCCCCAGGTCCTCGGCCAGGAGCAACCCACCGCGACGTACGTCGCCGCCAAGCCGCCGCTGCCCGAGACCGCCGAGCAGCTGCGCGCCCGCATCCCGGGCTGGGGCGTCGACCTGGACCCGGCCGACCGGCCCTCGCGCCCCAAGCTGCGCTCCGTGCCGGACCCCAACGGCTCCCACTGGGACTTCCCCGAGCGGCAGCCCGAGCTCGTGCCCCGCGAGCGGTCGATCGAGCACGCCTTCCTCACCCCCGTGTTCGGCACGGCCCAGCCGTTCAAAGGGCTGTCGGGGGTGCTGCGCCGGGCCGCCTACCGCCGCTACAGCGAGGCGCGGGCGGCGCACTGGCTCATCCTTCTCGCCGCGGACCGGGTGGACGCGGTCGAGCACCACGTCGCGTCGCTGTTCTCGCTGCGCCCAGACAACCCGGTCACGGAGACGGGCGTGCTCACCGAGGTCCGCGGTCACGGGATCAGCTCGCGGCTCGGCAGGGGACGCGCCGACGTCGGCCACCACGCGCTCGACCCGCTGCTCGTCGCCGGCCCGTGGGCGGCGGCCGGTCTCGCCGCCTGGTGGGTCGTCCGAGCCGTCCGTCGCTGACCGGCACACCGACGCCCCTGGTGGGCGGAGTTCAGCGGCGTGGGTGCCGACCTCCCACCAGCCGCCAGGCCTCCTTCCTGCACCGAAGCGCGGGAAACCACGAGGACTGGCGGCGTTGAGGCCGTCGCCGGCAGCGCCGATGAGTTCTGGCACGCTCGGGCGTAGGTACCGGCACACCACCGCGCACGGCGGTGGCGGACCCGAGGGAGACCGACCATGACCAGCCCCGCCAGCACCGCCCGGACGACCCGCACCCCCCGCGCGGCAGGGGCGCCGTGCTGGGCCGACCTCACGAGCACCGACCACGCCGCGAGCCTGGCCTTCTACACCGCGCTGTTCGGCTGGGACGCCGAGACGCCGGATGCGGCCATGGGCAACTACGCCAACTTCCTGCGCGAAGGCGAGCGGCTCGTCGGCTCGATGCCCGGCACCGTCGACGCCTGGACCGTCTACTTCGCCACGACCGACGCCGAGCGCACGGCGCAGCTGGTGCAGGCCGAGGGCGGCGCCGTGCACGCGCCGGTCATGGACGTGATGGACCTGGGCCGCCTCGCGGTGCTCGGCGACCCGGGCGGCTCGGCGTTCGGGATCTGGCAGGCCGGCACGCACACCGGCTTCCCGGTGCTCGACGTCCCGGGCGCCCCGAGCTGGTTCGAGCTGCACACCCGCGACTACGACGCCGTCCTCGCGTTCTACCGTTCCGTGCTCGGCTGCCAGGTCCAGGTGGTGTCGGACGTGCCGGGCTTCCGGTACGCGACGGCGGTCATCGACGGTCGCGAGGTGGCGGGCGTGATGGACGCGGCCGGCTTCCTGCCCGAGGGCGCGCCGGCGGCCTGGAAGGTGTACTTCTTCACCGACGACGCGGATGCGACCGTGGCCCGGGCCGTCGAGCTCGGGGCGACCGTCGTCGACCCGGCCGAGGACACGCCGTACGGCCGGCTCGCCACCCTCGCCGACCCGCAGGGCGCCGTGTTCAAGCTGCGCCAGCCGCCGGCCGACGCGTGACGACGACGCTGTGTCGATGACGTCTGTGACGACGACGCTGTGACGAGCGACGCTGTGACGACGACGCAGCCGGCCGTTGCGCCGGACGACCTCGAGGCGCACCGGCGCGAGCTGACGGCGTACTGCTACCGGATGCTGGGCTCGGCCGCAGACGCGCAGGACGCGGTGCAGGAGACGATGCTGCGGGCCTGGCGGGGTGCGTACGACGCGGAACGCGCGGCGCTGCGGACGTGGCTGTACCGGATCGCGACCAACGTCTGCCTGGACCAGCTCCGGAGCGCGTCGCGCCGGGCGCGGCCGATGGAGCTGGGCCCGGCGGCGGTGCCTGTCCTCGAGTCCCTCGGCGCCGAGCGGCCCGCTGAGGAGTGGGTGACGCCCATCGCGTCGTCCGCGGTGCTGCCCGAGCACGGCGACCCGGCGGTGCTCGTCGAGGCGCGCGACTCGGTCCGGCTGGCCTTCATCGCGGCGCTGCAGCACCTGGCTCCCAAGCAGCGCGCGGTACTCGTGCTCGTCGACGTCCTGCGCTGGCAGGCCGCAGAGGTGGCCGCGCTGCTCGACACGTCGGTCGCCGCGGTGAACAGCGCGCTGCAGCGGGCGCGCGCGACCATGGCCGCCGCGGCGCTGCCGGAGCGACCCGAGCCGCTGACCGCCGACCTCGCGGCGCTGCTCGCCCGCTACGTCACGGCGTTTGAGAAGTACGACGTCGCCGCCCTCGTCGGCCTGCTGCGCGACGACGCGACGCTCAACATGCCGCCGTACGCGATGTGGCTGCAGGGACCGGACGACATCGCCGCCTGGCTGCTCGGACCGGGCGCCGAGTGCCGGGGGTCGGTCCTCGTACCGGTGGAGGCGAACGGCGCGACCGCCTGGGGGCAGTACCGCGTCGCGGCGGACGGCGGCTACCTGCCCTGGTCGCTGCTCATGGTCGAGACCGACGGCGTCCGCATCGTCGGGATGACGAACTTCCTCGACACGGACGCGCTGTTCCCCGCGTTCGGGCTGCCACCCCGGCTCCCGGCCTCGTCCTGACATCGCTCCATCCGGCGCCGACGCCTGCACCGGGACGCTGAAGCGCACCGACGTGATCTCACGGGATGTGGTCCACCGCCGTCGGTCACCTGACAGTTCCGCGGTCACGCTGCTGACAACCGCGACACGCGTCCGAGCAGCAGCGCGCGCTCCTGCAGGCTGCGTGCCTGGAGCCCGCTCTCCCGAGCTGCCGCCGTCACCTGTCTTGCCACCCGCAGCACCGCCGCAGCCTCCAGCTCGTGCGGGTCGAGCCGGTCGAAGCGGCCGCGGACCTGCTCGGCGGCCCGCAACCCCAGCATGCCGTCGTCGACGAGCTCTGCGTCGCCCGTGTGCGCCGCGAGCTCGTGCAACAGGACGGCCACCGGCTCACCGAACACCCGACGGCCCACCTCAGCGCTGCCAGCCACGGGCGGGGTACCCGGGCGGCTCGTACGCGTCGTAGCCGGCGTACTCCCGCGGACCCGGCTGCACGCGGTCGGCGGCGGCGCCCAGCAGCAGTGCCGCGTACTCGGACAGACGTTCCCCGATCAGGTCGGCCCGGCGGACGAGCTCGCCGTGCACGCGCTCGGGCAGGGGCACCTCCACGACGCGAATCCGGGCGTCGCGCGTTCCGGGCGCGCCGTCGTCGCACGGCCGCAGGCCCTCGGGCAGCGGCACGAGCTCGCGCAGCGGTGGGAGCGGCGCGGCGAACAGGTCCGGCGCCTCGACGAGCGCGCTGAGGACGGCGCGCGCCAGGGACACCTCCGGCCGGGGGTTCCACACCGGGTGGCGATCGAGGCGGGCGTGTCTGTCCAGGACCTCGCGCACCCGCCGGACGTCGCCGGAGTCGCCGGCCGGTACGTCGACGGCCGAGGCGGAAAGGCTGGTCCCGGTCCAGCGCAGCGCGAGCAAGCCGCCCTCGGACAGCGCCGGCAGCCAGCCCGCTGGACCGGTCCAGCACTCGGCCTGGCCCTTGCCACGGACCAGCACGCCACCGCTGTCGAGCGGGAGGGTCGGCAGCAGCGTCAACGGGTCGAGGTCGCGGTGGGTCCACACAACATCGTCGCGGCTGGTGCGTGGCCGCGTCGTGAAGACCTGCCCCTGCAGCAGCCGCACGGCGGCGTCCCAGCGCCCGTCCGGCCGCTGGACGAAGGCGTCGTCCAGGGTCAGCGCCGACATCAGGGTGTTCGGGTGCTTGGTACGCGTGAGGCCGCGCTCGACGGCGAGTGCGTGCAGGTCCTCCTGGGACAGCGGTCCGTGGGCGAGCAGCAGGTCGGCCGCCGCGGCGGCGAAGCGGGTCATGGCGGCACCGTCGCATGGCCCACGCGCCCGGTTGCTGCCGTCGTCCACAGTCCACAGCTGGGGTGCACCCGCTTGCGCCGGGGCCCAAGACCGACCACTCATCGCGCAGGTGCTCGCCCTCGACGGGTTGCGCACGAAGCGGGAAGCCGTCGACGTCGCCCTGCGCCGCCTGCTCGTCGAGCCCATGACCCGCGAGGAGGCGCTGTCCATGGAGGCTGTGGGCTGGAGCGGTGACCTGGTCGAGCTGAGGGCGGGCACGTGATCCTCGTCGACACCTCTGCCTGGATCGAGTTCCCGCGACGTCCGGGCTCGGTCACCAACGACCGGGCCGATCAGGGCATCGAGAGCGGTGAGGACGTCGCCGTGCCCGACGTCGTGCGCATGAACTGCTGACCGGGGTGTCCAGCGACGCGGAGTCGCTACGCCGCTTCCTCGCCAGGTTCACGCCCGTCTCGGCCCAGGACCCGTCGTACTCGCCCACACCGCCGATCAGCCCGTAGCCGTCCTGCGCCAGCCGGTCGAGCACCCCGGCGAGGTCCTCCACCTCGAACGCGACTAGACCAGTCTGGGCACGGCCTTCGTGAGGTCGAGGCGATCCACGTGGAGCGCCCGCGCGCCCCCGGCGGCGTAGCCGACCAGGCCATCGAGCCAGGCGTGGTAGGCCATGTGGAGCTGCCCGTCCCCGCCCCGCGCGACGCTCTGCCCGCCCGGGCCGTCCGGGCCGTGCAGCCACGGACCGTGCCGGGAGCTCGCGGTGAACGGCCCGGTCGGTCGGGTAGCGGTCGCGTGGCCCACGCCGTACCCGCTCGACTCCCACCGGCCGGCGCTGTACAGCAGGTGGTAAGTCCCGTCGTGCAGGACCATCGACGGCGCCTCCACGAGCGGCCGCTGCCACGCCAGCTCCTGGCGCAGGACCTTGACCGGACGCCCGTCGAAGCCCAGGCCGTCGGGCCGCAGCTGCCGCACCCACAGCACGGTCCGCCCGCCGAGCGCGTTGTCGTCGCTCTTCCACAGCAGGTACGGCGTGCCGTCGGCGTCCACGAAGGGGTCCGGGTCGATGGAGCCGCCCCGGCTGCGCTGGTAGACCAGCGGCTCGTCGGAGGCATCGACGTACGGCCCCTCCGGCCGGTCCGCCACCGCCACCGACAGCGCCTGGCGGCCGGCAGCGCGCAGCCTCGTCACGTAGTAGAGGACGTAGCCGTCCGGGCGCGGCAGCACCGCCGGTGACCACGTGTGGCCCGGCGCCGCCCACCGAGGCAGCCCGGCCAGCGCGTTGCCCAGGTGCGTCCAGGTCAGCAGGTCCGAGGACGTCATCACCTGCACGTCCAGGTCGCGGGTCTGGGTGCCGTACGCGAACCAGCGGCCCTGCGTCTGCAGCAGGAACGGGTCCGGGAAGTCGCCGCGCCACACCACGGTCACGCCCGGACCGTAACGGGTTGCCGACGCTCCTGCACGGGTGAAGGGATCCGGGTCGACCACCTCCGGCTGTGCTCGGGACGGCAGGTGCAGCCGCGTCGTGCGGCACGACGTACGGTCCGTGCATGCCGCGCCGCCGACCCGGACAGCCGTCGAAACTTCCTCCCGAGGTGTCCGAGGCGATCGCCGCGATGGATCTCGACCAGTTGCGTGCGACGACCTTTCAGCTGCTCGACCTGGCCGGCGCCCGGGCACGCAGCCCGGCTAGCCCGGCGGCGCAGCGCCGCCGACGCCGTCGAGCGACGGAGCCGTTCAGTGTGACCGTCCGCGTCGACCTTGTCGGCGCCAAGCCGCCGGTCTGGCGCCGCCTCGTGCTGCCGTCGACCCTGCGGCTGGACCAGCTGCACGGTGTGCTGCAGGCCGTCTTCGACTGGACGGACAGCCACCTGCACCGCTTCAGCCTGGACGACGAGGCGTGGGGCGACGGCGAGAAGTACCTGTGCCCGTACGACGTCGAGGAGGGCGAGGACGACGGCGTCCCGACCAGCGACGTACGGCTGGACGAGGTGCTCGCCGCGACCGGGGACGTGCTGACCTACCTGTACGACTACGGCGACGACTGGCACCACCGGCTGGTCGTCGAGCAGGTCGGGCCGGCCGTCGACGAGGTACGGCTCCTGACCGGGCACGGGACGGCGCCGCCGGAGGACAGCGGTGGCATCGGGGACTGGGACGCGGGCGCGGCGCCGCCGTGGGAGCTCGCCGAGGCGCAGGCTGCGCTCGCCGCCTGGAGCGCCACCCGGTCGATGCCGCCGGGGCTGCGCACGCTGCAGCAGCAGCTGTACGGGACGCCTGAGGAGGCCGTCCTGCTCGAGCTGCTCGACGCCGCCGGGCTCGACCAGCTGATGGCGGTGGACGACGACGTCGCGCAGACGGCCACCGCGAGGTACCGCTGGCTGCTGCACCGGGTGGGTGCGGGCGTCAAGCTCACCGCCGCCGGGTGGCTGCCGCCCGCGCTCGTCACCGAGGCGATGGACGCGCTATGGCCTGAGGACCGCTGGATCGGCAAGCGCAACCGCGAGGACCTGACCGAGCCGGTACGTCGGCTGCGCGCCTCGGCGCAACGCGCCGGCCTGCTACGGGTGTCCCGCGGGCAGTTGCTGGCCACGAAAGCGGGTGCGGCGTTGCGCGACGATCCGCACGGGCTGTTCCTGCACCTGGCTGACCGGCTCGCCGGCCGGCCGCGGGACGAGTTCGCTCGTACGGTGGTCCCGCTCGTGCTGGTTGCCGTCGCGGCCGGGCGCAGCGACCACCGGTCCCTGGCCGAGGTGCTGACCTCAGCCGGCTGGGTCACGGGCGGGGGTGGTGTGGTGAGCCCGTACGCGCCGTCCCACGCCGCGGGTGACGCGCTGGAGGTGCTCGACGTCGCCGGTGCCTGGCACGACATCGACTGGGGCAACCGAGCGGTCACCGCGGTCGGGCGCGCGCTCGCGCACGCCGCCCTGGTCCGGGCGCGCTGACGGGTCTCGCCGTGATGTGCGAGCGCCGTGACGTCCGTGCGAGCTGGCGCAGCGTCGCGTAGGTTGCGGCGCGTCAAGCACTGCGGCCCGACGAGCGAGTCAGCGACACCCGCTCACCGTCAGCGCCGTCGCATCAGCTCAGCCGCTCGGCCAGCGCCACCGTGATCCCCTCGGGCCCGCGGACGTACGCCATCCGCCAGACCCCCTCGTACTCGCCCACCCCGCCGATCAGCCCGTAGCCGTCCTGCGCCAGCCGCTGGAGCGCCCCGGCGAGGTCCTCCACCTCGAACGCGACGCTGCGCAGCCCCAGCTCGTTGGCCATCGCCGCCGCCGACCCGGGCACGTGCGGCGGCCGTACGAAGCTCGAGAGCTCGACCTTGGTGCCGCCGCCGGGCGGGACCAGCATCACGATGTTGGTGCTCGACCCGGGGATACCGCAGACGGTGTCGATGAACTCGCCCTCGACCGCGGCCCGCCCCTCGACCTCGAGGCCGAGCGCCTCGAAGAACGCCGTGGCTCGGTCGAGGTCCGCGACGGTGATCCCGACGTGGTCGAAAGCCTTCAGCATCACAGCTCCTTGACGAAGGGCAGCGGGCCGTCCGCCCGCTCGACGATGCCGTCATGGTCGCCGACGGGGGTGTAGCCGAGCGCGAGGTAGAGCGCGCGCGCCTCCGGCTGCCGCGGTCCGGTGGTGAGGAAGACCTTCGCGCGGCCTGCCTCGCGCGCCGCCTGCTCCAGCACCTCGACGACCAGCCGCCCCAACCCGAGCCGGCGACGGCGCGGTGACGTCCACACCCGCTTGAGCTCGACCGTGTCGGCGTCGTAGTGCCGGTACGCCCCCGCCGCCACCACCTCGTCGCCGTCCAGCAGTACGAGGAACGTCCCGCCGGGCGGCTCGAAGTCCGAGTCGGGGTAGCGGGTCATCTCCCCGGCCACGTCGAACCTCGGGTAGCGCCGTACGTAGTCCTCGTTCAGGTCCGCGAGCACCGGCGCGACCATCGGGTCGTCCGCCCGCACCACCCGCACCTCCAACCCGCTGACCATGTCCACGTCCCGACCCTATGTACGTGACGCGCGGCAGCCAGCGCAGTCAGGCCTCGGGCGTTGCGTACATTCCCGGGGTCAGCACTGCGGCCCGACGAGCAAGCCCGAGCGGTGAGCCCCCACCCGCAGGTGGGTCTCACCTGCCTTCCTCGGGGTCGTCGTGCCGTTGTTCCGCGCACCCAGCGCGCAGTTCCGCGCCCAGGCGCTCGACAAGAGCCTGTTCTTGAACCTGACCGAGCAGTACGTGCACCAGCTCTCCCGTAGGCCTCCGGACGGCGAGGTCCGCTCCTGGGAGCGCAGCCTGCCGGTGCTGGCGTACGACCTCAGCCTCGCCGGCCTCGACGACGTCGAGGTGCTGGTCGAGCACCAGCTGCCGCTCACGAGCAAGCGGGCCGACGTCGTGCTCTGCGGGGTGCACCCGGTGACGGGACAGCCGTCGTACGTCGTCGTGGAGCTCAAGCAGTGGAGCTCGGCGACGGTGCTGGAGGACACGGTCGACGTCTGCCAGGTCCAGGGGTACGGCGGTGAGCACCTGCACCCGGGCGAGCAGGTGCGCCGCTACTGCGGGCACCTGCTCGACTTCCTGAGCGCCCTCGGGCCGCTGCACGACCCGCTGGCGGGGGTGGCGTACCTGCACAACGCCACTGACCTCGAGGTCGAGGACCTGTGGCGGCTGCCGGAGGACGAGTACGGGCGGCTGTTCACCGGCCAGCAGCGCGGGGCGTTCCAGCACTACCTGCAGTCCAGGCTGGCACCCGCTCGCGGCGCGGATGCGGCGGACCTGCTCCTGGGCAGCGCCGTACGCCCCAGTCGGCAGCTGCTCGCGCTCGCCGCTGAGGAGGTGCAGCACCGGCAGCAGTTCCGGCTGCTCGAGGAGCAGCAGGTGGCGTACAGCCTCGTGCTGCGGGCGCTGGAGCAGAGCCGCCGCGGCATGACCAAGGAGGCGGTGGTCGTCGTCGGCGGCCCGGGCTCCGGCAAGAGCGTGATCGCGCTGTCGCTGCTGGGTGAGCTGTCCCGGCAGGGCCGGACCGTGCTGCACGCGACCGGCTCGTCGGCGTTCACCCAGACGCTGCGCCGGGTGGCCGGCAGCCGCGCGCCCCGGGTGCGCAGCATGTTCCGCTACTTCAACCAGTTCGGTGAGCTCGAGCCGAACAGCCTCGACGTGCTGATCTGCGACGAGGCGCACCGGATCCGCGAGACCTCCGCGAACCGGTACACCCGCGCGACGCTGCGCACAGGCACGCCGCAGGTGGAGGAGCTGCTGCGGGTGGCGCACGTGCCGGTGTTCCTGCTCGACGAGCACCAGGTCGTTCGTCCGGGAGAGCTCGGCTCGGTCGGCGAGATCACCGAGGCAGCGCAGCGGCTCGGGGTCCACGTCCGGGTCGTGCAGCTCGACGGGCAGTTCCGCTGCGGCGGGAGCCGGGCGTACGAGACCTGGGTGCTGCGGCTGCTCGGGCTCGAGCCGGGCGGGCCGGTCCCGTGGGAGGGAGACGAGCACTTCGACGTACGGCTGGCGGATTCGCCTGAGGAGCTGGAGCAGCTGCTCGCCGTGCAGCAGGAGCGTGGCTACACCGCGCGGATGAGCGCCGGCTACTGCTGGCCGTGGAGCGACGCCCGACCGGACGGCACGCTCGTCGACGACGTGGTCATCGGGCACTGGAAGCGGCCCTGGAACAACAAGAAGGACACCTCCGTCGGCGGCGCGCCCGGCCGGCCGTTCTGGTCCAGTGACCCCGCTGGGTTCGGGCAGGTCGGGTGCGTCTACACGGCGCAGGGCTTCGAGTACGACTGGTCCGGCGTAATCCTCGGGAACGATCTCGTGTGGAGGAGTGGGCGTTGGGTCGCCCAGCCCGCCCGCAGCTTCGACACCGCGGTGAAGCGGGCGCCGGTCGAGGAGTTCGACGTCGCGGTGCGCAACACGTACAAGGTGCTGCTCACCCGCGGGATGCTCGGCTCGCTGCTCCACAGCACCGACCCGGAGACGCAGGAGCTGCTGCGGTCGCTGTTGGTGTGCGCCCCTGTGCTGGCCCGGTCGCAGGGCGCGGCCCTGTCCTGACGCAGGTCAAGCCCTTAGCCGGTCCTCCAGTGGGTGGGGACCGGTGGCCGCCTGGACCAGTCACCGGTCGAGGGCACTGGCGCCGCGGAAGCAGGCCGTGCCGGCGGTAGCTGAGCGTGGGTCGTGGTCCCGCCGAGCGACCACCTCGGCCGAGCTCCCGGCTCAGCAGTGCAGCACTTGTTGCATTGCTGAGCCGCTGGCTCCGTCAAGTACAAGGGAAGTGGCCGTACCTTTGCATTGTTGCGCGCCGAGTTGTTCGTGGACAGCCCGACGGGAGTCCTCGTGCCGGTGTCCCGGACCTCATCTCGATGGGTCTTCACCGCGGCACCGCCGGGCTGCTGTCGGACCTGTCGGACCTGTCGGGGCCCGAGGTCGCCGAGCGCCTCGACGGGTTCGATCTACACGTGGACACCGTCGACGCGCGGCTGAGCCTAGCTCGTCGAGCGCGGCAACCTGGCGCGCAGCCCCCGCGAGGCCGAGGCGCGCAGCATCCGGGAGTACCTGTCCACCCGCGCCCGCTACCAGCTCACCCAGCGCGGGGAGCTGGTGCACCGGCAGGTCGAGGAGCTGCTCGGCGCGACCGACGAGGTCCGCGAGGTCTTCGACGGAGATGCTCGGCGGCATCCTGGGCGGGCTGCGGAGGCTCGCGCAGTACGACGACGAGCGGCTCGCCGGCGCCGATCCGGACGAGGTCGCCCGCCAGGTCGTGACGGTGTTCGCGCAGTTCGAGCGGCTGGTGACCAGCACCCGCGACTTCTACGCGAGCCTGGCCGCGGTGCTCGACCGGTACGACCTCGGCCGCGAGGACTTCCAGGCGTTCAAGGCAGCGCTGCTGGACTACCTGCAACGCTTCGTCGACGAGGTGGCCCGGTCGGTGCCGCAGATCGCCGAGCTGCTCGTCGAGCTCGAGCCCCGCCAGCAGGCCCTGCTCGAACGGGCCGCGACCGGCACCCGCCTGCTCGGGCTCGAAGGCGTCCGGGCGCGGCGCAGCCTCGGGCTCGAGGAGCAGGACTGGCAGGGGCTGCAGACCTGGTTCCGCGGCGGCCCCGGGCGGCGCAGCGACGCCGACGAGGTGCGCTCGCTCGCCACCCGCGCCATGCGGGCGCTGCTGGTCAACCTGCGACGGATCTCGACCAGCACCGAGCGCGAGGTCAGCCGCTACGCCGACCTGCTGCGCCTGGCCACCTGGTTCGACGCGAGCGAGCCCGGCGACGCGCACGCGCTCTGGGCCGCCGCGTTCGGCCTGTACTCCTGCCGGCACCTGTCGTTCGTCGCCGACCCCGACGCCGACCCGCCGCCGGCGACCAGCTCGTGGTGGCGGGCGCCGGTGGCCGACGTCCCGGTCATGCTGCGGGCCTCGGGGGAGCGCAAGGCGGCCGGCGCGACCGCCCGGCGGGAGGACTTCGCTGCGGCCAAGGCCCGCCGGATCGCCGAGCGGGAGCGGGGCCAGCACGAGCGCGACGAGGCGCTGCGCGAGCTGGCGGCGTGCCGGGGCGTGCACGCCGAGCTCGAGCTGTCCGACGGTGCCCGCGCGGCGCTGCTCGAGCTGTACGCACGGGCGCTGTCCGGCGCCGGCGGGCCGCTGAAGGCGCCGGCGACCGCGCGGTCCGAGCAGGTCGCGCTGGTGGTGCGCCGTACGCCCGGCCGGTCGACCCGCGTACGCAGCCCGTCCGGGGCCTTGGAGCTGGTCGACCTGACGCTGGAGCTCGCGTAGCGTCACGGCGATCCCGGCACCGGACGCGTCATCACGGCCGATGAGCCTGGCCGAGGTGCTCGCGATGCAAGGCTCGGGCTGGGACGGCGACCTGGACGGGATGCGGGACGAGGCTGTCGTTGAGGTCCCGTCGTTGACCGCCTACAGCGCTGCGCCCGGCGGCACCACCCATTGCACAGCCTGACCGGTGACCTCCGAAAGCGCGTCGAAGTCCCGGTCGTAGTGCAGGACCGTCACCCGGTGGCGCTCCGCGACAGCGGCGATCACCAGGTCTGGGATCCCCGCCACGCGATGGCGGGACGCCCGGGCGAGCAGGCGCTGGACGGCGAGCGCCCTGTCCCAGTCGACCTGCTCGATGTCCAGGCGCTCGAAGCCCAGCCGCTCGAGGCGCAGCTCCTCGTACTCCGCCGGGCTGCGGCTGCTGAACAGGACCTCCAGGTCGATCAGGGAGCAGGTGGCGACGAGTCCGGCGAGCAGGAGTGGCGCGAGCCGGTCCTGGACGAGCGGCCGGTCCATTCGGGCTAGGGCGCTCTTGTCGACGAGGTAGCGGGCTACCGCCACGCTGCCTGCACGATCTCCGGATCCCGCAGATCGGGCAGCCCGTCGTCGATGAGCCGCAACACGTGCGCCCGCCGGTTCACGAGGTCGACGGCTTCACGCAGAGCCGTCGACACCGTCTCCTTCATCGTCGTCGTGCCGAGGGCGATCCTCGCCTGCGCCAGGAGCTCGTCGTCGATGTCCACCAGGCGCTTCGTCATGGACGCGAGGATATACGCCCTGGATACTCCTGTATTTCAATGACCGCCGACAGGGTTCGCGGATGCCCGAGAGCCCGGCCCGCCCCGCACCTGCGGAGGACACCCAGGCCACCGCGGAGCGACGCCGGGCAGCCCGAGCGCTGCTGCGCACCCCGCTGCTCACCGCCGACGGGCCGGGCGCGGACGACCTGCTGCTCGTACGACGGCACCGCGAGGCGCTCGAGCGGCTGTTCGCCGAGGGACTGGGCTACCGCCTGCTCGTCGAGCCCAAGGCCGCTCGGCTGTTCAAGGCCGGCCTCGGGCACGACGCGAGCCGACCGCTGCGCAAGCGGCTGTCCGCGGCGAGGGCCGGCCGTTCGAGCCCCGGGCGTACGCCCTGCTCTGCCTGGTGCTCGCCGCTCTCACCCGCAGCCCGGCGCAGCTGCTGGTCGACGAGCTCGTCGCGGAGGTGCGCAGCGCGGTCGCCGACACCGACCTCGTCGTCGACCTCGACACCCCGGGCGACCGGCGGGCGCTGGCCGCGGCGCTGCTGACCCTGCTCGAGCTCGGCGTGCTGGTCGAGCGCGACGGTGACCTGGTGCGCTGGGCCGAGGGCGGCGACACCACCAGCCTGCTCGACGTGCGCCGCGACCGGCTCCGGCTGCTGGTGGCCGCCAGCCTGTCCGGCGCCACCGGCCCCGCCGACCTGTTCGAGACCGCCGCGTTGCCAAGCGCCGCCGGCGGCGCCCGCGTCGCCGTACGCCGTCGGCTGCTCGAGCAGCCCGTGCTGTCCACCGACGACCTGCCCGAGGAGCAGGCCGAGTGGTGGCGCCGCAGCCGGCACCGCGAGGCTCACTGGTTCCGCGACGCCTTCGGCCCCGAGCTCGAGCTGCGCGCCGAGGGGGCGATCGCCGTCGACCCCGACGACGAGCTGTCCGACGTCACGTTCCCCGGCACCGGGTCGCAGCGGCACGCCGCGCTGCTGCTGCTCGAGCACCTCGTACGAGACGCCCGCGAGCACGAGCGCACGCACGTTCGCTTGCAGGACCTGGACCGCGGCCTGGAGAAGGTGGTCGCCGACCACCGCCGCGGGCTGCGCAAGGCGTACGCCGACAACGACGTGCTGCGCGCCGACGTGCTCGAGGTGCTCGGCCAGGTTGCGCTGCTGGTGCCAGACGGGTCTGGCTGCACCCCGCCGCGGCCCGCTACGCCCCGCGGACGACGTACGCCGAGGTCTGTTCTAGATGGGCCGTTTCCAGCTGGCGCGGGCGGGCGTGCTCAACGTCTGGCAGTACGACGAGCAGGTCTTCACCTGCGAGGGCGGCCGGCTGCTGCTTCGCGGCGCGAACGGCGCGGGCAAGAGCAAGACCCTCGAGATGCTGCTGCCGTACGTGCTCGACGGCGACAAGGCCCGGATGACTGCCTCGGCGCGGCACCGCACCAGCCTGCTGTGGCTGATGCAGGAGGGCTCCAGCGGCACGGGCACCCGCACCGGCTACCTGTGGGTCGAGTTCCGCCGCCCCCGAGGGCACGTCGCTCACCTGCGCCGTCGGCATCCGGCACTCGGCGAGCGCGAAGACCGCCGCGACCTAGTTCTTCACCTGCCCCGAGCCGGTGCCGCTGATCGAGGACGACGGCACCCCGCTCCCGCAGCTGCGCTGCGCGAGGTCGTGACGCCCGCCGGCGGGCAGGTCTTCGACTCGCCGCGGGCCTAAAGGAGCACGTCGGGCGACTGCTGTTCGGCCTGGACCCGCAGCGCTACGACGACCTGCTGCGGCTGCTCTACTGGCTGCGCCAGCCGCAGGTCGGCGAGGACATCGAGCCCGCCAAGCTCGCCGCCGAGGCCGCCGCCCGGTCAGAGACCTCCACCGCCCGGCTCGAGCAGGACGTCGCCCGCCTCGACCGCGACCGGGCGACGGTCTCCGACCAGGGGCGAGCGGCGGCCAGCGCGCTCGCGGCGTGCGAGCTGCCCGCCCCGCCGCTGCCCGAGCCTGCGTCGCGGGCCCGAGCGCCGCTTAAGGGCCGCGAGGTGTCGACGCGATGGGAGCCGGGGCTCAGGGCAGGGATGCGGAAACGCGGCCTAGCGGTGTACGAATAGCAGGTGGTGCAGGAGCTCCTGGCGGACTGGCCGGGCGGCTGATCCGCACGTCGCTGCTGGCGTCGGCGGGGTCGTCCACCGCGACGTTCGGTGCACGGCTCCGGGCTTCGGCCGGCGCGCCCGTGGCGGTGCGCTTCCTGGCGACCGCGACGTCTACCGCCCGGACCAGCAGGTGCCAGCTCACGCTAGATCAGAGCGCAAGCACCAGCCGGAGCGCGGCGTCGACCTGTCGCAGCTCGTCGTAGGTCAGGTGTCCGGCGGCGGCGCCGAGCCGTTCGGGGTCGATCGCCGCGGTCTGCTCGGCCAGCACACGGGTCAGCTGGCCGAGCACCTCGACCTCAGGCCGGAAGCTCGCGGCGCGAGCCGACGTCGAGGTCGGCGCTACCAGCCAGGTCGACAGTGGCAGCGAGTCCGACTGGACCACCACGCCGTACCTAGTGCTGGACTGCTCGTGTCCGCGGCTGTCGCGTGGAGCCTTGAGCCGGAAGACCTCACCACGCACGCAGTGTCTCCATCTCCCTGAGCACCTGCGCCGACTCGGAGCGGTCTACAGGGTCGGCGGCAAGTGCCGCCGCCTCTGCGCGCAGGAGCTGCTGGGCGCGCGCCCCGGCTGCCTCGATCAGCGCCTCCCGGACTGCGGTGGAGACCGAGGTCCCATCTCGAGTGAGCAGCGAGAGCGCCCGCAGCGCATCTTCGTCGGGGCGGAAGGTGATCATGTCAGCCATGACCTGATGGTGCCACGAAGTGTAAGACGATGCACTCGCCGGCCGGGATCGACAGCACGGTCGCTGCCGTAGGGGACCGGGCCAGGCCCTCCGATTCTGCTCGGAGTTCTGGTGCAGGTCCGGGCCCAGCCGCTACAGCCCCTGACTCGCGAGCTGATGGACGTCGACCGAGAGCGAAGCGCGCAAGCGTGCGGGCGGGCGGCCCAGGTGGTGTGGCCGTCGCGGCACAGCAGCGGCTACGCCACGTCGAGGAGGAGACCGAGGACCTCGCGGATCTGGGCGAGGGTGGCGGTCCCGACGTTGCCGTAGGGCTGATCGAAAGCGCCTGGCCGGGACCGCGCGGACGTGCTGACACTGAGCTGACGACGCGTGCCAGGCCGTTGTGCTGGTCGGCCTCGATGTCGATCTCGGAGGCGAGGCCGCGCCGGGTCGAGGTGAGCGGCACGATGTGCAGCACAGAGGGGGTCGCGTTCAGCAACCGCTTTGCCGTGACCACGACCGCGGGGTGCCGGTGTCCCGCCTCGCGAGCCGCCTGCTCCAGCACTTCGACGACATCACCGCAGGTCAGCATCGAGCCAAGCTGTTTCCGGCGCGGACAGGTCGGCGCTCAGCTCGGTGGCCATCTGGTCCTGAAGAAGGCGTCGGACGGCCAGCGCGACCGTAGCCCCCACGCTCGTGCCGAGCGAGGCGGACAACCTCTTGAGCTCCCGGTGGGTCGCTGCGTCGACGCGGACGCTGGTGCTCTTCACGCGAAGATGTTGGCAGCACTGCAGGCAGGGCCTGGCCGAGCAGCTGTTTCGCGGAGCAGCTCGGCGACCGCGAATGGGCGACCGGCTGGTGCTTTGTGAGGGTGAGTGACGGGGCTCGAACCCGCGACAACCGGGATCACAACCCGGTGCTCTACCAGCTGAGCTACACCCACCATGGTGCGAGCGACGACGATACCGGACTCAGTCCGGCACCTGCTCGCCCGCCGACGGCAGGCGCGAGACGCCCTGCACGAGGGCCGCGCTGATGGCCGCGGCCTCGTCGGTCGACGGTCCCGGCGGCGGCACCATGATCGCCTGCCGGTAGTACGCGAGCTCCGTCACGGACTCCTTGATGTCGGCCAGCGCGCGGTGCCCGCCGCCCTTCTTGGGCGACTGGTAGTACGCCCGCGGGTACCAGCGACGCGCCAGCTCCTTGATCGACGACACGTCGACCATTCGGTAGTGCAGCCAGTCGTCGAGCTGGGGCATGTCGCGGGTGAGGAAGCCGCGGTCGGTGGCGATCGAGTTGCCGCACAGCGGGGCCTTGCGGGCCTCGGGCACGAACTCCATGATGTACGCCAGGACCTGCTCCTCCGCCTCCTTCACCGTGACGGTCGAGGCCAGCACCTCCTGGGTGAGGCCGGAACTGGCGTGCATCTCCTGCACGACCGGCAGCATCCCGGCGAGCTGCTCCTCGGAGGCGCCGATGACGATGTCGATGCCCTCGCCGAGGATGTTCAGCTCGCTGTCGGTAACCAGGGCCGCGACCTCGATGAGCAGGTCGGAGGCGAGCTCGAGCCCCGTCATCTCGCAGTCGACCCACACCAGACGGTCGGATTGCTGGCTCATCCCCGGACCCTAGCCCGCGCGCCGCAGCAGGAGGCGTGACCGGGCAGCCGTTGTCGGACCGCGCCGCTAGGGTCCGCGGTATGGCAGACACGCTCGACAGCATCCGCACCGCGTACGCGTTCTCCGGCCCCGCGCTCGAGCTCGGGGCGCTGGTCGTCGAGGGTGCGGCGCACCCCGACGCGCCCGTACGCATCCCGCTGTCGATGCTCAACCGGCACGGCCTGGTCGCCGGCGCGACCGGCACCGGCAAGACCAAGACCCTGCAGCTGATCGCGGAGCAGCTGTCGGACGCCGGCGTGCCGGTGTTCCTGGCCGACATCAAGGGCGACGTGAGCGGGATGGCGGCGCCCGGGGTGACCAGCGACCGCATCACCAAGCGGGCCGCGGAGACGGGCACCGACTGGCACGCCAGGGGCTTCCCCAGCGAGTTCCTGGCGCTCGGCGGGCTGGGATCGGGCGTGCCCGTACGCGCCACCGTGACGTCCTTCGGCCCGGTGCTGCTGAGCAAGGTTCTCGGGCTCAACGACACCCAGGAGTCCAGCCTGGGCCTGGTGTTCCACTTCGCGGACAAGGCCGGGCTGCCGCTGCTCGACCTCAAGGACCTGCGCGCCGTCATCAGCCACCTCGTCAGCGACGAGGGCAAGGGCGACCTCGAGGGCCTCGGCGGGCTGTCGACCTCGACGGCCGGGGTGATCCTGCGCGAGCTCATCGGGCTGCAGGACGGCGGGGGAGAGGCGTTCTTCGGCGAGCCGGAGTTCGACACCCAGGACCTGCTGCGCACCACCCCGGACGGCAAGGGCCTGCTGTCGGTCATGGGCCTGTCGGCCGTGCAGGACAAGCCCAAGCTGTTCTCGACGTTCCTCATGTGGCTGCTCGCGGACCTGTTCCACGACCTGCCCGAGGTCGGCGACGTCGAGAAGCCCAAGCTGGTGTTCTTCCTGGACGAGGCGCACCTGCTGTTCGACGACGCGAGCGAGGCGTTCCTGGACGCCATCGCGCGTACGGTCCGGCTGATCCGCTCCAAGGGGGTCGGCGTCTTCTTCGTCACCCAGACGCCCAAGGACGTGCCGGGGGAGGTGCTCGCGCAGCTCGGCAACCGGGTGCAGCACGCGCTGCGCGCCTTCACGCCGGACGACGCCAAGGCGCTCAAGGCGACGGTCAGCACGTTCCCGCGCTCGACGCTGTTCGACCTGGGGGAGCTGTTGCCGGCCATGGGCATCGGCGAGGCGGTCGTGACCGTGCTGTCGGACAACGGGGCGCCAACGCCGGTGGCGTGGACGAGGCTCCGGCCGCCGGCCTCGCTGATGGCGCAGCTCGACCCCGAGCAGCAGAAGGCGATGGTCGCGGCGTCCCCGTTGCTGGCCGAGTACGGCACGCCGGTCGACCGCGACTCGGCGTACGAGCGGCTGCTGGCCCGGGTCGCGCCGCCGGAGCCGGCCCGCGAGCAGCCCCGCGAGGAACCCAGAGAGGAGCCCCGGGAGCGGGAGCCCGAGCGGGAGGAGCGCCGGGGCGGCGCCGTCGCGGCCGTGCTCGGGTCCGCCGTCTTCCGCAGCTTCGCCAGGTCGGCGGCCAGCGCCGCCGGCCGGGAGATCACCCGCTCGCTGTTCGGCACCGCCTCACGCAGCCGCAGCCGGAGCCGGCGGAGGACCACCCGGTCCAGCGGGAGCTGGTGACGCTCGGTCGCTGCGCGTAGTCGGACGAGACGAACCGGAAACACGGCGGTTCCCGTCCGGAAACCCCTGGTGCCTACGGTCGGAGGACGCACCGCGGCTCCCCCGGAGGACACGTGACGACGAGCATCACCCCCGCCCCTGACGTCCTGCCCGCCGGCGGCTTTCTCGGTCGTGCCGCCGCCGCAGGCGTCGAGGTCACCGGGCCTGTGAGCACCGGCGAGCTGGTGGTCGACCTGGCCCGCTACGCGGTGACGCTGGCGGAGCGCGACCTCGAGCTGTCGCCGCGGCAGGTCGAGCTGCTCGCCCTGTTCCTCGCCGCGCCGCGCCGGGTGTGGAGCCGCGACCAGCTGCACTGGGTCTGCTGGGGGGACACCACGCCGTCCCGCCGGGTCGACGTGCAGCTGTGCCGGCTGCGGGCGCGTACCGGCCTGGACCTGTTCCGCAACGTCCGGGACCGGGGCTGGGCGCTGCGTCCGGTGAGCTGACCGCCCCGGGGTGTCCCCGGGGCGGTCGCGTCAGCTCAGGAGCCGGGGCAGGTGCTGCGGGCCGCGGAGACGGCCCCGCCGACGGACGGCCCGGGGCACACGAACTGCTCGTAGCGCACGTCGTCGTCCACGTAGCGCTTGAGCCACGAGATGCTGTACTTCGCGATCGTCGTGTTGGGCGAGTTCGGCGCGCTGTGGGAGGCGCCGGCCAGCTCGATGTACGCCTTCTCCTGCGCGTTGGTCAGGCTGTCGTAGAACGGGATGGAGTGCGACCGGACCGGCGCGACGCTGTCGTTCTGGGCGCCGATCAGCAGCGTCGGCGTGGTCACCTCCGGCCAGGACTTGTCTGTGTTGTACGCCGTCAGGGGGATGGACGCCTGCAGGGCCGGCCGGTCCTTGGTCGCCTCGAGCGAGCCGCCACCACCCATCGAGTGGCCCATCACGGCCAGCCGGGCGGCGTCCACGCGGGTGCGCACGGTGCTCCTGGTGGTGAGGTAGTCGAGCGCCGCGCGCAGCTGGTCGCCGCGCTCGGACGGGGAGTCGTACCGGCTGTTGGTGTTGAAGGTGATCACGACGAAGCCCTGCGAGGCGAGCCGCGGCCCGTACCAGGCGATGGTCGACTCGGAGGCGGTGAAGCCCGGCGAGACGGCGACGCCGCCGAAGGTGCCCTGGCTGGTGTCGGTGGGGTAGTAGATCGTCGCCGAGCCGAAGCCGGGGGTCGAGAAGTCCGACACCGAGGTCTGCGCGATCGCGAACGGACCGCGGGTCGCCTCGATGCTGGCGGTCGTCGGCGCGGGGCCGCGCTGGTAGGTGTCGACCGCGCCCGCGGGGGACGGGGCGGCGAGCGCCAGCGGCGCGGCGAGCACCAGTGCGGTGGTGGTCTTGGCGAACAGGGACGTCCGGGTCATGATCGGGATCCTCCACGGGGCGCCCGGGGGTGGGCGGGCGGAAACGTACTCACAGTTCCGCCCGCAGGCCAGCCCCCAGCTCAGGGAAGGTCGAGCAATACCTTGCCGTCGGCGCCCGCCAGCACCGCCTCCTGCGCGTCGGCCACCTCCGCGAGCGGCCGGTGCAGCGCGGGCAGCGCCGGCAGTGCGCCCTCCGCGACGGCGGCCGACACCCCCGCCACCGCCGCGTCGAGGTCGGCGTCGGCGACCCCGTAGACCAGCACGAAGGCCAGGGTCGCGTTGGCGACCATCAGCCGGCGTACGGGCACGTCGCGCAGCGGGTCGTCGGCGTACGTCGACACCACCCCGTGCGGCGCGAGCACGGAGAGGTCGAGCTCGAGGTTGGCGCCGAGGGCCAGCTCGACGACCCGGTGCACGCCGTCCGGGGCGGCCGTCCGGACCTGCTCCACGAGGTCGCCCGCGTGCCGGTCCACGACCACGTGCGCGCCGGCCGCCTCGGCCAGCGGCGCCTTCGCCCGGCTGGCGGTCGTGATCACGTGCGCCCCGCCGCGCCGGGCGAGCGCGACCGCGGCGTTGCCAACCGCCCCGCCGCCGCCCGCCACCAGCACGGTCCGACCCTCGAGCGGGCCGGAGGCGTAGAGGCAGTGCCAGGCCGTCATCGCCGGGATGCCGAGGCCCGCCCCCAGGTCGTACGACACCCCGTCCGGCAGCCGGACGGCCTGCCGCGACGGCACCACCGTCTCCTGCGCGCAGGTGCCCCACTGCCGGCCGCGGGCGGCGGCGAACCAGACCCACACCCGCTCCCCGACCCGCGCCGGGTCCACGCCCTCGCCGACCTCCACGACGTCGCCCGCGCCGTCCTGGCCCGGCACCTGGAAGGTCTGCGGGGTCGTCGAGCGGCGGGACTTGCCGTCGGTGGGGTTGACGCCGGCGACCCGCAGCCGGACGCGCACCTCGCCCGGGCCGGGACGCGGGGCCTCGACCTCCTCGACGGTGAGCACGTCGGCGGACCCGGCGGAACGGTAGAGCGCGGCGAGCACGGGGCCTCCGGAAGGTCGGGGGTGTGGCGTGGGGCACGATGCCAGCCGCTGCCGACAACCCCGTCGCCAGCCCCCGCCCCCGGAGGTCCGCGTGTCCGTGCTCGACAAGTTCTCGCTCGACGGCAAGGTCGCCGTCGTCACCGGCGCGTCGTCGGGGCTGGGGGTGGCGTTCGCCCAGGCACTCGCCGAGGCCGGCGCCGACCTCGTGCTGGGGGCCCGCCGGGTCGACCGCCTGGCCGACACCGGGAAGCTGATCGAGGCCGCGGGCCGGCGCTGGACCGCCGTGGCCACCGACGTCACCAACCCCGACGACTGCACCGCGCTGGTCGCCAAGGGCGTCGAGGAGTTCGGCAAGGTCGACATCCTCGTCAACAACGCCGGGCTCGGCACCGCCTACCCGGCGACCCGCGAGACGCCCGAGCAGTTCCGGCAGGTGATCGACGTCAACCTCAACGGGGCGTACTGGATGGCGCAGGCGTTCGGCCGGGCGGCGAAGGGCGGCGGCTCGATCATCAACGTCGGCAGCGTCCTCGGGCTGCGGCCCGGCACCCTGCCGCAGGCCGCGTACGCCTCGTCCAAGGCCGGCATCATCGGCATGACCCGCGACCTGGCGATGCAGTGGACCGGGCGCAAGGGCATCCGCGTCAACTGCCTCGCGCCGGGCTACTTCCCGAGCGAGATGACCGACGCGGTGCCGGAGTCGGAGACGGATTTCGTCAAGGCGCTGGCGCCGATGGCGCGGGTCGGCGACCCGGCGGAGCTCGCGAGCGTGGTGGTGTTCCTGGCTTCGGACGCGGCGTCGTACATCACCGGCATCACGTTGCCGGTCGACGGCGGCCTGACGATGCCGTAGCGCTTACCCGGCCACCAGCGCGACGCTGTGCAGGACCAGGCCGGCCAGCGCGCCGACGACCGTGCCGTTGATGCGGATGAACTGCAGGTCGCGCCCGACGGTGGCCTCGATGCGGGCGGAGGCGTCCCGCGCCTCCCAGCCGGCGACGGTGCGCTGGATCAGCAGGACGGCGGTGTCGCCGTAGTGCTCGACGACGTAGCGGACCCCCGCGAGCAGGCGCTCCTGCAGCCGGTCCTCCAGCGCCCGGTCGCCGGTGACCCGCAGCGCCGCGCCCTGCACGAGCTCGGCCAGCCGCGCGGCCAGGTCGCCGTCGCTCTCCGACAGCGACGCGCGCACCGACGCGCGGGCGTCGGCGAGCAGGGCGTGCACCAGCGCCTGCAGTTGCGGGTCCTCGACCAGCCGGTGCAGCTGGGCGTCGAGGTCGCGGGCGGTGCGCGGGCTGTAGCGCAGGTCGTCGACGACGCCCTCGAGGAAGCGGTCGACCGCGAGGCGCAGCGCGTGCTCGGGGTCGGCGGCGGCCTCGGCCAGGATCTGCGTCGCCGTCTCGATCAGCCGGCGGGCGAGCTTGCCGCTGTCGATGAGGATGCTCGCCCAGTGCACCTCCAGCAGCCGCTTGACGGTCGGCACGAGCGCCTCGCCGTGCGCCTCCAGGTGCGCGTGCGCGCGGCGGATCGCGATGTCCACCAGCGGGCGCTGCGCCCGGCCCTCGACGGCCCGCGCCAGGAAGGCGCCGAGCACCGGGGCGTACGACCGGCGGGCGAGGTCGCGGCGGACGAGCTCCAGGACGTACGCCGTGAGGCGCTGCTCGTCGACGGTGTCCAGCCCGGCGGTCACGGCCGCCGCGAGCTCGCGGGCGACGGTGTGCGCGGTGCCGGGCGTGGCCAGCTGCACGGCGGCCCGGTGCACGACGCGGGCCTCGGCGAGCTGCCCGGCCACGGCGTCGGCGGTGAGGAAGTTGCCGGTGACGAACTCGCCGAGCTTGGTGGCGAGCTCGTCCTTCTTGCGCGGGATGAGCGCGGTGTGCGGGACGGGGATGCCGAGCGGGTGCCGGAACAGCGCGGTCACCGCGAACCAGTCGGCGAGCCCGCCGACGGTGCCGGCCTCGGCGGCGGCGCGCAGGAAGCCGACGGACGTGGTGTCGGGCAGGGCGAACGAGGCGACGAACACGGCTGCGGTCCCGGCGAGGAGCCCGGTGGCGCCCCGCTTCATCCGGCGCAGCCCCGACACGTCGGGCTGGACGACGGCCAGCAGGGGCCCGGGGCTGCTCACCCGCTGAGGCTAGAGGAGCCCATGATCACCGCGCCTCGCGGCCGCGGTCTGACAGGCTCGGACCGCGGCCGGAACGGCGCGGGGACACCAGCGAGGGAGACGTCATGGCGTACGAGCACGTGCAGGCCGAGCGGACCGACGGGGTCGTCACGATCACGATGTGCCGGCCGGACCGGCGCAACGCCCTGTCGACGGCCCACATGCTGGAGCTGATCGAGGCGTTCGAGCAGGCCGGGGGCAGCGACGCCGCCGGGATCGTGCTGGCCGGCGCCGGCCCGGTGTTCTGCGCCGGGCACGACTTCGCCGACGTGGTGGAGGCGGACCTGGTCGGGGTCCGGCGGATGCTGCAGGTCTGCACCGAGCTGATGCTGCTGCTGCAGCAGGTGCCGCAGCCGGTCGTCGCGCGGGTGCACGGGCTGGCGACCGCCGCGGGCTGCCAGCTGGTGGCGAGCTGCGACCTGGCGGTGGCCGGCGAGAGCGCCGGCTTCGCCGCGCCGGGTGGCAAGGGCGGCTGGTTCTGCCACACCCCGATGGTGGCGATCGCCCGCAACGTCGGGCGCAAGCGGGCGGCCGAGCTGGCGCTGTCCGGTGACGCCATCGACGCGCGGACCGCGCTCGACTGGGGGCTCATCAACGCCGTGGTCCCCGACGAGGAGCTGGACACGGCGGTCGCGGAGCTGGTCGCGCGGGTGACCCGCGGCAGCCGGCAGAGCAAGGGCCTGGGCAAGCAGACCCTGTACGCCCAGATGGCCCTCTCCGAGCCGCAGGCGTACGCGCACGCGATCGAGGTGATGGCGGCGACCAGCCAGCTGCCGGACGGGCGGGAGGGCATCGCCTCGTTCCTGGACAAGCGCCCGCCGGTCTGGACGGGTCAGCCGATCGGCAGCCCGACGTAGTTCTCCGCCAGCGACGTGGCCGCGGCGGGGGAGGAGGCGACGTAGCGCAGCTGCGAGAGCTGCAGCTGGTGGTCGAAGTCGTCGGTGCCGGCGGTGTGCAGCATCGAGGTCATCCACCACGAGAAGTGCGTGGTCCGCCACACGCGGCGCAGCGCGGTGGCCTCGTACGCCTCGAGCAGCCGCGGGTCGCCCTCGCCCAGCAGCGCGCCGAGCGCCCGGTCGAGCAGCGCGACGTCCGCGATCGCCAGGTTGAGCCCCTTCGCGCCGGTCGGCGGCACGATGTGGGCGGCGTCGCCGGCCAGGAACAGCCGGCCGTGCCGCATCGGCGTGCTGACGAAGCTGCGCATGGGAGTGATGCTCTTGTCGGTCACCGGTCCGGTCTTGAGCGACCAGCCGTCCAGGGCCATCCGGGTCGACAGCTCGTCCCAGACCCGGTCGTCGGACCAGTCCTCGACCCGCTCGTCGGGCGGGACCTGCAGGTAGAGCCGGCTGACCTGCGGCGACCGCATGCTGTGCATCGCGAAACCGCGCGGGTGCCAGGCGTAGATCAGCTCATCGGTGGAGGGCGGCACGTCGGCGAGGATCCCGAGCCAGGCGTACGGGTAGCTGCGCTCCCAGGTCCGCTGCAGGGCCGCCGGGACCGCCGGCCGGCTGATGCCGTGGAACCCGTCGGCGCCGACCACGACGTCGCACTCGAGCACCTGGCGCGCGCCGGCGGAGTCGGTGAACGACAGCGTCGGCCGGTCGGTCTCCAGGTCGCCGACCGCCGTGTCGCTGACCTCGAAGTGCAGCGGCAGGCCGGCCGCGACCCGCGCATCGAGCAGGTCCTTGACGACCTCCGCCTGCCCGTAGACCCACACGCTCTTGCCGGTCAGGGCGGGGAAGTCGAGGTGCGCGCGCTCCCCGGGCCACTGCAGGTAGATGCCGTCGTGCCGCAGGCCCTCGCGCTGCAGCCGCTCGCCCATCCCGGACTCCATCAGCAGGTCGACCGAGCCCTGCTCGAGCACCCCCGCCCGGATCCGCGCCTCGATGTAGTCGCGCGAGCGGTTCTCCACCACGACCGCGTCGATGCCGCGGCGGTGCAGCAGGTGTGCGAGCAGCAGGCCGGCGGGGCCCGCTCCGATGATGCCGACCTGGGTGCGCATCCCTGGACTCTGCCCAGTCGCTGGCGGGCGCGCAGGCCGGCTTCCACTGGCCGGCAGGGGTCAGTCGTACGGCTGCACGCCACGGGCGATCGAGGACGCGGCGACCTGCAGCGCCGGGGCGAGGCGGACCAGGTCGCGCCGGGCGCCCGCGACCACCAGCCCGAGCGCGGCGATCACGGTCCGGTCGGCGCCCAGCACAGGCACCGCGAGCGAGGACGTGCCGACCGACATCTCCTCGGACGTACGCGCGAAGCCGCGGCGGCGGACCTCCGCCAGCTGCGCGCGCAGCCGCACCGGGTCGGTGACCGTGTGCGGCGTGACCTGCGGGAGGTCGGCCAGCACCTGCTCCTGCACCTCGGCCGGGGCGTGCGCGAGCAGGACCTTGCCGACGCCGGTGGCGTGCAGGGGCAGCCGGCTGCCGGCGCGGCTGACCAGCGGAACCGCCCGGTGCCCCGAGATCCGCTCGACGTAGAGCGCGGCGGTGCCCTCGAGGACGGCGAGGTGGACGTTCTCGCGGGTAGCGGCGAACACGTCCTGCATGAACGGCAGGGCCACCTGCCGCAGCTCGCGGTGCACCGGGGCGAGCAGGCCGAGGTCCCAGACCTTGCGGCCGATCTCGTACCGGCCGTCCTCGCGCCTGGACAGCCCCTGCCACTGCTCGAGCTCGGCGACCAGGCGGTGGGTGGTGCTGAGCGCCAGTCCGGACCGCCGGGCGATGTCGGTCAGGGTCAGCCGCGGGTGCCGGTCGTCGAACGCGTCGAGCACCGACAGGGCCCGCGACGTCACGGAGCGGCCGGCCTCGCGGGTGTGTCCAGCCACGGCGCGTCCTTCCACTGGCTGGGAGCACCGCTGGTCGGCCCGGGCGGCGTCAGCCTACTTTCTGCGCCAGGAGGTGTCGTGACCCAGACCGCATCAGCTCACTCAGCACTGGCCCGCTACCGCAGCGAGCCCGAGGCGCACCCGCCGCTGGCCTCGCCCGACTACGTCTCGACCCGGCTGCGCTCGCCGCTGCGCCCACCGGTGCCGCTGCCCCAGCGGCTGACCGAGCTGACCGGCCCGCTGCTCGGCGAGGGCCGGATCACCGACCTCGACAGCGACCTCACCCGGCAGGGCGAGGCTGAGCCGCTCGGCCAGCGGATCCTTGTGCAGGGCCAGGTCCGCGACGACGACGGCCGCCCGGTGCCGCACGCGCTGCTGGAGATCTGGCAGGCCAACGCCGCGGGCCGTTACGCCCACCTGCGCGACCAGTGGCCGGCCCCGCTGGACCCCAACTTCGTGGGTCTCGGGCGCACCCTCACCGACGCCGACGGACGTTACCGGTTCACCACGATCCGGCCCGGCGCCTACCCGTGGGGCAACCACCACAACGCCTGGCGGCCGGCGCACATCCACTTCTCGCTGTTCGGCCGGGCGTTCACCCAGCGGCTGGTGACGCAGATGTACTTCCCGGACGACGTCCTCATCCCGTACGACCCGATCGCGCTCGCCGTGCCCGAGGCCTCCCGCGGCCGGCTGGTCAGCAGCTTCTCGATGGCCGACACGCAGCCGAACTGGGCGCTGGCCTACATCTTCGACATCGTGCTGCGGGGCCGCGATGCCACGCCGTTCGAGGCGCCGCACGAGGAGGACGAGTGACCACGCCGTCCCAGACCGTCGGGCCGTTCCTGGCGATCGCGCTGAGCTGGCCCGACGGGCCGTACGTCGTGCAGGAGGGCACGCCCTGCGCCATCTGGCTGCGCGGGCGGGTGCTCGACGGCGAGGGCGAGCCGATCGTGGACGCGCTCGTCGAGACGTGGCAGGCCGACCCGCAGGGGCGCTTCGACCACCCGGACGACCCGCGCGGCGCGGTGCCGGGCTTCCGCGGCTTCGGCCGCTCGGAGACCGTCGACGGCGAGTACGCCGTGCTGACCGTCAAGCCCGGCCGGGTGCCGGACGAGCGCGGCGGCCTGCAGGCGCCGCATCTCGACGTGTCCGTGTTCGCCCGCGGGCTGCTCGACCGGGTCGTCACCCGCATCTACTTCGCGGACGAGGAGCAGGCCAACCGCGAGGACGACGTGCTCGCCTCCCTGCCCGATGACGCGGCCCGCGCCACACTGCTCGCGCAGCCGTCGGCCGACGGCTACCGCCTCGACCTCGTGCTGCAGGGAGCCGATGAGACCGTCTTCTTCGCCGTCTGAGCCGGGGCTGTTCGAGCCGGGCCTGTTCGACGGGGTCCTCTCGCGGGGCGGGGTCGCGGCGCAGGTCGACGACGCCGCCTGGCTGCGCGCGCTGCTCGACGTCGAGGCGGCGCTGGCCCGCGCCGGTGCCGTCGCCGGGCTGGTCCCTGCCGAGGCCGCCGCGGCGATCACCGCGGCCTGCGCCGGGACGTACGACGTTGCGGCGCTGGGGCGAGACGCGGCCGGCTCCGGAAACCCCGTCGTGCCGCTGGTCCGCGCGGTGGAGGCGGCGGCCGGGCCGGCCGGCGCCTTCGTGCACCGCGGCGCGACCAGCCAGGACGTGCTCGACACCGCGATGGTGCTGGTGGCCCGGCGGGCGCTGGCCGTCCTGCTCGCCGACCTGACGGCGGCCGCCGACGCCGCCGCGGGGCTCGCGCTGCGGCACCGCGACGACCCGGTCGCCGGGCGCACCCTGATGCAGCAGGCCCTGCCGACGACGTTCGGGCTCAAGGCCGCCGGCTGGGCGTACGCGCTCGACGCGGGCGCCGCCCGGCTGGCCGCCGTACGGTCCGGCCTGCCCGCCCAGCTCGGCGGGGCGGTGGGCACGATGTCGGCGCTCGAGGGACGCGGCCCCGCCGTGCTCGAGGCGTTCGCCGCCGAGCTGGACCTGGCCGTGCCGGTGCTCGCGTGGCACACCCTGCGGCTGCCGGTCGCCGACCTCGCCGGCGCGCTCGGGACCGCCGCGGGGGTGCTCGGCAAGGTCGCGCTCGACCTGGTCCTGCTGTCCCAGACCGAGGTGGCGGAGGTCGCCGAGGGCGTGGCCGGCCGCGGCGGCTCCTCGACCATGCCGCACAAGCGCAACCCGGTGGCCGCCATCTCGGCCCGCGCCGGCGCCCTGCGCGCGCCCGGGCTGGTGGCCGGCCTGCTCGCCGGGCTGGCCCAGGAGCACGAGCGGGCGGCCGGCGCGTGGCACGCGGAGTGGCAGGCCCTGTCGGACCTGCTGCGCTGCACCGGCAGCGCCGCCGCCTGGCTGCGTGACGCCCTCGAGCACCTCACCGTCGACCCGGCGCGGATGCGGGGCAACCTGGCCGGCGCGGCGCTCGGCGCGGAGGCTGTTGCGGGGGCGCTCACCGGCTCGCTCGGACGCGCGGCCGCGCACGACCTCGTCTCCCGCGCCGTCGGCGCCGGCGGCGACCTGCAGGCGGCCCTGCTCGCCGAGCCCGACGTGCACCTGGGCGCCGACGAGCTCGCGGACCTGCTCGACCCCGCCCGGCACACCGGCGAGGCGGGCCAGCTCGTCGACCGTTTCCTCGGCTCCAGGAGGCCCGCATGACCGCCGTACCCCTGCACCACGTCGTCGACGGACCCGACGACGCCCCGGTCGTGCTGATGCTGGGCAGCCTCGGCAGCACCGGCCGGATGTGGGACCCGCAGGTGCCGGCGCTGGCCGGCCCCTACCGGGTGGTGCGGGCCGACGCCCGCGGGCACGGCCGCTCGCCGGTGCTGCCCGGGCCGTACGTGCTGGACGACCTGGTCGACGACACGCTCGCCCTGCTCGACCGGCTCGGGGTGCAGCGGGCCTCCATCGTCGGGCTGTCGCTGGGCGGGATGACCGCGATGCGGCTGGCGGCGCGGGCCCCCGAGCGGGTCGACCGGCTCGCGGTTCTGTGCACCTCCGCGTTGCTCGGCCCGGCCCAGAACTGGACCGACCGGGCCGCCGCCGTACGCGCCGGGGGCTCGGGCGCCGTCGCCTCCGCCGTCGTCGAGCGCTGGTTCACCCCCGGCCTGCGCGCCGCGGACCCGGCCCTGGTCGCCGACATGGAGGAGATGGTCGCCGGCATCCCGGCCGAGGGCTACGCCGCCTGCTGCGAGGCCATCGCGACCATGGACCTGCGCGAGGACCTGGCCCGGATCACCGCGCCGACGCTGGCCATCGCCGGCGCCGACGACCCGGCGACGCCCCCCGAGCACCTGGCGGCTATCGCCGACGCGGTGCCGGGCGCCCGGCTGCTGGTGCTGCCCTCGGCGGCCCACCTGGCCAGCATCGAGCAGGCCCCGGCCGTCAACGCCGCGCTGCTGCTGCACCTGGCCGCCGACCCCTCGGACGCCGACCGCCGCCGCGGCGGGATGGCGGTCCGCCGCGGGGTGCTCGGCGACGCGCACGTGGACCGGGCGGTGGCGTCAACGACCCCGCTGACCGCGCCGTTCCAGGACTTCATCACCCGCTACGCGTGGGGGGACGTCTGGTCGCGCCCCGGCCTGGACCGGCGTACCCGCAGCCTGCTGACGCTCGCGCTGCTCACCGCGCTGGGGCACGAGCACGAGCTCGGCATGCACGTACGCGCCGCGATCACCAACGGCGTGACGCCCGAGGAGATCGGCGAGGTGCTGCTGCACAGCGCCGTCTACGCCGGGGTGCCCGCCGCGAACCGGATGCTCGCCGTCGCGCACACGGTGCTGGCCGAGCTCGGCCTGGACTGACAGCGGCCGCCCGGGCGGCTGCCAGGGGGCGGCCAGCCCGCGGTCGCAGTGTCGGAGGTGCCCCACCACCGACACACCGCAGGAGCGTCCTCATGGACCCGATCCGCATCCCGTCCCAGGCGACCGCGCTGGGCGCCCGCATCCCCGAGCCGTGGCTGCGCGCGCAGCTGCCGGTCGCCGTCGCCGCCCGGCCACTCGGCGACGCCGTCCCGCGCGGGGTGTGGCGGCAGGTCGCCGTCGCCCTGGAGGCCACCGCGCACGCGATGGCCTGCGCCCAGGACGGCACCGCGCCGACCGACACCGCCGCCCTCGCCGCGATCGCTGTGGCCGAGACGCAGACGGCGGCGGTCAGGGTCCACGCGGTCCTCGGCCGGCTCCCGGGGCCGCTGCGCGAGGACGTGCCGCGCGGGACCGGCCGCCGCCCCCGGCTGGTCCCGGTCGAGCGCACCTGGTACCGCCTCGCCGGGCTGCTCGCCGGCCCGGTCCCCGGCGACCCCCTGCTGCTGGCGCTCGTGCTGGCCGACCACCGGGCCGCGCTCGCGCAGTGGCAGGACGTCCTGCTCGCTCCCGAGCGACTGCGGCAGCTGCCCAGAGCGGTGTAGCCGGCCCGGTGCGAGGTGTGGTCAGCCGCCGTCGCGGGTGAGGTCGAGCTCGGCCCGGATCGTGCCGAGGACCCGGGCCGTCGCCTCGTCCGGCTCGCCGAGCCCGAACAGCGACCGCAGGTGCGCCTCGCCGTAGTGCCCGTTCGTGATGCTCGCGACCTGCGCCCGCTGGTAGTAGTGGTAGTCGCACAGCACCTGGTCGACGTGCCGCACACCGAACGGGTAGCGCAGCACGATCCGCGCCACCAGGTCCCAGTCCACCAGCCGGCGCAGCTCCTCGTCGAAGCCGCCGACCTCCTCGACCAGCCGGCGCCGGTGCACCAGGACGTTGAGGTCGATGCTGTTGCCGCGCAGCAGGGCGGCGGGGTTGTACGCCGGGCTGTGCGTGCGGCGGGCGACCACCCGCGCGTCCTCCAGCGGCCCGTCCATGAGGAACAGGTGCCGCCCGGAGTACGCCGCGACCTCGGTCGGTCGCAGCTCCTGCACCATCACCTCGAGGAACTGCGGCGACCACAGGTTGTCGGTGTCGAGGTAGGCGACCAGCTCGCCCTGCGCGACCGCGAGCGCCGCGTTGCGGGCCGCGGACACGCCGCGATGCTCGGTGCGCAGGGCGCGCAGCCGGGGGTCGGCGCAGCTGGCGAGCACCTCGGGGGTGCCGTCGGTCGAGCCGTCGTCGACCACGAGCAGCTCGAGGTCGGGCATCGTCTGGCCGAGCACGCAGTGGATCGCCCGGGGCAGCAGCGCGGCGCGCTGGTAGGTCGGCATGACCACCGTCACGAGCGGCACGTCAGCCCGCCCCGACCAGGTCCGTCATCGCCGCGTCGAACCGGGGCCAGAACGCGCCCTGCGCCTCGGGCACGCCCATCCGCGGTGCGGTGTCGAGGAAGTGCCAGCGGCCACGGTCGCCCAGTGCCCCGTCGACGGACTCGGCCACGACCGGCGTGGGGTAGACGTTGACGTCGGTGAACACCGGCGCCCCGTCGCCGGCCCGGCGTACGAAGTCGACGCAGAACCAGTCCAGCCCCAGCACCTCGCCGATCCGGCGTACCGCCCGCTCCTCGTCGGCGCGCAGGCCGAACGTCGGCTCGTGCCCCTCCAGCGTCCCGAGCCCGACCTCCCACCGGCTGCTGGCGACGACGTCCCCGGCGTGCACCGTCCCCAGCAGGTGGAACGCCCGGTAGCGCCGGTGCAGCCCGTCGCCGCCCCGGGCGTCGACGTAGCCGAAGGCGCGTGAGCGGGGCGGGAGGGTCCCGAGCCGGGTGAGCTGCTTGGCGCTGGTCTGCCCCGGTCCCTTCACCACCACCAGGTCGCCGGGCGCCGGCTCCGGGTCGGGCACCGGTACGCCCGCGTCGCGCAGCCGCCGGAAGGTGTCGTCGCGGTGGTAGGCGTCGTAGTTCTCGAGCCGGTTCAGGACCGGTACGCCGATGCCGGCGAGCTGGGCCGCCAGGCGCTGGCGGACGTCCGCCGGCACCGGGTCCTGGGTGTGCACCCACACGACGTCGGCCCCCTCGGGGCGGTCGACCACCGCGTGCACGCGGGTGCTCCGCTCGTTGATCCAGTACGCGGTCACCGGGCTGAACCGCGGGCCGCGCGGGCGCCCCTCGAGCAGGCACAGCCGGATCTGCCGGCGCGTCCGCCGGTGTCGGCGCTGCCGCAGGGCCAGCAGGGGGCCGGGCGCGTAGCCGATCCGGGACGGCGGGAGCCCGGTCGCGAGCCAGCACAGCGGCTGCAGCGGGCTGGCCCAGCGCCGCAGCCGCCAGCCGAGCGGGCCGTCGAGGCGCTGCGGCCAGGCACCCGGCAGCCGGGTGTCGCGCACCTGCTCCGACCACACCCAGTACGGCACCCGCCCCCTGTTCCACAGCGGCGGTGCCTGACACCCCCGGCAGCTGTGACGTGCGCCGGGCGGGCTGCGGTGCCGTCCCGGCCGGTTCTGTCCTACCCCTCGTCCATGCTGCCGGTATGACGTCCTGGGGCACCTTCGCCGCCGCCGAGCCGGTCCTCGCCGGCCTCGTGCGGCGCACCTTTGCGATCCGCAAGCACGCCACGCTGGCCACGCTCCGCAGCGACGGCTCGCCGCGGCTGAGCGGCAGCGAGGTGGAGTTCGACGACGAGGCCGGCGAGCTGCTGCTGGGCTCGATGCCGGGTTCGCGCAAGAGCACCGACCTGCGGCGCGACCCGCGGCTGGCCCTGCACTGCCCGACCGAGGACCCGCCGCCGGACGACCCGGCGGGCTGGCTCGGCGACGGGAAGGTGGCCGGGATCGCGGTCGAGCTGTCCGACCCGTCACGGGTGCAGGAGCCGGCCAGGTTCCGGGTCGAGCTGACCGAGGTGGTCCACACCCGGGTCGCGCGGTCCGGTGACCACCTGCTGATCCTGTCCTGGCACCCAGGACGCGGAACGTCGGAGGTGATCCGGTCGTAGGACCATCAGGCCCTTCCCCCGGCACCGCCGCCGGGGCAGGCTCGGACATCGTCGCGCTGCGAGAGGGAGGGCACATGCCGAACGAGGTGAACGGCCTGCCGACCCACGTGCTGCTCGTGCACGGGGTGGTCGTGCTGGTGCCGCTGTGCGCGCTGCTGCTCGTCGCGGCCGCGGTGGCCCCGAGGGCCCGGGCCCGGCTCGGTGGCTTCCTGCCGCTGCTGGCCGCCGGCTGCCTGGTCATGGTCCCGCTCACGACCTCCGCCGGGGAGTGGCTCGAGCAGCGGGTGGGGGGCGGGCCGCTGGTGGAGCGGCACGCCGCGCTCGGCGACGGGCTGCTGCCGTGGGTGATCGGCCTGCTGGTGCTGTCGACCGCCGTGTGGTGGCGGGGCCGGCAGGCGGCCACCGCCGCCGGCCCGGCGCCGGCGTCCCGCCGGGTCGCCACCGGCAGCCGCGGCGCGGCGTCCCCGGGCGTGCTGGTGCAGGTGGCCCTCGCCGCCCTGTCCGTGGCCGTCGCCGTCGGGGCGGTCGTGCAGGTGGTGCGGATCGGCGACTCCGGCGCCAAGGCGGTCTGGACCGGCGTGACCGGCAGCGCGTAGCCACCCCAGCCCCAGCCCCAGCCCCAGCCCGGGCCCGAGCCGGGTCAGACCAGGCCGTGCCGCTGCGCCCAGAGCGCGGCGGAGGTGCGGTCGGCCACCCCGAGGGTGGCGAACACCCGGGTGAGGTGCGCCTTCACGGTCTTCTCGCTGATGTCCAGGCGCCGGGCGATGCTCTTGTTGGGCAGGCCGACCGCGACCAGGCTCAGCACCTCCCGCTCCCGCGTGCTCAGCGACCCGGCCGGCCGCTCGGCGCTCCGCGCGCCCGGCAGCAGCGCCAGAGCGGCTCGCGGCGACAGCTGTGCGTGACCGGCCGCGGCGTCGCGTACCGCCCGCAGGACGTCGTCGGGTTCGGCGTCCTTGAGCAGGTAGCCGACGGCGCCGGCCTCGAGGGCCGCCAGGACGCGGGCGTTCTCGCAGAACGCCGTGAGGATCACGACCCGGCTGCCCGGGCAGCGCTGCAGCAGCATCGCGGTCGCGGCGATCCCGTCGGTGTCCGGCATGGACAGGTCCATGAGCACCACGTCCGGCCGGCCGGCGACCGCGGCCGCCACCGCGCCGGCGGCGTCCGCGACCGCGCCCACCACCTCCACGTCCGCGCAGCCGGACAGCAGCGCGGTCAGCCCCTGGCGCACCAGGCTGTGGTCGTCGACGATCAGCACCCGGATCACCGGCGGCCCGCCTCCGCCGCGACCACCGGCACCGGTGGCCCGGCCGGCAGGCCGAACGTCGCGGTGATGCACGTGCCGCGCTCCGGGGCGGTGCTGACCTCGAGGCGGCCGCCCTGCGCCTGCACCACCGCCGACAGCAGCTCGAGCCCCACGCTGCCGTGCCGCCGGGACACGGCGGACGGGTCGAACCCGCGGCCGTCGTCCTCGACCGTCAGCACCAGCGCCGGGTCGCGCCCGGTCGGCTCGACGCGGACGTCGACGCGTACGGTCCGGGCGTCGGCGTGCCGGATGATGTTGCGCACGGCCTCCTGGGACACCCGGTAGGCCAGCGACTCGACCTCCTCGGGCAGCGCGGGCAGGCCCTCGGCCGCCAGGTCGACGGCGACGCCGCGCCCCTCCAGCGTCGCGACCAGGTCCGACAGCGCGCTGCGCAGGCCCTGGCTGTGCAGGGCCGGCGGAGCGACCGTGACGATGAGGCTGCGCAGCTCGCGCACCCACCGGCGCAGGTCGACGGCCGTGCGCATCGCGGTCCGCGCGGCGTCCTGCTGCCCCGCCTTCTCGAAGGAATGGGCGGCCGCGGTCAGGGTGTAGCTCGCCCCCACCAGCCCCTGGACGACGCCGTCGTGCAGGTCCGCGGCGAGCCGGGTGCGCTCCCGGTCGCCGGCGGCGAGGGACGCGAGCAGCAGCAGCTCGCGCTCCTCCTGCGCGGCCCGCAGCCGTGAGGCCATCCGGTACGCCAGCGGCGCCAGCACCAGGTAGAGCAGCGCGAGCCCGCCGAGCAGCACCGGGGTGCTGGCCAGCCACATCCGGCGGCTGGCCTCGGTGATCGTGTCGTAGGGCTGGTAGGTCTCGAACAGCAGCGGCGTGCCGGTCGGGGTGCGTACGCCCAGGTAGACCTGCAGCAGCTTGCCGAAGTGCGCGTCGCCCGCGTTCTCGGCCTCGTCGAGCTCGCTGACCTCGGCGACGGTGCGACCGGTGCGCAGCGCCTCGACCTCGTCGGGCGGCAGCTCGAAGCGCTGGCCGATCAGCGCGGTGTCGTCGGAGTAGACGACCCGGCCGGTCTCGTCCCACACCTTCACGCGCACGATCAGCTCGCCGAGCACGCGTTCGCGGACGACCCGGTCGAGCCGGTCGTGCGCCGCCCCGGGCACGAGCGCGTCGTCGGTCAGCGACCAGCCCACGACGTCGTGCGCCTCCAGGCTGGTGAGCGTCCGGGCGTCCCGGATCGCCTCGTTGAGGGCCGCCCGCCGCTGGGCCACGGCGAGGACGGCGGTGATGGCCAGCAGCACGAGCAGACCGGCCAGCAGGAAGACCGCCACGGCACGTGGCACCGAGACGGGGGTCAGTGGGCGTGGCGCGGCGCTGCCCGTCAACGATCGGCCCCGCTCCCACGTCCGGCTGCGCCCGGTGTCCCGGCCCGCCCATGCTGCACCGTCATCCCGGGTCCCGGTCGTCGATCGGCCGGACCGGCGTACGGGAAGGGTGGTTGTCGTCGATCGGCAGCGTGTTGCCGTCCGGACGGTACGGCCCGTCGTACGAGCCCGCGACGGCGCCGAGGCCGGCGCAGACCAGCGCAGACGCAACGACGAGCAGGGCCCAGCGGGTGCGGCTCACCGCTGTCCTCCTGGCGACGACGGGCTGTCCGCGGCATGGTCCGCCGCGCACCGGCGGGCAGGTAGTCGACCTTGGTCCTAGGACCGGGGGCCGGCGTCACCCGGAACGGCTACGACCATGGACCGATAGCGCAGTGACCTCGTCGCAACGCAGGGTGAGCGGCATCGCACCGTCGCCCGTCGTCCTGGAGGACCACATGACCACGCTCCGCACCTGTGCACTCATCACGCTGCCCCTGGCCCTGGTCAGCGCCGCGCTCACAGCCACCCCCGCCCTGGCCGACGGCGGGGGCTCCGAGGTCCGGGCCAGCGGCCCCTGCTCCCAGGGCAGCACCTGGAAGCTCAAGGCCAAGACCGACGACGGCCGGCTGGAGGCCGAGCTCGAGGTCGACGGCCGGGCCGGGCAGACCTGGTCCTGGCGGCTGACCGACAACGGAGACCTCGTGGCCCGCGGGACCGCGCAGACCGCCGGCCCCAGCGGGTCGTTCTCCCGCGAGCGGCGCCTTGCCGACCAGCCGGGGGTCGACGTCCTGCGCCTGCGTGCCGTCCGGGCCGGTGGTGGCGAGACCTGCACGGGCACCCTGCGCTTCCCGGCGTAGCGCCGGTCGCGGCAGGCGCTACCGCTCGACGCGCGGGTGCTGAGCGGGCAGCGGGGACTGCCTCGGGCCTGCCGGCGCGTCCTGCGGGCCGGTGCGCGTCCTGCTGCCCCAGAGGGCGAAGCCGAGCAGGATCGCGCCGGGCAGGATCCCGCTCACCAGCTTGATCGCACCCACGTCGGCGCCGCGCGCGGCGAGGACGAGCCCGACCAGGCCGCAGGCCAGCATCGCGCCGCCGAGCCAGTGGAACAGCCGGTTCCTCCAGACCACCGCCAGGGCGAGGAAGTGGGCGCCGACGACGCAGGAGATCCAGGCGACCGCGGCGTCCGGTGTGTCCAGCGGCGCGTTGAGCAGCGCCAGTCCCACCCAGATGAGCAGCACCTCACCCGCCACGACGAGCCAGTACGGGCGGCCGAAGCCCCCGGTGGGCGTGTCCGAGCCACCGGCAGGTGTCGGGCGTCGGACCGCGACGAGCACGACGAGGAAGGCCGCGACCGCCAGCACGCGTACCGCAACGGCGACCGTCGTGGGAAGCGAGCCGCTGTTGACCAGTACGAAGACCAGCCCGAATCCCGCGCCGATCAGGCTGCCGAGCTTCTCCGGAGACATGGCAAGCGTTGTACGCGTGCCCGGCGCCGCCGTGCAAGGACCGACGCGGGTGAGCCGCGCTGACGCCAGGGGGGCAGAGCAACCTGACGCGGCCAGCCCGACGGGCGCCCTACTGGGGTCGCAGGGCCAGCCAGACGGCGACCGCCGGGACGCTTCCCGGGTTGCGCCACGAGTGCGGCTGCACCGTGCGGAAGTGCAGGGCGTCGCAGGGCGTCAGGACAAAGGACTGGTCCCCGACCTCGAAGACCAGCTCACCCTCGAGCACGTACACGAGCTCCTCACCCGGGTGCTCGAGCATCTTCTCGCCGCTGCTCGCGCCGGGCTCGACGGTCGCCCGGGCGCCGGCGATGTTGAAGACGTCGTACGTGCCGGAGATCCCGGCGAGGTCGATGCCGGTGTGCGAGGTGTAGATGGGGCGGTGCTGCCCGTCCGGGGTGTAGACCGTCGGCTCCGCCGTCGCCGCGTCCTCCTCGACGAAGTAGGCGACCGGCTTGCCCAGGGCCCCGGCCAGCTTGAGCAGGGTCGTGATGGTCGGCACCATCCCGCTCTGCTCGATCTTGTGGATCGCGGCCGCGGACACGTCCGACTGGTCGGCCAGCTGCTGCAGTGACAGCCCCGCCTGCTTGCGCAGGCTGCGCATCTTGGGCCCGATCCCGTGCACGATCCGGGTCAGGTCCTCCGACATGACTCTCCTCGCGACGTCGCGGATCTGCGCTCACGCAGCGGGTGAGTGTTGCACCCGTGCTAAGGCCTGCGCCGGTCCTTGACGTCCCTCCGCAGGCATGTCCAACATAGTGGACGCGCTGTGGCGGATGCTGGACGTGGGACCGGGCCAGAAGCCCGTCAAGGAGGCGGACTGTGGGCAAGCGCATCGTCATCATCGGTGGAGGCGCCGCGGGGATCGGCGCGGCGGGTGCGGCCAAGGGCACCGACCCGGACGCCGAGATCACCGTCTACACCGAGTACGAGGACGCGGCCTACAGCCCCTGCGGCATCCCCTACGTGCACGGCAAGGAGATCCCGGACTTCGAGCGGCTGTTCCTCGGCACCAAGCAGCAGTACGCCGACCAGGGCATCGACATCCGCTACCAGACCAGGGTCGAGAGCTACGACCTCAAGGGCCGCACGGTGCAGGCGGGCGGGCGCGCCGTGCCGTACGACGCCCTCGTCGTCGCCAGCGGCTGGGGCTACGGCAAGCCCGACGTCCCCGGTGCGGACCTGTCGGGGCTGTACTACATGAAGAACATCCGCGAGGCGATGGAGTGGGACAAGGTCCTCGACACGGTGACGAGCGCCGTCGTGCTCGAGGCGGGGCCGCTGGGCCTGGAGATGGTCACGGCGCTCGCGCACCGGGGGATCGAGACGCACCTGGTGGACCCGTCGCCGTGGGCGCTGTCCATGGCGACCGACCCCGACATCGCCAAGCCCGTCGAGGACTCCTGGGTCGAGATGGGCGTGCAGCTGCACTTCAACACCAAGCTCGAGGAGATCCTCGGCGACGAGGCCGGGGCCGTCCGGGGCGTACGCACGTCCGAGGGGGAGATCGCCTGCCAGCTGGTGGTCGTCGCCACGCACAAGGTCCCCAACACCGAGCTCGGTGCGGCGGCCGGCCTGAAGCGCGGCAGCGCCGGCGGTTTCGTCGTGGACGAGGGCATGCGGACCACCACGCCCGGCGTCTGGGCCGCCGGGGACTGCATCGAGGTGCCGCACGGCGTCTCGAACGTCCCGGTCCAGGGGCTGTCCGGCAGCCACGCCTACGCTCAGGGCAAGGTCGCCGGGGTGAACGCCGCGGGCGGCAGCCGCGCCTACCAGCCGGTGTACGTGCCCTGGGGCATGGTCGCGGGCAAGTGGATGATCGGCGGCGTCTCGTTCAGCGAGACGCTGGCCACGGCGCTCGGCATCCCGTTCGTGATGGGCGTGGCGCAGGGGATCAGCCGGGCGCGCTACTACCCGGACATGCAGCCGGTCAAGGTCAAGCTGCTCGCCGAGCCGCGCACGCTGAAGCTCATCGGCGCGCAGCTGGTCGGCGGCGAGGGGATCAAGGAGCGGGCGGACTTCCTCGCCATGGCGGTGCGCACTGGGATCACCATCCGGGACCTGGCCACGATGGAGAACGTCTACTCGCCACCGATCGGCGCGCTCAACGAGCCGATCGCCCTGGCCGCCCAGAACTGCCTGTCCCGGCTCGGGGTCTGACCGGTGAGCCAGCCGACGCCCGTACCCGCGGCGCCGCAGACCGTGGCGCACGGCAGGTCGAGCTTCACCCGCTGGCTGCGGGCCCGCTCCGAGGAGCAGCTGCTCGTCGCCGCCCAGCGCCGGGTCGCGCTGGCCCACGGGCGACAGCCACCGCCTGCCCCCCGGGGGATCGACGTGTTCTGGCAGCGGGTCTACGCCCCGCTCTTCTACCGCCTGCCCTACCCGGTGCGCGCACTGGTGGCCAACCGGCTGCCCGGCAGCCACCGGAAGACCTGGCACATCCCGCCTCGCGCAGGCGGCCCCGCGGTCTGACCGCGAGCACCGAGTACCAGAGAACTGCGGCCAGGCGCGTGCGCCCACGCCGGGAGGGGCCCGTCAGCCGGCGGATCCCAGGAGATACCGAAGGAGCGAGCAGATGGCGAACATCGTGGGTGAGCGCGTCAGTGTCGGCGACGCGATCGTCGACTACGAGGACAAGGTCTTCGAGGACATCCAGGCCAACGCCGGGGAGAAGGCCTACATCTTCATGCACACCGTGCCGTTCGAGGGATCGGTCGGCCTGGTCAACATGCTCACCGCCACCCGCATCCGGCGCAAGGGCTTCGACACCAGCATCGTGCTGTTCGGCCCGGGGTCGCTCATGGCGTCGGCCACGCGCGGCTACCCCAAGGTCGGCGACGAGGCGTTCCCCGGCGCGCTCGGCTACAACAAGCAGCTGCAGACCTTCATGGACGAGGGCGGGAAGGTCTATGCCTGCCGTTTCTCGGCCGCCGCGCTGTACGGGATGCGCGAGATCGACATGATGGCGGGCGTGAAGCCCATCAACCCGCTCGACGTCCTCGACGCCCAGCTGACCGCCCGCCGCGAGGGTGCGCTCGTCATGCAGACCTGGACCGTCTGACCCGACCGCCACACCAACCTGGTCCCGACTCCGGACGACCGCCCTGACCCGCGATCGCCCGCGTCGGCCTACTGCGAGAGGACCCGCATGGACGGCGTGCACGACATGGGCGGCCGGAGCGAGCTGTTCGGCCCGCTGAAGCCGCTCGTCCGGGACGAACCGGTCTTCGGCGAGCCCTGGCAGGGCCGCGCCTTCGCCCTGACGCTGCTGGCCAACCGCGCGGCCACCTCGTCCAACCTGCACGCCTTCCGGCACGCCCTGGAGCGGGTGCCCGAGAAGCAGTACCTCGCCGACTACTACGGCCGGTGGCTCGGCAGCGCCGAGATCCTGCTGGTCGACAGCGGCCTGCTCGCCCCCGGCGCCGTCGAGGCACGCGCCCACCGCCTGCAGGGTGCGGACGTGCAGGAGCCGCCGGACCCGGAGCCGCACAAGCCCACCATGGAGACCGCCGGCGGCGGCAACCTGCGGACCGTCGAGGCCGAGCCGCAGTTCAGCGTGGGCGACCGGGTGCGCGCGATCGGGCAGGCCAGCGGCCACACCCGCCTGACCGGCTACGTACGGGGGCGGACCGGGACCGTCACCGCGCTGCGGCCGGCCCAGGTCCTGCCCGACTCGGCTGCGCACTTCCTCGGGGAGGCTCCCGAGCACGTCTACGGCGTCGAGTTCGACTCCCGCGAGCTGTGGGGCGACGGCGCGGAGACGTTCAGCCTGACCATCGACCTGTTCGAGAGCTACCTGGAGAAGGCATGACGCCCGAGACGCTGGAGCCCGGGATCGACCTGGCGACGAGGACCGAGGCCCTCGAGTCGCTGATGCTCGAGCGCGGCCTGGCCGACCCGGGCACGATCTCCACCTTCATCGGGATCTACGAGACGAAGGTCGGCCCGATGAACGGCGCGAAGGTCGTCGCGCGGGCCTGGACCGACCCGGCGTACAAGGAGCGGCTGCTCGCCGACGGCACCGCCGCGATCGCCGAGCTGGGCTTCAAGGGCCCGCAGGGCGAGCACATGGTCGTCCTGGAGAACACGCCGCAGGTGCACAACGTCGTCGTGTGCACGCTGTGCTCCTGCTACCCGTGGCCGGTCCTCGGGCTGCCGCCGGCCTGGTACAAGGACTCGGCCTACCGCTCCCGCGTGGTCCGCGAGCCGCGGGCCGTGCTGGCCGAGTGGGGCACCGAGCTCGCGCCGGACGTCGAGGTGCGGGTGCACGACTCGAGCTCGGAGGTGCGCTACCTGGTGCTGCCGGAGCGCCCGGCCGGTACGGACGACCTGTCGGCCGACGAGCTCGCGGCGCTGGTGACGCGCGACGCCATGGTCGGCGTGACGAAGGTGGCCGCAGGGTGACCGTCACGCTGCCCGAGCTCGACGTCGACGGTCCTGCCGCCCCGCCGCGCAGCAACGGCGAGCTGGTGTTCGCCGAGCCCTGGGAGGGCCGGGCGTTCGGGCTGGTGATGACGCTGGTGGACGGCGGCGTCCTGGCGTACGAGGACTTCCGCCAGGCCCTCGTCCAGCGGATCACCGCCTGGGAGGCCGCTCCGCCGGCGGGGGAGACCTGGTCGTACTACCGCTGCTGGCTGCAGGCGCTGGAGCAGGTCCTGGCCGAGCGGGCCCTCGTCACGCCGGACGACGTCGACGCCCGGGCCCGGGCGTTCGCCCAGCGACCGGCCGGGCACGACCACGCCGACCACGGGCACGACCACGACCACTGACTCCGGCCGTCGGGGCGGGACGAAGACCGCCCGGGCGCTGTGGACCGGTGGCTGGCGGTGCGAGGTCGAGGCCGGCGGCTTCTCGCTGGTCGTCGACGAGCCGGAGTCGGTGGGCGGCACCGGCACCGGCCCGATGCCCACGGACCTGCTGCTGGCCTCGATGTCGTCGTGCTTCGCGCTGGCCCTGGCGTGGGCGGCCCGCAAGCAGGGCGTCGAGCTGCCCGACCTGGAGGTCAGCGCGACCGGGACGTACGACGGGCCCCGCTTCTCGACGATCGAGCTGGCGGTCGAGAGCAGCCTGCCGGACGACCAGCTGACGGCGCTGTTCGAGCCGGCCCGCCGGGCCTGCTACGTGTCGAACACCTTCGAGCACGGCCCCGAGATCGTCGTCACGCTCGCCTGACCGCCAGCCGCGCGTCCAGCGCGAGCAACGCCTCGCGGAAGCACGACAGCGGCGCCTCGGCAACGCCGGCGCCGACCTGGCCGCTGCCGTCCGAGGCGTGCAGGATGCCGGTCGTCACCTTCGGGGTGATCCCGAGCTCGACGACCTTGCGCACGTCCACGGCCAGCGGCGTGCCCCGGCCGCCGAACGTCGGCAGGGTGAACCGGCTCGACCGGCCCACGCAGACCCGCTCGAGCTCGGCGGTGAGCTCGCCGGCGGCGGCCAGGCCGCCCACCAGCTGCCCGACGGCCGGTGAGCCCGCGGCTGCCGCACCGCCCAGCCCGACGAGCTCGAGCACCGCGCTGTCCCCAATGTCGGGCGCGCTGTCGTCAGGTCCGCGACCGGGGTGGTAGAGCGCGTGGCCGACCATCGGGGCGGGGGCCAGGAACCAGGTGTCGTCGCCGGACAGCCGGGTGCCGAACTGCGTGCCGTTGCGGGCCATGGTGGTGACCACCGACGAGCCCTCCACCTGCGCGGCCCAGGCGGTCAGCGACCGGGCGGCGGCCATGGCCAGGGTCAGGAACAGCAGGTGGTTGGCGGACAGGTAGTGCGCCACCTCGACGCGGCGCGGGTGCTCGCAGGCCATCAGCGAGGGCAGCAGGTGGCGCAGCAGCAGGTTGGTCGCGGCCTGCGTACGCACGTGCACGTCGTCGCCCATCGCGACCGCCTGCGCGGCGAAGGAGAACACGTCGACCGGGCCGGCGTCCTCCAGGACCGTGTGCAGCACGGGAAGGACCGCCTCGCGCAGGAACACCAGCCGCTCCACGGCGCCGGGACTGTCCTTGCCGAACCACGCGACGTCGCCGGAGCCCTGCCCCAGCGGGGCGAAGGCGCGCGTCCCCCCGGCCTCGTTGCCGACCACCCAGACCGGCGTCGTGGGACCCATAACGGTGGCCATCGGCACAACCACGCCGGACTCGTTCGCCGGGGAGAGCGTCACCTCGCCGGCCGCCAGGAGCCGGTCCGCCTCCCGTACGTCGGGGGCCCAGCCCTCCGCGACGACCGCGGCGCGCATCGACCGGCGCAGCGGGTCGCCGGCGTCGGCCAGGTCGATCCGCGGGCCGGCGTGCAGCAGCATCCGGTCGCCCAGGGTCGGGACGACCTCGCCGGCGGGTCGTACGCCCTGCAGCAGCGGCACGCCCGTGTCGAGCCGGCGCAGCACCTCGGCGTTGGCGGCGTCGACGCGGGCGGCCGACACCCCGAACAGCCGGCGCAGGGCCGCCACGGTTGCCGGGTCGCCGTTGGCCGGGACGCGCCAGTCCACCTGCAGGGACGGCCGGCCCTGCGCGGCGACGGACGCCGCGAACAGCGGCAGGCCGACGTTGACGACGGCCACCTCGTCGGGCAGGTGCAGGGGGTTCGCGTGCAGGGTGCTCATGATCCGCCGATCTGGGAAGGGGCTGCGCTGTCCAGCAGGGCGCGGCGGGATGCCGCGAAGCCGGCCAGCCGGGAGCGCGACAGCTCGCGCAGGTCCGCGGCGGCGCGGGCGCAGTCGGCGGCCATCGCCTCCACGACCGGAGGAGCCGCGCCGCCGGCGGCCGTACGCGTCTCGACGATGTTGCGGGGGTCGAGGACCTCGGCCAGGGCGCTGCCGGTCAGGCCGAGGCTGCGCCCGGTGAGCTCGGTGGCGGCCGCGTCCAGCATCGCGCCGTCCAGGTCGATGCCCCGCAGCCCGGCGGCACTGGCCGTACGGACGGCGCTGCCCACGACCTGGTAGGCGGTCCGGTAGTCCAGGTCGCAGGTCTGCATGACGTACTCCGCGAGGTCGGTGGCCTGGCTGAAGCCGCCCTCGAGCGCCGCCCACATGCGTACGCCGTTGACCTGCAGCGTCCGGGCGACGCCGTCGGTCAGGCGGGTGGTGCGCAGCGCCATGTCCAGGGCGCGGGGCACCTCGCCGTAGGCGTAGATCAGGTTGTCGCTGCGCGCCGACGGGCTCTTGATGACGGCGAGGAACCCGCTGAGCCGCCCGATCAGCGTGCCGCTGGCACCGCGGATGATCGACAGGGCGTACGGGTTGCGCTTCTGCGGCATGAGCACGCTGCTGCGGCTGAACCCGTCAGCGATGGTCACGTAGTCGAACTCGCTGCTGGCCCAGATCTCCAGGTCCTCGGCGAGCTTGCTCTGCGTGCCCACCAGCGAGGCGGCCGCCGCGAGCACGTCGACCAGGCCGTCGGTCTGCCACATCGCATCCCGCGTGTGCTCGATGACGCCGTCGAACCCGAGCATCCGCGCGACCGGGCCGCGGTCGTCCAGGAGGCGCGAGCCGTTGACGCAGCCGGCGCCGCCGGGGCTGGTGTTGGTCCAGTCCAGCGCGTCGACCAGCCGGCGGGCGTCGCGCAGGACCGGGTAGGCGAACGAGAGCAGGTAGTGCCCGAACGTCGACGGCTGCGCGTGCTGCAGGTAGGTCTGGTCCGGCATCCACGTGCGGCTGTGCGCGGCCGATGTCGAGGCCAGGGTGTCGGCCAGCGCCGCCGCGTCCCCGATGAGCTCCGCGATCTGGGTGCGCAGGTGCAGCCGCAGCGCGATGCGCACCGCCTCCCGGCGCGGCCGGCCGGCGTGCAGCCACCCCGCGTCGTCGCCGATGCGCGAGTGGAAGAACCGCTCCCGGCTGTTGTACGGCTCCCCGAACTCGGGGTTGTACGGAAACTCCTCCGCCGGCGTGGCGTCGGTCTCCAGCAGCAGCGCCAGCAGCCGGCCGGCAGCCTCGGCGGGGATGACGCCGCGGGACCGCAGGTCGAGCACGTGCGCGAGATCTGCGGCGTTCAGGCCGGCGTGCAGCAGCGGGGCGTCGGCGTTCTCCAGCAGAAACCCGGACGCGACCAGCTCGGGTGCGGGGCCGGTCTGCGGCGGCCCGAGGCGGTGTCCGGCGGTCATGCGGTTCCTCCCGCGTGCTGGTCGAGTCGGTGCTGGTCGGGTCGGTGCTGCTCCAGCAGGCCGGCGACCGCGTCGAGCAGCCCGCCGGTGTGCCAGAAGACGGCGGGGGAGCCGCCCACCACGTCCGGGAGGACCGCGAGGGCCTTGGCCGTGTAGACCGGGTCGAGCACCAGCCCGGCGGTGCGCAGCGCCAGGTCGGCCGCCCGGTCGCCCTCGGCGCTGCGCAGCCCGTGACCGGGGCCGCGGGCGTCCACCAGGCAGACGTCGTGGGGCGACGGGAGGGGCTCACCGCGCCGGGCGGCCACCTCGCGGGCCAGGCGCAGGACGTCCGGGCGCAGGACCTCGGGCGGCCGGCTGACGGACGCCCCGACGACGCGGAACGGCCGGCCGGAGGCGACGGCGCCGGCGACCAGGCCGGCCAGGGTGCCGCCCGACCCGGTGGCCACGACCACGACCGGCGCGACGGGCGAGGGCGGCAGCTGCGCCAGCAGCTCGTCGACCGCGAGCCGGTAGCCGGTGGCGCCGGTCGCCGTGGCCCCACCGCGCGGGACCACGTGCGGTCGGAGCCCGCGCAAGGCCAGCTCGCGGGCCACCTCGACCAGCGCCGTGTCGACCGAGGCGCGGTCGGGGTCGTCGGTCCAGTGCAGCTGCGCGCCCCAGGCCACGGCCGCCGCCAGGTTGGGGTGCGCGTCGGGCCGGGTGCGGCGGCCCGCCAGCACGAGGTGGCAGCCCAGCCCGGCGTACGCCGCCGCTGCCGCCGCGCCCTGCACGAAGTTCGACCCGGTGGTGCCGCCGGTCACCAGCGTGTCGGCCCCCGCCGCAGCGGCCTCGTCCAGCAGCAGCTCCAGCTGGCGCGCCTTGTTGCCGGCGACGGCGAAACCGGTGAGGTCGTCCCGCTTGACGTGCAGCGAGGTGAGCCCGAGTGCCGACGCCAGCCGCGGCGCGGCGGTCAGCGGGGTGGGCAGCTCCGCGAGCCTCACCGGCGGTCCTGCCTGGCGCGGGCGACGACGACGTCGACCATCTCGCCGGCCAGACCGGCATCGGGCTGGAGGTGCTCGGCCTCCGGCAGCAGCGCGCGCAGCGACTCGCCGAGCGTGCGGCCCGCCGCGCGCCCGTCGCGCAGTGCGTCGTGCAGCGCCGCCTGCGCCGCGTGCTTGCCCAGCCGGGGGGTGAGCAGGGCGAGGGCCTGCTCGCTGCCGGTCCAGCCGTCGAGGTTGCGCTGCATCGCGCCGGTGTCGACCTCCAGCCCCTGCAGGAGGTCGACGGCGAGGGCGGTGGCGGTCGTGGTCAGCAGGCAGACCTCCGGCAGTGCCACCCACTCGGCCTTCCAGCTGCGGCCGTCTCGTTCCGAG
>DASTLY010000034.1:0-48261 GCA_035714445.1 Mycobacteriales bacterium
GGGGACTGCGGCAGACTGTGGCGATGGAGCGGGCTGCCTCATGAGCGCGGAAGACCTCGAGAAGTACGAGACCGAGATGGAGCTGCAGCTCTACCGGGAGTACCGCGACATCGTCCGCCAGTTCGACTACGTGGTGGAGACCGAGCGGCGGTTCTACCTCGCCAACAGCGTCGACGTGCAGCCCCGCACCTCCGACGGCGAGGTGTGGTTCGAGCTGACGCTCGGGGACGCGTGGGTCTGGGACATGTACCGGCCGGCGCGGTTCGTGAAGTCCGTGCGGGTGCTGACCTTCAAGGACGTCAACGTCGAGAAGCTCGAGAAGCCGGACCTGGAGCTGCCTGGGTCCTGAGGCTGGCCGGCAGGCGCGTGCCGCTGCGCCGCGGGGGTAGGTGCCGCGCATGGGACTCAAGGACATGTTCCGCAGGAGCTCACCGCAGGCAGCCCCGACCCGGGACGGTGAGCCCGGCAGCCCGAGCTCGCAGGTCGACGGGGACGGCGACGGCCCGGTGACGCTGGCGCAGCGCAACGAGCCGGGCGGGCAGGGCTCGCCGGACACCAACCAGGCCAAGACGGAGCCGATGCCGGCGACGCCCGGGCACGCGGACCCGAACGCCGAGTTCGAGCCGCCGAGCCTCGACGAGATGAACGTCGGCGGCGGCGACCCGCAGAGCCCGAGCCACCCCGCCGCGCGGGACCGCGACGCGCCGGTGGCGACGGCTCCGCCGGAGCGGGTCAACCCGGGTGTGGCGCCGCAGGACGACCGGCCCGGTATCGACCCGGACAGCGCGACCAAGCTGCCGGAGGGCCCGGAGCGGCCGGCCCAGGCCACGGCCGGCCGGGCGCAGCGTCAGCCCGGCAGCGACGGCGAGTCGCCCGAGCAGCAGGAGACCGACGTCGAGACGGGCGCCGCCAACATGCGCCCCGGCGGCGGACCGCAAGCGGTGCCCCCCACCTCCGAGCCCGGCGACCCCAAGCAGGTCCCGGTGCCGCACGACCTGCCCGCGGAGGGGACCAGCGAGACAGCGCCGATCGCACAGGGCATCCGCACCCCCGACTCCTGAGGCCGGGCGTCGACGGCGGCTACCCCATCGTCGGCGTTCGAGCGTCGCTGCGTCCACAGGCTCCAGCGCCGTCCCCAGGCGAGCTGCCGGACCGCCGCGCGCCGCCGGCCCGCGGCACGCTCGCGCTCGGAGGTGGTCGCGGTGGCCGATGCACGGGCAGAGCTGGGCAGGTGGGGGGAGGACCTCGCGGCCCGGCACCTGGTAGCGACAGGAGCCGTCGTCCTGGCGCGCAACTGGCGGTGCCGGCAGGGCGAGCTCGACATCGTCGCCTTGGAGCCGACCGGCACCGTGGTGTTCTGCGAGGTGAAGACCCGCAGCGGCACGGCCTTTGGCGAGCCGGCCGAGGCGGTCGGACCCGTCAAGGCCCGGCGGATCCGGGCCGTGGCGTGCCGGTGGCTCGCCGAGCACCGCCCCGCCGGCAGCCACGAGCTGCGGTTCGACGTCGTGTCGGTGGTCCGGGCCCGGGGGGAGCCACCGAGGGTCGTCCACCTGCGCGCGGCGTTCTGACGGGCCGGTGCGGGTAGGGCGGCAGCGTGATCCGGCTATCGGGCATGCAGGTGCGTCGATGAGACGCGAGGCCTCCGAGGCGGCAAAGCGCTCGGCGTCGGTCGCCGCCAGTGGCAGCGGGGTCGACCCGGACGGCGGTCGGCTGCCTGCCGGTGAGGTCCACGGCTGGTGGCACGGGCACAACGAGACGGTGTGCGGCCTGTCACTGTCGAAGTCGCAGCTCGTGCGCTTCGGCGCGCTCCGCTGGACGGACGTGCAGCCGGACAGCGGTGGGCACGCCGACCTCGTGCAGGTGGTCTGCCCGCGCTGCGGCGCGGCACTGACCGCACGCGGCGGCAGCGGCTGGCGGCGCACGAGCCCCCGGCCCTGACGGCTGGATCCAACGCCGGGTCCTGCGGCCGCAGCACAGCACGCACAGCCCCCCGGCGCTACAGCCGCACCCGCACCTGCAGTCGGCCACCCTGCTCGCGGACGTCGTACGCGAGCTGCGGGCTGGTCGCCGGGCCGGCGGTGACGGCCCCGTCGCCGAGCCGGAACCGGCTGCCGTGCCAGGGGCAGACCACGCACGGCTCGTCCCCGTCCAGCGAGATCTCGCCCTCGTCGAGCGGGGCGCCGTAGTGGCTGCAGACCGCACCGATCGCCCGCAGGGCGCCGCCGCGGCGCAGCAGGACCAGTGGGGTGCCGTCGACCTCGACCCGCACGAGGACGCCCTCGGGCGCCGTGTCGGCCGCCGCGACGTCGGTCCAGTCCGTGGGCTCCGGTGCGGTGTCGGCGTTGCGGTTGACGCCCACGCCCTCGCTGAAGGCGAGGTGGCCGCCGAGGAAGCCGCCGACGCCGAGGCCGGCGACGCCGGCGAGCGCCAGATACCGGCCGCGGGCCTCGTCGCCGCGCAGGCGGGCCAGCCAGCTTGCGGCGTACAGGGCGACGGTGACGGTGTTGGCGGCGGCGTGGATCAGGCCCACCCGCTTCGGTCGCTGGAAGGCGCCGACCTCCGACCAGTCCGCGAAGCCGGTCGCGGAGGTGGGCAGCACCGCGAGGACGCCCGCGCCGACGAGCCGCCGCGCGGCGGACCGGTCACCGCCGGTGAGGTCGAGCAGGGACGCCCCGGTGAACAGCCCGATCGGCAGCGCGACGAGGATCGGATGCACGGGATGCCCGAGCCAGGTGCCGTGCAGGGCGTCCTTGACCCGCCCCTTGGGCAGGACGGCCGTCACGAACCCTTCGACCGCAGCCGCCGCGGGGTCCAGGGCCTGCGCCCGCTCCAGCCTGCCTGCCGCCGCCGACCACCACACTGTGTTCTCCTCAGGGCGCGCCACTGTCACTCGGTCGGACCACGGTGTCAGTAGCCGGCGTCCACGTCCACGAGTCCGAGCAGCGCCTCGCCCCGACCGCGGCGCCGCACGTTCTCGGCCATCCGGGCCGCGAGCAGGGGACGGGCCGTCGACCACGGGTTGGCGGTGTGCGGCGTGATCAGCGCACCTGGCACGTCCCAGAGGGGGTGACCGTCGGGGAGCGGCTCAGGGTCGGTCACGTCGAGCCCGGCCGCGCCGAGGGCGCCCTCGCGCAGCACCTGCACGAGGGCGTCGGTGTCGACGTGCCCGCCGCGGGCGACGTTGACCAGCACGGCGTCCGGGCCGGGCAGGCGCAGGCGGCGCTCGTCCAGGATGTGCCGGGTCTCCGGGGTCAGGGCGAGGGCCAGGACGACGAGGCGGGCGCCCGGCAGCACCTCGTCGAGCGCGTCCCGCCCGACGGTCCGCTCGGCACCGGGCATGGCGTCCTCCGAGCGGCGCACGACGGTGACGCGGGCGCGGAAGGGTCGCAGGAGCTCCAGCAGCGACGCGGTGATGCCGCCGCCGCCGAGCACGACGACCGGGGCGTCGTACAGCGTGCGGGCGCTCTGGGCACCCCACGAGCGGGCCCGCGCCCGCTGCGCCAGGTCGCGCAGCCCGGCGAGGCCGAGGGCGAGGGCGTGCTCGGCGACCGGCTCGGCGTAGACGCCCTTGGCGCAGGTCCAGGTGCGCGTGCCGGTGAGCAGGCCGCGGTCCACGCCCTCGATGCCCGCGAACGGCAGCTGCACCCAGTCGGCGCCGGGCGCCGCGGCCAGGGCCTCGTCGAGGCCGTCGTACTGCCCGGGGGCGACCCAGAACAGGGCGTCGGCCGCCGCCCCCGGCTCGGCGAGCTCTCCGCCGCCGTCCGCCACCGCCCGGCAGGCCCAGTCCGGCGCCTGCGGGGCCAGGGCCACCCGCACCACGGCCATCCGACCTCCTCCTGGGCGGGGGTACTCCGCTGTCGGTGCGGCCCGCTCGCCATCCTGGACCACGGGCGGATCCGCCGGGCCGGAGGCCGGGTCACCCGCGCCGGCGGGCTCAGGCGAGCGCGGCGTCCACCGCGGCCGCAACGTGCAGCCGCGCGCTCGGCAGCAGCGGCACCGCGCAGTCGTCCTGCACCAGCAGCAGCTCGAGCTCGGTGCAGCCCAGGACGACCGCCTCGGCGCCGGCCTCGACCAGCCGGCCGAGGACCGCGCGCAGCTCGCCGCGGGTCTCCTGCGACAGCACCCCGCGGCACAGCTCGCCGAACACCGCTCGGTCCAGCAGGTCGCGGTCGGCCGCGTCCGGCACCAGCACCTCCAGGCCCGAGCGGGCCAGCCGCTCGGTGTAGAACGGCTCGGCCATCGTGGCGCCCGCGCCGGTGAGCCCGACCCGCCGCACCCCGCGGGCGAGCGCGGCCTGCGCGACGACGTCGGCGATGTGCAGAAACGGCACGCCGAGGCCGGCTTCGAGCACCGGCGCCGTCTTGTGCATGTAGTTGGTGCAGAGCACCACGAGCTCGGCGCCGGCCGCCTCGAGCGCCTTTGCCTCTTGCAGGAGCAGGTCGGCGGCCTCGGACCACCTGCCGGCCAGCTGCAGCTCGCGCACCTGCTCGAAGTCCAGGCTGCGGACCAGCAGGTCGGCGCTCGCCAGCCCCCCGCGGCGCTCGCGCACCAGCTCGTTCGCGACGCGGTAGTAGAGCGCCGTGGACTCCCAGCTCATCCCGCCCAGCATCCCGATCGTCTTCATGCCGTGATCCTGGGGGCGCGCGGGCCTACCGACAACACCCTGCGGTCGCGGGCCACACCCAAGCGGTGCTTGGGTGTGACGGTGGACCCACGCCGCCTGCTCGTGTTCCGCGAGGTCGCCCGGGCCGGCTCGCTGGCCGCAGCGGCCCGCTCGCTGGGCTGGACCCAGCCCGCCGTGAGCCAGCACGTCCGCCGGCTGGAGGCCGACACCGGGACACCGCTGGTGGTGCGCCAGGGCAGGGGCGTGGCGCTGACCGAGGCGGGCCGGGTGCTGCTGCGGCACGCCGATGCCGTCGCCGACCGGCTGCAGGCCGCCGAGCAGGAGGTGGCGGCGTTGACCGGGCAGCTGGCCGGTCAGGTGCGCGTCGTCGCCTTCCCGACGGCCGCAGCGGTCCTGCTCCCGCCGGTGCTCACCGAGCTGCTCGAGCAGGCGCCGCAGCTGGACGTCCGCTTCGCAGAGCTCGAGCCCCCGGAGGCCGAGGGCGCGGTGCGCGACGGGTCCGCCGACGTCGCCGTCGTCTTCCGGCACGCGCTCGACGCCGCGCCGGTCGAGGGCGACCTGGTGCGCGAGCCGCTGACCCGCCACCCCGTGCTGGCGGTGGTGCGGGCGGGACGCGCCCCGGGGGACCTGGCCGACCTGGCGGGCGAGCGGTGGATCGCCGGGTGCGTGCGCTGCCGCTCCCACCTGCTGCGCTGCGCTGCGACCCGCGGCTTCGTGCCCGACGTCCGGTTCGCCACCGACGACCACGTCGTCGTGCAGCGGCTCGTCGCGCGCGGGCTCGGCGTCGCCCTGCTCCCCAGCTGGGCGCTCGAGGCGTCGACGCAGGAGGGGGTCGTCGCCGTGCCCGTCACCGGCGTCGACGACCGGGTCGTCGACCTGCTGGTGCGCCCCGATGCCCGCCGCGTGCCAGCCGTCGACGCGGTCCTGTCACGACTGCGCAGCACCGCCCGGGCGACCGGCTGAGGTCGGCCTGCCGCTGACGCCGAACCCTGCGTCAGAGCGCCCACTCCGGTCGCCAGCCGGGCCAGCCCCAGAACGGAGCCGCGAGCAGGCGCAGCGTCAGGCACGGCCGCGCGCTCCACCGCACCGACCGCCGCGTCCACTCCGGCCCGTCGAGGACGACGTCCTCGACGCGGCACGCATGCCCACCCCGGTGCAGCTCGATCAGCCGGGCCCTCGCCTCGGTGTCGGCAACGCTGATCAGGGCCTCGCGGAACAGGTCGCCGGCGCCCGCCTGCACCTGCTGCGCCGCGTCGATACCGCGGTAGGACGACAGGATCTCCCGTGCCGGACCGGCCCGCTCCTCGAGCAGCGCGCGGAGCCAGCCGGCGAGATCGTCGCTGCAGGGCGGCGGCGCCGCGGTCACCGTCCCGTGCCGGGCCGCCGGTGCCGGAAGCGCAACCCGGCAACGGGCGCGGGCAGCGGCCCCTCGGCGCCGTCGGCGAGCCAGCCGGCCAGCGCCTCGGTGGCCCGCGAGCCGAGCACGCCCCCGAGCCAGGCGTCCCGCTCCGCCGCCCGGCCGGATGCGCCGCGCAGCACGACGACGTTGCTGCGGTCACACTCGTCGAGACAGTCGACCACCCGCACGCGTACGCCGTCGACGGACTGGACGGCCGCCGTCAGCTCCTTCTCCTGGAGCTCGTGGTCGGTGCCCGGGTGCTTGGCCGCGGTGCCGCAGCAGCAGCCCCTGCACACCAGCACGGTGAGCCGCGGTGCGTCCGGGCGGGCGCGGCTCACGAGCCGGCCACCGCAGCAGGCGTCGTCACTCCAGTGCGGCCAGCACGTCCCCGAGGAGCGCGGTCAGCACGACCGGGTCGACCGCGGTGCTGAGCGCCGCATCGCGCTCGACCCGGTCCCGCTCGACCCGCGCGGACAGGCCCGCGAACAGGGTGCGACCCCGCGGGGCGAGGTGCACGAGCACCCGTCGCCGGTCCTTCTCGTCGCCGCGCCGGTAGACCAGGTTGGCGTCCACCATCCGGTCGATCACCTTGGTGAGCGTCGGGGCCGCAAGCATGCCGTACGCCGCGATCCGGCTCATCGACTGGCCGTCGTCGACGCTCAGCAGCGAGAGCACGCGCCACTCCTCGAGAGTGCTGCCCTGACCCTCCAGCAGAGCGGTCAGCCGACGCGTGAGCCGGTACGCCACGGTGCTGAGCAGCTGCTCGAGGTCCGCACCAGCCGTGACGGTCACGCGTCCTCCGTCTCTTCGGCGAGCCGTGGGAATTCACCAGACCGTTACACCCCTGCCCGACCCATCGGCAGAGACTAGCGGCGGCGGTCGTCTGGGCCGTCAGGCGCTCCGTGAGCCGCGCGCCGCTCCACCCAGGGTCCGGCAGCCGCAGCTGGCGGCGGGCCCGGCGGACCTGCGGCGTCGGCGCTGACCCGAAGGGGCGCAACGTGACCGCGACTACCCCACGTGGATGCGGATGACACCCCCCGACGGTCCGCGGCTCGGGCAGGCCCGCCAGCCCGCGGGTGCCGGGGTCGTCGACGTCGGGCTGGTCGTCCCGCTCTCCGGCCCGGCCGGGCTGTTCGGGCCGTCGAGCGAGCTGTGCGCGCAGCTCGCGGCCGAGGAGGTCAACGCGGCGGGCGGCCTGCAGGGGCGAGAGCTGCGCCTGATCGTCGTGGACGGGGCCGGGCCGCCGGCCCGCGTCGCCGACGAGGTCGACCTGCTCGTGTCCTGCGGCGCCGTGCAGGCGGTCGTGGGGTGGCACATCTCGGCCGTGCGCCAGGCACTGGTCCCGCAGCTGGCCGGTCGCGTGCCGTACATCTACACGGCGCTGTACGAGGGTGGCGAGACCGCACCGGGCGTGTTCCTCACCGGCGAGACCCCGCGACACCAGATCCTGCCGTCGCTGCAGTGGCTGGCGCGGGAGTTCGGCGTCCGTCGCTGGGGCATCGTCGGCAACGACTACGTCTGGCCGCGCCGATCCGCCGCGGCGGCGCACGCCTACATGCACGCCTGTGGCACGGAGGTCAGCCACGAGGCGTTCGTGCGGCTCGGCACCACCGACTTCAGCCGTGAGATCCGGCATCTGGAGGTCAGCGGGTGCGACGCGGTCCTCATGCTCCTGGTGGGCAGCGACGCGGTGCACTTCAACCGGCAGTTCGCGGCCTCGCAGCTCGACCAGCGCTGCCTGCGGCTCAGCCCGCTCATGGACGAGAACATGCTGTTGGCGACCGGCGCGGAGAACTCCCGCGGGGTGTTCACCTCCGCCGGCTACTTCGACGGTCTCGACACCCCGGACAGCGCCGACTTCAAGCGTCGCTACACGGCGAGGTACGGCCCCTCGGCGCCGGTGCTCAACAGTCCCGGCGAGTCCTGCTACGAGGGCGTGCGCCTGCTCAGCGAGCTGCTGGTGCGCGCCGGCAGCACGAGCGTGCCGGCCGTCTGCCGAGCTGCTGCGGGCACCCGCTACGAGGGCCCGCGTGGGCACGTCGCGCTCCGGAACGGCCATGTCGACCAGACCATCTACCTCGCCCAGGCGAGCGGGCTGCAGCTCGAGGTGGTGTCCAGCCTGTAGCCCACCCGCGAGGGCCAGTCGACGTGGCTGGCGTCCTGCCTCGAGGCCGCGGGTCACAGCTCGGACAGGACGGCGTCGGCTGTGCTCACGGCGTGGTCCACGAAGTGGGTCTCGACGGCCAGGCTCGTGATCACGCCGTCGTGCAGGACCGCCGCGTAGCGCTGGGAGCGGGTGCCGAGCCCGACGTCGCTGGCGTCCATGGCCAGGCCCATGGCACGCGTGAAGGCGGCGTCGGGATCGGCGATCATCAGGACGGCGCCGTCCGCACCCTCGGCCCGGCCCCAGGCGCTCATGACGAACGCGTCGTTCACCGACAGGCACGCGATCGTCTGCACGCCCTTGGCCCGCAGGTCGCCGGCCCGCAGCACGAACCCGGGCAGGTGGTGGTCGCTGCAGACCGGGGTGAAGGCGCCCGGCACGCCGAACAGGACCACGGTGCCGCTTCCCAGGACGTCGGCGGTGCTCACGGCCACCGGCCCCTGCGGCGTCATCATCATCACCTGCACGTCGGGGAGCCGGTCGGCCACGCCCACCGCCGCCCGGCGCCGGTCGCGCTCAGTCATGGTCGGCTCCCCGGGCGGACGGGCAGGACGGGGACGCTCCTCCCGGTCGGGCGCCGGCGTCGTTGCCCTCGTCCGGTCGAGCCTGTGCAGCCGCACCCGCCGCCAGGCGCTGTTCGAGGTGTCCGAAGCGCCAGACCAGGGCCGCCACCGTCCAGGCGGCGACAAAGGCCCCCACGACCAGGTAGCCGAGCAGCTCGAAGTGGTCGGCGAGCGAGGCGTACGAGCGGACGATGCCCCCGGTGTGCAGGTAGCGGCTCGCGAGCGCCGCCAGGTAGACGCTGGCGATGAAGCCGGCCACGACCACCGTCATGCCGGTCGCCGTCATGTTGTAGTAGAGCCGACGACCGGGCTGGTTGAACGCCCAGGAGTACGCCCTCGACATGAGCAGGCTGTCGGCGGTGTCGCAGGCGCTCATCCCGGCGGCGAACAGCAGCGGCAGCGAGACCGTGGCCAGCAGGGGAAGCCCCCCCGCCGAGGCGGCGCTGGCCGACAGGGACAGCAGGGTGACCTCGCTGGCCGTCTCGAGGCCGAGGCCGAACAGGATCCCGACCGGGTACATGTGCCAGGAGGAGCGGATCAGGCTGCGGGCCCGCGAGCCGAGCAACCGGTTGAGCAGCCCGCGGTTCATCAGCTGCAGGTCCACCTCGGCGTCGTCCACCTCGCCGTGCGCCAGCCGCCGCCACAGGTTGACGATGCCGACCAGCACCACCGCGTTGAGCACGGCGACCAGCAGCAGGAACAGCATCGCCGTGAGCTGTGACACCGTGCCGCCGACCTCCCGGAAGTGCTCCACTCCGGGGCCGGCCGCGGCGCCGGCGGCCGCCGCCACGATGATCGACAGTGCCAGCACGACCGTGGAGTGGCCGAGCGAGAAGAAGAAGCCGACGCCCACCGGCCGGCGCCCGCCGCGCTGCAGCATCAGCCGCGTGGTGTCGTCGATCGCCGCGATGTGGTCGGCGTCGAAGGCGTGCCGTACGCCGAGCCCGTACGCCAGCGTGCCGGCGCCGGCGAACGTACCGGCCGTCTGCAGGTTGGCGGAGTAGTAGAGGTGTACCGACCAGCCGACGACGTGCAGGGCCGCGATGACCGCCACGATCCCCGTGAGCCGCCAGCGCTCCGCGACGGTCCACCGGGTCGACAACCGCTGCGGGACGGCCGCCGTCAGCGCAGGCGTGGTCACGTCAGGTACCCCAGGTCCTTGAGGATGTGGGCCGCCGAGGTGGCGCGTACGTCGGCGACCTCCGTGCGGTACTCCTCGACGAAGGCCCCGGCCGAGCGGCTGAGCCGACCCTGCTCCAGCAACGTCGCGGCCTTCTCCAGGTGGACCCGCTGCAGGGAGTCGCGCCAGAGCGCGTTGCGGATGTGGACGGCGTCGTCGTCGGCCCCGGTGACCTCCAGCGTCTTCCCACCCGCGACGGTCGGGACCCTGGCCCCGGACCCGTAGCGGTGCTTCACCTCGGCCCAGTCGAGCGGCATCCGTTCCCCTCCTCCGTGACGTCGTGCATGGGTGGTCCTCGACCTCGTCCCGTGCCCCGAGGGGAGGTTGAGGCTCAGGGGTCCGCGAGCGGTGGCGTCGCCGGCCCGGCGAGGGCCGTGACGTAGTCAGCTGTCTCCTCCCGGCGCCGGGCGGCCTCCGCCACCGAGCAGCCCAGCCGGCGGGCGAGGCGGTCGTCGTCGTAGCCGTGCACGCACGTCATGACGAGCACCGCGCGGTGCGGCTCCGGCACCTGCACGAGCCGTTCGAGCAGGGCCGGCCAGCTGCAGGCCGGCGGCAGCCGGCCGGCGCGGGCGGCGGCGATCCGCGTCTCGGCGAGCCGGGCGATGGCTCCGGAGTAGGGCAGGCCCGAGTAGCGGAAGACGCCGGGCCGGCGGAGCAGGCCACCGATGACCTGCACGCCGATGCCGGCCGCCGCTCGGGGGTCCTGCAGGCGGTGCGAGCACGTGTACACGACCGCGTCGTGCGTGGCCGACAACCGCTCCAGCCAGAGGTCGTAGTCCTGCGGCGCGTAGTCCGGCGGGATGTCGTCCGTGGAGGCGCGCTCACGCCTGCGCGGCGCTGCGTCGGTCATGCCCGTCACCTGCGTCCGTCCTCTGCGTCCGTCCTCTGGGGTCGCTGCCGGGCGCACCGGCCCGCGCCCGGGGCAGGGGCGCGGGCCGGTGGCCTGGCTTCGACTGCCGGCGGTCAGCCCGTCACGGGGTGAGGACGACCGTCTTGACCATCGGAGCGATGTGCGCCTGCTGCACGATCGTGACGTCCGCCGAGGCAGGCCCGTCGCCGCGGATGGCGGCATGCGGGACCACGACCCAGCAGGCACAGCCCCAGATGCACTCGCCGGCCATGCCGTCGAAGCGGATCGACTGCTCGCTCAGCATGACGCCGAGGTCCAGCAGCCACGAGTGCATGAGGAGCTTGTCCTCCCACGACTCGATCTTGTCGTACTCCTCGCGGGCGGCGTAGAAGGCCGTGAAGTCGGTCTTCGCGACGCCGGGGATCGTCACGATCCCGTACGACGTCAGCTCGTCGAAGAACTCCGAGTGCGTGCAGACGACGGTGCCGTCCTCCCCGTCGAGCACGAAGCCCTGCATGACCTCCTCGAGCTTGGCCTGCAGGGTGGCGTTCCACAGCTCGCGCGGGGCGACGGTGGCGACCTCCACGTAGTCGGTCTTGAAGCCCTCCTTCAGGCCTGACCACTGCGGGATGTAGTCGATCCACTTGGCGACGACCTCGCGCCACTTGCTGCGCGGCTCGCCCGGCAGCACCTCGACGCCGGGGTGGGTGAACTTGGCGATGTCCATGACCGTCCAGGCGCGGTCGCCCGAGCTGTTGCGCTCGTGCGGTGCCCCGGTGTAGCCCGCCGGGCGGAGCAGCTTGAACACCAGACGTCCGTAGTCCTGCACGACGAAGCGGCAGAAGGAGTCGTTGATGAACTTGCGGGTCACGCCCTTGCGGAGCGCGTCGCGCACCGCCGGCTTCCCGGTCTTGGTGTACGAGCCGAGCCGCTGCCAGGAGTGCTCCTGCGGCAGCGCGAGAAAGCCGCCGGTGAACGGGTTGCGGTAGAGGTCTCCCCAGACCGCGACGACACCGGCGTTCTTCTCCTCGTCGATCATGCAGTCGATCTCGTTCATCGTCGGGAACAGCGCCGCTGCCCCACCGGCGTGCTCCTCGTCGCCCGAGAAGGGCATCGCCGCCACACCGACGACGGGGATACGCCGGCCGAGCTTGACGTTGGACAGGTGCCGGACCAGGTCGACGACCATGCCGCTGCCGGTGCCGCCGGCCATCGAGAAGAACACCATCACCATCGACGGCAGCTTCGTGTCGTTGATGCTCTGGACGAAGGCGTCGAGCTCCTTCTCGAGGCTCTTGTCCTCGCCGTAGTAGTAGTGGCCGTAGATGGCCTTCGCGACGGCTCGGGGACAGGAGTCGCCGGCCTTCGGCATGTCGAGGTCCGACGGCAGCCAGGGCTCGTAGTTGGGGTTCCAGTAGTAGCGGGGATACTCCATCTTGAGGTACTCGCGCCAGCGGTTGAGGCTGGTCATGAGCTCGTCCCGTTCGGGGACCTCGAGGGCGACGGTGCGCACCTGCGCGCGGTCGCTGGGGATGCCACGCTCCTCCAGGCGGCCCTTGAAGCCGTTGGCGTACTCCCGCAGCTCGCGCTGGTCCTGGTCGCCGATGTCGACCGAGAGCGCCGTGAAGCGCGCCCGAGGGTCCTCCAGCATGTCCTCGATCTCGCCGGTGCGCAGGAACGCCTCCAGCATGTAGGCACCGGTCTTGCCGATGCCGATCGCGTGGATGCAGTGCGGCGACTGGTTGCCCGTCGCGCTGTGGTACATGGACAAGCCCATTTCGGGAGCTCCTCTGTCGGGTCGGGCGAGGGGGGTGGTGGCAGGCACGTACTGCTGCGGCACGCTGGCAGCGGCCGGGGGCGACGGGTGCCGTCGCTGACTACTCGAGGTAGCCGAGGTCCTTGAGGACCGTCGCTGCGGTCGTGGGTCGCTCGTCGGCGATGAAGGTGCGGTACTGGTCGACGAAGTCGCCGCTGCGGCGGGTCATCTTCCCCTGCTCCAGCAGGAGCACGGCCTTCTCGAGGTGCGGTCGGCTCAGGCTGTCCTTCCAGAGCCGGTGCTTCACGTAGACCTTCTCCTCGTCGGCACCGGTGACCTCGAGGGTCGACGAGCCCGGGATGGGCTGGATCTTCGCGCCGTCCGCGTACTTCCTGACCACGTCCGACCAGTCCAGGGCCACGGCCGCCGCCTCAGGAGCCGGCCGGCGCGAGGGCGGCCGCCGGCTCCAGCTGGATCACCGGCACGGACTCGCCGCGGATCGCCGCGTGCGGCACCACGACCCAGCAGGCGCAGCCCCAGATGCACTCCCCGCCCATCCCGTCGAACCGGATCGACGGCTCGCACAGCATGACGCCGAGGTCCAGCAGCCACGAGTGCATGAGCAGCTTGGCGTCCCAGTCGAGCTGGTCGTAGATATCGCGCGAGGGCAAAAAGGCAGCGAGATCGAGCTTGGACGCGCGCGGCACCACCAGGCTGACGAACGGCTCGCCCTCGGCCGTTATCTCGAGCACGCCCGGCTCGACCTGGGTCTGCACCACCGCGCTGAGCGCAGCGGCGACCGTGGCGACGTCCGAAGGGGACCCGCCGAACAACCGGGCCTCGGCGTACTCGGTCGTGAAACCCTTGCCCAGCCCCAGGGTGCCCAGGCTGGACAGGTCTGCGAGCCTGCGCGTCGCAAGCACGTTGAGCCAGCGGTCGCCGAGCTCACCGCGGATGGCCGGGTGCCACGTCTCGGCGGGAACCGAGAGCCAGTTGAGCTCCTTGAGCGTCTCGTACAGGTGCACGCAGTTGTCGCGGGCCAGGAACTGCGACAGGCCCTCGTCGAGATAGCTGTGGGCGCCGTCCAGGTCGCCCACCAGGCCGACCACGTCGTCCTGGGGGACGGCGAAGAAGCCGCCGGTGAAGGGGTTCTTGTAGAGATCGCCCCAGACCGCCATGACGCCCTTGTTCTTCTCCGTGTCGATCATGCAGTCGAGCTCGTTGATGACCGGGAACAGGGAGCCGTCCTGCAGCTCTGCCGGGTCGGCGCCGGCAGGCAGGATGCCGAGTCCGACCACCCAGGGCCGCCGGCCGAGCTTGATGGACGACAGGTGACGGGCGATCTCGACGACGATGCCGCTGCCCACGCCGCCGGCGAGGCTGAACGCGACCACCACCAGCGGGGTGGCCTCGCCGCCGAGGATGCCGTCGGCGAAGCTGTCGAGCGCGCCGGCGATCTCCTTGCCCTGGTAGTACTCCGAGCCGTAGATCGCCTTGGCGATGGCCCGCGGGAAGTGGCTGCCTTCGGCGGGGATGTCGAGGTCGGACGGCAGCCACGGCTCGTAGTTCGGGTTCCAGTAGTAGCGCGGGTACTCCATCTTGAGGTACTCGCGGTAGCGGTTGAGGCTGCCCATGAGCTCATCCCTGCTCGGGACCGGCAGCGAGACCGTGCTGGCGGAGACCTTGTCGCTGGCGACCGTCGCGGCCGCCTTACGCACCTGCGCGAGGTCGGCGTCGCCGATGTCGACGGCCAGTGCGGTGAAGCGGGCTCTGTCATCGTCGAGGAACCCGCTCGGTGGCGAGCTGAGCAGCTGCGTGATCAGGTCGGCCCCGGTCTTGCCCAGCCCGAGGACGTGCAGGGAGAACGGCCCCTCGTGGGCCCCGGCGCGGTGCACCCCCTCGTTCTTGAGCGCCTCCACGCGCGGGTAGCCCGTGACGGTCCCGTGGTCGTGGTCGTGGTCGTGGTCGTGGTCGTGGTCTGGCATGCGGGGCTCCTGGTCTGCTGGGCTGCGCGGCACGGAAGAGGTGGTCGGGCTCGCGGAGGGGCGCCTCAGGCGCCGCCGCCCTCCTTGGGAGCGTCCCGCCACTGCTCTGGGTCGGTCATGTCGGGCTGCTCGGCTGCTGACGTGCCGAGGGCGGCGAGGTGCTCGTCGCGCCGCTCCTGCTGCGCGGCCTCGAAGTCGGGGGAGTTCTCCGGCTGCGTCATGGCGTTCCTCTCGGTCGTGTCGGGGACGTTCGGGGTCCATGGAGCGCGGCCGCTCTCCGCAGCTGCCGGGGACGGCGGCCGTGCGAGCCCGGGCCCGGTCGGCTGCAGCCAGGCAGGAACGGGGCTGCGTCACGGGCTGCGTAAGGGGCTGTGGAACGGGTGGAGCGGCTCGGCGGCGGGGAGCCGCGGCGGCTGTGTCGACGACGTCGTCTGGTTCCTTCGCAGCGACAGTATTGCCGCGTGAGGAGAAGCGTCAAGGGTCCATCGCGATCCATCTACAAGGGGCCCGAATGCCTGTTGACACCCGACGGGCGGACCTCAATAGTTCCGGTCGGAAGGTCTTGGAGGTGGACGTCGCAGTGTTGCGGAGGTCCACGCCGGTCCATGGCCCCTGGGCCGGGTCCGCCAGCCCACCGGAGGCCTCCAGGGCGCTCTGGGGCGACCTGCCCCGACCCGCAACCTGCCTTGCCATCCTTCGACAGTGACGGAGAATCCCTGTGCCCGAGGTCATCTTCGAGGTCGATCGCGACCTGACCGTCTCCATGCGGGACCAGCTGGTCCCGGGCCACAACCGATGGCACCCCGAGATCCCGGCGGCATCGACGATCCGGCCGGGAGCGACCTACCGTGTCGAGTGCAAGGACTGGACGGACAACCAGGTCCGCAACGACGACAGCGCGGACGACATCCGTGACATGGACATCGACCCCTGCCACATGCTCAGCGGCCCGTTCTTCATCGAGGGACTCGAGCCGGGCGACCTGCTCGTGGTCGACATCGTCAACATGGGGCCGTTCCAGGAGCAGGCCTGGGGCTACACGGGAATCTTCGCGAAGGAGAACGGCGGTGGGTTCCTCACCGACTACTCGCCCGGCGCCGCCAAGGCGATCTGGGACCTCGACGGGATCTGGGCCAGCTCCCGTCATGTTCCCGGCGTCCGCTTCATCGGCAACTCCCACCCCGGCCTGTTCGGCTGTGCCCCGTCGCCGGGACTGCTCGCGGAGTGGAACCGGCGGGAGAAGGCCCTCATAGACGCGAACCCGGACCGGGTCACCGGTGACCAGCCGAGCAACGACGGGTCCGTGCCAGGGACGGCTCAGGTGCCGGCCCTCGCCCTTCCGCCGCTCGCGACCAGTGCCCTGCTCGGCACGCTGAAGGGCCGGGACTTCGAGCGGGCCGCCGCTGAGGCGTGCCGCACGATTCCGCCCCGCGAGCACGGCGGCAACGTCGACATCAAGGACCTCGGCGTCGGCACCCGGGTCTACATGCCGGTCTTCGTGCCCGGCGGCCTGTTCTCGATCGGTGACCTGCACTTCGCGCAGGGCGACGGCGAGATCACCTTCTGCGGCGCGATCGAGATGCCAGGGTTCATCGACCTGCACTTCGACGTGATCAAGAAGGGCATGAGCAAGTACAAGACGACGATGCCGTTCTTCAAGCCCGGCCGGGTCGGGCCCAACTACAGCGAGTTCCTCACGTTCGAGGGGATCTGCGTCGAGGACGGCCGCAACTACTACATGAACGCCACGGTCGCCTTCCGGCAGGCCTGCCTCAACGCCATCAACTACCTCATGCCCGCCATGGGCTGGACGTTCGAGCAGGCCTACCTGTTCCTCGGCGCCGCGCCGATCGACGGTCGGATAGGGGGCGTCGTCGACATCCCCAACAGCGCCGTGTCGATCAGCATCCCGTTGTCGGTCTTCGACCGGAACATCCTGCCGGACGAGGTGCCGGCCCGCGAGCTCGTCGCCGACTGACCCCCCGCACTCCACCCACGACGGACGAGGAGCGACATGCCCGTCTACGAGTACCGCTGCCAGCCCTGCGGCCCCTTCGACCAGCGGCGCGGCGTCGCGGAGGCGACGGCGCCCGCGTCGTGCCCGACCTGTGCTCAGCCGGCGGCCCGTGCGTACACGCCGCCGGGTGGACGGAGGGCGGGCGGGGTCCTCACGGGCGCCGGCCGGTCCGAGCGCGCCCGGATCGACCGGGCACGATCCGGCGAGCCGACCATCACCGGGCCGCCCACCGGCCGTCGCCGGTCGACCCCGCACGCGCACTGACACGCCCGGGGCCGCACTGATGACCGTCGACCAGGGCCGCTACCAGCTCGCGGCGATCGTCGCCGACCGGGCGGTCCTCGGGGCCGGCGTCGCCGACCAGCCGCAGGCTCACGTCGTCGAGCTGGCGCAGGGCAAGGCGATGGTGCCGGTGACCACCGCGCTCATCACGGCCGTGGCGGCTTCCGGGACCGCGGTGGTCCCTCCCGAGACCGGGTTCTGGCTCCTCTCGCCCGGCGTCCTGCAGCTGCTCGAGGACGTGTCGCGAGCCGGCCCACTGGCTTACCTCGAGGCCGACTACGTGGGGTACGACGGGCGGCAGACCGCGGCGGTCTGGGAGGCCGGACAGCTGACGGACGGCCCGTACATCCTCAACCGCTCCGAGCCGTTCCCCCGCGCCGGCGGCGGCCCGATCGGCGCTGCTCTGCGACGGCTCGGCGTCGTCGCGGCCGGACGCCGCGACGAGTTCGTCGTCCTGGGGCTGGGCCAGCAGCGCAGTACGGAGGACTGGGCGTGAGTGCCGACCTGTCGGCCGTCGCCTGGCCGGCGGTCCAGGCGCGGTACCAGCAGCAGGCGACGCTGCCCTCCCTCACGGGTGCGGTCCTCGAGGTCGTCTCTGTCGACGACGAGCGGCTCTGCGTGCGGCAGCGGCTCTGGACCGACTGCCTCACCCGGGACGACCTGGAGAACGCCGTGCAGATGCTCCGGGACGGCCGCATCGGCGGGACACCGGTCCAGGTCGCGGAGGGGCTTCGCCGCTGGTACTCCGGGGGCCCGCAGGTGCGGGTCGGCTGCACGCGCACGCCCAACCTGTGCGCCGTCGTCCTGCACGACGTCGGCGTCGTGTGACACGTCCCGTACGACAACGCGACCTCCCATCAGGACCCGTCTGTGCAGGCGTTCCACTCCGGGGTGCGCCATTGACTGACCGCAGAGGAAAGGAACGCCGATGCCGGCACCGCGGGACGCCCGGAGGTTCGACCTCGGGGACCTGACGCTCCAGGGAGGCGCCACGCTGCGCGGCGCGTTCCTGGCGTACAAGACGTGGGGGGAGCTCTCGGCCGACGGGTCCAACGCCGTCCTGGTGCCGACCTGGTACTCGTCCTGGCACGACCAGAACGAGTGGATGATCGGCGAGGGCAAGGCGCTCGACCCGTCCCGCTACTTCATCGTCACGCCCAACCTGCTCGGCAACGGGCTGTCGTCGTCGCCGAGCAACACCTCGCCGCCGTACGGTCGCGCCCGCTTCCCGGCGGTCACCTTCTACGACCAGGTGGAGGCGCAGCACGCTCTGCTGATGCACCTCGGGGTCACCTCACTGGAGCTGGTGACCGGCTCGTCGATGGGTGCCGCGCAGACCTACCAGTGGGCGGTGAGCCATCCGGAGCTGGTGCGGCGGGCCGCGCCGATCGTCGGCGCCTCGATCACCAGCGAGCACAACCAGGTCTTCCTCAAGAGCCTGTCGGCGGCACTGCGCACCGACGCTGCCTTCGCCGGCGGGTGGTACGACCCCGCTCGCCCTCCTGCCGACGGCCTCCGGGCGTTCGGCAGGATCTACGCGGGCTGGGGGCTGTCGCAGGCCTTCTACTGGCAGCGCGAGTACGTCCGGATGGGCTACTCGTCCCTGGAGGACTTCCTCATCGGCTTCTGGGAGGGCTACTGGCTCGACCGGGACCCCAACGACCTGCTGGCGATGATGTGGACCTGGCAGCACGGGGACGTCGGGCGCACCCCCGGGTTCGACGGAGACACCGAAGCCGCCCTCCGGTCGATCCGCTGCCCCGTGCTCTCGATGCCCTGCCGCACGGACCTCTACTTCCCGCCTGAGGACGAGCAGTGGGCGGCCGGGCTCATCCCGCACGCCGAGGTGCGCGTCATCGACAGCATCTACGGGCACTTCGCCGGGCTCGGGTTCTCGGCGCCGGACAACGCCTTCATCGACGACGCCCTCAAGGAGCTGCTCCGTCGCTGACGCAGCGCACCCGGTTCAGGCGCTGGGCGCGTCCGCCTGCCTGATAAAGCGGTCGTAGAAGACGGCGCCGACGACGCCGCCGAGCACGGGTGCGAGCAGGTAGACGCCCCACATGGGGAAGAAGCCGCTGACCAGGAACGGCCCGAAGGCGCGGGCCGGGTTGACGGCGCCGCCGGTCACGGGGACGCCGACGTAGACGGCGGCCGCGAGCGCGAAGCCGACGGCCAGCGGGGCGACGGCGGCGGACACCCGCTTGTCGGTCGCGACGGAGCAGACGACGAACACCAGCAGGAACGTGATCACGACCTCGACGAGGACGGCCTGCCAGACGCCGACGCCAGCCCCGGGAGCGGCCGCACCCAGGTGCGCCGCGCCGGTGCGTGCCTCGTCGCCGTACGACGCCCACACCACGAGCGACGCGAGGACGGCCCCGGCGAACTGGGCACCGACGTAGGCCGGGACGTACTTCCAGGGGAACTTGCGGGTGACCGCGAGCCCGATGGTGACCGCCGGGTTGACGTGGCAGCCGCTGATGTGCCCCAGCCCCGCGACCAGGGCGACCAGGGCCAGCCCGAACGCCAGGCCGACGAACCCGGCGGTGTAGAAGCCGGAGTTCTGCACCGAGGTCGTGGCGACGCTGGTGCCGACGAGCACCAGCAGGAAGGTGCCGACCAGCTCCGCGACGGCGGTGCGCAGGACGTTGTCGCCGACCGACGAGCCGTACAGGCCGGCGGCTGGCTCCGCACTGTTGTCGCGGGCGGGCCGCGCGGGTCGTGACAGCGGGGCGGAGCCCTGGGGGCGGGTCTTGGCGGGCACGTGTCCTCCTGCAGAGGCCGGTCGTCCGACCGGCGGCTCGCGCGGCTCTACCCGGCCTGGCGGCGGATGCACCCGAAAGGGGCAGATCCACCTCGTAGCTTTTGACAACCGTTTCCATCACTGCTTACGTACGTGCCGTGCGTACCGCTGCTGCCGCCCTCGTCCTCTGCCTGGCCCTGACCTCCTGCGGCGGGAGCGAGGGGGGCAGCTCCGCGACCGGGGCCCCCGGCCCGACGACCGCGCCGGCGCTCAAGGTCGCGACCGCCTTCTACCCGTTGGAGTTCCTGGCGGGCCGGCTCGGCGGCGACGCGGCCACGGTCGAGAACCTGACGGCGCCGGGCGCGGAGCCGCACGACCTCGAGCTGACGCCGCAGCAGGTGGCGCGGCTCTCGCGCGACGACCTCGTGGTCTACCTCAAGGGCTTCCAGCCGGCGGTCGACGAGGCCGTCGCGCAGCAGGCCGAGGGCGCGGGGTTCGACGTCGGCACCGTCACCCCCCTGCAGCCCGGCTACGTGCCCGTCGAGGAGGGGGAGGCCCAGCCCGACGAGCAGGGCCCGGACCCGCACATCTGGCTCGCGCCGATGCGCTACGCCGACATCGCCGACGCCGTCGCCCGACGCATGGGCGAGCTCGCCCCCGCACAGGCCGCGTCCTTCTCCGGCCGGGCCGCGGAGCTGCGCACGCAGCTCCAGGAGCTCGACGGCGAGTTCCGTACCGGCCTCACCGGCTGTCAGCGCAAGCAGATCGTCACCAGCCACAACGCGTTCGGCTACCTCGCCTCGGCGTACGGTCTGGAGCAGGTGTCCATCACCGGGCTGACGCCGGAGGCGGACCCCAGCCCGGGACGGCTCGCGGAGGTAGCCACGTACGCCAAGGCCAACGGCGTGACCACGATCTTCTTCGAGGAGCTCGTGAGCCCGGCGGTGGCCGAGAGTCTCGCCGCGGAGGTGGGCGCCAAGGCCGAGGAGCTCAGCCCGCTGGAGGGCGCGCCCGAGACCGGCGACTACTTCACGCAGATGCGGGCCAACCTCGCGGCGCTGCGTACGGCCCTGGGGTGTCCGGGGGCATGACCGCGTCCCTCCCCGCCGGCGCCACCGTCGCCTCCCTGACGGGTGTGTCGGTGGCGTACGACGGGCGGCTGGTGCTGCGCGACGTCGACGTCGAGGTGACGGCGGGCGAGGTCGTGGCGGTGCTGGGGTCCAACGGCGCCGGCAAGAGCACGCTGGTACGCGCGCTGCTCGGGCTCACCCCGGTGGCGGCCGGCGCCGTACGGCTGTTCGGCACCCCGCTGCAGCAGTTCGGCGACTGGGGGCGGATCGGCTTCGTGCCGCAGCGGGTCGGGGCCACCAGCGGGGTTCCGGCCACCGTGCGCGAGGTCGTCGCCGCCGGCCGGCTGTCGCGCCAGCGCAGGTTCGCGCGCACCCGCCCGGCGGACCGGGCCGCCGTGCTGGACGCGCTGGCCACCGTCGGGCTGGCCGACCGGGCGCGCGACAGCGTCGCCACGCTGTCGGGCGGGCAGCAGCAGCGGGTGCTGATCGCCCGGGCCCTGGCGTGCGAGCCGGAGCTGCTGGTCCTGGACGAGCCGACCTCCGGGGTCGACGCGGACAACCAGCACGCCCTGGCGGGAGCGCTCGGGCTGCTGGTCGAGCGGCGGGTCACCGTGCTGTGCGTCGCCCACGAGCTCGGCCCGATCGGCCCCCTGCTGACCCGGGCCATCACGCTCGCGTCCGGCCGGGTGCTGCACGACGGGGCGCCGCCCACCGCCGACCACGTCCACGACCACGACCCGGCGCACGCCCACCCCGTGCACCACCACCTCGACGACGGGCACGCCTCGCGGGCCTGGGGCCTGGGCTGATGCCCGATCTCCTGCAGCCCGACATCCTGCAGTTCGACTTCATGCGACGGGCGCTGCTGGCCGCCCTGCTCGTCGGGCTGGCCGCTCCGGCCGTGGGCGTCTTCCTCGTGCAGAAGCGGCTGGCGCTCATGGGGGACGGGATCGGTCACGTCGCGCTGACCGGCGTCGCCCTGGGCTTCCTGCTGGGCACGGCGCCCGTGCTCACCGCCGTCGTGGTGGCCTCGATCGGGGCGGTGGTCATCGAGCTGGTCCGCCAGCAGGGCCGCACCAGCGGCGACGTGGCGCTGGCCCTGATGTTCTACGGCGGGATCGCCGGCGGCGTGCTGCTGATCGGCCTGGCCCCGGGGGGCACCAACGCCAACCTGCTGTCCTACCTGTTCGGCTCCCTCACCGCGGTGTCGCGCTCGGACGTCTACGTCATCAGCGCCCTGTCGCTGCTGCTCCTGACGCTCCTGCTGGCCGTCGGCCGCGAGATGTTCGCGGTCTGCCACGACGAGGAGCACGCCAGGGTCTCGGGCCTGCCGGTCCGCACGCTCAACCTGCTGCTCGCGGTGCTGGCGGCGGTCACCGTCACCGTCTCGATGCGCGTGGTCGGGCTGCTGCTGGTCAGCGCCCTCATGGTGGTGCCGGTCGCGGCCGCCCAGCAGCTGGTCCGGGGCTTTCGCGCGACGGTCGTGGCCGCGCTCGGGATCGGCGTGCTCGCCGCGGTCAGCGGGGTGAGCGGCTCGTTCTACGCGGACACCGCGCCGGGTGCGCTGATCGTCGTGGTGGCTCTGGGGGTCTTCGCCCTGACCAGCCTCACCGCCGCGGCGCTGCGCCGGCGCCGACCGCCCGCCGCCCTCGAGGGCCTCGCGCTGCGGCCCGGTCAGGCCGGCTGAGCGAGCAGGGCGGCCAGCTCCTGGACCGCGGCCTCGACGACGGTGTGCACGCTGCCGCCGGTACGCGTGATGAAGTGCTCGATCTGCAGGTTGACCAGGGCGCCGGCGTTGTCGCCGGTGCGGCGCGCATCGGTGCGGAGCCCGACCACCACCCGGTCCCAGGCCGAGGCGCAGCCGATCTCCGCCGCCGTGCCGGAGTCGACGTCGGACCCGTCGAGCACGGCGAGCACACCGGCGGCGGCCCGGATCAGCTCCACGTTCGCCGCGCCGACGAGGTCGTCGGCCTCGCGCAGCGCGTCCGGCCCCGCCCCGGACGCGAGCGCGTCGCCCAGCGCCGCGCCGGCGGCGGTGGACCACGGGTCGAGGGGCTCGAGACCGGCCGCGCGCAGGGCCGGCAGCAGGACCTCCCGGGACCAGGTGAGCCCGGCCGGGGTGAAGCCGAGCGGGCTGGCGACGTAGACCAGCGGTGCGCCGGTACTCACGTGCCCGTGGCGGCCCGCCGGGCCTCGAACGAGCTGCGCACGGCGGCGGCGACGGCCTTGGTGGCCTCCGGGTCGAACACGCTCGGCATGATGAAGGAGGCGTTGAGCTGCCCGGGGGCCACGACGTCGGCCAGGGCCTGCGCCGCCGCGGCCTCCATGACCAGGTCGACGTGCCGGGCGCCGGCGTCGAGCAGCCCGCGGAACACGCCGGGGAAGGCCAGCACGTTGTTGATCTGGTTGGGCTCGTCGCTGCGGCCGGTCGCGACCACGGCGGCCGTACGGCGGGCGGCGGCCGGGTCCACCTCCGGGTCGGGGTTGGCCAGGGCGAACACCACGGCGCCCTCCGCCATGGTCGCCACGTCGTCGCCGGTGAGGATGCCCGGGGCGCTGACCCCCACGAAGACGTCGCTGCCGGCCAGCGCCGCCGTGAGCGTGCCGGTCACCTGCCGGGGGTTGGTGTTGTCGGCCAGCCACTGGCGGTTGGGGTCCAGGCCCTCACGGCCGGTGTGCACCACCCCGTCGATGTCGCACACCACCAGGTCCTGCGCGCCGGCGGTGAGCAGCAGCCGCGCGATCGCGGAGCCGGCCGCGCCCGCCCCGGACAGCACGATGCGTACCTCCGGGAGCTTCTTGCCCACCACCCGCAGCGCGTTGGTCAGCGCGGCGAGGACCACGATCGCGGTGCCGTGCTGGTCGTCGTGGAAGACCGGGATGTCCAGCAGGTCGCGCAGGCGGCGCTCGACCTCGAAGCAGCGGGGCGCCGCGATGTCCTCGAGGTTGATGCCGCCGAACACCGGTGCGATGAGCTGCACCGCCCGCACGATCTCGTCGACGTCCTGGGTGTCGAGGCAGATCGGCCACGCGTCGATGTCGGCGAAGCGCTTGAACAGCGCGGCCTTGCCCTCCATCACCGGCAGGGCGGCGGCCGGCCCGAGGTTGCCGAGGCCCAGCACCGCCGAGCCGTCGGTGACCACGGCGACCGAGTTGCGCTTGATGGTCAGCCGCCGGGCGTCCTCGGGGTGCTCGGCGATGGCGAGGCAGACCCGGGCGACACCGGGCGTGTAGGCCATCGACAGGTCGTCGCGGTTACGCAGCGGCACCTTCGAGCGCACCTCGATCTTGCCGCCGAGGTGCAGCAGGAACGTGCGGTCGCTGACCTTGCCGACGCGGACGCCCTGGACGTCGGTGAGCGCCGCGACCAGCCGGTCGGCGTGCGCCTGGTCGCTGGCGGCGCAGGTGACGTCGAGCACGAGCCGGTCGGGGTAGGACTCCGAGACGTCGAGCGCCGTGACGACCCCGCCGGCGGTGCCGACGGCGGTGGTCAGCAACCCGACGGACGCCGGGTCGGCCGGCACCTCGAGGCGGACGGTGATCGAGTACGACGCGCTGGGGATGGCCACCGGGGCATCGTGCCCGTCCGGGGCGCGGGGGGCCAGGACCCGCGCGCAGGCAATCCGGAGTCCTGGCCGGCGGACGCGCACGGCCCCGCACCGACGCCGGGCAGGCCCGCCCGATCGGGGTCCTCAGGTCGGCGTCGGTACCTGCCGATTGCAGCGGGAAGGGGTGTCCGGCCAGGCGGTCGCCCGCGCAACGAGGAGGGCCCCGTGCACGATCCCGCAGCACCCGCTACCGCGGGGATGGACGCCGGCGTGCTGCTGACCGTCCTGGCGCAGGTGAAGGCCGGCGACTTCAGCGCGCGGATGCCGCTGGACTGGACCGGGGTCGCCGGGAAGGTCGCGGACGGCCTCAACGACGTGATCATCGCGAACCAGGCGCTGGGCGCGGAGCTGTCCCGCGTGAGCCGTGTGGTCGGCCAGCAGGGCGAGCTGTCCCAGCGCGTGGTGCTCGGCGGCTGGACGCAGGGCTGGGTCGGCAGCGTGGAGTCGGTGAACTCGCTGATCGATGCCCTCGTCCGCCCGACCAGCGAAATGCAGCGCGTCATCGGCGCGGTGGCCGACGGTGACCTGAGCAAGAAGGTCTCCGCCGACGTACGCGGCGAGATGCTGGAGCTGAAGAACACGATCAACGCGATGGTCGACCAGCTCAACGGCTTCGCCTCCGAGGTGACCCGGGTGGCCCGCGAGGTGGGCACCGAGGGCAAGCTCGGCCAGGCCGCGGCGGTGACGATCGAGGTGGGCGGTGTCTGGAAGGACCTCACCGACAACGTCAACCTGATGGCGGGCAACCTGACGGGCCAGGTGCGCAACATCGCCGAGGTCACGACGGCGGTGGCGAACGGCGACCTCAGCAAGAAGATCTCGATCGACGTCAAGGGCGAGTTCCTCGAGCTCAAGAACACCGTCAACGCGATGGTCGACCAGCTCAACGCGTTCGCCGGCGAGGTGACCCGGGTGGCCAGGGAGGTCGGGGTCGAGGGCAAGCTCGGCGGCCAGGCGCAGTCCAAGGAGGTCGGGGGCGTCTGGAAGGACCTGACCGACAACGTCAACCAGCTGGCCGCCAACCTCACCAACCAGGTCCGCGCCATCTCCGAGGTGGCGACCGCGGTCACCGAGGGCGACCTCACCCGGCAGGTACGGGTGGAGGCCAGCGGCGAGGTGGCCGTCCTCAAGGACAAGCTCAACGAGATGATCCGCAACCTGCGGGAGACCACCCGGCAGAACATCGAGCAGGACTGGCTCAAGACCAACCTGGAGCGCTTCACGCGCATGCTGCAGGGCCAGCGCGACCTCGCGGCCGTATCGAGCATGATCCTGTCGGAGCTGGCCCCGCTGGTGTCCGCGCAGCACGGCGTCTTCTACGCGATGACCACCCCGGCCGACGGTGGGGAGCCGGTGCTCAGCCTGCAGGCCGGCTACGGGTTCGAGGAGCGGCGCAACCTGGCGACGACGTTCCGGCTCGGCGACGGGCTGGTCGGCCAGTGCGCCAAGGAGAAGAAGCGGATCCTGCTCACCGAGGTCCCCGCGGACTACGTACGGATCAGCTCCGGGCTGGGCGCGGCGCCACCGCTCAACATCCTCGTCCTGCCGGTGCTGTTCGAGGGCGCGGTGCGCGCGGTCGTCGAGCTCGCGTCGTTCTCGCCGTTCAGCGCCACGCACCAGGCCTTTCTGGATCAGCTGCCCGAGAGCATCGGGCTGGTGATGAACACCATCGAGGCCAACACCCTGACCGAGAACCTGCTCAAGCAGGCGCAGTCCCTGGCCTCGGAGCTGCGCTCCCAGCAGGAGGAGCTGCGGGAGTCCAACGAGGACCTGGGACGGCAGGCCCGGCTGCTCGCCGAGCGCAACCTCGAGGCGGAGCAGAAGAACCAGGAGGTCGAGTCGTCCAAGCGGCTCGTCGAGGAGAAGGCCGGGCAGCTCTCCCTGTCCTCCAGGTACAAGTCCGAGTTCATCGCCAACATGTCGCACGAGCTGCGGACACCGCTCAACAGCCTGCTGATCCTCGCGCAGCAGCTGGAGGACAACCCCGACCACAACATGACCGACACGCAGGTGCAGTACGCCAGCGTCATCCGGTCCTCCGGCAACGACCTTCTGGTGCTGCTCAACAGCATCCTCGAGCTGGCCAAGGTGGAGTCGGGCACCGTCACCGTGGCCCGGACGGAGCTGTCGCTGCACGTCCTGTGTGCCTCCCTGCAGCGGGAGTTCGAGCCGGTCGCCATGAGCAAGGGCCTGGCCTTCTCCGTGGACCTCGCCCCGGGCGCGCCGGAGGTGGTTCTCACCGACCCCCAGCGCCTCCAGCAGGTGCTCAAGAACGTGCTGGCGAACGCCTTCAAGTTCACCGCACACGGTCAGGTCGCGGTGCACCTCGGCCTCGCCGAGCGGGGCTGGCGCCCGGACACCCTGTCCCTGACGACGGCGCCCGCGGTCCTCGCGATCTCGGTGAAGGACACCGGGATCGGCATCCCCGACGCCGAGCAGGAGCGGGTCTTCGAGGCGTTCGCGCAGGGCGACGGGAGCACCGCGCGGCTCTACGGCGGCACCGGGCTCGGCCTGTCCATCAGCCGAGAGCTGGCCGGCCTGCTCGGCGGCGAGATGCCCCTTGACAGCGCCCCCGGCCGGGGGAGCACCTTCCCGCTCTACGTCCCGCTGCCCGCCTCGACCGCCCCCGCCCCCGTGCTCCCGACACCCCCCGCGGTCCTGCCGCTCGCGCCGGCCCAGCGCCGGGACACCCCCGAGCGGCCGGCAGAGGGCAGCCTGTCCGGCACCAACGTGCTGGTCGTGGATGACGACTACCGCAACATCTTCGCGATGACCGCGCTGCTGGAGCGGGGCAGCGCCACGGTCACCGCCGCCGAGAGCGGCCCGGAGGCCATCGCGCTGCTGCGCCGGCTACCCGATATCGACATCGTGCTCATGGACATCATGATGCCGGGGATGGACGGGTACACGGCGATCCGCGCGCTGCGGACCCTGGAGGGCTTCGGCAGCGTCCCGATCATCGCCGTGACCGGGAAGGTGATGGCCGGCGAGCGCCAGCGCTGCCTGGACGCCGGCGCCAACGACTACGTCCCGAAGCCGGTGGACGCCGCCGAGCTGCTCGACGCCCTCCGCCCCTGGCTGCCGGCGCGCGCTCCCGGCGCGACGGCCGCCCGGCCCGGCTCATGAACGGGCCGGGGGCCCCTTTCGGTGAGGTCGTCCAGCACCTCGGCGGCGCCGCTGCCGGCCGGGCCACGGTGCTGGTGGTCGACGACAACGCGGGCAAGCGGCTGGCGCTGAAGGCCGTGCTGGCGCCGCTGGGCTACACCGTCGTAGAGGCCGAGTCGGGGGACGCAGCCCTGCGCTGCCTCATGATGCAGGACTTCGCCGTGATCCTGCTCGACGTGAAGATGCCGGTCATGGACGGCTTCGAGACCGCCGCCCTCATCCGCCAGCGCCGGCAGTCGGAGCTGACCCCGATCATCTTCATCACGGCGTACGCGGACGACGAGCTCGGACCCGTCGACCGCTACGCCGAGGGCGCCGTCGACTTCATGTTCGCCCCCGTTCCCCCGGCGGAGCTGCGCGCGAAGGTCGCCGTGTTCGCCAACCACTTCATGCAGGCGCAGGGGCTGGCGATGCAGGCCCGGGTGGTCCAGGCCACCGCCGACCAGCTCCGGCTGCTGACCGATGCCGCGCCGATCGGCGTCTTCCACACCGACGCCGACGGGTGCTACCTGTCGACCAACCCGCGCTGGAGCGAGATCACCGGCTTGTCCGCGCAGGAGGCGGTGGGACGTGACTGGGACAGCCTGCTGGGCTCGGACCAGGCCGCCGACCACGGGGCCCCGTCGATCGCCCTCCTGCCCGCGGACCCCGAGCACGCCACCGACCGCTCCTCCCGCTACGAGATCCGGCGCGCCGGCGCGCCGACCCGCATCGTGCAGATGACGTCGACCCCGATCCCGGACGCCGACGGCGGGGTGGCGGGCTGGGTCGGGGTGCTGGCCGACGTGACCGCGGAGGTCGGCGCCGGGGCGGCGATGGCCGAGGCCCGGGACCGGGCGGACGAGGCCTCCCGCCAGAAGTCCGACTTCCTCGCGAACATGAGCCACGAGATCCGTACGCCGATGAACGGCGTGATCGGCATGACCGACCTGCTGCTCGAGACCGTGCTCGACGAGCGTCAGCGCGACTACGCGCAGACAGTGCGCAACTCGGGCGAGGCCCTCCTCGCCATCATCAACGACATCCTGGACTTCTCGAAGGTCGAGGCGGGGAAGATGGGGATCGAGGAGGTCGAGTTCGACCTGCGCGACGTCGCCAGCGGGGTCGTCGACCTGCTGGGCGGGCCGGCGAAGGCGAAGGGGATCGAGCTGCGCACGGCCGTCGACCGCGCGCTGCCCGCCCTGGTCGTCGGGGACCCCGGCCGGGTGCGCCAGGTCCTCACCAACCTGATCGGCAACGCGGTGAAGTTCACCGGAGCCGGCACGATCGTCCTCGGGGTCCAGCCGCTCGCGGCCGATGGGGACGGCCTGGTGGTGCGCGTCGAGGTGTCGGACACCGGCGTCGGGATCTCCCCGGACCACCTGAGCTCGATCTTCCAGCCGTTCGTCCAGGCCGACACCTCGACCTCCCGTCGGTACGGCGGAACCGGCCTGGGCCTGGCCATCAGCGGCCAACTCGTTGCGCTCATGGGTGGGAACTGCGGGGTGACCAGCGAGCTGGGCACCGGCAGCACCTTCTGGTTCACGATCCGGGTCGGGACGGCCGCTTCGGCGGCGCCCGGCCGACCGGCGGACACCCCGGCCGTCGTGGCGCCGGTTCTCCCGTCCCCGTCCCCTGACCCTGACCCTGCTCCTGACCCGGACATGGGGCACCTGCTGCTGGTCGAGGACAACGTGGTCAACCAGAAGGTGGCGCTGGCGATGCTGGCGCAGGGTGGCTACCGCGTGGACGCGGTGGGGAACGGCGTGGCGGCGGTGCGAGCGGCCGCGGAGCACCTGTACGACGCGATCCTCATGGACTGCCAGATGCCGGAGCTGGATGGCTACGGCGCGACTGCCGCGATCCGGGCCGCCCAGGCCGGGTCGGGACACCGCACGCAGATCATCGCGATGACCGCCAGCGCCCGGCGGGAGGACCGCGAGCGCTGCCTGGCCGAGGGCATGGACAGCTACCTCGCCAAGCCGGTGAGCAAGGACGCCCTGCTCGCGCAGGTCGCCCGGTCCGTCCGCGCCGGCCGCAGCTGACGCAGCCGGCCCGGACTGACGCGGCCGGCCCCGTCTGACGCGGCCGGCCCCGTCTGACGCGGGCGGCCCGCGACTACGTCGACTGCGGCAGCGGGACCGCCGCCGGCACCGCGCGTCTGCGCCGGGCCGGCGCCACGGCGAGGGCGGCGTCCAGGTCGGCCTGCCGGACCGGCTTGGACAGGAACGCGTCGGCGCCGGCAGCGGCACACGCTTCCCGGTCCTCGGGCAGCGCGCTGGCGGTCAGCGCCACGACGTACGGCTGGCGCTGGGCCGGGAGCTCCGTGCGCAGCTGCCGCGTCGCGGCCAGTCCGTCGAGCACGGGCATCTGGACGTCCATGAGCACCACGTCGTACGGCCGTCGGTGCAGCGCGTCGAGCGCCTCCCGGCCGTTGCCGACGGTGTCCACGTAGTGCCCCGAGCGGCTCAGCATGAGCTGCGCGACCTTCTGGTTGACGAGGTTGTCCTCGGCGAGCAGCACCCGCAGCGGCGCCGGCCGGGCCAGCGCGGGGCCGTCCGGAGCCCGCCGGCCGCCGGCGGTCTCCAGGGCCGCGAGGGCGGCATCGGCGGGCGCCAGCACCGCGGCCAGCGCGTCGTGCAGCACCGCGGCCCGGGTGGGCTTCATGAGCACCGCGGCGAACAGCGGGGTGTTCTGCTGCTCCAGGCGGGCCTGCACACTGGACAGCAGCACCAGCGGCAGCGCCCTCCCGGCCGGCAGCTCCCGCAGCGTCAGCGCGAGCTGCTGCCCGTCCATGAGCGGCATCTCCATGTCGAGCACGGCGATGTCGAACCGGGCGCCGCCCGCCACCAGCTGCAGCGCTGCAGCCGGCTCGGCGACGTCGACGCAGGTCATCTCCCAGCCCTGCAGCTGCCGACGGAGCACCCGGCGGTTGGTCGCGTTGTCGTCGACGATCAGCGCGGAGCGGCCGGCGAGCGACGCCTGTGGAACCGGGTCGGCGCGCCGCCCAGACGTGGCGCCGAGCACCGCGGCGACCGTGAAGGTGGAGCCGACGCCGGGCTCGCTGACCACGTCGAGGGCGCCGCCCATGGCCTCGGCGAGCCGGCGGCTGATGGTCAGGCCGAGGCCCGTGCCGCCGTACTGCCGGGTCGTCGAGGCGTCCACCTGGCTGAAGGAGCGGAACAGGCGGTCGATCCGGTCCGCCGGGATGCCGATCCCGGTGTCGCGCACGGCGATCTGCAGGAGCACGCGGCCCGGGCCGGGTGCGGGGCTGCAGGTCACCGACACCAGCACCTCGCCCTCGGCGGTGAACTTCACGGCGTTGCTGACCAGGTTGACCACGATCTGCCGCAGCCGGGTGACGTCGCCGACGAGCAGCTCGGGGCAGCCGCTGTCGATGTCGGCCACCATCTCGAGGCCCTTGGCGTGCGCGGGCAGCGCCATCAGCGAGAGCGCGGACTCGACGCAGTCGCGCAGCCCGAACGGGTGCGTCTCGAGCGTCAGCTCGCCCGCCTCGATCTTCGAGAAGTCCAGGATGTCGTTGATGATGGTGAGCAGCGTGTCGCCGCTGTGCCGGACCGTCTCGAGGAGCTCGCGCTGGTCGGCGTCGAGGGCGGTGTCGAGCAGCAGGCCGGTCATCCCGATGACCGCGTTCATCGGCGTCCGGATCTCGTGGCTCATCATGGCCAGGAACGACGACTTCGCTCTGGTCGCCTCGAGCGCGGCGTCCCGGACCTTGGCCATCTCCTGGGCCGCGAGCTCGGACTCGGTGATGTCGATGCTCACCCCGCAGATGGCGTAGGCCCGCCCGTCCGGGTCCCGCAGCGGGAACTTCACCGACTCGTAGCGGCGCCGGCCCTGCACGCCGTCGGTCCACTCCACGAACCGGCACTCCCCGTGCTGGGCCTGCAGGTCGTTGACCCGCCACACCGGAGCGAGCACGGGGTCGAGGTAGCTGTCGTCCTTGCCGAGCAGCTCGGCCTCGGTCACCCCGAAGGTGCTCTGCATCGGCTCGTTGACGAGCAGGTAGCGCCCCTCGAGGTCCTTCACGTACACCAGGGACTGGCTGTTGGCGACCACCGCCCGCAGCATCAGGTCGCGGGTGTCGCGCTCGCGCTCGGCGACCTGGCGCGCGGTCACGTCGATGTACTGCGTCGAGTAGTGGGCCGGCGTCCCGTCGGCGGCGCGCACCAGGGAGGTCGACAGCTCGACGTACACGGTGCTGCCGTCCGCGTGCCGGTACCGCTTCTGGCGGCGTACGCCGACCACCCGCCCCGAGAGCGTGTCGTCGACCGCGGCGTCGTCGTGCTCCACGTCGTCCGGGTGGGTGATCTCCTCGAACCGGGCGCCGACCAGCTCGTCCACGGTCCGTCCGACCATGGCCGCGAAGACCGCGTTCACCCGGAGGAACCGGCCGTCGACGCTGATCAGGGTCATCCCGGCGAGGGCGTCGTCGAAAGCGCTGCGGTACAGGTCCTCGCTCCGCCCGCGGGCGGCCTCCCCGCGGCGCAGGTCGTGGGCCGAGCGGGTGTGCTGGGCGGCGTTGCTCCGGTACAGCAGAGCCGCGACCACGCCGCCGCCCAGGACCGCAGCGAGCCGGGAGGAGGAGCTCACGAGCCCGCCCTCCCGTCGCTGGTACGTGCAGCACCCACGAGAACGGCTTCGGCCGTCGATCCTTGCTCCTGAACCCTGCGCAGCCCCTTCGTCCGGTCGCGCTCGCCGCGCGGCGGCTGAGCCGGTCGCCGTCGGGTAGGCGACCGGCCATGTCGAGCACCCGTCGCCGCTGCGTCCCCCTGGCCGTCACGGCCGCCCTGCTCAGCGGGTGCGGGCTGCTGCCAGGTGACAGCGACGGCACGCCCCGCGAGCGCTTCAACCAGGCGGTGGCCGACGTCCGCAGCGCCATCGAGAGGGAGGTGCAGGGTGCGGTCGACGCGGCCAAGGAGGGGCAGGCGTCCGACTCCGGCGACGTCGGGGCCGGTTCCGACCCCCGCGTCGACGCCCTGCGCACCGACACCAACACCGCGTTCGACTACCAGGAGTACACCGCCACCCTCCAGCAGGTGATCGGCTCGCTGGAGCAGTACTGGTCGCGGGCCCTGCCGGAGGCCTTCGGCGTGCCCTACACCAGCCCGACGCGCTACAGCTACTACCGCTCCGACGCGGGCCCCGGCCCGGCCTGCGGCGGCCAGCCCGCGCCGGCCAAGAACGCCTTCTACTGCCCGGCGGGCGACTTCATGGCCTGGGACGAGACCGGCCTGATGATCCCCTACTACGTCTCGGCCGGGGACTTCGCGGCCGCGTTCGTGCTCGCCCACGAGTTCGGGCACGCGATGCAGGCCCGGCTGCCGCAGACCGACCAGCTGGGGGTGCTCACCGAGCTGCAGGCGGACTGCTTCGCGGGCGCCTGGTCGCGCAGCGTGCAGGACCAGGGCTTGCTCAACGAGGGCGACCTGGACGAGGCCACGTTCGCGGTGTTCTCCGCGCGGGACCTGCCCGGCACGCCCTTCACCGACCCCGCCGCGCACGGCAGCGGCTTCGAGCGCACCCGGGCCTTCACCGACGGGTACGAGGGCGGTCCGCGGGCCTGCTACCCCGCGCCGGCGGAGAACTGGATCGTTCGGCGCTGAGCACCGGCCGACCCCGGGGTGGCCCGGGGTCGGGCCCGGTGCTGCCCGGTCGGCCTGCTGCTACCGGTCGGCCTGGCGGGAGTCCCGCTCGGCCTCGGCGAGCTCGGCCAGCCGGTCTGCGTCGGACCGCTCGGCGGCCGCGTCGGCGGCGCGGTCGACCGCCTTGTTCAGCTGAGCCTTCGGGGCCGCGGTGCGGGCCGCGGTGCGCGCCTGGATCGAGGCCTGCTGCTGGGCGAGCCGCTCCTGCTCCGCCTGCACCTTCGCGCTCGCGGCGTCGTCGACGGCCCGGGCGGCGGCCTGCTTGCGTGCCGCCGCGTCCGCTGCGGCCGCAGCCTTGTCGGCGCGGGCCTGCCGGGTGATGCGGGCGGTCTGCTGGGCCCGGTCGCGGGCCGCCTCGGCGCGCGTGTCGGCCGCGGCCTGCCGCTCGCCGGCCAGCGTGCGGTCCGCCTCGGCCCGGCGTGCGGTCGCCTGCTCCTCGAGCGCTGCCGCCTCCTGGAGCGCGTCGACCTTGGCGGTCACCGCAGCGCCGCGGGCCGTCAGGGCCTCGTCCCGGAGCAGTCGGCCGACGCCCGCGTCCAGCGACGCGAGAGTCCGCTCCACGCCCAGGCGCAGCCCGGAGTCCTCCGGCAGGACGCGGGCCAGCAGGTAGGTCTCGAGCAGCCGGCTGGGCAGGCGCAGGGCGCGGTACTCCAGCGCGGCGGCGGTGCGGGGGACGGACAGGACGCTCATGGTGCTCCTCTTCCTCGACGGAGTGGGGGTACTGGTCGGGATCGCCGCAGGGCGGACGGGGCCTGCTCAGCCGGCCTCTGCGGCCAGCCGCTCGGCCCTGGCCCGGGCCTCGGCGGCGGCCTGCTCGGCGGCCTCCGCGCTCTGCTGCTCCTGCGCGTGGCGCTGCTCGGCGGCCCGCTGCTCGGCGGCAGCGTCGCGCTGCCGGGCCTGCGCCTCGGTCTCGGCCCGCTGCCGCTCGGCCCGGGCCTGCTCCTCGACGGCGGCGGTCTGCTCCGCCCGGTCCCGCTCGGCGGCCGCGGCGGCCCGCGCGGCGGCCTCGTCGGCCTCACGCTGGACCTGGTCGGTGCGTGCGGCGGCGGCGGCCTCGGCAGTGCGCTCCTGCGCCTGTGCGGCGGCGGACTCGCGGGCCAGCACCTGCGCAGCCTCGGTGGACTCCGCCTGCGCCATGGCCTGCTTGAGGCCCGCGTCCTTGCGGGCGGCGGCCTCGGCCTGCTGCAGCTGGCCCTCGGCCGTGAGGGAGTCGTTGCCGAGCACCGCGCCGGCCACCTCCTTGGCCTTGCCGGTGACCGAGGACAGCAGCCCCTGGCGGGCCTCGTCGGACGGGTGGGCGTCGGGCATGCGGACCTCCTGGGTGGACACGTCCCCCCACCCTGCCCTGCTTGCTGGCTGCTTACAACTGCAAGCAGGTGCCAGGTGGCTCACACCGGCCCGGCCGCACAGCGGACCGCCGCCCACGTGAGCCGATCGTCACCGAACGCGTCCTCCGACGAAACCTGCCCCGAACGCGGGCTTCCTACGGTCGCCCCACGACCAGCGACAGGAGCGCACGATGACAGCCACGATCACGACCGGCAGCACCCCGGTCGGGACGCGCGCCCGCTGGATCGACGACTGGCGGCCGGAGGACCCGGAGTTCTGGGCGGCCGGTGGCGACCGCATCGCCCGGCGCAACCTGGTGTTCTCGATCCTGTCCGAGCACATCGGCTTCTCGATCTGGACGCTGTGGTCGGTGCTGGTGCTGTTCCTCGGTCCGGCGTACGGCTTCACGCCCGCCGACAAGTTCCTGCTCACGATCGTGCCCACCCTCGTCGGGTCCGTCCTGCGGCTGCCCTACACCTTCGCCGTCGCGACCTTCGGCGGCCGCAACTGGACGGTCTTCAGCGCGCTGCTGCTGCTCGTCCCGACCACGCTGGCGATCCCGGTCCTGCGTCCGGGTGTCGAGCTCAGCACCCTGCTGTGGGTCGCGGCGGTCGCGGGCGTCGGCGGCGGCAACTTCGCCTCCTCGATGTCCAACATCAACGCCTACTACCCGGACCGGCTCAAGGGTCGGGCGCTCGGCCTCAACGCCGGCGGCGGCAACCTGGGGGTGCCGGTCGTGCAGCTCGTCGGCCTGCTGGTGCTGGCCACCGCCGGCGCCGCCCACCCTCGCCTGCTCGTCGCCCTCTACATCCCGCTGATCGTCGTCGTCGCCGCGCTGGCCTGGCTCAAGATGGACAACCTGACGTCGGCGAAGAACGACACCCGGGCGATGCGCGACGTCACCCGTGACCCGCACACCTGGATCATCTCGCTGCTCTACATCGGCAGCTTCGGCTCGTTCATCGGCTTCGGGTTCGCCTTCGGCCAGGTGCTGCAGGTGCAGTTCACGGCCGACTTCCCGACCCCGCTGGACGCGGCGTACCTGACCTTCATCGGACCGCTGCTCGGCTCCCTGATCCGCCCGGTCGGCGGGATGCTGGCGGACCGGTTCGGTGGCGCCCGGATCACCTTCTGGAACTTCGTAGCCATGGCCGGCGGCGCGGTCGTGGTGCTGGGAGCCAGCCTGCGGGAGAGCTTGCCGTTGTTCATCGTCGGCTTCGTGCTGCTGTTCGTGCTCAGCGGCATCGGCAACGGGTCGACGTACAAGATGATCCCCGCGATCTTCCGGGCCAAGTCGGCCCGGCTCATCGTCGGCGGGGCGGACCGGACGGTCTCCGACCGCGAGGCCCGCCGGCTGTCCGGCGCGCTGATCGGCATCGCCGGCGCCATCGGCGCGTTCGGCGGGGTGCTCGTGAACGTCGCCTTCCGGCAGTCGTTCCTCAACACCGGCGCCGGCAACGCGGCGTACATCGCCTTCATCGCCTTCTACGTCCTGTGCCTGGTCGTGACGTGGACGGTCTACCTGCGGCCGTCGGCGAGCCGGCTCGCCGGGGTCTGAGGTGCGGGCTACCGACACGCACTGCCCGTACTGCTCGCTGCAGTGCGGGATGACGGTGACGGCGGGGGACCGGCCGGCGACGCTGGTGCCGCAGGAGGACTTCCCCACCAACCGCGGGGGCCTGTGCTCCAAGGGCTGGACGGCGGCCGACCTGCTCGACAGCCCGGAGCGGCTGCTCACCCCGCTGGTCCGCGACGCCCGCGACCAGCCGCTGCGGCCGGCGACGTGGGACGAGGCGCTCGACCGGGTGGCCGCGGCGATCCTGTCCAGCCAGCAGCGGTACGGGCCCGACAGTGTCGGCTGCTTCGGCGGCGGCGGCATGACCAACGAGAAGGCCTACGCACTCGGCAAGTTCGCCCGCGTCGGGCTGCGCAGCTCGGCCATCGACTACAACGGCCGGTTCTGCATGTCCTCGGCCGCGGCGGCCACCACCCGCACGCTGGGCATCGACCGCGGCCTGCCGTTCCCGCTGGAGGACATCGCCGGCGCCGACGTCGTCCTGCTGGTCGGCAGCAACCCGGCCGAGACGATGCCGCCGGCCATGCAGTGGTTCGACCTCGGCCGGTCCCGCGGCGCACAGCACATCGTGGTGGACCCGCGGGCCACGCGCACCGCCCGCGGCTCCGCGCTGCACCTGCAGCCGGTGCCCGGAACCGACATCGCGCTGGCCAACGGCCTGCTGCACATCGCGGTCCGCGAGCACTGGGTCGACGAGGACTACCTGGCGGCGCGTACGACCGGTTGGGACGAGGTGCGCCGCACGGTCGCGTCGTACTGGCCGGACCGGGTCGAGCGCATCACCGGGGTCCCGGTCGACCAGCTCCGCGAGGCGGCCCGGCTGCTCGGCACGGCGCGTACGGCGATGGTCCTCACCGCCCGCGGGCCGGAGCAGCAGCGCACCGGCACCGCGGCCGCCCAGTCCTTCCTCAACCTCGCGCTGGCACTCGGCCTGCCCGGCAAGCCGTTCTCGGGCTACGCCACGGTGACCGGGCAGGGCAACGGGCAGGGCGGCCGTGAGCACGGGCTCAAGGCCGACCAGCTGCCCGGCTACCGCAAGCTCGACGACCCGGCGGCCCGCGAGCACGTCGCGGCGGTGTGGGGCATCGACCCGGACGAGCTGCCGCAGCCGGGCAGGTCCGCCTTCGAGATGCTCGACGCCCTCGGCACCGACGGCGGCGTACGCACCCTGCTGGTGATGGCCTCCAACATCGCCGTCTCCGCACCGGACGCCGGCCGCGTGATCGACCGCCTCGCGGCGCTGGACCACCTCGTGGTCAGCGACATGTTCCTGTCGGAGACGGCGGCGCTCGCCGACGTCGTGCTGCCGACCGCGCAGTGGGCCGAGGAGGAGGGGACGGTCACCAACCTCGAGGGCCGGGTGCTGCACCGTCGGCGGGCGCTGCCGCCGCCCGAGGGGGTGCGCACCGACCTGCAGATCCTGCTGGCCCTGGCCGCCCGGCTGGGCCGCGAGAAGTACTTCTCCGACGACCCCCGCGAGGTCTTCGACGAGCTGCGCCGGGCGAGCGCCGGCGGGACCGCCGACTACGCCGGCATCACGTACGAGCGGATCGACGCCGAGCAGGGCGTGTTCTGGCCGTGCCCGTCGACCGACTCCCCGGGGACCGCGCGGCTGTTCGCCGACTCCTTCCCGACGGCGGACGGCCGCGCGCACCTGCGCCGGACCGTGCAGACGGCGCCGGCCGAGCTGCCGGACCGCAGCTACCCCTACTACCTGACGACCGGTCGCGTTCTGGGGCAGTACCAGTCCGGCGCGCAGACCCGCCGCGTACGCGCGCTGACGATGACCGAGCCCGACGCCTTTGTGCAGGTGCACCCGGACCTGGCTGCGCAGCACGGGATCCGCGGCGCCGACGTCGTCGAGCTGACGACCCGGCGCGGCACCGCGCTGTTCCGGGCCCGCCTGAGCGACGACATCCGGCCGGACACGCTGTTCACCCCGTTCCACTGGGGCGGGCGCTCCACCGCCAACCGCCTCACGAACGCCGCGCTCGACCCCACCTCGCGGATGCCCGAGTTCAAGGTCTGCGCGGTGGCGCTCGCCCGCGCCCCCGACCAGGACGTCGACCTCAGCCTGCTGCCGACCTGACCGTGCACCACCGACCCCGAGGATCCCTGATGCACTCCACCCCCCGCTTCCTGCAGGGCGCCTACCCCTTCGAGGGCGCCGGCCTGGACAAGCCGGCCCCGGTCGTCCCCGCCCTCACCTACGTCGTGCCGGCCGGGATCACCACCCAGCCGGTCTACTTCCGCGGCGGCAACAGCAGCGACGAGATGATCGCCGTGGTGCTGGTGCGCGACGGCGTTCCCATGCGCTGGTTCCCGATCGGGGCCAGGGGCGACACGCACGTGGCGCTGCGGGTGGTCGAGGACCTGCTCGCCGACAGCCGGCTCGAGCTGCACGTGGCGGCGCCGCAGGGACTGTCCGGGACGGTCGTGGTCGACCTGGGCCTGGTCGAGGTCTGAGATGACGGCGACGTACACCGACCCGACCGCCACCGACGCCGCCGGCCGACGGCGGCTCGTCGTCATCGGCAACGGGATGGCGGGCGCCCGCACCGTCGAGGAGGTCCTGGCCCGCGGCGGCGGCGAGATGTTCGACGTGACGATGTTCGGCAACGAGCCGTACGGCAACTACAACCGCATCTCGCTGAGCAATGTCCTGGCCGGCTCCGAGGACGAGGCCGACATCTTCCTCAACCCGATGGACTGGTACGACGACAACCGGATCACCCTGCGGGCCGGCGTGCACGTGACCCGCATCGACCCGTACGCCAAGGTCGTGGCCGCCGACGACGGCACGTCCACCCCGTACGACACGCTGGTCATCGCCACCGGCAGCAGCTCGTTCTTCCCGCCGATCGCGGGGATGCGCCGCGATGACGGGACCCTGCTGCCGGGCGTGTTCGGCTTCCGCACGCTCGACGACACCCGGGCCATGGCGGTGTACGCGCGCGGCCACCGGACGGCGGTCGTCATCGGCGGCGGGCTGCTGGGGCTGGAGGCCGCCCGCGGCCTGCAGAACCACGGGCTCGACGTGCACGTCGTGCACGCCGCACCCACGCTGATGAACGCGCAGCTCGACGCCGCCAGCGGGGAGATCCTGCAGCGCAGCGTCGAGGCGCTCGGCATCCAGGTGCAGACCGACGCGCGGACCACCGCGATCCTGGGCGAGCAGAAGGTGACCGGGCTGTCGTTCGCGGACGGCAGCACGCTCGCCTGCGACATGGTCGTCGTCGCCGCCGGCATCCGCCCCAACACCGCCGTCGCCGAGGTCAGCGGGCTGACGGTGGAGCGCGGGATCGTCGTCGACGACCAGATGCGGGCGGTCGACGTCGACGACGTCTACGTGGTGGGGGAGTGCGCGCAGCACCGCGGCGAGGTGTACGGCCTGGTCGCGCCGCTGTGGGAGCAGGCCGGCGTGCTCGCCGACCACGTCACCGGCACCGACCTGTCGGCGGCCTACCACGGGTCGCGTACGGCGACCAAGCTCAAGGTCGCCGGCGTCGACGTCGCGGCGATGGGGCTGACCGCGCCGGAGCACGACGACGACGAGTTCGTGGTGTTCTCCGAACCCAAGCGCGGGGTCTACAAGAGCCTGGTCATCCGCGACGGCAAGCTGATGGGCGCGACGCTGCTCGGCGACGTCAGCAAGGTCGCGTTCCTCATGCAGGCCTTCGACCGCGGCATGCCGCTGCCGGAGGAGCGCATCAAGATGCTGTTCGACATGGGCGCCCCGTCCGCGGAGGTCGGCGCTGCCGAGCTCGCCGACGACGCCCAGGTCTGCAACTGCAACGGGGTCAGCAAGGGCGCCATCACCGCCTGCGTGGCCGCGGGGACCACCTCCGTGACGGGCGTGATGGCCACGACCAAGGCCGGAAAGGGCTGCGGCTCCTGCAAGAGCCTGGTCAGGCAGATCGTCGAGTGGGCGGCCGACGGCGACGTGCAGGAGGACCCGTCGGCGAGCTGGTACGTCCCCGGCGTGCCGCTCGACAAGCCGTCGCTGATGCAGGCCGTCCGCGAGCAGGGCCTGCGCTCCGTGTCGTCGGTGTTCGCCGCGCTGGCCCCGGACGGCAGGGAGGACGCGGCCAGCAAGATGGGCCTGGCCTCGCTGCTGCACATGATGTGGGCCGACGAGTACGAGGACGAGCGCGACGCCCGGTTCGTCAACGACCGCGTGCACGGCAACATCCAGCGTGACGGGACCTTCTCGGTCGTCCCGCAGATGAAGGGCGGGGTCACCTCGCCCGACCAGCTGCGCCGGATCGCCGACGTCGCCGACAAGTACGACATCCCGATGGTCAAGCTCACCGGCGGGCAGCGCATCGACCTGCTGGGCGTGCGGAAGGAGGACCTGCCGGCGGTCTGGGCCGATCTCGACATGCCGAGCGGCTACGCGTACGGCAAGAGCTTCCGGACCGTGAAGACCTGCGTCGGCTCGGACTTCTGCCGCTTCGGCGTCGGCGACTCGACCGCGCTGGGGATCGCCCTCGAGGAGCGCTTCCAGGGCATCCCGAGCCCGGGCAAGATGAAGCTCGCGGTGGCCGGCTGCCCGCGCAACTGCTCCGAGGCGCTGTGCAAGGACCTCGGCGTGGTCGCCGTCGACGGCGGCCGCTGGGAGGTGTACGTCGGTGGTGCGGCAGGCGCCCACGTACGCAAGGGCGACCTGCTCGCGACGCTCGACAGTGCGGACGAGGTGATGGCCCTGACCGGGCGGTTCCTGCAGTACTACCGGGAGAACGCCAACTGGCTGGAGCGGACGTACGCCTTTGTGCCCCGGGTTGGGATCGAGCACCTGCGCTCGGTGCTGCTGGACGACAGCGAGGGCATCGTGGGCGACCTCGACGCCGCGATGAAGCGGTCGACGGACGCCTACAGCGACCCGTGGGCGGACGGTAGGCAGCCGGCGACCCCCGGGCAGTTCCGGTCGTCGCTGCCGCTGACCGTGCTGCCGCAGGTGCCGGTCCGGTGAACGTGCTGACCGAGCACGAGGTGGCCGCTGTGGACGAGATCCCGGTGGGGGAGGGGCGGGCGTTCGCCGTCGACGGCACCGCGTTCGCGGTGTTCCGGCTGCGTGACGGGTCGGTGCACGCCATCCAGGCCCTGTGCCCGCACGCGGGTGGGCCGTTGGCGGACGGGCAGCTCGACGACTGCGTCGTGGTGTGCCCGCTGCACTCCTACGCCTTCGAGCTCGCCACCGGCGCCCCCCGGTCCGGTCCGACGCCGCTGGTGGTGTATCCGGCCCGGGTGCAGGACGGGGCCGTGCTGGTGAGCCTGCCGGGCTGAGCCGAATGTGGCGCGTTTCACTGCTAGCAAAGCGCTTGCTGGAGTTAGCGGCGGGTCAGACTGTACGTGTCCGGCAGGAGCCGGGCGGCGGACGGCTCCGCCACCGCGGGCACCGGGTCCACGTGGACGCGGGCGGCGCAGGTGCAGTCCCCGACCCATTCAGCGAGGAGCAGCCACCATGGCTCAGTCCAAGAGCACGACGACGCGGCGCGAGACCGTCGACGTCCCGGTCGAGGTCACCGTCGAGGCGGGCGACCGCGGCGCCAAGGGCCCCGCGGGCCCGGTCGGTCCGGTCGGCGAGCGTGGCGACAAGGGCCCCAAGGGTCCGGTCGGTCCGGTCGGCGAGCAGGGCGACAAGGGCGCCAAGGGCCCGGTCGGCCCGATCGGCGAGCAGGGCGACAAGGGCGAGAAGGGCCCGGTCGGGATCAAGGGCGCGCAGGGCGCCGAGGGTGAGACCGGCCCCCAGGGCGAGAAGGGCCTGCCCGGCTCCACCGGCCGCCCCGGCGAGCAGGGTGAGCAGGGCGAGAAGGGCCTGCAGGGCGAGCAGGGCCCCCGCGGCCTGATCGGCGAGGCCGGCGAGAAGGGCCTGCCGGGCGAGCAGGGCGTGACCGGCGAGAAGGGCGCGCCCGGGCTCCCCGGCCTGCGCGGCGAGCAGGGCGAGAAGGGCCTGCCGGGCGAGAAGGGCCTCCAGGGCGAGCAGGGCCTGCGCGGTCTGCAGGGCGAGAAGGGCATCGTCGGCGAGAAGGGCCTCCCCGGCGAGCGTGGCCTGCAGGGCGAGCAGGGCGTCCAGGGCCTGCCCGGCGCGCAGGGCCAGCGCGGCGTCATCGGCGAGACCGGCGAGAAGGGCCTGCCGGGCCTGCAGGGCGAGCAGGGCGAGCAGGGCGACAAGGGCGAGACCGGCATCCAGGGCCTGCAGGGCCCGCAGGGCGCGCAGGGCCCGGCCGGCGTCACCGGCCCGGTCGGCCTGCCCGGCGTCCAGGGCCCGCAGGGTGCCACCGGCCCGGCGTGGCTGCTCCAGCCCGAGCCGGCCGAGCTGGTCAACCTCCTCAAGGAGGCGGCGTACGACGTCAGCACCCGCACCCTGATCGACCCCCGCGAGGGCTACCGCTACGTGACCAACGTCGTCTCGCGGCTCGTGAAGCTGCAGGGCGGGCTGTTCCTGCGGGCGATCGTCACCACCGACGGCTCGGCCAACGAGCTCGCCGAGGTGCCGTCGAACGTGCGCTCCATCGCGTAGTTCGCACCACCCCCACCACGTCGAGGGCGTCCGTCCGCACTACGGCCGGGCGCCTTCGGCGTGTCCGGGCCAGCCTCCCGCCCCGTCCACAGGCTCACGGCTGTCCACAGTCCGGCGCCTGGGCCTGGCAGGCCCGGTGTACGGGCGGCACCGTCCTCGCCGAGGGGGTGGTGGCCGTGGCGGTCGCACGGGCGTACGCGGTGGCGCTGGTCGGGGTCGAGGGGCACCTGGTCGAGGTCGAGGCCGACCTGGCGCTGGGGCTGCCCGGGCTGACGGTCACCGGGCTGCCCGACACCGCCCTGGCCGAGGCCCGCGACCGGGTCCGCGCCGCGGTGGTCAACTCGGGGCAGGCCTGGCCCCAACGGCGGATCACCCTGGGGCTGAGCCCTGCCTGGCTGCCCAAGCGCGGGTCGGGGTTCGACCTCGCGCTCGCGGCCGCGGTGCTGGCCGCCGCGGGGGTCGTCCCGGCCGACGCGCTGCTCGGCCGGGTCCTCATCGGCGAGCTCGGGCTGGACGGCACGGTCCGGCCCGTGCGCGGCGTCCTGCCCGCGGTGCTCAGCGCTACCGCCGCCGGCTACGAGCGGGTCGTCGTACCGGCCGGCAACCTCGCCGAGGCGTGCCTGGTCCCGGGTGTCCAGGCGACCGGCCTGCGCAGCCTTCGCCAGCTGGTCTGCCTGCTGCGCGGCGAACCGGTCGACGAGCAGCCGGCGCTCCCGCTCGACGCGGCCGACGAGCCCGAGCCCCCCGACCTCGCCGACGTCGCCGGGCAGGTCGCCGGCCGCACCGCCGTGGAGATCGCCGCGGCCGGCGGGCACCACCTGTTCCTGCTCGGGCCGCCGGGCTCGGGCAAGACCATGCTCGCCGAGCGCCTCCCGGGCGTGCTGCCGCTGCTCACGCGGGAGGCCGCCCTGGAGGTCACCGCCATCCACTCGGTCGCGGGGGCGCTGCCCGGCGACCAGCCGCTGGTGACCCGACCACCCTTCCAGGACCCGCACCACACCGCGACGGTCACCTCGGTGGTGGGCGGCGGCAGCGGGATCGCCCGCCCCGGCGCAGCCTCCCTGGCGCACCACGGCGTGCTGTTCCTCGACGAGGCGCCCGAGTTCTCGGGGCGGGTGCTCGACGCCCTCCGGCAGCCGCTGGAGTCCGGCCGCCTCACGATCCGCCGGGTGGGGGGTACAGCGGTCTACCCGGCGCGCTTCACCCTGGCGCTGGCCGCCAACCCGTGCCCGTGCGCGAAGGTCGACAGCGACTGCTCGTGCCCGCCGGACGCCCGCCGCCGCTACCTGGCCCGGTTGTCCGGGCCGCTGCTGGACCGCATCGACATGCACGTCGCCGTCCCCCGCATCACGCGGGCCGAGCTGCTGGCGGACAGCGGCGTGGGCGAGCGTAGCGCCGTCGTCGCCGACCGGGTCCGCCACGCCCGCGACCGCGCGGCTGCCCGGTACGCCGGCACGCCCTGGCGGACCAACGGCGAGGTGCCGGGCGTGGAGCTCCTGCGGCGCTGGCCGCTGCCGCGCTCCGCCACGGGGGACGCCGAGCGCGCGCTCGACCTCGGGCTGCTGACGGCACGGGGGTACGGCCGGGTGGCCCGGCTGGCCTGGACGCTGGCCGACCTCGCCGACCGGGGCGGTCCCGGCGCCGGCGAGGTGGCGCAGGCGCTGGGCTACCGGCTCGGCCCGGGCAGCCGGGCCACCGCGGCATGACCGCGCAGGCCCCGGGGAGCGACCCGGCCGAGCGCAGCGACCGGGCCTGCCTCGCCCGCCTCGTGGAGCCGGGCTCCTGGGCGGTGTACGACGCCGTCGCCGAGCGCGGCGCGGGTGAGGTCGTCGCCGCCCTGCGGCAGGGGCGCCGGGTCGGCGCGGTCAGCGAGGCGGTCGCGCAGGGCGCCCTCGCCAGGTCCGCCGAGGTCGACGGGACGCGCGACCTGCGCCGGCTGGCGGCCGCGGGCGGACGCCTGGTCGTGCCCGGCGACGACGAGTGGCCCGAGCACCGGCTGACCTGGCCGCGGGTCCCGTCCCTGCCGGCGCCACCCCTGGCCCTGCACGTGCGCGGCCGTCCCCCGCTCGGCGTCACCGTCGAACGGTCCGTGGCCGTCGTCGGGGCGCGGGCCGCCACCGCGTACGGCGAGCACGTCGCCGGGGAGCTCGGCCTCGGACTGACCGACGCCGGCTGGGTCGTGGTCAGCGGCGGGGCGTACGGCATCGACGGCGCCGCGCACCGGGGGGCGCTGGCCAGTGACCGCGGCCCGACCGTGGCGGTGCTGGCCTGCGGCGTCGACGTCGCCTACCCGCGCGGCAACGACCGGCTGCTGGCCCGGATCGCCGAGGGGGGCCTGCTCGTCAGCGAGCACCCGCCCGGCGCCGCACCCACCCGGCTGCGCTTCCTGGTGCGCAACCGGCTGATCGCCGCGCTGACCGTCGGCACGGTGGTCGTCGAGGCGGCGCTTCGCTCGGGGTCGCTGTCGACGGCCGGCCGGGCGACCGATCTGAACCGCCAGGTGATGGCGGTCCCCGGCCCGGTCACGTCCGCGCTGTCGGCGGGCTGCCATGCCCTCGTGCGCGGGCAGGGGACGCTGGTCACCGGGGTCCGGGAGGTGCTGGCCCAGGTCGGCCGCATGGGGGACGACGACGCGCCGGAGCAGCGCGGTGTCGAGCACCCGCGCGACAGCCTGCCGGAGGCGGTGCGGCGGGTCCTGGACGCCGTGCCCGTGCGCGGCGGGGCGGGGGAGGCGGCGCTGGCCCGGGACGCCGGCATCCCGGTGGGCGCCGTGCAGCAGATCCTGCCTCCGCTGCTCGTGGCAGGGCTGGTCCAGCGTTGCGACACGGGCTGGCGGCTCACCGCGCTCGGTGCCGGCAAGCCCGGGGCCGCCCTGTGATGGGGCGCCGGCTCAGCGGCGCCAGCCGAGGGTCTCCCGAGCCGGGTCCACCATCTTCTTCACGTTGCGGCCGTCGTGGAACTCGCCCAGCGCCGTCATCGACCAGGTGCCGTCCGGCTCGCGGACGAGCTTGGCCATGAGCACGCCGGTCTTGGCCTCCGCGTCGCCGAGGTCGTAGCGCACCAGCTCGTCGCCACGGTCGTCCAGGAGCCGGCAGTACGCCGTCTTCAGCTCCGTGAACTTCTGCCCGCGGAAGGAGTTGACCGTGAACACCAGTCCCTCGACCTCCTTCGGCAGCCGGTCCAGGGCGATCGTGATCAGCTCGTCGTCGCCCTCGCCCTCCCCGGTCAGGTTGTCGCCGGAGTGCAGGATCGCGTCCCCGAAGCCGCGCAGGTTGCCGTACCAGACCTTCTCCACGTCGCGTCCCCGCACGTCGAACGCGATGACGGACGCGTCCAGGTCCACGTCGGCGCCGCGCCGCACCGGGTCCCAGCCCAGCCCCATGCGCACCGTCTTGAGCGCGGGCGCACCGGTCTTCACCAGCGAGACGGTCTGCTGCTTGCGCAGCGACACCCGCCCCTTGTCCAGGTTGACCCGACCGGCGGCCGCTGCCGGCGGCGGCGGGAACGCGGCCGGCGGGCCGGTGGGCGGCGGCGGCGCGGGCGCCCGGTCCGGCCGGCGCAGGTCGGGGGGCTGCGCGGCCGGCGCCCGGTCCGGCCGGCGCAGGTCCGGCGGGGCAGCGGGTGCGGGCGGGGCAGCAGCAGCGGCGGGAGGGGGCGCGTCGTCCACCGTGATCCCGAAGTCGGTCGCGATCCCGGCCAGCCCCGCGGCGTAGCCCTGGCCGACCGCCCGGACCTTCCACGCGTCGCCCCGGCGGTAGACCTCGACGCAGACCAGCGCCTTCTCCGGGCCGAGACCGGTGACCGGGAACTCGACCTGGACCGTGCCGGCACCGTCGAGCACGCGTGCGACGAGGTTGCCCACGGCGCCGAACGTTGCCGGGCCGGAGCCGTCCAGGCTCGCCGTGACGACGACCTTGTCGATGTCGGCGGGCACCCGGTCCACCCCGATCGTCACTGCGTCGGGGGTGGCTCCGGTGCCGGCCCGGTGCGCGACGCCGGGTCCGCTGGGCTGGTTGTAGAAGATCATGTCGTCGTCGCTGCGCACCTTCCCCTGCGCCGTCAGCAGCAGCGCCGAGACGTCGACCGGGCTGGAGCACACCACCTGGATCTCGACGGTGCTGCTCGGCAGTGGGGCATTGGCGCCCTTGGACAGCGTGTGCACAGGCACTCCTCCGACGTGGTCCCTGCATCCTGCCCGAGCGTGGGTGCATCGTGCCGGGCGCGCCTGCTTGACCCGAGGGCCGCCGCCGTCGAGGGTTACCGCACGTGACCGCTGCCGCGCCGAGCGCGCCGGACCTGCCGCCGGAGTTGGCGCGCGCGCTCGAGCTGTTCGTGCGTCACCTGGAGCTGGAACGGGCCCGGTCGGCGCACACCGTCCGGGCGTACACCGGGGACGTCGGGAGCCTGCTGGAGCACGCCCGCCGGCTCGGCGTCACCCGCCTGTCGGACCTGGACCTGCGCGTGCTGCGCAGCTGGTTGGCCCGGCAGCGCGCCGGGGGTGCGGCCCGCACGACGCTGGCCCGTCGCGGCTCGGCCGCCCGGGTCTTCACCGCGTGGGCGCACCGGCGAGGCCTGCTCGACGGCGACCCCGGCCTGCTGCTGGCCTCCCCCAAGGGGCATCGCTCGCTGCCTGACGTCCTCGCCCGGGACGAGGTCGTCCGCCTGCTCGAGACGGTCGACGGGGCGGGGCCGGGCGACCTGCGCGACCGGCTCGCGCTCGAGCTGCTGTACGCGACCGGCATCCGGGTGGGCGAGTTGTGCGGGCTCGACGTCGACGACGTCGACCACGCCCGGCGGGTGGTCAGGGTGCTCGGCAAGGGTGGCAAGGACCGGACCGTTCCCTACGGAGCCCCGGCCGCGGCCTCCCTCGACGCGTGGCTGCTCCGGGGCCGGCCGCAGTGGGCGACGTCCGGCAGCGGCCCGGCCCTGCTGCTGGGGGCCCGGGGCAGCCGCGTCGACCCCCGGACGGTGCGCGCCGTCGTCCATCGTCGGCTCGGCGACGTGCCGGGCGCTCCCGACCTCGGACCGCACGGCCTGCGGCACAGCGCGGCCACGCACCTGCTGGAGGGGGGAGCCGACCTAAGGAGCGTTCAGGAACTGCTTGGTCACGCTACGCTCGCAACGACTCAGGTCTACACACATGTGAGCGTCGAGCGGCTGAGGACGAGCTATGACCGTGCGCACCCCCGGGCCTGATGGCCCGGGCCGCCTGGCCACCGCGCCAACGCCTGCCCTCGCCGACACCGCGAACGGCAGCGCGGTCGAGGTGACCGTGGCGACCGCCGGCAGGATCGACGTCGACCCCGTGAGTGCGAGCACGGTCACCGTGAGTGCGACGGACGCCGGCGCGGTGGACGCCCCCGGGCCGGTGGTCGACCCGGCTTTAAGCGCGGAGGGCTCCGCCTCGGGGCCCGCAGGGGGACGCAGAGGCCAGGGGACCCCGCCGGTGAGCCCGGGCGTGCGCGCCCCTCGTCGGGGCGGACGCTACGCGGGCATGTCCGAGGAGGAGCGCCACGAGATCGAGTCGGCGATCGCCGAGCTGTGGCGTGAGTACAAGGACACCGGTGACGACCGCCTGCGCGAGCGGCTGATCCTGCACTACTCCCCGCTGGTGAAGTACGTCGCCGGTCGGGTGGGCGTCGGGCTGCCCCCGAACATCGAGCAGGCCGACCTGGTCTCGTACGGGATCTTCGGTCTGATCGACGCGATCAAGAAGTTCGACCTGGACCGGGCGATCAAGTTCGAGACGTACGCCATCAGCCGGATCAAGGGCGCGATC
>DASTLY010000035.1:0-5911 GCA_035714445.1 Mycobacteriales bacterium
ACGAAGGAGCTGCCCGATGGGCCTGTTCAGCAAGTTCGCCAAGGCCGGCCTCGCGAAGAAGGCGTTCGACGAGGCACGCAAGCCGGAGAACCAGCGCAAGATCCGCGCCATGGTGGCGAAGGCGCAGCAGAGCCGGGGCGGCCGACGCCCCCGCTGACGTCGCGCGGCGAAGCCGGCCGGTACAGCACAGTCGGCAGGGCGAGCACAGCCCGCCCGTCAGGGACGGTCGGCCGGTCCCGCACGGCCGGCAGGGCGGCAGGGCCAACCGGTGCCGGCTCACTCGACCCGTGCCGCCACCCGTCCTGGACGGGCCCGGCACCGAACCGGAGGCGTGGCAACGCGTCGGCTCGTCCTGCTGGGCCTCGCCGGCCTGCTGGCCGGCTGCTCCCGTCCACGCCCCGCGCCCGACGCCGGTGACGCGGGGGCGGTGAGCAGTCACCGCTACGGCCCGGCGGCGATCCAGGTCGCCGACCTGCACCGGCCGGCCGGGTCGGCGATCGGGCTGCCGGTGGTCGTCATGCTCCACGGTGGCTACTGGAGCTCCGTCTACGACCGGAGCCTGCAGGAGGACGTGGTCGCCGACCTCGTCGGCGCGGGCTGGGCCGTGTGGAACGTCGACTACCGCTCGGTGGGCAACGGCGGGGGCTACCCGCGCACGTTCACCGACGTGGCAGCGGCCTGCGACCTGCTGGCCGACCTCGCTCCGGAGCTCGGGCTCGACGCCACCCGCGTGGCCGTCGTCGGCCACTCCGCCGGAGGGACGCTGGCCCTGTGGGCGGCGGGCCGGCACCGACTCGCCGCCGGGACCCCGGGCGCCGGGCCGCGCCTGCGCCCGGCAGCCGTCGTGAGCCAGGCCGGCGTCAACGACCTGGCCGCAGCGGCCGGGGAGCACCTCGGGGACGACGCCGTCGCCGCCCTGCTGGGAGTTCCCCCCGACGACGACCCGGACGGCGTCTACGCCGTGACCTCACCGGTCGAGCTGTTGCCGCTCGGGGTGCCGACCCTGGTGGTCACGGGTGACTCGGACGCCACCGTGCCACCGGGGCACACGTCGCTCTACGCGCAGGCCGCGACCGCGGTCGGCGACCCGGTCCAGCTGCAGATGGTCGCGGGCGAGGGCCACTTCGAGCACCTCGACCCGTCGTCCCGCGTCTGGGGCGTCGTCCGCGAGTTCCTGCAGGCGCAGGTGCCCCCCGCGTGAGCGGGCCGGGGCCCGGGCCGGCGGGCTGACGCCGGTCAGGGCACGAGGGAACGGGTGACGGCGCGCACCTGGTCCGCGGAGGCCCGCAGTCCGGCGACCTCGCCGTCCGACATGGGGATGTCGAGCACGCGCGTGATGCCCCCTGCGGCGACGACGCACGGCACCGACAGGCACACGTCGTGGATGCCCTTGTAGCCCTGCAGCAGCACGCTGACGGGAAGCACCCGGTTCTCGTCCTTCACCAGGGCCTCGACGATCCGCGTCACCGCCAGGCCGACGGCGTACCAGGTGGCGCCCTTCCCCGCGATGATCTCGTAGGCGGCGTGCACCACCTGGTCCTTGACCTGGTCCATCTCCGCCGGGGTGAGGGGCTCGCGGCCGTGCGGGCGGAACTGGTCGAGCGGCTGCTGCGCGACGTTCGCGCCCGACCAGACGGCGATCTCGGAGTCACCGTGCTCGCCGAGCATGAACGCGTGGACGTTCTGGACCGCGACGCCGCACCGTTGCGCGACGAGGTAGCGCAGGCGGGAGGAGTCCAGGACGGTGCCCGAGCCGAACACCCTGCTGGGCGGCAGTCCGCTGGCCCGCAGCGCGGCGTAGGTCACCACGTCGCAGGGGTTGGTGACGACCAGGTACACGGCGTCGGGCGCGACGGCGAGGAACTGGCTCATCATCTGCTCGACCATCGCGACGTTCACCCCGGCGAGGTCGAGCCGCGTCTGGCCGGGCTTCTGCTTGGCGCCCGCGGTCAGGACCACGACGTCGGCCCCCCGCAGCACCTCCAGGTCGTCCGAGCCCACCACCGAGGCGACCGGCGTGAACTGCAGCCCGTGGTTGAGGTCGAGCACCTGCGCCCGGGTCTTGCCGCCGTCCACGTCGTAGAGCGCGATGGTCTGCGCGGCGCCCCGGATCTGGCAGGCGTAGGCGATCGTGGCGCCCACCGAGCCGGCGCCGATGATGGCGACCTTGCTCCCGCTCACGCGTCTTCCTCCGTCACGGCCACAGTGGCACGCCGTCGAGCGCGGCGACGCCCACCAGCAGGTTCGGCAGCACGCAGGCCATGACCAGCAGTCCGCCGCTGAGGCCGAGCGCCAGGCCCTCGGCCGGTCGGACGTCCCAGGTCACGGCCCTCGCGGCAGGGCCCTTCGCGTCCCCGGCCGCCGGCCCCGCCGCCTCGAGCACCGAAGCCCCGACAGCTGTGGCGCCGGCGGCCGGTACCCCAGGAGCGGCCGTCGCCGTCGCGGTCGCAGGAGCCGCGGGTGAGGCCGCGACCAGCAGCGCGGTCCAGCGCAGGTAGTAGGCGAGCCCGAGGGCCACGTTCACCGCCGCGACGACGCCGAGCCACCAGACCTCGCCGTCCACGACCGGGCCGACGGCGACGACCTTGCCGAGCAGTCCGGCGATCCCCGGTGGCAGCCCCGCCAGGCTGAGCAGCGCCAGCCCCAGCAGACCGGCCGCCACCGGCTCGCGACGGGCCAGGCCGCGGTAGGCGTCCAGGTCGTGCGCCGAGCCGTCGACGTGGTGGCGCGTCACGAGCACGACCACGCAGAACGCCACCAGGGACGCCACCACGTAGGCCAGCAGGTACACCACCGCGGCCTGCGCGGCGGGCGCCGCCTCCCCGGAGACGCCCCCGAGCGCGCCCGCGCCGGCGCCACCGTCGGCCGACGGGCGCAGCACCGCGGCCAGGCCGCCGCCCAGCGGCAGCAGCACCCAGCCCGACTGGGCGACCGTCGACCAGGCGAGCAGGCGGACGGCCGTGCGCTGCGTCAGCGCGACGAGGTTGCCCACCGTCATCGAGAGCGCCGCGACGACCGCCACGACGGGCGACCAGGTGTCGGCCACGAGGGGCAGCGCGACCGTCAGCACCACGAGGACCGCCCCCAGGCCCGCGACCTTCGACACCGTCGACAGCAGCGCCGCCACCGGGACCGGTGAGCCCGCGTAGACGTCCGGCGTCCACAGTCCGAAGGGCACCGCCGACAGCTTGTACCCGACGCCGGCCACCACGAGCGCGATCCCGAGCGCGAGCGGCAGCGGCTCGACACCGCCGGTGGCGACCGCCGCGCGCATCAGCGCGACGTGGAGGGAGCCGGTGGCGGCGTAGAGCACGGCGACGCCCAGCAGCAGCAGCCCGAACGAGGTCACCGACACGAGCAGCAGCTTCAGCGCCGCCTCGGCGCCGACCCGGTCTCGGCGCAGCGCCACCAGGCCGACGACCGGCAGGGTCGAGGTCTCCAGGGCGATCACCACGGTCATCAGGTCGCGGGCGCCCGCCAGCACGAGCGCACCGGTGACGGCCGCGAGCAGCAGCGCGTGGTGCTCGGCGCGGGGTCGCGCGCCCGGGCCGTCGAGCGCGAGCAGCAGGCAGACGAGGGCCGCGAGGACGACCGCGGCCTGCAGGCCCGACGACAGCGGGGAGGACACGTAGGAGCAGGCCCGCGCGAGCTCGGTGCCGTCGACCCCGCCGGGGCCGTCGACGCAGAACGTGCCGCGCGCGCCGCCGCTGCCGTCGCCGCTGACGACGACCGCCACGAGCGCCAGCCCGGCGCCGGCGAGCGAGAGGGCCGCGACGGCGTCCAGGAGCAGGTGGCGGCGGGGCAGGAACGCCGCCACGGCAAGCACGACCACCATCGCGACGGCCGGGAGGAGCACCGGCGCCAGCAGGACGGCGTCGACCGCCTGGACTGCCGTCGGCGGGGCGGGCGCGGGCGAGGTGGCGAAGGGGCTCACGACCCGCTCCCGAGCAGCAGCCGCACCGCGGGGGCGGTCACCGACAGCAGCAGCCAGGGCAGCAGCCCCAGCGCCACCGTGGCCACCGCGAGCGGGACCGCCGTGGCGAGCTCGACGGTGCGGGCGTCGGGCAGCGCCGGCCCGCCAGAGCGTGGCCCGTGCCAGACCAGGTACAGCACCCGCAGCAGGTAGACCGCTGCCAGGACCGTGCCCACGGCTGCCGCGACCGCGACGGGGCGGGCCAGGGCGCCGAGCGCCGCACCGCCCTCCCAGGCCCCCAGCACGGCGAGCAGCTCGCCCCAGAACCCCGCCAGCCCGGGCAGCCCGAGGCCGGCCGCGCACCCCAGCGCCAGCAGCCACCCCAGCCTCGGCGCGCGGTCACGCAGGCCGGAGCCCAGCTCCGCCAGGTCCGCGGTGTGGTGGCGGTGCTTCAGCATGCCGACCACGAGGAACAGCAGCCCGGTCACCACCCCGTGCGCGACGTTCGCGAACAGGGCGCCCTGGACGCCCTGCGGCGTCATGGAGGCGATGCCGACCACGACGAACCCCATGTGGGCGACGGACGAGAAGGCCACCAGCCGCTTGAGGTCGTGCTCGGCGACGCAGGCCAGCGAGCCCCACACGATGCCGACCAGCCCGAGGACGGCGAGCGCGGGCGCCAGCCGCTCCAGACCCGCCGGCACCAGGCCCAGGACGAGCCGGACCATGCCGTAGGAGCCGAGCTTGAGCAGGACGCCGGCCAGCAGGACCGAGCCGACGGTCGGGGCGATGGTGTGCGCCGCGGGCAGCCACGTGTGCAGCGGCCACACCGGCACCTTGACGGCCAGCCCCGCCAGCAGCAGGGCCGCGACCGCCACCTGCGTCGCCGTGTCCAGCTCGGGGCCGAGCCGGGCCAGGACCACGAGGTCCGTCGTCCCCGTCCGGACGGCGAGCAGGACGATGCCGAGCAGCATCACCGCCGACCCCAACGCGGTGTAGAGCACGAACCGGGACGCGGCGTCCGCGCGGGCGGCCGGGCCGCGGGGGGCGTCCGGCCGCAGGGCCACCACCGCCCGGGTGGGACGGGAGGCGTCGTCCCCGAAGCGCGCGACGACGAACCACATGGGCACGAGCACGACCTCGAACGCCACGAAGAACACGACGAGGTCGCGGGCGGTGAAGGTCGCCACCGCCCCCGCCTCCACCAGCAGGACGCAGGCCAGGAGCCCGGGGTGGGCGCCCGGCCCTGGGTCACCGTCGTCGCCGGCCCACAGGTAAGCGCAGACCAGCAGGGTCAGTGCGCTCGTCAGCAGCACGAGCGGGGCGCCGATGCCGTCGAGGCCGAGGTGCAGCCGGACGCCGAGGGCACCGATCCACGCGACGTCGAGCGTGGCCACGTCCCCGGAGGTCGCCCACGGTCGCGACACCGCGACCAGGCCGACGGCCAGCAGCAGCACGCCGGCTGCGACCGTGGTCGCGGTCAGCGCGGCGGCGCGGCGCCCGACCCGTCCGAGCACCAGCAGCACCGCCGCCAGCAGCGGCGCGCCGGGCAGCAGCGCGAGGACGACGGCGCTCACGTCGGGCTCACGTCGGCCCTGTCGGGCTCGTGTGGGCTGAGGTCCGGCTCACGTGCGCTCACGTCACGGGCCCGACGACGGCGAGCGCCAGCACGCCGAGTGCCACGGCGGCACCCAGTGCCCAGGACAGGTACGCGGGAACGGCACCGGTCTGGGCGAGCCGCAGCGTGCGGCCCAGCGCCGAGGCCCCGAGCGCGGACCCCCGCACGTAGCCGTCCACCACGACCTCGTCGCCGGCGGCGACGAGCCGGGCCAGGCGGCGCACCGGGCGCACGACCAGCCAGGCCTGGAAGCGGTCCATGCCGTAGCCCGCCAGCGCGACCTGCCGCAGGCGCCGGGGCAGCCGGCCGGCGACGTCCCGGTCCTCCAGCCCGCCCCCGGACCAGCCCACCAGGACGCCCGTCAGCGCGAGCACCGTGCC
>DASTLY010000036.1:0-83768 GCA_035714445.1 Mycobacteriales bacterium
GATCGGTGGACAGCCGGGCCCGTACGACTGCGCGGAGGAGACCGTGGTGACCGCCAGCGCCGTAGCTCAGCTGGGCACCGACCTGCCGCTGGTCGCCGCGCCGATGGCCGGGGGCTCGAGCACGTCGCACCTGGCCGTCGCGGTCGCCGTCCAGGCGGTACGGGTCCACGCCCGCCTTGCGCAGCCGCACGGGGCCAGGGAGGCTGCCGCAGTCCAGGTCGTTCGCCTGCCCGCGGCCCGACCCGTCGCCCTGCACCCTGACGCAGGTCGCGTAGTCCGGGTGGCAGTCGGCGTCCGACGTCGCGGGCGCTGTGCTGGCCAGCGGCACGGGGGCCGCGCTCGCCGGCGTCGCCGGCCGGTCCCCGCCCGAGCAGGCTGCCCACAGGCCCCGGCGCTCGGAGCGGGCCGCGGCGAACGCCGCGTCGAGCTGCCCGGCAAGCGGAGGGTTCTCGCTCCGGAACTGCGCGAGGTAGCGGTCGTTGGCGAAGCCGTACCGCGCGAGCTGCACATTGAGATTGCGTCCGTCGGCCAGGCGGACGACGGCGACGCTGCGGCCGTAGCTGTCCGTGGTGTAGACGTCGGCGGCGAACCCGGCAGCGGTCAGAGCCTTGCGCTCGGCGGTGGCCTGCGACCCGAAGCACTCGTCGGTCTCCGGCGTGTTGACGAGCCCGAGCCGGTACTCCTGCCCGGCGGTGTCGCGCCAGGAGTCGCCATCACCGCCGGCTGCCGCTTGCCGCAGCCCGCCCGACTCCCGCGACGGGCCGGCGGTGGGACCGGAGGGCACGCCGGCGCTGGTGTCCGCTGCCGACGGTGAGCCTGCGTCGCTGCCTGCACGCGCCAGGGCGGCCGGGACCGTCGCCGGAGGAGGCTGTTCGGCGTCGACGGACGTACAACCGAGCACGACAATCACCAGGCCGGCGCTCGCCAGCCGCTGACAGCGGCGCCTGATGCATTTTCGTGGGGACGTCTGCGCAGCCGGGGCACTCATGCACTGGATCTCGGACGCCTGCGGACGGCACCTGAGCCTCGTCGAAAACGATCAGAGGCCGACGGGGTGGACCTCGGGGGCGAGGGTCTGGGTCGATGGGCCAGGGCGTGTACCGGGTGACCACCTCCTCGTCCCGACGTGGATGGTCTGCCGCAGCGGCGGTGTTGGACCTGGCATGGCCTCCGCACCCGCTGTCCTGCCCCTGGCCGTCCTGGACTTCGTCGGCATCGAGCACGGCGAGACGCCCGCCGACGCGATCCGCGGTGCCGTCGGCATCGCGCAGGCCGTCGAGCGCGCGGGCTACCGCCGCTTCTGGGTGTCCGAGCACCACAACATGAAGAGCCTGGCGTGCAGCGCGCCGGAGCTGCTGGTCGGCCACCTCGCCTCGCAGACGACGACGCTGCGCGTCGGCGCTGCGGGGATCATGCTGCCGAACCACGCGGCCTTCAAGGTGGCGGAGTTGTTCCGCACGCTGCTCGCCATGCACCCCGGCCGCATCGACCTCGCGCTTGGGCGCGCCCCCGGCACCGACCCGCTGACCGCGCACGTGCTGCGGCGCGGCCTGCGGGTGGACCCTGCCGCGGAGTTCCCGACGCAGGTCGCCGAGCTGCTCGCCTTCCTGGGCGACGGGTTCCCGGAGGGGCACCCGTACGAGTCCCTGGTCGTGGCGCCCGTGGTCGACGAGCGGCCGGAGGTCTTCGTGCTCGGCTCGAGCGCGTACGGCCCGAGGTTCGCTGCGGTCAACGGTCTGCGGGCGGTGTTCGCGCACCACATGAGCCCGGAGGTCGCGGTCGACGCGCTCCGGGACTACCGCCGGGACTTCACGCCGAGGCTCGAGAGCGACGCGCCGTACTCCGCGATGTCGGTGCTGGCGTTCGCGAGCGACGACGAGCAGGCGCGCCGGGAGTTCGAGGCGGCCTGGGCGCTGACGATGCGCAATCTCGCGCGCGGGGTCCGGGAGCCGCTGCGTCCCGAGGAGGTCCAGGAGTACGCCCGGTCCGGCGCCTTTTCCGGCGGCGACCTGGACAACAACCGGATGGTCGTCGGTGAGCCGAAGATCGTCGTGGAGCGGCTGCTCGAGCTGAAGGCCGCGGCGCAGGCCGACGAGATCGTCGTGGTCACGCCGAGCCTTTCCCGGGCGCGCCGGGCCGACAGCTTCACCGCGATCGCCGACGGCTGGCGCATCGCGGCCTGAGCCCGGCCCTCCTCGTCAGTCCGTGCCCAGCTCCATCGCCGCGGCCTCGAGCGAGCTCTCCTCGCCCCCCTCGACGGTCGGGTTGTCCGTGATCACGTCGGCGCCACCGACCTCGAGCTCACCGAAGAGCGTGCCGTTCTCCACGAGCACCTGCCCCTGGTCGAGCGGCTGCGCGGCGTACGCCTCGAGCTTCGCCCGCGAGTCGGCGATGTCGAGGTTGCGCATCGTGAGCTGGCCGATCCGGTCGGTCGGGCCGAAGGCCGCGTTCTCGGTCCGCTCCATCGACAGCTTCTCCGGGTGGTAGGAGAACGTCGACCCCTGCGTGCGCACGATCGAGTAGTCGTCGCCGCGCCGCAGCCGCAGGGTCACCTCACCGGTGACCAGCGACGCGACCCAGCGCTGGATGGGCTCGCGCAGCATGAGTGCCTGGGGGTCGAGCCACCTGCCCTCGTACAGCAGCCGGCCGAGGCGGCGGCCCTCCGCGTGGTAGCTGGCGATCGTGTCCTCGTTGTGGATCGCGTTCAGCAGCCGCTCGTAGGCGATGAACAGCAGGGCCATCCCGGGCGCCTCGTAGATGCCGCGCGACTTCGCCTCGATGATCCGGTTCTCGATCTGGTCCGACATGCCCAGGCCGTGCCGGCCGCCGACGGCGTTGGCCGCGCGCACCAGGGCCACCGGGTCGGCGTACTCCCTGCCGTCGACCGCCACCGGCCGGCCGGCGACGAAGCGGACCGTGACGTCCTCCGTCTCGATAGCCACGGAGGGATCCCAGAACCGCACGCCCATGATGGGTTCGACCGTCTCGAGGGAGACGTCGAGGTGCTCGAGCGTCTTCGCCTCGTGGGTCGCGCCCCAGATGTTGGCGTCGGTGGAGTACGCCTTCTCCTGCGAGTCGCGGTAGGGCAGCCCGCGCTCGGCGAGCCAGGCGCTCATCTCGTGCCGGCCACCGAGCTCGCCGACGAAGTCCGCGTCCAGCCAGGGCTTGTAGATCCGCAGCGCGGGGTTGGCGAGCAGGCCGTACCGGTAGAAGCGCTCGATGTCGTTGCCCTTGAACGTCGAGCCGTCGCCCCAGATGTCGACGTCGTCGTGGTGCATCGCGCGCACCAGCAGCGTCCCGGTCACGGCCCTGCCCAGCGGGGTGGTGTTGAAGTACGCACGGCCACCGCTGCGGATGTGGAACGCCCCGCAGGCCAGCGCGGCCAACCCCTCCTCCACCAGCGGCCTGGTGCAGTCGACCACCCGCGCGAGCTCCGCGCCGTACTGCAGCGCCCGGCCGGGCACGCCGGCGATGTCCGGCTCGTCGTACTGGCCGATGTCGGCGGTGTAGGCGCAGGGCACGGCGCCGTTGCTCCGCATCCAGGCCACGGCGACCGAGGTGTCCAGCCCGCCGGAGAAGGCGATGCCGACGCGCTCGCCGGTCGGCAGGGTGGTGAGGACCTTGCTCAAGTGTGTTCCTTCGATCGGGGGTGGCCGCAGCAGCACGATGGTCCCAGGGGGGTGGGCGGCGGCCACGCGCGGTCGACCCCGAGCATCACGCCCAGCGGAACCGGTCCGGCCGGCAGCCCTGTCTCACCCCGCCCCGGACTGACAGCCCGGGTGTGGACCGATGCGCTCGTCGACGGACGTCTCAGGACTCAGCCGTGCACGGCTGCCGGCCCAGCGCCCGTCGCCCTCGGGCGGACTGCGTGCCGCTGCAGTGTCTACCTTTGGTGCAGGACGAGTGAGCGCGTCCGGAGCCAGAGCCGGTCGACGTGGAGGTGACCGTGGTGCTGGAACTCCAGGAGCTGCTCGTTCCGGGCCCGGCCGACTGGAGGGCCTGGCTCGAGGAGCACCACGCCCGCTCGCCCGGGGTGTGGCTGGTTCTCGGCCGCAAGGGCGGGAGTCTGACGACGATGACCTGGGCCACCGCCGTTGACGAGGCGCTGTGCTTCGGCTGGATCGACGGGCAGGCGGCCAAACGCGACGACGTCAGCTCGCTGCAGCGCATGACACCGCGACGTCCGCGCAGCACGTGGTCGGCGCGCAACGTCGCCAACGTCGCGCGGCTCGAACAGGAAGGCCGCATGCGACCGGCGGGCCGCGCAGCGGTCGCGGCGGCGCAGGCCGACGGACGCTGGGACCGCGCGTACGACGGCCCGGCCGACGCGCACGTCCCTGACGACCTGGCGGCAGCTATCGCCTCCGACCCGCGGGCACAGGCAATGTTCGACGTCCTGACGGCAAGCAACCGCTACGCGCTCATCCACCGCACCGTCACCGCCGTGAAGCCCGAGACACGCGCCCGACGCATAGCCGGCTTCGTCGAGCTCCTGGCTCGTTACGAAGCGCCCTTTCCGCAGAAGCGCCGGCCACAGTGACACGACGGCGACGTCCGCTCGGGATGCGCCTCGCGGCCGGGGCGGACGTTGTCGTGAGCGCGGTGGGGCGTTCGACGTCCCGGCGCCCGGGCTGTCACCAGAGGGTCGCTGAGTCACGGGTCAGCAGCGCAGCCTGGTGGCGCAGTGCCTGAGCGGCGAGCATCCGGTCGAACGGGTCGGCGTGATCCCACTCAAGGCTCCCCGCCCGGATGGCGTCCGCGGCACAGATGTCGAGCGACTGCGCCCCGAGCCTGCCGATGAGGGCAGGATCTCGGCTTCCGGCCACGTACCGGCGCGGTACTTGAGACGAAGACGACATTGGTGGGTGTCTCTATCGCGGTCCTGGCACGGCCGACAGTCGGTCTGGGTCGGTGAGCGCCCACACGTAGGCGTGGGTGTCCAGCAGCAGGACGGTCACGACCAGGCCGAGAGTTCAGTCTCGTCGAGCGGGGCAAAGCGCTCATCCGGCGTGGGCAGGTCGAGGAACCCCAGGACGCGAGCTGGCGGTGGGTTCACCGGCACCAGCCGTACGAGGGGCGTGCCGGCACGCGCGACGATGACCTCCTCACCCCTCAGAGCCGCCTCGAGCAGCTGCGACAGGTGCTTGGCGTCCGCCACATTGTGCAAGGTCATGTTGGTCAGACGAGAAGGACCATGCCAGCCTCGGAGCGAGCGTCGGCGGGCGTACGCACGGTCCACCCTGCCCCGCGCTGGTCTCAAGACCGGCTACGCCTCCCACGCGCTGCGCACACCTATGCCTCGAGTCTGATCGCCGCCGGTGTCCACGCGTGGGTCGTGTGCAGGCCCGGCTCGCGACAGGTCGATCGTCGAGACCATGGAGATCTCCGGGCACCTGTTCCCAGACGCCCACCAGCAGACGAGCGAAGCCCTGGAGGCGCTCTACTGAGACGGGCGCGGGTCGGCGCCCCGCAAGCGACGCCGGCTCTGACGCGGCAGCACGAAGAGGTCCGCTTGCGCTGGGCGCCTGCGGGACGCGCGATCAGCGGCATGAGCGGACGTTCGACGTGCAGCCATAGCCGGTCTTGCAGACGGGGCGTCAGCTGGTCGGCTTCGTCGACGCCATGCTCCCGGGCGGCGAGCTACTTCACGTCGCTCGTCCGCACATCACCCGCGGGCACGGGTCGGTGGACCGCAGGACCCTGCTGTTCGCGAACTCGCTGGACGAGTTCGTCGCGCTTAAGGACGCTGACGGCGCAGGCGGCGCGGTTCCTCGAGGCGGTGCTGGTCGCGGGGCTGACTTTCATCGTCGCGGGCGGGACGCTGGTCGCGAAGGGGGCAAGTCGCGGAGCGACCTGACGCTCCAGCCGTGGCGTCCCGCCCTGGCCCGGACTCGTCTCGGCCTCAAGGGACAGGCGGCCCTGCTCTCTGTGAGGGTTGCCCCAGTGGCTCGGGGAGCGCTGGGGCCTACGGACGGGCTAGTCACTGTGACTGTCTCAAGCCCCAGTGGTTGACGGCCGATGCCAATGTGCCAATATCGCACAGTGCAGGAGACTCAGGTGGACGAGCAGCGAGCGCTCGGCGAGCGCGTGGCGCTGGCGAGGTCGGCGAAGGGCATGTCTCAGGGCGATTTGGCAGCTGCGGTCGACTTGGACCGCACTGCGTTGTCCAAAGTGGAGTCCGGTGCACGGAGGGTGACTGCCCTCGAGTTGGCGCGGATCTCCGGCTCCCTGGGCCGTCCCCTCAACTGGTTCCTCTCTAATTCCCCGGCGCCGATCTTAAGCAGGCGTGCGGAGATGGTGCGGGATCAGAGCCCGGCCGAGCTAGATGCTGAGCTCACCTTTGAAGCGCTTGCCTTCGAAGTCCAGCAGCTTCGCGATCTAGGCGTGTTGCCGGCGGTCGCCGAATTGCTGGCTGTCGACGTGCAGATCGACAGCTTTGGAGCGGCGGCAGAGGCCGCCTTGGCTGCGCGAAAGCATTGCTCGAGTGTGACCGAGCCTCTGGGGAGTCTGGCGTCGGCTGCGGCCGCTTTCGGTCTGCACATCTATTCACTCTCCCTCGCGGGCGATGTTGATGGGCTCATGCTGCACCTAGGCGAGGGCTGTGGCGTCTGCCTCGTCAATGGATCAGCGGATCCCGGGCGCCGTCGCTTCACCGCGGCGCATGAGCTGGGGCACTTCCTCTTTGATGATGAGTACTCCGCTGAGGTGATGACTGCTAGCAATCGGAGCGACCGCGAGGCACTGATCGACTACTTTGCGGCCCACTTCCTTATGCCCGATCCGGCGTTGCGCCAGTCATGGGCGTCCCGTGGTGGAGAGTCGGACCCACGCGGTGCGGCTGTGGAAATCGCTGCGGAGTACCGTGTCAGTTGGCGCAGCCTCTTGACCAGACTTGTTGACAGCAACCTGATCGATAACGATCAGCGACGTGAACTGTTGCCGACTCCTACTAAAGCGGATTTCCTCGCCAGGCGGATACAGCCGCCTCAGGCGGACCTTCAGCCGCCTTCAGTTCCGCCCGCCGTCGGCGAAGCCATCCTGACTGCCTACTACAAAGACCTCATCACCGCGGATCGCGCGCTTGAGCTTCTACATGGGGAGACTGACGCGCTGCCTGCTCCGGAGCTCTTGCCGCTGCGGCAGTTGAAGGGCGACTTTTTCGAGTGAGCGCAAGCGGCGATCCAGATGTGATCCCGATCGTCTTCGACGCATCACCTTTGAACTGCTTCGCGACTGGTCAAAAGCTCCACGTGCTGCGAGCCCTAGTTGCCGATCGGTCGCCGCACTCGACAAACGCGGTGATGGATGAGTTGCAGGCGGGGCCAGCTGCGGAGGCGGACTTCTCCTGGGTCTCAGTGCAGGCGGTCGATCACCTCGACGAGCTGCGCGCGTTCATGCGGTACGCGGAGATTATGGGCTCGGGCCGTCGACATCTAGGCGAAGCAACGGTCTTGGCCTGGGCCGAGGTGCATGGTGGCATCGCCATAATCGACGACCAGGCTGCTAAGAAGGCGGCGAAGCGGCAGGGGGTCAGGTGTCATGGCTCGTTATGGCTTATCCTCGAGGGTTTCAAGGCAGGAATATTGCGTGAGGCGGAGGCGTGCCAACTCGTGGACGTCCTTCGTGATACCAACGCTCGATTCCCCGTCGACGGCGCCACTCTCATCGAGTGGGCACGTAAGGAGGGACTGCTCACTTGAACAAGGGCGCAGAGCCTGAGTGGCACTTCCGGGGGTCCCCGTTAGCGTTGACTGCTCTCGTGAAATCAGGACCGGTCGCACCTAATGGACCGCCCGTCACGCGCGGGAGCTCGAGCGCGAACTTGTGCACGTCGTTCACGCGCGCCGGCACGCGCGGTGGCCACACTTAGAACATGAGCGCGTAGCGCCCCAGGTGCGCGAGCAGGGACGCCATAGTCGACCTTCACCCGTGGGCCACGAGCCTGACGTGATCCAACTCATCATCGTTCGGCGCCGCGTGTCAGACGTATATGGCAAGGGCGGCCTCGGCGTGCAGAAGCGCCTTCCTGCGGGGCGCGCAGCCCGTCCGAGAGCACCCGCCCTGGCCGCCATCAGCAGCGGCGATGACGCCCGGTCATCGGCATGAGCGGACGAGTGGGGGCAGCGCTCCGCCCTCCCCCCGCGCCGGATCACGGGCAGTTGCCCGACAGGTTGGGCGGTGCGATCGCAAGTGCGGGGTGGTCGCGAGCGCCGCGGCAAGCGCGGGCCGGTGAGCAGAGGCAGTCATAGCGCAGCCGGTGGACAGCACCTATCGCTCGCGCCACGATTGAGGCCATGAGCCTGCAGCCGCTGCGAAACGTTCGCGACCACCTGTCTGAGGTCGTCGACCGCGTCGAGATGCAGCACGAGCGAGTGGCAATCACCCGCAACGGCCGCGCAGCCGCAGTCCTGATCAGTCCGGAAGATCTGTCGGAGCTCGAGGAGACGCTGTCGGTGCTGTCCGACCCGGACACACTCGCCGACATCCGGGAGGCCGACCAGGCGTACGCCAACGGCGACGTCGTCCGAGGGGTGGACGCCGTCCGACGCCTCCGCGCGTGACGCACGACGAGACGTACGAGCTCGTCTTGACTCCGCCGGCGCGGCGCGCGATCGCGGAGGAACTGCCCGAAGCCGTTGCGGCAGCGGTGCTCGACTTCCTGACCGAGGCGCTGGTGGTCGAGCCGCGACGGGTCGGCAAGCCGGCGCGGCGATCTCGCCGGCACATACCTCACGGCGAGGCACCTACCGGGTGCTGTACCGCATCCCAGAGGTACAGCACGAGGTCGTCCTTCAGATCGAGCATCGCCGCGACGCCTACCGGCCACGCTGACCCGTCAGGGTCGACTGAAGGCGGCGCAACCTCGACACCAGCTCGCCGAGCTCCTGCGTCGGCTTGACCGCACCTGGACGCAACCGGGCCAGTCCGTTCGACGCCGGGTCTCCCAGCAGCACCGCCGGAGCATGGCAAACAGGCCGCATCAGAAGCCACGACGTCGCACGACCGGGACGCCGATAGTGCCTCTGACCTACTGTGCAGTGTCGTCTGGTGTCGTTGAGGGGACGAGCCGGCCTGTAAGCCGGGTTCTGTCGCCAGCCCCGAGGAGCTGACGGACGGCCATCCATCTGGGACCACCGTTGCCGGTGGCCTCGTGCGGTCCACCCCCGAGCTCGGGCGGGCAGCCCTCAGGCGCTCGGGCAGGTCCCCGCAGGGACCCTTTCGACCTTGCTCCGGGTGGGGTTTGCCGAGCCGCCCGGGTCACCCCGGGCGCTGGTGCGCTCTTACCGCACCGTTTCACCCTTACCGGCGCGAACACCGGCGGTCTGTTTTCTGTGGCACTTTCCCGCGGGTCACCCCGGGTCGGTGTTACCGATCACCCTGCCCTGTGGAGCCCGGACTTTCCTCGACCCGCCCCGCCGGTGAGCGGATCGGGCCGCGACCGTCCGGCCGACTCGTCCCGCGCGAAGGGTACGTCAGCGGACGATCAGGTTCAGCATGTCGGTCAGCTCGGCGCGGAACAGCGCGTCCCCGTCGTGCGGGCCGATCCAGGCCAAGTGCCCGAACACCTCGAGCGAGATCAGGCCGTGCAGCCGCGCCCAGCAGGACAGGAACATCTGCATCGCCCCGGGCGGCAGCGGCCCGCCGCACTCCGCGCCGGCGACGGCGAGCACCGCGTCGAGCTCGGGCGTACGGTCGCCGGCCGGCGGCAACGGCCACGGCGCGCGCTGCCACTGCTGGGTGAACAGCTCCTGGAACACCTGGCCGAAGCGCTGGCCTGCCTCGCGCGTCGGCCCGTCCTGGGGCGCTGTGTAGCCCGGCACCGGGGAGCCGAAGACCAGCGCGAACTCGTGCGGGCTGGCCACCGCCCAGTCGCGGAAGGCGCCGGCAGCGGCACGGATGCGTCCTGCCAGGTCGTCGGGGTCGAGCGCGTCGCGAGCCTGCTCCATGCGGTGGACCACGGACCGGTACGCGTCGACGATCAGGGCCGTGAGCAGGGCGTCGCGGTCGTCGTAGTAGCGGTAGAGCGCCGGCGCCGTCAGCCCCATCTCCCGGGCGACCGCGCGCAGGGACAGGCCGGCGGCACCGGTCACGGCCAGCTGCCGCCGGGCGACGTCGCGGATCTCGGCGCTGGTCGCGGCGCGCTGGCGCTCACGTCGGTCCACGGGCCCTCCTCAAGAAAGGACGACGGCGTCAGTTGACACCGTTCACCAGTGTGAGCCACTGTAGCGCCACCGCTCGTAAACGCCTTTTACTGGAGGAACCCATGTTCAGCTCGCTGGGCTCGCTGACGTACCGCCGACGCCGCGGCGTCCTCGCCCTCGGCGTGCTGTTCCTGCTGGTGGCCGGGCTGTGGGGCACCGGCGTCTTCGCACGCATGGTCGGCGGCGGCTTCGACGACCCCGACAGCGAGAGCTCGCGGGCCGGTGCCGCGCTCGAGCAGGCGTTGGGGCGCGACGCCGCCGACGTCGTCGTGCTCTACCGCGCCGACGGGCCGGTGTCCGAGCACCGCGCCGACATCGAGGCGGTGCTCGAGGACCTGCCACCGGGCGCGGTCACCAGCGTCGCCACCACCTGGTCGACCGGCAGCCCGGCGCTGGTCTCCATCGACGGCCGCAGCACCTACGCGGTGCTCGGCCTGCCGGGCGGCACCGACGACGAGCGCGAGACGGCGTACGACGTCGTCGCGGACCGGCTGGACGTGCCCGGCCTCGAGACGCTCATCGGCGGCGCGGTGCCCGGTGACGTGACGACGAACGAGCAGGTGGGCGAGGACATCGCCCGCGCCGAGACGCTGTCGCTGCCGGTGCTGGCCGTGCTGCTGGTGCTCGTGTTCGGCGGGCTGGTCGCCGCCGGCCTGCCGCTGCTGGTCGGCGCGTTCAGCGTCCTCGGGGCGTTCCTGGTCCTGCACGTCCTGTCGTACGCCACCGACATCAGCGTCTTCGCGCTCAACATCGTCACCCTGCTGGGGCTCGGCCTCGCCATCGACTACGCGCTGTTCATGGTGTCGCGGTTTCGGGAGGAGCTGGCCGCGGGCCGCCGCGTCGAGCAGGCCGTCGAGCGGACCGTGGCGACAGCCGGCCGCACGGTCGCCTTCTCCGGGCTGATCGTGACGGTCGCGCTCGCCGGGCTGCTGGTCTTCCCGCAGGTCTTCCTGCGCTCGATGGGGCTCGGCGGCATGGCCGCGGTCGCGGTCGCTGCCGTCACCTCGCTGACCGTCCTGCCGGCGGTCCTCGGGATGCTGGGGCACCGGGTCGACCGGCTCCGGGTCCTGCCCAGGCGGGCCTCGAGCGGGCTGCTGTGGGCCCGCCTCGCCCGCGCCGTGATGCGCCGCCCCGTGCTGGTCATGGTCGCCACGGTCGGCATCCTGCTGGCCATCGGCCTGCCGTTCCTGCGCATCGAGTTCGGCACGGTGGACGCCCGCGTCCTGCCGGCCGGCAACGAGGTCCGGGTCGTGCAGGAGTCGCTGCTCGGCTCCTTCCCGAGCCAGGGCACGGCCCCGATCGCGGTCGCCGTGCTGTCCACCGACAACCTGCCGGCGTACGAGGACACGCTGCGCGCCCTGCCCGGCGTCGTCGCCGTGGAGCAGCGCGGCTCGTCGGGCGGGATCACCGGGCTGACCGTCACGCAGGCGGGTGACCCGCTGTCCGGCGCCGCGCGCGACCTGGTGGCCGCGGTGCGCAGCGCTCCCGGGGCCGACGTGCTCGTCGGGGGGACCACCGCGGAGTTCGTCGACCTCAATCGCGGGCTCGCGGACCGGCTGCCGGTGGCCGGGCTGCTGGTCGTGACGACCATGCTCGTGCTGCTGTTCCTCGCGTTCGGCTCGGTGCTCCTGCCCGTCAAGGCCGTGCTGGTCAACGTGCTGTCGCTGTCCGCCATGTTCGGCGGCCTCGTGTGGATCTTCCAGGAGGGCCACCTGACCGGGCTGCTCGGCATCGACACCGTCGGCCCGATCGAGTCCACCCAGCCGATCCTCATCCTCGCGCTGGCGTTCGGGCTGTCGATGGACTACGAGGTGTTCCTGCTTTCCCGCATCCGCGAGGAGTGGGACGCGACCCACGACAACGCGCTGGCGGTCGAGCGCGGGCTCGCCCGTACCGGCGGCCTGATCTCCAGCGCGGCGGTGCTGTTCGCGGTCGTGGTAGGCGCGTTCGCCACCAGCGGCGTGGTCTTTATCCAGATGATCGGCATCGGGCTCGTCATCGCCGTCGCGGTGGACGCCACCCTGGTCCGCGGACTGCTCGTGCCGGCCACCATGCGCCTGCTCGGCAGCGCCAACTGGTGGGCACCAGCCCCGCTCGCCAGGGTCTACGCCCGCTTCGGGGTCCGCGAGGAGCCCGTCGGGGCCTCCCCCGAGCGTGAGCTCGTGACCGCCGGTCGCTAGCGCGGCATCCGGAACGGCCGGGGCGGCGGCTTCAGGTCGGCCCGCGGGCACTCCGCCAGGGTGTAGCCGCCAAAGGCCAGCGCCTCGTCGCACAGCGCCTCCACGGTCCAGCCGTTGCTGCTGGCGAGCACGGTCACGGTGGCCCGGTAGATCGTGATCGCGTAGCGCGTCGGGGTGCCGTAGCTGACCTGGAGGCTGCCGAGCAGCACCGCGTCGCCCGGGCCGGTTCCGGCCGGGTCCCACGGCCGGTCATAGCGCTGCCAGAGCGTCGGGCTGCTCGCCCAGCAACCGCCGGCGCGCACGTCGTGGTGGGCCAGCTCGACCAGCACCTCGCGGGCCGCGGACTCGGGGAGCACCGCTGCCGGCCGGATGACCTCGGTGACGGCGACGTCCTCGTACACCTCGGCGGCCAGCATCTCCAACGGGTTCATGCGCACCACATCGGCACGCCCCCGCGCGCCCTAGAGCCCCGGCTGAGTGCTCTTCGCCAGGTGCCAGGTGTCGTTGAGGCTGCGCACCACGGCCGGGCCGTCGGCGAACCAGTCGACCTCCGACAGGCAGGCCAGGTCGAGGTGGATCCGGTACAGCGCACTCGGCGGCGCGTCGAGCGCGAACCGCAGCAGCGTCTTGATCGGGGTGACGTGGCTGACAAGGATCACGGTCTGCCCGCCGTACGCCGCCAGCACCCGGTCCCGGGCCTGCCGTACGCGGGTCGCCGTGGCGTCGAAGCTCTCCCCGAAGGGCGGCGCGACCGCCGTGTCGGCCAGCCAGGCCGTCATCTCCTGCGGCCACTTCTTGCGTACCTCGGCGAAGGTGTAGCCCTCCCAGTCGCCGAAGTCGGTCTCCCGCAGGCCCTCCTCCACGACCAGGTCGACGCCGGCCGCCCCGGCGACGAGCTCGGCGGTCTCCCGGGCGCGGCGCAGCGGGCTGGCGACCACCACGGTGGCGCCGGAGTCGGCGAGTCGCGCCGCCGCCGCGGCGGCCTGACCTCGGCCGACCTCGGTCAGCGGCTGCTCCCCCGTCCCGGAGAAGCGCTTCTCGACGCTGAGAACGGTCTGCCCGTGCCGCAGCAGCAGGGTCGTGGTGGGCGGGGCGGGGTCGTCCTGCCAGCCCGACAGCCGCCGCGGTACGGCCGGGGCGGGCTGCGCGGCCAGGAACGCGTCCGCGGCGTCGGCCACCCCGGTGTCGCCCCCCGGCCGCCACACCTGCCCGCGCGCGGCCGCGTCCATCGCCTCGTTGGCCAGCCGGTCGGCGTGCGCGTTGCGCTCGCGCGGGATCCAGGTGAACCGCACTCTCGGCAGCTGCGCCGCCAGGGCGCGGGCCCGCGCGGCCAGCGGCTTCATCGCCGGGTGCTTGACCTGCCAGCGGCCGCTCATCTGCTCCACGACGAGCTTGGAGTCCATCCGCACCTCGACCTCGGCGGGGGCCAGCTCGAGGCAGGCGGTGAGCCCGGCGATCAGACCGCCGTACTCGGCGACGTTGTTGGTCGCCGTGCCGATGCCGGCCGCCCGCTCCGCCAGCACCTCGCCCGAGACGGCGTCGCGGACCACCGCGCCGTAGCCGGCCGGCCCCGGGTTGCCCCGCGAGCCGCCGTCCGCCTCGACGACCAGCCGACGGGCGTTCACCGCCTCACCAGGACTCACAGGCCCGACTCGGCCGTACGCACCATGATCCGGGTGCACTCCTCGTGCCGCAGCACCTCGTCCGGCGCGGCGGCGCGGATCGCCGCGATCTCGTTGCCCATCAGGTCGAGCCGGCAGCCACCGCAGCGCCCGCGGGCGATCGCCCCGGCGCCCACCCCGCTCTCGGCGCGGATCTTCTCGTACAGCGCCAGCAGGTCCGCCGGCAGCTCGGCCGCGACAGAAGCGCGCTCGGCCGTCGATCGCGCGATCTCCGCGTCGATCTCGGCCCAGGCCGCGTCCCGGGCCGCCGCCGCGCCCTCGCGGGCCCCGAGCCGCTCCTGCCGCTCGGCCAGCAGCCGGTCGAGGACCTCCTGGACGGCCTCGGCCTTCTCCATGACCTCGAGCTCGCGGTCCTCGAGCTCGCCCTGCCGACGGACCAGGCTCACGTTCTCGTGCTGCAGGTCCTCCAGCTGCTTGGGCTGCGTGACCGCGCCGGACTGCATCCGCTCGTCGTTGCGGGCCTTGCGCGTACGGACCAGCGCGATCTCGTCCTCGAACTTCTTGGTCTCCCGGGCCAGATCGCCGGCCTCGGTCTCGGCGCGGACGACGTCGTCGCGGCTGCCGGCGACCAGGGCGTCGAGCCGGGCCATCTCGGCGAGCTCGGGGAGCGTGCGCCGCCGGTGCGCCAGCCGGTCGAGCCCGCTGTCGAGAGCCTGGAGGTCGAGCAGGCGGAGCTGGGCGAACGGGTCGGCCTTCACGCGTGCGGGCTCCTCGACGACAGGCAGAACGGGTCGGTCACGAGCCTAGAGACTCCAGCCGTCAGCCCGGTCTCGGCGGACAGCCGGGCGGCGGCGACCGACAGCCACGGCCACTCGGTCGCCCAGTGCGCGGCGTCCAGCAGGGCCAGGCCGGCCGGCGCCTCGGAGGCCGGGTGGTGGCGCAGGTCGCTGGTCAGGAACGCCTGCGCGCCACTGGACGCGGCCGCGCCGAGCACCGAGTCGCCGGCCCCGCCGGACACCGCCAGCCGGGAGACGACGGCGTCGGGGTCGCCGGCGGCCCGCACCCCCCAGCCGGTCGCGGGCAGCACCCGCGCGGCGAGGTCGGTCAGGGCGCGCAGCGTCAGCGGGGCCGGCAGCTCCCCCACCCGGCCGAGCCCGGTGCGGCCCGGCTGCGCGACCTGCGCGTGCAGGTCGAAGGCCACCTCCTCGTACGGGTGGGCGGCCCGCATCGCCGCGAGCACCCGCTGCCGGCGGCCGGGCTCGAGCACCACCTCGATCCGCACCTCCTGCACGGTCTCGACCTCCCCCACCCGCCCGATCGCCGGTCGCGCCCCGTCCCGCGGCCGGAACCGCCCCGTCCCGGTGGCGGTCCAGCTGACCCGGTCGTACGACCCGACCTGGCCCGCACCGGCGTCCAGCAGCGCGTCGCGGACCCGGTCCGCGTCAGGGACGGGGACGGTCACGGCGAGGGTGTCGAGCGCGGCGTGGGTGGGCTGCAGCGGTGAGATGTCGCGCAGGTCGAACAGGTCGGCCAGGGCGTCGGACACCCCGGGGTCGGCGCGGTCGGCGTTGGTGTGCGCCACATAGAGCGCGCAGCCGCCGCGGACCAGCGCGTGCACCACCCGCCCCTTCGCGGTGCTCGCCGCGACCGTGGTCGTGCCGCGCAGGTAGAGCGGGTGGTGGGTGACCAGCAGCTCCGCGCCCTGCTCCAGCGCCTGCGCCGCGACCGCCTCCACCGGGTCGACGGCGAACAGGACCCGGCGTACGTCGGCGGCCGGGTCGCCGCAGACCAGGCCCACCGCGTCCCACGACTCGGCCAGAGCCGGCGGGTAGGCCGCCTCGAGGCAGGTGACGACGTCGGCGAGCAGCACGCCCGGCACGGTAGCGGCGGGCGCCGCCGTACCGTGGGTCCTCGTGTCCACCACTGCCTGCGCCGCGTGCCGCCCGTGATCGACGTACGCCTGCTCGACCCGCCGCCGGCCGGCTTCCCGGACTGCGCCGAGTGCCCGTACCGGGAGACCGGGACGCCCGCGATCTGCTTCGCCTGCGCGAGCGGCGGGGTGGACCCCCTGCCGGGGCCGCTGTGCCCGACCTGCGGGGAGCCGCTGGTCGACGGCGGGCCGTGCGCCAACACGGTGTGCCGGCTCGAGGACCGGTGGTTCTCCGGCATCTACACCGTGTCCCGCTCCGCGGAGGACATGTGGACCGCGGTCTGCCGCTACAAGTACGACGAGGACCGGACCTGGGCGCCGATCCTCGGCCGCATCCTCGCCGGCTTCCTGGAGGAGCGGCGCGACGACCTCGGCGGCTACGACCTGATCACCGCCGGCGCGCTCTACGTCGGCCCGCGGGCGAACCGGCTGTGGGACCACCTGCGGCTCATCCTCGACGCGGCCCAGGCCGACGGGCCGGACTGGCCGTTCGCGCCGGACCTGATCACCAAGTCGGGGCCGACCGGCCAGTTCCTGGGCAGGAGCGTCGCCACCCGGCAGGCCATCGCCGAGCACGCGCTGCGCAAGGCGCTGGCCGTGCCGGAGCCGGAGCGGGTCGCCGGGCGTCGCATCCTGGTGGTCGACGACGTCTACTCGGAGGGGTTCTCCCTGCGCGAGATGGCCCGGGCGCTCGTCACGGCCGGCGCCGCCGAGGTCGCGGGGCTGGTGTTCGCCCGCAGGAAGGGCGGCTGAGCGGCAAGGGCGCCGAGCGGCACGTCGCTGTCGGAACACGCGGGTGTCGACGACAGCAACGTGCCACCCGTCAGACGGCGAAGACCGTCTGGATGGTGGAGCGCCGGCGACCGGCCAGCTCGACGAGCGCCGACGGACCGTCGTCGAAGGGCACCACGTCGGTGACCACGTGCTGCCGGATCGCGTCGCCGTGCTCGGCGAGCAGCTCCAGCGTCTCGGCGGACAGCCGCGCGCGGTTCCAGCTGCCGGCCAGCCCGCGCGGCACCCGGCCGATCTGCGCGCACCGGATCGTCAGCCCCTTGTGGTGGAACTCCTCGCCGAGCCGCACCTCGGGCGCACCGCCCTGATAGAAGGCCAGGTCGACGACCGTGCCCTGCGGGCGGACGCTGCGCAGCGCGGTCGCCAGCACGGCGTCCTGGCCGCGGCACTGGAACACCACGTCGGCCCCCACGTCGGCGGGCCCGTGCTGCCAGCGCTCCACGCACCAGCGCCACACCGCCTCCGGGCCGTCGTCGGCGACCGGCAGCAGCCCGAGCCGCTCTGCCGCCGCCAGCCGTTGCGGGTCGGGGTCGGCCAGGGCGACCTCGGCCGCCCCGTGCATCCGCGCGAGCAGCCCCGTGAGCAGCCCGACGACCCCGCCGCCGGTGACCAGCACCCGGCGGTCCCGTACGCCGTCCGCCAGCTCGACGTTCCCCGCGACGCCGACGGCGTCCGCGGCCGCGTGCAGCAGGCCGTTGACGCAGATCGGCCCCATCTGCGCGACGTAGATGCCGAGCAGCGGGTCCAGCGCCTCCGGCAGGACGGTGACCAGGCTGGTGGCGCCGTCGAGGACGTGCCCGGTGCGGTGCCCGTACGTCACCGCCACCAGGTCACCCTCCCGCGCGACCGGCGTCCGGCTCTCGACGACCCGGGCCGCCTCCATGTAGCCCATCGCCTGGATGGGGTAGCTCCGGGACGGCGTGCCGGGCAGGAACACCCCGCGGGCCGCGTCCCAGGACGCGTGCAGGTAGGGGTTGGTGCCCTTGAGGAACGTCAGCTCGGTGCCCGCGGACAGCCCGGTGAACAGCGTGTCGGTGCGGAACGAGCCCTCGGCGGGCGGCTCCTCCTCGTACGAGAAGATCTCCGGGCGGCCCTGTGCGGCGACGCCGATCGAGCGGACGGTGCGGCGCTCAGGCACCGGACACCCCGACCGGCACGACCGTGCCGCCCTCCTGGGCGGACCGGTCGGCGGCGCAGACCACGGCGTGCGTGCGCAGCGCCTCGTCGTAGGGCACCGGCGCGACGCCCCGCCCGAGCAGGGCGTCGACGAAGGCGCGGTCCTCGCAGCCGATCGGGTCCTCGTCGGACCGGACGACCTGCTCGCCGCCGCTGCCGACGACCCGCAGCTCATGGTCGGACAGCGCGGCCTCGCGCAGGTCGACCAGCTGCCCCTCGGAGACGACCTGCAGCCCCACGTGGCGCCGCCGGTCCAGCACGCAGCTCGACGCGATGCTGCCGACCGCCCCGGACTCGAACCGCAGCAGCATCGTGGACGCCGTCGGCACGTCGGCGTCCGGCCACGCCTGCCGCGCCCCGGTGACCTCCAGGCTCTGCACGGTCTCGACCTCGCCGGCCAGCAGCCGGGCCAGGTCGACCAGGTGCGTGGTCTGCTCCACGAGCTGGCCGCCGCTCTGCCCGCGGCGCGACCACCACGGCGCCGCCGGGGTGCTGTCGAGCCACGCGCCGGTGAGCAGCTGCACCGGGCTGTCCCCCAGCGCCGCGCGGGCCTGCCGCACCACGGACAGGGACCGCCAGTGGTAGCCCACGCACGTCAGCAGGCCGGTCTCCCGCACCCGGTCGGCGATCCGCGCCGCGCCCGCGAGGTCGACAGCCAGCGGTTTCTCGACGAAGAACGGGAGCCCGGCGTCCAGCGCGGCGTCCTCGAGCGGCCCGTGCGCGAACGGCGGGACGCACAGCCACACCGCGTCGAGCTCCTCCTGCGCCAGCAGCGCCAGCCCGTCGTCGTACGGCCGGGCCCCGTAGCGCTCGGCGACCTCCCGCGCCCGGTCGCCCGCGACGTCGGCGACCGCGACCACCTCGACGTCGTCGAACGTCGACAGCGCCGCCAGGTGCCGTCCCGCGATGAAGCCGGTCCCGACGCAGCCCACCCGCAGCCGGGTCACCGGGCCACCGTGCCGAGCACCCGGTCGTACACCGCGAGGGTGTCGGCGACCATCCGCGCGCTGGTGAAGGAGTCCTCGAAGCGCTGCCGGCCGGCGCGTGCGTAGCTCTTGCGGAGGTCCGGGTCCTCGAGCAGCCGGCCCAGCGCCTGCTCCAGGGCCGGCGCGCTCCGCGGTCGGACAAGCAGCCCGGTTACGCCGTCGATGACGACCTCCTCGCTGCCGATCACCCGGGTTGCGACAACCGGCAGGCCGGCGTCCATCGCCTCGAGCAGCACCAGCGGCATGCCCTCGTGTCGGGACGGCAACACGAACACGTCCGCCGCATCCAGCAGCAGCCGCGCGTCCCCTCGGTGGCCGGGCAGGTGCACCGCCTTCGACACCCCGAGAGCCTCCGCCTGCCGGGCGAGCTGGTCGTGCAGGTGCCCGCCGCCGAGCACGACGACGGCGAGGTCGGGGCAGCGGCGTACCAGGCCGGGCACCGCGTCCAGGAGGTAGGTGTGCCCCTTCATCACGTTGAGGCGGCCGACGGTGAGCACCACCGGCTGGTCGGGGTCGAGCCCGAGCGCCTCCCGGGCGGCCCCCCGACCGGCGCCGGGGCCGCGGGGCCGGATCCCGTTGGCGACCGTGGTCATCCGCGCGCTCGGCACCCCGACCTTCTCGTACGTACGTCGCTGGGCCTGCGAGACCGCGATCAGGTGGTCGACCGGCTCGATCCCGGCGAAGAACGGCACCAGGTGCTTCGGGCTGCCCATCAGCCAGGGGTAGTGCTGGGTCTGCAGCACCGCGGGCACGCCGGCCGCGCGGGCAGCCCGAGCGCCGTCGAAGTTCTCCCGGCCGGTCCCCACGTGGATGTGGAAGACGTCGGCGGGGTGCTCGGCCAGGTGCGCGCGGATCGCGGTCGCGAAGTGGGGCGCCCGGGGGTGCGGCAGCGGCACCGGGCGGGCGCCGAGGGCCGCCGCCCGGTCCAGCAGCTGCCGGCCCGGCGCCGTCGGCCACGCCAGCACCGACACGTCGGCGACCGGCACGTAGCCGGCGGCCAGGTCGAGCATGTGCGCGCCCATGCCGGACGGGTCCGCCGACGGGGTGTACAGGCTGATGCGCGTGCCCACCACCACGGCCTGTTCCCCACCTCGTCGACGTCTGCGGGCACCCGGCCCGCGCGCGGTGGGCGCGGAGGGGATCGAACCCCCGACCACCCGCTTGTAAGGCGGGGGCTCTACCGCTGAGCTACACGCCCCTCTCGCCCGCCAGGCTAGTAGGTCACCGACGGCGCGCGGCCGGGCCCAGCGAGGGCGGGGCGTACCCGGCGTCCGCCGCGTTGAGGTTGGTCCCGGGCGGCACGATCTCGTCGATCCGGTCCAGCACGTCGGCCGGAATCGTCAGCTCGGCAGCCCCGAGCTGGCTGGTCAGCTGCTCGTACGTCCGGGGTCCGATGATGGCGCTGGTGACGCCCGGGTGCCGGATCACGAACGCGATCGCGAGCTCGACCAGCGACAGGCCGGCCTCGTCGGCGAGCGCGCCGAGGGCGTCGGCGGCGTCGAGCTTGGCCTGGTTGCCGGGCTTGGTCAGGTCGTACCGGTCCGGGATCCGGGCGGACCGCGTGCTGGTGGGCGCGTCGACGCCCTTGCGCCACTTGCCCGACAGCCAGCCGCCGGCCAGCGGGCTCCACGGCAGCACGCCCATCCCGTACTGCTGGCAGACCGGCAGCACCTCGGCCTCGATGCCGCGCACGAGCATGGAGTACGGCGGCTGCTCGGTGACGAAGCGCCCGGTGTGCCGGCGCTCCGCCGCCCACTGCGCCTGCACGATCTGGGACGCCGGGAAGGTCGAGGAGCCGAAGTAGTGGATCTTGCCGGCCCGCTGGAGGTCGGTCAGCGCGCCGAGGGTCTCCTCGACGTCGGTGTCCGGCTCGGGCCGGTGGATCTGGTACAGGTCGATGGAGTCGGTCTGCAGCCGGCGCAGGCTGTTCTCGACCTCGGTCATCAGCCAGCGGCGGCTGTTGCCGCGCGAGTTGGGGTCGTCGCCCATCGGCATGTGCGCCTTGGTCGCCAGCACCACGTGCTCGCGGCGGCCCTTGAGCGCCTTGCCGACGATCTCCTCCGACTCGCCGCCGGAGTAGACGTCGGCGGTGTCGATGGTGTTGATGCCGGCGTCGAGCGCCGCGTGGATGATGCGCACCGAGTCGTCGTGGTCGCGGTTGCCCCACGCCCCGAACATCATCGCGCCGAGCGTCAGCGAGCTGACCTTGACACCGGTACGACCCAGCGTGCGCATCTCCATGCCGGCCCCCTTCCCCGCCCTCCCCATGATCATCGCGCGGGGAGCGCGTGTCAGGCTGACGCATGCCTTCGGATGCGCACCCGCACGAACCGCACGCGGACCACCCGGACTCCGGCGGCCACGACCACGACCACGACCACGACGACCACGGGCACGCCGACCACGGGCACGCCGACCACGGGCACGGCGAGCACGACCACGACCACGCCCACCCGGCCGGCCCGCTCGCCAGGGTCAAGGAGCTGTTCGCGCCGCACAGCCACGACGCGGCCGACAGCGTCGACAGCGAGCTGGAGGCCAGCAGCAAGGGCATCCGCGCCCTGATCATCAGCTTCGTCGCCCTGCTCGTCACCACCCTGCTGCAGGCCGTGGTGTACGTGCTGTCCGGCTCCGTCGCGCTGCTCGGCGACACGCTGCACAACGCGGCGGACGCGCTGACCGCCGTACCGCTGGCGATCGCCTTCACCCTCGGCCGGCGGGCCGCGAACCGCCGCTACACCTACGGGTACGGCCGGGCCGAGGACCTCGCCGGGCTGGTGGTGGTCCTGCTGATCACCCTGTCGGCGGTGCTGGCCGGCTACGAGGCGTTCAGGCGGCTGCTCGACCCCGCCGACGTCGACCGGCTCGGGCTGGTCGCCGCCGCCGGGGTCGTCGGCTTCCTGGGCAACGAGCTCGTGGCGCGGTACCGGATCAAGGTCGGGCGGGAGATCGGCTCGGCGGCGCTGGTGGCGGACGGCCTGCACGCGCGCACCGACGGGCTCACCAGCCTGGCGGTCGTGGTGGGCGCCATCGGCCTGGCCCTCGGGTTCGAGCTGGCCGACCCCATCATCGGGCTGGTCATCACGGTGGCCATCCTGGGCGTGCTGCGCCAGGCCGCCCGCGAGGTGTTCGCGCGGCTGATGGACGCCGTCGACCCCGAGGTCCTCGACAGCGTCGAGCGCAGCCTGGCCGGCACGCCGGGTGTGGTCGGCGTGGGCGACGTCAAGGTGCGCTGGATCGGGCACGCGCTGCGCGCCGAGTGCGAGGTGCTGGTCGACGAGACCCTCTCGGTCGTCGAGGGGCACGCCATCGCGCACGCGGCCGAGGCCCGCCTGCTGCGCGACGTGCGCCGGCTGACGACGTCGATCGTGCACGCCGGGCCGGCGGCGGGTCAGAGCCGGGCGAGCACCTCGCGGTAGGCGTCCTGGTCGCGGGCGTTGGGGATCGCGTTGACGACCTTGTACTGGACCGTGCCCGCCTTGTCGATGATGAAGGTGCCGCGCAGGGCGAGGCCGAGGTCCTCCTGGAGCACGCCGTACGCCCGGGCGACGTCGCCGTGCGGCCAGAAGTCGGCCAGCAGCGGGAAGGTGTAGCCCTGCTCGTCCGCCCACTTCTTGTGCACCGGCGAGCTGTCGACGGACACCGCCAGCGTGACGACGTCGTCGCTGCTGAAGTCCTCGATGCTGTCGCGGATCGCGCACAGCTCACCCTGGCAGGTCCCGGTGAAGGCCAGCGGGTAGAAGATCAGGACGACGTTCTTGCTGCCTCGGTACGACGACAGCCGCACCGGGGCGCGGTCCTGGTCGGGCAGCTCGAAGTCAGGTGCCTCGTCGCCGACGTCGACCATCCGGGTGCACTCCTCGCGGGCTGGGGGGTGGAGACCGTCGGACACTAGCCGCCCGGGCCGGCCGGCTCGGGCGTCAGGCGTCTGCGGGGACCCGCCCGGCGTCCAGCCGGCTCGAGCCGTGCGGCCTGGGCAGGGCCACCGTGGGGCCGTCGAGGACAGGTGTGGATGCCGCCGGGCCGACGGTCCGCGCGAGGATCTGCTCGCCGTGCGCGACGAGCTGCCGGGCCGCGTCGCGCAGCCGGTGCACGGTCTTCGGGCTGGAGGTGGTCGCGAGCTGGTCGCGCACCTCGCGCAGGCGGGCGAGGACCGCCACGAACTCGTCGTCCTGCTGGCTCATGGGCTTGCTCCCTCGTGTCATGGCGCGCCCGGACCAGGCCCGGGCGCCGAGCAGGGCCGCCGCGAGGACGGCCAGTCCGAGCAGCACCAGCGGCTGCCCGAGCGCGAACGCGGCGACGACGAGGGCCACGGCGAGCACGGCCGACAGCACCAGCAGCCGGGTGCGGACCCGGTGCCGGCTGGCCGCGGCCCGGGCGGCAGCGGCCGTACCGGTCGCGTCGGCGTCGCGGGCGGCCCGGTCCAGGTCGTCACGGGCCCGGTCCGCCGCGGCGGACGCCAGCTCGTCGACGTCGGCCCGCAGCGTGTCCAGGGCGCTGTGCGCCGCGGCCAGCCGGTCGAGCAGCCACCGCGCGGCGGCCTCCCCGTCGGGCAGCGAGACGTGCGCGACGTCGTCGACGGCGGTCGTCTCGCCCGCGCCACCGAGCGCCGAGACCACCGGCACCGGCGACTGCGCGAGGGCGAAGGAGACCTCGGGGGCGTCGAAGACGCTGAGGGTGAGCGGGCGGCCCTGCTCGCGCACGAGCAGCACCACGTCGCTGCGCAGCCCCGCCTCGCGGACGGCCCCCGCCACGTCGGCCGGCGCCCGCCTGCCCTGCAGCTGCACCCGCACGTCGCGCAGGTCCACGGCGTACGGCGAGTCCAGCAGCAGCTCCCGCACCCGCGCCACGGCAGGGTCCTCGGGGGCGCCGATCAGGCTGACCGACAGCGGCGCGACGCGGCAGGCCCGCGCCCGCTGCCGCTCCGACAGCGCGTGCTCGCGGACGAGCGCGCGAGCCGCCTCCCGCTCCTCGCGCAGCCCCAGCGCGGTCGGGGTCGGGTCGAGCTCGGAGACCAGGAACACCAGCGTGCCGCGCGCGAAGTCGTAGCGCAGCAGCCCGCCGGCGCGCAGCAGCCGGTCCTCGGCGACCAGGTCGTCCAGGTCGGCGTCGTGCAGCCGGTCGAGCACCTCGGCGACCTGCGGGAGTGCCTCGTCGGACAGCAGGCACGGCAGCTGGAACGGCTCGTCGTCGTCGCCGGGAGCCAGCAGCAGGAAGTGCAGGCCGGTGCCGTGCTCGGCGCGTACGCCGCCGACCCGGCCGGCCACCCACGTGCGGTGCGGGAAGGCCGTGTGCAGCGCACCCTCGACCAGCCGGCGCAGGTCCGGCACGCTCTGCGTGCCGCGGCCGAGCGCGGTGGCCCGGACCGCGCGCACGACTCCGGGCGTGGGCTCCTCGACCTCGGCATCCACCACGGCGCGCAGCCTAGGACGCGCGCCGCACGATCAGGGCGACCTGGCGTCCCGCCGCGCGGGTGAGCACCACGGTGGCCTCGCGGCTCCCGGTCAGCTTGAGCTGGCGGCGCAGCACCTCCGGCTCGACGGCGGTCCCCCGCTTCTTGACCACCAGCGGGCCGGCGTCGTGGCCGCGCAGCGCCTCGCGCAGCCGCTTGAGGCCGAACGGCAGCACCTCGAGCACCTCGTACCAGGTGCCGAAGGCGGTCGGGACCGGCGTGGCGGCGGTGACGTACGCGATGGTCGCGTCGAGCAGGCCGCCACCGACCGCGTCCGCGACCTGCGCGACGAGCTGCGCGCGGATGACCGCGCCGTCCGGCTCGAGCAGGTAGCGCCCGGGCGGGACGACGACCGGATCCGGCACCGGGGCGTCGGTGAGCACGTCGCCGTACGGGAGCAGGGTGGCGCTGCGGGCCGACCCGCGTCGCGCCGCGCCCGCCCAGAGCACCGCCTCCTTCACCTCGCCGCGCAGCGAGACGACCTCGCCCTCGACGTCCGGCGGCAGGACCGACCAGTCGATGCCCGGCGCCACCTTCACGCCGAGCGCCCGTGGCCGCCAGGCGAGCACGAGGTCCAGCGGCGGGCTGTACGCGCGGGCGTCGAACACCCGGCGGCCGCCGCTGCGCCGGGCCGGGTCGGCGAACACGTCGCCGCGCGGGTCGAGGGTGGTGACGTCCGCGCGCACCAGCGAGACCCGCCGCGCGAGGACCTCGGCGTTCGCGGCGGCCAGCAGCAGCCGGGCCTCGTCGAGGTCGACGCCGACCGAGCCGTCGGGCAGGGCGAGCAGGTCGCCGCCCACCGAGCAGCACAGGTCGAGCACCGGCCGGTCGTAGCGCCGGGCCCGGTGCGCCGCCACCTCGTACGCCGTGGCCTGCTCGAGCGCCTCACCGGTCCACCACAGGTCGTGTCCGCGGGGGTGCTTCGCGCGCGCCCGCTCCCGCAGCAGGGCCTGCTCGAGCGCGAGCGGCCCGAGCTCTGGGCCGGCCGCGGCCCGGACGGCCTCCACGGCCCGCAGCCGGCCGCCCGGGGTCAGGTCGAGCTGCTGCGCGGCGGCGACCGCGTCCCGGCCGCGGGCCGACAGCAGCAGCCGGGCCTGGGCGGGTGTCAGCGGCGGGGCGCGGCGACCGGGGAGCGGCCGGTCAGCGCCGGGTCTTGCTGCGCGCGGCCTTTGGGGCGACCAGCCGGGTGCCGGACCACTCCGGCGCCGCACTGGTGCTGCTGGTGCTGGCCAGGCCGGCGGTGACCGCGGCCTCGTCGATGTCGCTGGGCTCGACGTGCCCGTCGCGGCCGGCCTTCGGGGTGAGCAGCCACACCACGCCGCTGTCGCCGAGGTTGGTGAGGGAGTCGACCAGCGCGTCCACCAGGTCGCCGTCGTCCTCCCGCCACCACAGCAGGACGACGTCGACCACGTCGTCGGAGTCGTCGGAGTGGATCAGCTCGGTGCCGGCCCGCGTCGCCACGTCACCGAGCAGGCGCTGGTCGATGTCGTCCTGCTCGCCCACCACCTGCACCACCGCGCCGGGCTCGATGCCGAGCTTCTCGGCCAGGCCCCGCTGTGCCGCGTGGTCCGCGGACGCCGTCACTGGACAACCCCTCTCGCCTGCGCCCGGTCGGGCGCGCTGGGGTGCAGTCCACCGGAGACGGTCCGTAGGCGCAAGTGCCGCACGGTCATCGGCGCCCCGGTCACGCCAGAAAGGACAGCCGCACGGTGCGGTCGGGGTTGTCCACGTTGAGGTCGACGAGCGCGACGGACTGCCACGTCCCGAGCTCCAGCCGGCCGCCGAGGACGGGGACGGTGGCGTACGGCGGGACGAGTGCCGGCAGCACGTGCGAGCGGCCGTGCCCGGCGCTGCCGTGCCGGTGCCGCCAGCGGTCGTCGGCGGGCAGCAGGTCGGCCAGGGCCGCCAGCAGGTCGTCGTCGGAGCCGGCCCCCAGCTCCAGCACCGCGATCCCGGCCGTGGCGTGCGGCACGAACACGTGCAGCAGCCCGTCGCCGCGCCCCCTGACGAAGTCGGCGCACCGCCCGGTGAGATCGTGCACGACCTCCGAGCGCCCGGTCCGGACCTGCAGCACCTCGGTATCCACAAGGCCACTCCTACCCGCAGCACCGGCCGCGGTTTCCCGTTACCCCCGGGTAGGGCGTTGGATGGGCCCCGCGGGCGACCCCCGCAACCCGCACCCGCATGAGGAGCAGCGTGACCCAGACTGACGACCGGCGCCCCGGCGAGCCGCGACCGCTCACGATCGACGGCCTCCCGAGCCAGCTGCCGGACCTCGACCCGAGCGAGACCGCGGAGTGGCTCGAGTCGCTCGACGCCGTGGTGGCCAACGGCGGGCCGCAACGGGCCCGATTCCTCATGCTCAAGCTGCTTGAGCGGGCCCGCGAGAAGCAGGTCGGGGTGCCGGCGCTGCGCAGCACCGACTACATCAACACCATCCCGCCCGAGCGCGAGCCCGACTTCCCGGGCGACGAGGACGCCGAGCGCCGGATCCGGGCCTACATCCGGTGGAACGCCGCGATCACCGTCAGCCGGGCCAACCGTCCCGAGATCGGGGTCGGCGGCCACATCGCGACCTACGCCAGCGCGGCGAGCCTCTACGAGGTCGGCTTCAACCACTTCTTCCGCGGCCGGGAGCACCCCGGCGGCGGCGACCAGGTCTACTTCCAGGGCCACGCCAGCCCCGGCGTCTACGCCCGCGCCTTTCTCGAGGGGCGCCTCACCGAGCAGCAGCTTGACGGGTTCCGGCAGGAGAGCCGCCCGGACGGCGGGCTGTCGAGCTATCCGCACCCGCGGCTCATGCCGGAGTTCTGGGAGTTCCCGACCGTCTCGATGGGCCTCGGCCCGATCTCGGCGATCTACCAGGCGCGGTTCAACAAGTACCTGCAGCACCGCGGCATCAAGGACACCTCCGGGCAGCGCGTCTGGTGCTTCCTCGGGGACGGGGAGATGGACGAGCCGGAGAGCCTCGGCGCGATCGGGGTGGCCGCCCGCGAGGAGCTCGACAACCTGACCTTCGTCATCAACTGCAACCTGCAGCGCCTGGACGGCCCGGTCCGCGGCAACGGCAAGATCATGCAGGAGCTCGAGTCGAGCTTCCGCGGGGCCGGCTGGAACGTCGTCAAGGTCGTCTGGGGCCGGCAGTGGGACGCGCTGCTGGCCAAGGACGTCGACGGGCTGCTGCTCGCGCAGATGAACAACACGCCGGACGGCCAGTTCCAGACCTACTCGGTGGAGAGCGGCGCCTACACGCGCGAGAAGTTCTTCGGCAGCGACCCGCGGCTGCTCGCCATGGTCCAGGACCTGTCGGACGAGCAGGTCCGCAACCTGCCGCGTGGCGGGCACGACTACCGCAAGGTCTACGCCGGGTTCGACGCCGCGGTGCGCACGGCCGGCCAGCCGACGGTGATCCTGGCGCACACGGTCAAGGGCTGGACCCTCGGCAAGGACTTCGAGGGCCGCAACGCCACGCACCAGATGAAGAAGCTGACCAAGGCCGAGCTCAAGGAGCTGCGCGACCGGCTCTACATCGAGCTGCCGGACAGCGCGCTCGAGGGCGACCTGCCGCCCTACTACCACCCCGGCAAGGACTCGGACGAGATCGCCTACATGAAGGAGCGGCGGGCGGCGCTCGGCGGGGCCATCCCCCGGCGGGTCGTCGGCAAGCAGTCCCTGCCGCTGCCGCCGACCGAGGCCTACGACGACCTCAAGCGCGGGTCGGGCAAGCAGCCGGTCGCCACCACGATGGCCTTTGTCCGGCTGCTCAAGGACTTCACGAAGGACAAGGGCATCGGGCAGCGGATCGTGCCGGTGATCCCGGACGAGGCGCGCACCTTCGGCATCGACGCGATGTTCCCGAGCGCCAAGATCTACTCCCCGCACGGCCAGCGCTACGAGGCCGTCGACCGCGCGCTGCTGCTGTCCTACAAGGAGTCCGAGCAGGGGCAGATCCTGCACGAGGGCATCACCGAGGCCGGCTCCATGGCGTCGGTGATCGCCGCCGGCACGTCGTACGCCACCCACGGCGAGCCCATGATCCCGGTCTACGTCTTCTACTCGATGTTCGGGTTCCAGCGCACCGGCGACCAGATGTGGCAGATGGCCGACCAGCTCGGCCGCGGCTTCCTGCTGGGCGCCACCGCCGGCCGCACCACGCTCAACGGCGAGGGCCTGCAGCACCAGGACGGCCACAGCCTGCTCCTGGCCGAGACCAACCCGGCCGTCGTGGCGTACGACCCGGCGTTCGCCTTCGAGGTCGCGTTCATCACCGAGGACGGCCTGCGCCGGATGTACGGCGAGAGCCCCGAGAACGTCTTCTACTACCTCACGGTCTACAACGAGCCGTTCCCGCAGCCGCCGATGCCCGAGGTCGAGGGGCTCAAGGAGGGCGTCCTCAGGGGGATGTACCGCTACCAGCCGGCGACCGGCGACGGCCCCCGGGCGCAGCTGCTGGCCAGCGGCATCTCGGTGCGGCACGCCCTCGAGGCGCAGCAGCTGCTGCAGGACGACTGGGGGGTGGCGGCCGACGTCTGGAGCGTCACCAGCTGGAACGAGCTGCGACGCGACGCGGTGGCCTGCGAGGAGCACGCGCTGCTCCACCCGGAGCAGGCCCGCACGCCGTACGTCACCGAGGCGCTCCAGGACGCGCAGGGGCCGGTGATCGCGGTCAGCGACTGGATGCGTGCGGTGCCCGACCTGATCAGCCGCTGGATCCCGGGCGACTACCGGTCGCTGGGCACCGACGGCTTCGGCCGCTCCGACACCCGGGCCGCGCTGCGCCGGCACTTCCACACCGACCCGGAGTCGATCGCGGCGGCCGTGCTGCAGGAGCTGGCCCGCCGCGGGGACCTGCCCAAGGAGGTGGCCGGCGAGGCGGTCGAGCGCTACCAGCTGCTCGACGAGCAGGTGCCGGCCGACAAGGACACCCAGGAGGGGTCCTCCGAGGTCAGCGGCTGAGCTGACCGGGCTCGGCCGTCCCGGCACCGACCGGTGCCGCGGTGGTCGAGCCGGTCACGACGATCACCACGTCGCGGGCGGCGGACGACGAGACGCCGCTGCCGACGGCGCCGGCCATGCTGACCATCAGCAGGGCGGGCAGCAGCGACGACGGGGACGGGAGGCGGGGGCGTGATCGCTTGTTGCTCACGGTGACGTTGTGCCCGAGCCCAACAGGGCGCGAACTGACGGCTCGGACACACAGACGTGCCGTGTCAGGCCGGCCGACAGGGGTATCCCCGCGACATGCAGCGCGGTAGCGACAAGCACAGTGCCCGGATGGACGACGCCCTCGAGGCGGAGGTGGCCGGCATGATGACCGCCGGCCACGACACCCACGCCGAGGAGTGGAAGTCCGCCGAGCCGTCGGGCGAGGACCAGCCGGCCGTGCAGCGCTCGGCCGACGGCGACCTGCACGGCGGCGTGCCGGACGGGATGACCGAGGCCGACGTGGAGGAGCGCTCCCGGCTGGCGGCCTACCTCGGCAAGGAGGTCTGGCCCGCCACCGGCGAGCAGCTGGTCGAGGTCGCCCGGGGTCGCGAGGCGCCGGACGTGGTGCTGCAGCGGCTCGCCGAGCTGCCCCCCGGGCGCATCTTCGACAACCTGCAGGACGCGTGGACCGAGCTCGGCGGCCCGGTGGAGACCCACCGCTTCTGACGCAACTGCGTCAACCGGCACCGCTCCCGCCCCGTCATGCCGCACACTGCGGGCAAGGACGCGAGCGGGATGGTGGACATGCAGCGCAGGGACATCGAGCGCCTCGAGGATCATCCCAACCTGACCGAGGTGCTGGGTGTCCTCGCCCGGCTCGCCCAGATCGACGACGACGACCTGCCCCGCCTAGCCGACGCCTGGGTCAACGACGCGTTTCTGGCGCGGGCCCGCTCGAAGGCCCTGTCGCCGGACAGCCCGCTGGTCTGCGAGGTGCTCGCCGCGTTCGAGGCCGTCACCGCCCTGTTCGAGGACGACCTGCGGGGCGGGCTGCCGTACGTCACGGTCGACCCGGAGGTCGCGACGACCGCGCTGAAGGCGGTGCGCGACGCGGTCGCGGCGGCGTACGCCCGGCCGGTCCTGTCCCGTGCGGAGCACGCCGCGCTGCTGCGCCCCTGGGCGCAGGTCTACCCGGGCGGCGCGGTGCCCGAGCCCGACCTCGGTCCGCAGGCGGAGCAGGTCAAGGCCCTGCTCGCCGCCCTTCCCCGCCTGAGCACCCGCTGCCACGACAGCGGAGGGCGGGCGCTGTGGAACGAGCTCGTCGACCGGTCCTACGTCGAGGAGGGCGAGCGGCGCGACGCCCGGCAGTCCGCCTTCGAGGTCGCGGTGCTCACCAGGCGGCGGCGGATCTGGGCGCTCGTGCGGCGCAGCGGAGCGGAGGGGGTCGGCCGGACCTGTCCCACCTGCCGCCGGCACCGGCCGCCGGACCGCGAGAGCGAGCGGGTGCTGGAGCTGTGCGTGGACGCGGCGTGCGCGCTGCTGGTCGCCGACGCCCTGCCCGCCCGCACCACGACGCTGCTCACGGCGCCGATCACGGCGCTGGTCCCCGCGCAGCGCCTGCCCTGACGCGTCAGGCCCGCACCCACGCCAGCAGGTCCTCGGCGCTGCGGCTGTTGACGACCCGGTCCGGCGTCACCCCGCAGAGGTAGGCCCGCTCGCAGCCCAGGTGCTGCCAGTCCAGCTGGCCGGGCGCGTGCGCGTCGGTGTCGATGGAGACGTCGCAGCCCGCCTCCAGGGCCAGGCGCAGCAGCCGTTTCGGCGGGTCGAGCCGCTCCGGCCGGCTGTTGACCTCCACCGCGACCCCGAACTGCGCGCAGGCCGCGAACACCACCTCCGCGTCGAACTCCGACTCGGGCCGGCCCTTGCCACCGCGGCCGTGCCCCACGACCTGCCGGCCCGTGCAGTGGCCGAGAACGTCGGTGTGCGGGTTGGAGATCGCGGCGACCATCCGCGCGGTCATCTCCTCCCGCGGCATCCGCAGCTTGCTGTGCACGCTCGCGACGACCAGGTCCAGCTGGGCCAGCAGCGCGGGCTCCTGGTCGAGGCTGCCGTCGAGGTTGATGTCGCACTCGATGCCGGTGAGGATGCGGAACGGCGGCGAACCGGCCGCCGCCTCCTGCGCGAACCGCTCGTTCAGGCCGGCCACCACCTCGAGCTGCGCCCGCAGCCGGTCCGCGGTCAGCCCGTTGGCCACCGTGAGCCGCGGCGAGTGGTCGGTGAGCACGACGTACTCGTGGCCCAGGCCGCGGGCGGTGCGGGCCATCTCCTCGATCGGCGACCCGCCGTCGCTCCAGTCCGAGTGGGTGTGCAGGTCGCCGCGCAGCGCGGCCCGCAGCTGCGCGGCGCCCTCGGCCACCGGCGTCCCGCCGAGTGTGCGCACCCGGCGCAGGTAGATCGGCTCCTCGCCGGCCAGCGACTCGCTGACGACCAGCGCCGTCACCTTGCCGATGCCGGGCAGCTCGGTGAGCGTGCCGTCGCCCGCGCGGCGCTCCAGCTCGGCCCGCCCGACGGTGTCGGCCGTGGCGGCGGCGGAGCGGAACGCCCTCACCCGGTAGCTGGGCTCCAGGGCCCGCTCCAGGCAGAACGCGATGCTGCGCAGGTCCTCGGCGGGGTCGCGCGGTTCTGGCGGGCTCATGGCGGCGCGGGCCGGTAGACCACGAGCGGGCGGGAGGCGGCGCGCAGCAGCAGGTGGCCCGGCCCGTCGGCCACCTCGCCGTCCCGCGCCAGGCGCAGCCCGCCCTGCCGGGAGCGGACCGGCAGCTTCGCCACGATCCGCTGCTCGTGGACGCGGCTGCGGCCGAGCCGGCCGGTGAGCACGGCCAGCACCAGGCGGGTGCGCGCGAACGGCTTGCTCGCGTCCACGACCCGGACGTCGATGGTCCCGTCGTCGAGCCGCTCGCGCCAGCTCGGCGCGAAGCCCGCCGGGTGGTAGTGCCCGTTGCCGGCGAACAGCGTCCACAGCGTCCGCGGCTGCCCGTCGACCTCCAGGTGCACCGGCTGGGCCTGCCGGACGGTGCGGGCCATCGCCACGGCCATCGCCGGCCACTTGCCGATCGCGCCCTCCCGGCGCTCCCGCTCGCGCACCAGCTCGGGGTAGACGCCGAGCGCGAAGGTGTTCAGGAAGTACAGCCCGTCCCCCTTCGCTGCCGCGCTGCCGACCGTGACGTCGACCGCCGAGCCCTCCCGTACGGCGGCGGCCAGGTCCGGGACACCGCGCACCCCCAGCTCGCCGGCGAAGTGGTCGAGCGTGCCGCCGGGGACCACCGCGAGGGGCAGCCCGGCCTCCAGCGCGATGCCCGCCGCCGTGTTGACCGTGCCGTCCCCGCCGGCGACGCCGAGCACCGTCGCGGTCCGGGCGGCCTCGCGCAGCGCCGCGTCGACCTCGCTGCCCGGCACCAGGACCAGCCGGGCGTCGGGCAGCAGCTCGGCGAGGTCGCGGGTCACCGGCTCCACGCGCTCGCCGCCCCCCGCGGAGGTGTTCACCACCACCGTCAGCCCCTCCCCGGTCGGCAGCGCCGGCGCGCGTACGACCAGGGGCGGCGTGACGGCGGGGCGGCGGGGGCGCACCGGCCAGGCCCGCCTGACGGTCAGCGCGCCCACCACCCCGAGCGTGATCCCGGCGAGGACGTCGCCCGGGTAGTGCACGCCCGTGTGCACCCGCCCGTACGCCACCCCGGCGCCGGCCAGCGCGATCGGGATCGCCAGCAGCGGCTGCTCCAGCGCGACCCCGGTGGCGAACGCCGCGGCCGAGGCGGAGTGCCCGCTCGGGAACGAGGACGTCGTCGGCTGCCGGCGCAGGTGCCGCACCACCGGCACCGGGTGCAGCTCGGGCCGGGTGCGGCGGGTCGACAGCTTCGCGGGGATGTTGGCGGTGGCGCTGGCGACGGCGAGGCTGCTCAGCCCGCGCACCGCGGCCCGGCGCCGGTCGCCGCCGCTGGCCGCCAGCGCCGCGCTGACGCCCACCCACAGCAGCCCGTGGTCGGCGGCACGGGTCAGCCGCGGCAGCAGCCGGTCGAGCACCGGCACGCTGGCCGAGGCGGCCCGCCGGTACAACGCCAGGTCCAGCGCGTCCAGGCGCTGGAGCACCCGGGAGCCCGGCCGCGGCCCGCCGCGCACCAGCCGGTCGGGCGCGAGGAGCTTCACGGGTACGGCTCGACGATCATGCTCGACAGGCTGCCCGGCCGCGGCACCGGCAACCCCGCGCCAGACGGCCTGGTGCCAGATGACCCTGGTGCTAGACGACCCGGTGCCAGACGACCCGGTGCTAGACGACCTGGTGCAGCCAGGTGACCGTGCTGCCCTCCCCCGCGCAGCGGAACGGCTCGAGCTCGTCGTCCCAGGCCGCGCCGAGCAGCTGGTCCAGGCCGTGGCTGAGCTGCGGCCCGGAGGCGGTCGCCAGCAGCGCCCGCAGCCGGTCCTCGCCGACGAGGACGTCGCCGTTGGCGCTCATCGCCGCCCGGAAGACCCCGAGGGTGGGCGTCACCGCCCAGCGCTCGCCGTCGCAGCCCGGGCTGGCCTGCTCGGTGACCTCGTAGCGCAGCACCTGCCAGCCGCGCAGCGCTGCCGCCAGCCGCCCGGCGGTGCCGGCCCGGCCGCGCCAGCTGATCTCACCGCGCAGCGCGCCGGGCGCCGCCGGCTGCTCGGACCAGGGCAGGCTGCTCCGCACTCCGAGCTCCGCCGCGACTGCCCACTCGACGTGGGGGACCAGCGCAGGGGGGCACGAGTGGACGTAGAGCACTCCACTGGTGGTGGAGAAAGGGCTGCTCGGGGACACGGGGCCTCCTGGTGTCGAGGTGCGCCTTCCCCAGCGGCCTCGTACGTCCCGGACGTCCCGTGCACATCATGCCCGGCAAATGTCCTCCTGACCAGCGGGTGGCCCGTCCAGCCAGCGGTCGATGCCGCGCAGCAGCATCGCCTGCACGTCCGCCGGCGCCGCGGAGCCGCGGACCGAGCAGGCGGCGAGGTCGGCCAGGGCGGCGTCGGACAGGCCCATCGCCGTACGCGCCACGTCGTACTGCGCGAGCAGGCCGGAGCGGAACAGCAGCGGGTCGTCCGCCCCGAGCGCCACCGGCACGCCCGCCGCGCGCAGCGCCGCAACCGGCACGGCGGCCAGCGTCGGCAGCACGGCCAGCGCCACGTTGGAGGCCGGGCACACCTCGCACACCACCTGCCGCTGGGCCAGCAGCTCCAGCAGCGCCGGGTCCTCGACCGCGCGGACGCCGTGCCCCAGGCGCACGGCGCCGAGGTTCTCGACGGCCGCCCGGACCGACCGCGGCCCGCGCAGCTCACCCGCGTGGGGCACGGCGGCGAGCCCGGCGTCGCGAGCCATCCGGAACGCCTTGCCGAAGTCCTCCATGAGCCCGCGCGTCTCGTCGTTGGACAGCCCGAACCCGACCACCCCGCGACCGGCGAACCGCCTCGCGAGCCGGGCCAGGGTCTCCGCGTCGCCGGGATGCCGGGTGCGGTTGGCCGCGATCACCAGCGCGGTGCCGACGCCGGTAGCCGTCGACCCGGCCGCCAGCGCGTCGAGCAGCAGCTCCACGGCGGCCTGCAGCCCGCCGAGCCGGGGGGCGTACGACGTCGGGTCCACCTGCAGCTCCAGCCAGCCCGACCCGGCCGCCGCCTCGTCCTCGACGATCTCCCGCACCACCCGCCGCACCTGGTCCGGGCCGGTCAGCACCTCGCGCGCGGCGTCGTACAGCCGCTGGAAGCGGGTCCACCCGCGCCGGCCGGTGACGTCGACCCGGGCGCCGTGCGGGTCCAGCAGCCCGGCCGGCAGGGTGCGGCCCTGCCCGGCAGCCAGCTCGAGCAGCGTCGCCGGCCGCATCCCGCCGGTCAGGTGCAGGTGCAGGTGCGCCTTGGGGAGACTTGCGAGGTCGCGCACACCCTCGAGCGTGCCGTACGGCGTTGTCGGGGGTGGCTGGCAGACTGGAGTGACCTCGCCGAGCGACCGATGGGACCTTGTGACGTGACGCTGTGACCAGCGCTGCCCCGGACGACCCGCCCACCCCGGCGACGTCGTACGACGCCCGCAGCCTGTCGGTCCTCGAGGGGCTCGAGGCGGTGCGCAAGCGGCCGGGCATGTACATCGGGTCGACGGACTCCAAGGGCCTGACGCACCTGGCGTACGAGATCGTCGACAACGCCGTCGACGAGGCGCTGGCCGGGCACTGCACGCGCGTCGACGTCGTGCTCCACGACGACGGCTCGATCGAGGTCTCCGACGACGGGCGCGGGATCCCGGTCGACGTCGAGCCGCGCAGCGGCCTGACCGGCGTCGAGCTGGTGCTCACCAAGCTGCACGCGGGCGGGAAGTTCGGCGGCACCGGCTACAAGACCTCCGGCGGCCTGCACGGCGTCGGCGCGTCGGTGGTCAACGCGCTGTCCGCCCGGCTCGACGTCGTGGTGCGACGCGGCGGCCGGGTGCACACGATGAGCTTCCAGCGAGGGGTGCCCGGGGTCTTCGACGGGGAGGGCCCGCGGGCGCCTTTCGCCACGCGGCAGGGGCTGTCGGTCGCGGGGAAGGCCCCGAGGGGCGCCACCGGCACGACCGTGCGCTGGTGGCCCGACCTGCCGCTGTTCAGCAAGGACAGCGCCGCCGACGTGCAGCAGCTGCGCGCCCGCCTGCGGCAGACCGCGTTCCTGGTGCCGGGCCTGGAGCTGGCCGTCCGCGGCAGGGGGCTCGAGGAGGAGACGTTCCGCTTCGACGGCGGCACCGTCGACTTCGTCGAGCAGCTCGCGGTCGACGGCGCCGTCTGCGACCCGCTGCACCTGGTCGGCGAGGGCACGTTCAAGGAGACCGTGCCGGTGCTCGACGAGCAGGGCCACATGGCGACACAGGAGGTCACCCGCACCTGCGAGGTCGACGTCGCGCTGCGCTGGGGCGTGGGCTACGAGACGACCGTCCAGTCGTTCTGCAACGTGGTCGCGACCGCGCACGGCGGCACGCACCAGAACGGCTTCGAGCGTGCCCTGCTCAAGACGCTCAACGAGGCGGCCAAGGCCGCGCGGCTGCTGCGGGTCAACGACGACGCTCTGATCAAGGACGACGTCCTCGAGGGCCTGACCGCGGTCGTCACCGTGCGGCTGCCCGAGCCGCAGTACCTCGGGCAGACCAAGGACGAGCTCGGCACCGCCGGCGTGACGAGGATCGTCAGCGACGTGGTGAGCCGGGGGCTGCGCACGCAGTTCCTGGAGGACCGCAAGCGCAAGGCCCAGGCCCGTACCGTGCTCGACAAGGTCGTGGCGGCCGCCAAGACCCGGCAGGCGGCGAAGGCGTCCAAGGACGCCGCCCGGCGCAAGACCGCGCTCGAGACGAGCACCCTGCCGGCCAAGCTCGCGGACTGCCGGTCCACCGACCTCAGCCGCACCGAGCTGTGGCTGGTCGAGGGCGACAGCGCGCTGGGCACCGGCAAGCTCGCCCGCAACTCGGAGTTCCAGGCGCTGCTCCCCCTGCGCGGGAAGATCCTCAACGTCCAGAAGGCCGGCGTGTCGGAGATGCTCTCCAACGCCGAGTGCGCGTCGATCATCCAGGTCGTCGGGGCGGGCACCGGACGCACCTTCGACCTGGGCGCGATGCGGTACGGCAAGATCGTGATCACCACGGACGCCGACGTCGACGGCGCGCACATCCGCTGCCTGCTCATCACGCTGTTCGCCCGCTACATGCGCCCGGTCATCGACGCCGGCCGGCTCTACGCCGCGGTGCCGCCGCTGCACCGGATCGAGGTCGCCGGGGCCAAGGACGCGATCTACACGTACAGCGACAAGCAGCTGCAGGGCGAGCTGCGCAAGATCGCCAACCGGGGCGCGAAGGTCAAGGGCAAGATCCAGCGTTACAAGGGGCTCGGCGAGATGGACCCGGACCAGCTGGCCGACACGACCATGCACCCGGCCACCCGCACGCTGCGCCGCATCACGCCGGGCGAGCTGGACAAGGTCGAGCACGTCCTCGAGCTGCTCATGGGCAACGACGTCAGCCCGCGCCGCGACTTCATCGTGGCCAGCGCCGGCCGGGTCGACAAGGAGGCGCTCGACACGTGAGGGGGCAGACCTGATGCCTGCGCGCAGGCGGCAGACCCGCTCCGACATCGCCCCCTTCGAGGGCGAGGGCACGATCCTCGACACCACGCTGGTCGACGAGATCGAGTCGAGCTACCTCGACTACTCCTACTCGGTCATCTACTCCCGCGCGCTCCCCGACGCCCGCGACGGCCTCAAGCCCGTGCACCGCCGCATCCTGTACGCGATGTCGGACGCCGGGCTGCGCCCCGACCGGCCGTACGTCAAGAGCGCGCGCGTCGTCGGCGACGTCATGGGGCGCTTCCACCCGCACGGCGACACCGCCATCTACGACGCGATGGTGCGCCTGGCCCAGCCCTTCGCGATGCGCACCACGCTCATCGACGGGCACGGTAACTGGGGATCTCCTGATGACTCCGCGGCAGCGAGTCGTTACACCGAGTGCCGGCTGACCGCGGCCGCGCTGCTGCTCACCGACGGCCTCGACGAGGAGACCGTCGACCTCGAGCCGACGTACGACGACAACGAGACGCAGCCGTCGGTGCTGCCGGCGGCCTTCCCCAACCTGCTGGTTAACGGCACCAGCGGCATCGCCGTCGGCATGGCGACCAACATGATCCCGCACAACCTGGTCGAGGTCGTCGACGCCGCGCGACACCTGCTCGAGCACCCGGACGCCGATCTCGACGAGCTGATGCGGTTCGTCCCCGGCCCGGACCTGCCGACCGGCGGCCAGCTGCTCGGGATGACCGAGGTCCGGTCGGCGTACGAGAACGGGCGCGGAGTGGTCCGGATGCGCGCGACCGCCGAGGTCGGGGCGCTGTCCCGCGGCAAGTCCTCGATCACGGTGACCGAGCTGCCGTACGGCGTGGGCGCGGAGCGCGTCATCGCCAAGGTCAAGGAGCTGGTGCAGAGCAAGAGGCTGTCCGGTGTCGCGGCGCTCAACGACTTCACCGACCGGTCCGTGGGCACGCAGCTGGTCATCGAGGTCAAAGCCGGCTTCAACCCGCAGGCCGTGCTCGCCGAGCTCTACCGGCTGACCCCGCTGGAGGAGAGCTTCGGCATCAACAACGTCGCGCTCGTCGAGGGGCAGCCCCGGACCCTGGGCCTGAAGGACCTGCTGCAGGTGTTCCTCGACCATCGGGTGGACGTCGTCACGCGCCGCACCCGTTACCGGCTGCGCAAGGCGCAGGAGCGCGCGCACCTGGTCGAGGGCCTGCTGATCGCGCTGGACGCCATCGACGAGGTCGTGCGCATCATCCGCGGGTCGCAGGACGCCGCCGAGGCACGCACCGAGCTGGTCGCGCAGATCGGGCTCACCGATCTCCAGGCCGGCTACGTGCTGGACATGCAGCTGCGCCGGCTCGTCGCGCTCGAGGTCGACAAGCTGCGGGCCGAGCTGGCCGAGCTGCGGCGCACGATCGCCGAGCTGGAGGGGATCCTGGCCGACCCCGTCGTGCTCCGCGGGGTGATAGCCGACGAGCTGGCCGCGGTCGCCCGCGAGCACGGCTCACCGCGCCGGACCGTGCTGGTCGGCGGCGACCTCAAGGCGCTGGTCACCGCGCGCAGCCCCGCGCTGGAGGTGGCCGACGACCCGGTCGACGTGCTGCTGAGCTCGGCCGGGCTGCTCGCGCGGGTGCCGCTGGCGGAGGTCGAGGCCCGGCCGAGCACCAAACGACACCGGCACGACGTGATGGTCAGCGGGGTCCGCGCGACCGCCCGCGGCGAGGTCGGGGTCGTCACCTCCGCGGGGCGCGTCCTGCGCGTCGGCGTCCTCGACCTGCCCGAGGTCCCGGGGGTGACGACCGGCGCGCTGTCGCTGCGCGGCGGCGCGCCGGCGAGCGAGTTCGTCACCCTCGAGCGGGGCGAGCGGGTGCTGGCGCTCACGACGTACGACCCGGCCTCGACCGGGCTGGCGCTGGCCACCCGGCTGGGCGTCGTCAAGCGGGTCGCGCCGGAGTGGCCGGCCAAGCTCGACGCCGTCGAGGTCATCGCGCTGCGCCCCGGCGACGAGGTCGTCGGTGCCGTCGAGCTCACCGACGACGAGCAGGAGCTGGTGCTGTTCACCAGCAGCGCCGACCTGCTGCGCTTCCCCGCCGCCGCCGTCCGGCCCCAGGGCCGCTCCGCCGGCGGGATGGCGGGGGTCAAGCTCGTGGCCGGCGCCGTCGTGGTCGGCTTCTCCGCGGTCATGCTCAGCGGGGGCGACACGCTGTTCGAGGAGCCGGTGGTCGTGACCGGAGCCGGGTTGCCGCCCGAGCGCGGCAAGGGCCCGGGCACCGTGAGCAGCGTCAAGGTCACCCCGCTGTCGGAGTACCCCCGCAAGGGCCGGGCCACGGGCGGCGTACGGGTGCAGCGACTGCTGTCCGGCGAAGCCCGGCTGGTGCTCGGCTGGGCCGGGCCCTCCCCCGCCTGGGCGGCGGCCGCAGGTGGCGACCCGGTCGAGCTGCCCACCGAGCACGGCCGGCGGGACGGCTCGGGGGTGCCGGTGGACAAGCCACCGGTCGCCGTCGGCCGCGCCCACCTCGGCTGACCCCTTCCCGCCCGCCCGGTCCGCGGGCGCCCGCCCGCTTCGCAGGCCCGGCAGACCGTCCCGTACCTCCCCGCGGCCCGCCTCCGCGCGGAACGTACGCGCTTGTCTGCCCGCAGCGACCTGCCACGGCCGCCGCGGACCCGTACGCCGCTGCGCTTCTGTGGATTCTCTCGCTGTTCTGCCGCGCCGCCGCCCTCTCGCGCGGTCGACCTCCTCGCCGATCATGGAGGTACTGCGGCGCGGCACGCTCAGCGGCCCGCAACAACCCCATGATCGCCGCCCGCGGGTCCCGGCTCCGCAGCGATCATGGAGGTAGCGCAGCGCGCCACGCTCAGTCGCCCGCAACATCTCCATGATCGCGGGGGAGAGTCAACGCCCAGCACTCGGGCCCCGGGCAGCAAGCAGGCTCGGGGGTGCCGGTGGACAAGCCACCGTCGCCGTCGGCGGACAGCACTCACGCCAGGGTTAGAGACACCTCACTTTCGGGGGGGTGTACCAGTGGCGCGCGGAACCGGGCATAGGGGGCACATGGCGTGGAGTCCTTCCCCGACCCCGCAGGAGCAGCCATGACCCACCCCCGTGACCCCGACGGCTCCACCCGCATCACGTCGCCGGCTTCGACCACCCAGGCCTCGTCGTCGCAGCACGCGCCGACCTCGACCGGCGCGGACGTCACCGGCCGGATGGCCGGCACCTCGCCGCGGCCCACGGCCGGCAGCGCCCTGGCGCACAAGACCAGTGCGGCGGCCGTGTTCGCGCTGGTCTTCGGCCTGGCGGCGCTGTTCTGCGCGCTCACCGCGATCCTGGCCCCGGCCGCGGTCGTCTTCGGCCTGATCGGGATCGTCCTCGGCATCGTCGGGTTGAAGATGGCGAAGCGACCCGGCGTGACCGGCCGCAGCGTGGCCCTCGGCGGTCTCGTCACCGCCGTGCTGGGCCTGCTGCTCGGCGGCGCCGTGCTCGGCGGGCTCGCGGCCGTGGTCAACAGCGACGGCCAGCTGGACCGGATCACCAACCAGATCGACGAGCTCCGGGCGAAGCTGCCCACCGGCGACGAGGTCCAGAACACCGTCACCAACCCGTAGGACCCCGGACAGCACTCGGGCCCGGCCTCCGCGAGGAGGACGGGCCCGGGCGTTGTTGCGGTGAGGTCTAGAGCGGGCGGACGTTCTCCGCCTGCGGGCCCTTCTGGCCCTGGGTGATGTCGAACTCGACGCGCTGGTTCTCGTCGAGCGACTTGTAGCCATCAGTCTGAATGGCGCTGAAGTGGCAGAAGACGTCGGCGCCGCCGCCGTCCTGCGCGATGAAACCGAAGCCCTTCTCGGCGTTGAACCACTTCACGGTGCCCTGAGCCATGTGCTGTCTCCTATGAGGAACGGGGGTCCCGCACTGCGCGGAACCCTGGTCACCACGCGGAGACCGAGATGGACGTCCGCGACCACACTCCGCGGGCGTCGAAGACGTTCGAGGGCGTGCACTTGCAACCGCGGCCACCGTAGCAGCCGGCACGCCGATGAGGAACCGTGTGGAGGAACGAGGTCTGGGCAGGGAGATCGCCATGACCGCACCCCCTGACCGCCTGTGGGTCGTCCGGCACGGCGAGAGCGCCGGCAACGTGGCGCGCGACCGCGCCGAGGCCGAGCGGCTCGACCGCATCGAGTTGGCCCACCGCGACGTCGACGTGCCGCTGTCCGAGGGCGGCGAGGCGCAGGCGCAGGCGCTGGGCCGGTGGCTCGCCGGGCTGCCGGAGCCGCCGACCGCGCTGTGGACCTCGCCGTACGTCCGGGCGGAGCAGACGGCGCACATCGCCCTGCAGGCGGCCGGCCTGACGGCCCGGACCGTCGTCGACGAGCGGCTGCGCGAGCGGGAGTTCGGGGTGCTCGACGGGCTGACCCGACAGGGCATCACGTCGCTCTACCCCGAGGAGTCCGAGCGCCGGAAGATGATCGGCAAGTTCTACCACCGGCCGCCGGGCGGGGAGTCGTGGTCGGACGTGCTGCTGCGCCTGCGCGGCGCGCTCGCGGACCTGCAGGCCCGCGAGCCGGGCGGGCGGGTGCTGCTGGTCGCGCACCAGGTCGTCGTGCTGCTCGTGCGGTACGTGCTCGAGGGGCTGACCGAGAAGCAGGTCCTGGCGATCGACCGCCAGGCCGAGGTGCTCAACTGCTCGGTCACGACGTACGCCGCCGGGCCGCAGGGGCTGGTGCTCGAGGCGTTCAACGAGGTCGGCCACCTGGAGCGCTCGGACGAGGCCGAGGTCACCGCGGAGCCGGACGTCGCGCGTGTCCCCCGCTGACCTGGCCGCGCCGCCGGTCGTCACGCCCGGGCTGCTGCGCGACTGGCCGCTGCCCCAGCCGGACGAGGGCGGCGACAAGCACGACCGCGGCACGGTCCTGGTGGTCGGGGGCGCCCGGTCCACGCCGGGCGCGGTGCTGCTCGCCGGGCTCGCCGCCCTGCGGGTGGGCGCCGGCCGGCTCTCGGTGGCGACGGTCGCCGCGACCTCGGTCGCCCTGGCCGTCGCCCTGCCCGAGGCGCTCGTCGACGGCCTGGCCGAAGGCGACGACGGCTCGCTCGACCCGGGCTGCGCCGAGCAGGTCGTCGCCTCCTGCGGTGGGGCCGCGGCCGTCGTCCTCGGCCCGGGCCTGCTCGGCAAGGCCGCCGTCCGCACGCTGCTGGCCGACGTGCTGCCCAAGCTGACCGACAGCACGGTGCTGCTCGACGCCGTCGCGCTCACCGCGCTGGCGGGGGCTCCCGAGCTGCTGGAGGGCCTGGCCGGCCGGGTCGTGCTGACCCCCAACGGCGGCGAGATGAAGGCGCTGATGGGCGACGACGTGCGCGAGGGCGACGACGCCGCGCGCTCGCTGGCCGAGCGCTACGGCGCGGTCGTCGCCGTACGCGGCGCCGTGGCCTCTCCCGACGGCCGGCTGTGGCGCGACGAGGCCGGCGGCATCGGGCTCGGCACGTCCGGCTCGGGCGACGTGCTCGCGGGCGTGGTCGGGGGGCTGCTGGCGCGCGGCTGCCCGCCGGAGCAGGCGGCCGTGTGGGGCCAGTACCTGCATGCCGCGGCCGGCGACCGGCTCGCGGCCAGGGTCGGCCGGCTGGGCTTCCTCGCCCGTGAGCTGCTGGACGAGCTGCCGCTCGTGCTCGGTGGCCTGCGGACCTGACAGCCCGTCCTCGGGTCCTTACCGGCGGGCGCTGAGTAGCGTCTTCACGTGCCCCGGCTCCCCGCGACCTGCCCGTGACCGACCCGCCCGTGCCCGACCCGCTGACCGGTGAGATCCGCCGGGAGCAGGCCCACCTCGACCGGGCGTCCGCGCGGCTCGAGGAGCTGCGCGAGCGCGCCGTACGCCAGGAGCGCGCCAGCCTGGGCCGGGACCAGGGCGGCAACCCGCAGTCGCTGTACGAGCGGGACGTGCAGGCGCTCGCCGCCGCCGCCCGCCGGTCCGACCTCGACCTCGCCGGCGAGGGGCTGGTCTTCGGGCGGCTCGACCTCGAGGACGGCGCCGTGCACCACGTCGGCCGGCTCGGCCTGCGCACCGAGGAGCAGGAGCCGATCGTCCTCGACTGGCGGGCCCCGGCCGCGGCCGCCTTCTACCGGGCGACGGCCGCCGACCCGCAGGGCGTCGTCCGGCGGCGGACCATCACCACCCGCGGCATCACCGTGCGGGGCCTGGAGGACGAGCTGCTGGACGCGGCCGCGGCCGGGCACCTCGACAGCGCCACCGTGGTAGGTGACGCGGCGTTCCTGGCCGCCGTCTCGCGCGAGCGCGGGCCCCGGATGCGGGACATCGTCGCGACGATCCAGCGCGAGCAGGACGAGGCCGTCCGCGCCCCCGACGACGGCGCGCTGGTCGTCACCGGCGGCCCCGGCACCGGCAAGACGGCGGTGGCGCTGCACCGCGTCGCCTACCTGATGTACGCCAGGCGGGAGTGGTACTCGCGCCGCGGCGTGCTGGTCGTCGGCCCCTCCCCGGTGTTCGTCGACTACATCGGGGCGGTGCTGCCCGCGCTCGGCGAGACCAGCGTGCGCCTGGCGAGCCTCGGCCGGCTGCCGCAGCTGCCTCCCGGGCTCGTCGTGACCGCGGACGACCCGCCCAGGGTCGCGGCGGTCAAGGGCTCGGCGCGGATGGTGCCGTTCCTGCGGCGGGCCGTGCGGGCGCTCGGCGGCAGCCGCCACGTCCCGGACCTGGAGCTGGCCCGCTGGGGCACCGGGCTGGTGCTGCCCGGCGAGGAGCTGGCCCGCCGCCGCACCCAGGTGCTGCGCGGCGCGCGCAGCCACAACGCCGGCCGCGCGGCCTACGTCACGGCCGTGACCGACGCCGCCTGGCGGACGTTTGCGCGGCGGCCCGGCGCCGCCCGCGAGGAGCCGGGCGACCGCGAGGACTTCGGGCGCTGGCTGCGCGCCGAGCCGGCCGTGCTGCGCTGGCTCGACGACGTCTGGCCGGTGCTGCTCCCGGCGCAGGTGCTGGCGGCGCTGCGCGGCGGGCAGCTGCCGCTCGACCGGCTGGCCGGTGACCTGTTCGACGACGACGAGGTGGCGGGGCTGCGCCGGTCGTGGGCCCCCGACTCCCCGCTCACCGCGCTCGACGCCGCCGTGCTGGACGAGCTCGGGGAGCTGCTCGGGGCGCCGCCGGAGCCCGAGCCCGACCCGGACGCCTTCGACGAGCTGGCCGAGCTCGACGAGCTGTCCCGGATGTCGGAGGTCACCACCTTCGCCGACCGCACCCGCCGGGTGACCCGCAACCTCGCCGACGAGCACGACTACCGCACGTACGCGCACGTCGTCGTCGACGAGGCCCAGGACGTGGCCCCGCTGCAGTGGCGGATGCTGGCGCGCCGGGCCCGGGGCGCGACCTGGACGGTGGTCGGCGACTGGGTGCAGTCGGCCTGGCCCGACGTGGACGAGGTCCGCACCGCGATGGCGACCTGCCTCGGCAAGGCCCGGGTGCGGGAGGTGCAGCTCACCACCAACTACCGGACCGGTACGGAGGTCGCAGCGCTCGCGGCCCGGGTCCTCACCCGCATCGACCCGGCCGCGGTGCCCCCCGAGGCCGTCCGCTCCACCGGCGTCGAGCCGGTGCTGCGCGGCGGGCCGCTGGCCGAGGCGGTGGCGGAGCTGCTGCTGCAGGTGGGGGGCACGGTGGGCGTGGTCTGCCCGCGCGAGCTCGTCGAGCAGGCCCGGGCCGAGCTGCCGGCCGACCCGCGCCTGCAGGTGCTCGACACCTGGCAGGCCAAGGGGCTCGAGTTCGACGGCTGCGCCGTGCTGGCGCCCGAGCGCATCGTGGCGGAGGGCCGGACCCCCGCGGCCGGGCTGCGCACGCTCTACGTCGCGGTGACCCGGGCGACGCAGCGACTCACGGTCGTGTCGGACGAGCCGCTGGACTGGCTGCGGGGCTGAGCCTCCTCAGGGCATGTCAGCGCGCCGGCTGCTCCGCGAGGTAGCGCTCGAGCTCGCGCAGCCCCCGGGCGGCCTCCTGGGTCAGGAACCGCTCGCTCGGGCTCAGCGGCCCGAGCCCGGGCGGCGCCCGGTGTCCGGCCGGCAGGGCGGGCGCGCCCAGGCTCCGCCCGCGGAGGTCGCCCCCGGACCGCGGGCGCTGCAGCCGGGCTTCGCGAAAGAACGCGATCCGGAAGCACAGCCACCCCCACGCGAACACGCCCGCGCCGACGAGCAGCAGCGTCAGGACGAAGCGCACAACCGACCCCCTCGAGTTCCTGCTGCCTGTCTCGGCCCGGGAGCGGCTGCACCTGAGCCCCTTAGGCTGGGTCGTGGCCAGCAGCAGCGCGCGGGTGCGCGTCCAGGTCGTCGAGGACGGCGCCGTACGCCGCCGGGAGGACTCCGTCGCCGTGGAGGAGCCGCTCGAGATCCGGGTGGAGAGCCCGGGCGGCGCGTTCCCGCTCGCGGTGACCATGCGCACCCCGGGCGACGACCTCGAGCTGGCCGCCGGGTTCCTGCACTCCGAGGGGCTGGTCGACGCCCGGGAGCAGATCGTGACGCTGCGGCACTGCATGCAGGTGCCTCGCGAGCAGCGCGACAACACGGTGACGGTACGGCTGACCCAGGCCCCGACGGTGGCCGCCGCGGCGCTGGCCCGCCGGTTCACGGTCTCCAGCGCCTGCGGGGTGTGCGGGCTCGAGAGCCTTTCCGCGCTGGCCGCCCGGGGCGTCCGGCCGGTCACGCCCACCGGCGTACGCGCGGAGGTGCTGCTGCAGCTGCCCGGCCGGCTGCGGGAGGCGCAGCGGCTGTTCGAGCGCACCGGCGGGCTGCACGCCAGCGGGCTGTTCGACGCGGACGGCGCGCTGCTGTGCGCCCGCGAGGACGTGGGACGGCACAACGCCTTCGACAAGGTCGTGGGGTGGGCGCTGCTGGAGGGCCGCCTCCCGCTGACCGGGGCCACCGTCGTCGTCAGCGGGCGGACCAGCTACGAGCTGGTGCAGAAGGCGGTCGTCGCCGGCGTCGGGGTGCTGGCCGGGGTGTCCGCTCCCAGCAGCCTGGCCGTGCAGCTGGCCGAGCGCTTCGGGCTCGCGCTCGTCGGCTTCCTCCGGGAGCGCCGGTTCGTCGTCTACTCCGGCGCCCTGGCCGACTGACCGCTCACTCGCCGAGCGCGTCCGTGGACCGGCGCAGCACGTGGTTGCGGTAGGCCAGCCAGGTCGAGTGGTCCTTGCCGTGCAGCTCGTCGACCAGCCGCAGGTTGCGGGCCAGCTGCTCGGCGGCGCTCGGGCCGAAGGCCGTCAGCAGGTCCAGGTGCGCTGACAGGTCCCGCCGCGCCGACAGCCAGGCCGACAGCAGGCGGACGGCGTCGAGGTCAAGTGCGTCGTCCATGCCGCAGGATGGGCCATTCGGCCGCGCCGGCGCAGCCGAACAACCTGATCCGGCTGGGCCGGCTGCCGCACCCGGCCGCCGCCCGGGCTCAGGGGCCGGGCGACCCGCTGGGGGCGGGCGAGGCGGGAGCGCTCGGGGCGGCGCTCGGCGCCGCGGTGGCCGACGGCGCGGGCGACGCGGGCGGCGCGGGCGACGGCGCCGGCGTGCCCGACGCGGCGGGGGACGGCGTCGCGGGCGTCGGCCGCGCGGTCGGTGTCGGCGACGCGGCGGACGGGGTCGCGGACGGCGTCGGCGAGGCGGTCGGCGTCCGGCCGGCCGACGCCGTCGGGGCCGGCGAGTAGACGTACCCGGCGGGAGGGGTCGGCAGGGCCGAGGAGTCCGGGGCGACGTTGAGGTAGGTGACCAGGGCGACGACGAAGACGGCGAGCATCGCCCATGTCGAGCGGCGGACCTTGCGCAGCCGGCCCATCAGGTCAGCGCCGGGGCGTCGGCCGTGTCGAGGACCGGGGGCACGTGCAGCCCTTCCCGGCGCAGCGCCGTGGCGGCGCGTGAGCGCAGCTCGCGCCCGACGTCGAACTGCTTGCCCGGCAGCGTGCGCGCCACCATCCGGATGTTGACCGAGTCGACCTCGAGGCTCTCGACCCCCATGACGGTGGGCGTGTCCAGCAGCAGCGCCTTGAGGGTCTCGTCGGCGTACGCCTGCTCCCCGACCTCCTGGAGCACCTGGTTGACCCGGGCGATGTCCGCGCCGGTCGGCACCGGGATGTCCAGCACCGCCCGGGCCCAGTCCCGGGACAGGTTGGTGACCTGGGCGATCTGCCCGTTCGGGGTGATCACGACCTCCCCGTTGAGGGTGCGCATCTGCGTGACCCGCAGCGTGACGTCCTCGACGGTGCCGACCAGCGGCGGGCCCGCGGCGATGGTGACCCGGATAACGTCGCCGTAGCCGTACTGCCGCTCCGCGATGAGGAAGAAGCCGGCGAGCAGGTCCTGGACGATCCGCTGGGCGCCGAAGCCCAGGGCCACACCGGCGACGGTGGCCGGAGCGACCAGCCCAGCGATCGGCACGCCCATCCGCTGCAGCACGAGCACGGCGGTGACGCAGTAGATCGCCACCAGGGCGGCCCACGTCGCGACCTGCGCGAGGGCGTGCCGGTGCTTGGACGCCTCGCTGCGGACGAGAGCGTCACTCTCCTGCGCAGTGATGTCGATCCGGTCGGTGATCCGCTTGCCTACCCATGCCGTGACGCGTCCCAGGATCAGGGCGCCCGTCACGATGAGCACGATCTCCAGGCCGCGCCCGCTCGCCCAGGCCGTGAAGTCGTCCAGAGGTCGGCTGGCCAGGTACATGCGCTCCAGTCTCCCAGCCGGGCGGACCGGCTCCGGACGATCGAACCGTGTTCCCGCCCACAGCGCGGCGCCCACGCGCGGCCCGGTGCCCCGGTTGTCCGGGTTCGGCCGTCAGTGCGGTCGTGACCACGTCGGCACGGCCGGTGACACACCCGGGTCGGTCCGGCCAGGGTCGAACGTCTCCTCTACCCTGGTCCAGCCCGCGCCACGCGGGCTCCCCGACCGGGACGCCGAATCCTGTCCACCGGCCCGGGGCCACCCACCTACCCAGCACGGACAGGAGCGGGGGACCCGAGAACGTGGGGTGCCTCGTGCATCTCTGGGGTGAAGCCGTCTGCGGACGGCCGGGCGACTCCTCTGCCCGAACCCGACAGCTGACCTCGCAGGCGTCGGGGAGGTCAGCCATGTCCGCACGTGCCAAACACGCCCGCCGCCGCCCGACGACCCGTCGCCGCGCCCTCACCGTGATCGGCGGCCTCGCCGCCACCGCCCTGCCGCTGCTCGGCGCCGGCACCGCCCAGGCCGCCACCGCCGCCGACTGGCAGAAGCTCGCGATGTGCGAGTCCGGCGGCAACTGGGCGATCAACACCGGCAACGGCTACTACGGCGGCCTGCAGTTCAGCTACAGCACCTGGCTCGGCTACGGCGGCGGCGCGTACGCCGCCCGCGCCGACCTCGCCACGCCGGCGCAGCAGATGGCGATCGCCGACAAGACCCTGGCCGCGCAGGGCTGGAACGCCTGGCCGTCCTGCTCGCGCAAGACCGGGCTCTACGGCACGCCCACCACGGCGTCTCCCGCTCCCCCGCCGCCGCCGCCCATGGTGTACGGCGACATCCTCGCCCGCTACAACGCGCTCGGCGGCGCGAGCGGCTTCCTGGGCGCGCCCGTCACCGCCGAGGCCGGCTCCGTACGCGGCGGCCGGTGGAACTTCTTCCAGCGCGGCGCCATCTACTGGACCCCCGGCCAGGGCGCGTACGAGGTCCACGGCGACATCCGCGCGAAGTGGCAGTCCCTGCGCTCGGAGTTCTCCGTCCTGGGCTACCCGGTGAGCAACGAGCAGCGCACGCCCACCCGGGCCGGCGCCTACAACGTCTTCGAGAGCGGCGCCGTCTACTGGTCGCCGGCGACCGGGGCGCACGAGGTCCACGGCCTCGTGCACAAGGCCTGGGCCGCGACCGGCTGGGAGAACGGCCCGGCCGGCTTCCCGATGAGCGACGAGATCCCGCTGTCGACCCGCTTCGGCGCGATCCAGGGCTTCGAGGGCGGCGCCGTCGTCTGGTCGCCCAGCACCGGCGCCCACCTGGTGCGCGGCGCCATCAACGCCGCCTGGAACGCCGTCGGCGCCGACCACTCCCGCCTGGGCCTGCCCACCAGCGGCGAGGTCGACATCCCAGGCGGCCGCAAGACCACCTTCGAGCACGGCTCGATCACCTGGACGCCCACCCGTGGCGCCAAGGTGACGCTGCGCTGAGCCGGGTCCCACCTCGCTGAGCGAGTGACGGTCGTGCGGGCCGGTGCCGGGGACTCCGGCACCGGCCCGTGCGGTTTGGCCCGTGACGTTCGGGTGACGTAGGTCGGTGACCCCCGGCGCCCACCGGTGCTGCCGCGACCTCCGAGCGCCGACTGGAGCTCCGCCTGATGACGAAAGACCACGCTCGCGACCGCCTGACCACCGGCCTGGGCTGGGCCAGCCTGGGCCTCGGCCTGCCGCTGCTCCTGCGCCCGGACGACGTGACCGCGCGGGTGGGCGCCGGCGTCGGGGACTCCCAGCGCACCGCCGCGCTCGCCGTCGGGGCCCGCGAGCTCCTGGCCGCGGCCGGGCTGCTGAGGCGTCCCGGACCGGGCCTGCTGTGGGCCCGCGTCCTCGGCGACGCGGTCGACCTGGCGCTGCTCGGCCGGGCCCTGCAGCGCCCCGCGCTGCCCGCCCGCGTGCGACGGTTCGGTACGGCGACGAGGACCGACGACCGGCAGCGGGCGCTGACGGCGACGGCAGCCGTCGCCGGCATCACCCTGGTCGACCTGTACGCCGCCGTGTCCCGGTCCCGCGGCGGCAGCGCCAGCGAGCTCAGGGCCGTGACCACCGTGGCCAAGCCGCCCCGGGAGGTCTACGACTTCTGGCGGCAGCTGTCCAACCTGCCCACGTTCATGGCGCACCTGGACACCGTCCGGGTCACCGGCGACCGTACGAGCCGCTGGACGGCGACGGCGCCGTTCGGCACCAAGGTCGACTGGGATGCCGTCATCACGGAGGACCTGCCGGGCCAGCGGCTGTCCTGGCGCTCCGAGCCCGGCTCGCGGATCGCGAACGAGGGCACCGTGCGCTTCCTGCGCGCGCCCGGCGACCGGGGCACCGAGGTGCACGTGAGCCTGCGCTACAGCGCGCCCGGCGGCCGGCTCGGCAAGGCCCTCGCCCGGTACGCCGGCGAGGAGCCGCACCAGATGCTCGACGACGACCTGCGGCGGCTCAAGCAGGTCCTGGAGACCGGCGAGGTCGTCCGGTCCGACGGCGCCCCCGGCGGCAAGCGCGCCCGACGCGAGTTCCCCCAGCACGCCGCCCAGCCACTGACCGCCCGCGAGCTCAAGAAGGAGGGCCTGCGATGAAGGCCGCGCTGTGGATGGGCCCCAACACCGTCGAGGTCCACAAGGTCCCGGACCCCACGATCCTCAACCGCCGCGACGCGGTGATTCAGGTGACGTCGACCGCGATCTGCGGCTCTGACCTGCACCTGGTCGACGGCTACGTGCCGACCATGCAGAAGGGCGACATCCTCGGCCACGAGTTCATGGGCGAGGTCGTCGAGGTCGGCAAGGGCGTCGGCAACCTGGCGGTCGGCGACCGGGTCGTCGTGCCGTTCCCGATCGCCTGCGGGGGCTGCAACTTCTGCAAGGCGCAGCTGTTCTCGGCCTGCGAGAACAGCAACCCCAACGCCGGCATCGCGGAGAAGATCTTCGGCCACCCGACCGCGGGGATCTTCGGCTACTCGCACCTCACCGGCGGCTACGCCGGCGGGCAGGCGGAGTACGTCCGGGTGCCCTTCGCCGACGTCGGCCCGCTCAAGATCGAGTCCGACCTCACCGACGAGCAGGTGCTGTTCCTGACCGACATCCTGCCGACCGGCTACATGGGCGCGGAGATGTGCGACATCCAGGACGGCGACGTCGTCGCGGTCTGGGGCGCCGGGCCGGTCGGCCAGTTCGCCGCCGACAGCGCGAGGGTGCTCGGCGCCGCCAAGGTGATCGTCATCGACAAGGAGGACTACCGGCTGCGGATGGCCGAGACGGCCGGCTACACGACCATCGACTTCGAGCAGGTCGACGTCCGGTCGAGGCTGCTCGAGCTGACCGGCGGCCGCGGCCCGGACAAGTGCATCGACGCCGTCGGCGCCGAGGCCACGCACGGCAGCGCCCACGTGAACGCCTACGACCGGGTCAAGCAGGCGACCCGGGCGGAGAGCGAGCGCCCACACGCGATCCGCCAGGCGATCATGAGCTGCCGCAGCGGCGGCATCGTCTCGATAATCGGGGTGTACGGCGGGTTCATGGACAAGTTCCCGACCGGTGCGTTCATGAACCGGTCGCTCACCCTGCGCACCGGGCAGACCCACGTGCACCGGTACCTGCGCCCGCTGCTCGAGCGGATCGAGAAGGGCGAGCTCGACCCGACCCGGATCATCACGCACCGGATGCCGCTGGCCGACGCCGCCAAGGGCTACGACCTGTTCAAGAACAAGAAGGACGGCTGCGAGAAGGTGGTCCTGTCGGCCTGACGCGCCGGGCGCGGACCGCACGAAGGTCCCCCGCCGCGGCCGGTCCCGGGGGATCCTGACGCGTGACGCAGAGGCGCAGGCAGGACGGGCGCAGGCAGGACGGGCGCAGGCAGGACGACGGCGCGCTGTCGGCGGCGCGCCAGGAGGCCGGCTCGGGTCGCGCTTCGCCGCAGGAGCTGGTGAGCGCCTTCGACAACGCCCCCATCGGGGTGGCCATCGTCATGCCCGACGGCACCATCCGGTGCTGCAACGACAAGCTCGCCGGGCTGCTCGGCCGGCCGGCCGCGGAGCTGCTGGGCACCACGCTGTTCGCGGTGACGCACCCGGAGGACCTCGACGACGCGTACGCCGCCTGCCGTGGGCTGGCGCAGAGTGCGAGCGGGCTGCACAACCTCGAGTGCCGTCTGCTGCGGCCGGACGGCACCGCGGTGTGGGTGTCGGTCAGCACGTCCCGGGTCGACGGCAGCGACGCGCACCCGCCGCACCTGGTCATGCACGTCGAGGACATCGACGAGCGCAAGGCGCTCCAGGCAGAGCTGGTCCAGCGGGCCCTGCACGACTCCCTCACCGGGCTGCCCAACCGCGCGCTGCTGCTCGACCGCATCGGACACGCGCTCGACCGCGGCCGGCGCGGCCCGAGCCCCACGTGCGTGTTCTTCCTGGACCTGGACGGCTTCAAGGCCGTCAACGACACGTACGGGCACGCGGCCGGCGACGCCGTGCTGCAGCAGCTGGCCCAGCGGCTCACCGCGCTGCTGCGGTCGGGCGACACGGCAGCCCGGATCGGCGGCGACGAGTTCGTGGTGCTGTGCGAGGACACCGACGTCACCCGGGCCGACCTCATCGTGCAGCGCCTGCGCGAGGCGGCGTCGTCCCCGTTCCTGCTGGACGGGCAGCGGGTGACGCTGAGCGCGACCGTAGGGGTCAGCACGTCGCGCACGGCGGGCGGGCCCGAGCCGGACGAGGCCGAGGCGCTGCTGCACCGGGCGGACCTCGCCATGTACGACGCCAAGCGGCTGCGCCCCTGACGCTCCTGCGGTGCGGGGTAGCTTCGCGGCCGTGCGCACGACCACCCGGCAGCAGGTGCTGGCCTTCCGGGTGTCGGCGCAGCAGCTCGACCGGGCTTCGGGCACGGTGGCCGACACGGCGGTGCTCGACGTCGGGGTGCAGGACACCGGCCCGGACGGCGCCCGGTGGGCGCTGGCCGTCCGCGGGCTCGTCGACCCCGCCCCCGAGGAGCTGGTCACCGCCTGGACGGTGCGCGCCTCGCCGCACGTCTACCGGCGCGCGGACCTGCCGCTGGTCGCGGCCGCCACCTCCCCCTGGTCGGACGCCGACGCCGCGAAGCGCATCTTCGACGCCGCCAAGCCGCTCAAGGAGGCCGGCATCGGGGCGCTGGCCGCCCTGGACACGGTGGCGGCGGCGCTGCGGACGGTGGTGACCGCGCCCACGGTGAAGGGCGACGCCTCCGGCCGGCTCGCGACCCTGCTCCCCGAGCCGTACCAGCGCGACTGCGTCCCCTGCGGGGTCCGGCACGTGTACGAGCTGCCGTTCCGGCTCGCGGCGCTGCGGGCCGGGCTGGAGCTGCAGCCCGGCACGTCGCCGCCGGTCCTCCTGCCGGTGCCGGGCCTGGTCGCCGCCGACAGGGTCGACCCGCGCGTCGACGTCGTCCGGGGCTACCTGCGGATGTTCGGCCCGGCGACCCCGCAGCACGTCGCCGGCTACCTGGACGCGCCGGTCAGGGAGGTGAGGGCCCGGTGGCCCGCGGACGCGGTCGAGGTGCGTCTCGACCACGAGCAATGCTGGCTGCTGGCCGGCGACGAGGACCGGCTGGGCGCGAACCCGCCGCGCGTCGTCCGGCTGCTCGGCCCGTACGACCTGTACGTGCAGGGCCGCGACCGGGCCCTGCTCACGGACGACCCGGCCCGGGCCAAGGCGCTGTGGCCGGTGCTCGGCCGGCCCGGCGCGGTCCTGCTCGACGGCGAGCTCGCGGGGACGTGGCGCCCGCGCAGCGCGTCCCGGTCGCTCACCGTGCAGCTGGTCCTCTGGGTCCCGTCGACGGCGGCCCTGCGCGCCGCGATCGACGAGCAGGCCGAGCGACTGGCGGCGTTCAGGGGCGTCCGGCTCGCCGGCGTCGTGCTGGCCGAGTGAGGCGTCCGGTGCGAAAGGGACTGCCGGGCCGTTCCCGGTCGCGTACCGTCCGTACATGATCACGCCTCGTCGCCGGCTCGCCCTGCTGCTGCTCTGCGCAGCCGGCGCCACCCTGCTGTCGTCGGCCCCGGCCCGGGCCGGGGCTGTCGACTCGGCCCCGCCCGGGGCCGCCGCCGAGCCGCCGCCGGGTCCGTTCGCGACGCTGCTGTTCAGCCGCACCGAGGTCGGCCTCGCGGCCGACTGCACGCCCGACAACCGCGGGGTGGCCCGGCTCAAGTGGGTCGTTGCGCCGTACCTGGCGTCCCGCGGCATGACCGGCACCGGCACGCTCGTCACCGGCAAGACCGCGCAGTCGACGCCCGGCTGCACCCACGACGACGAGAGCCTGATGGGCTCCTGGGACGACGCGGCCTACCTGGCCGACACCCACGGCTGGTCGTTCGTCTCGCACACCGCGACCTATCCCAACCTCAGGCGCCTGACCCCGGCGCAGTCCTACGCCGAGACCTGCGGCTCGGCGAAGGCCATCGACGACCACGGCCTGCCCGGCGGGCACGGGATGATCGCCTACCCCGGCAAGCAGGGCTCGCCGGAGGAGCTGCAGGCCACGTACGGCGCGAAGTGCTTCGCCTGGGCCCGCAGGTACGGCGGAGACGCCACGACCACGCAGGCCGACGCGCGCACCGCGCCGTACTGGCAGAACACCGGCGCTCCCAACGGCGGGCCCTGCAACGTGCGGTCGCTGCCCTGCTACACGGTCACAGCGACCGGCTCCTCCCGTTACGCGCTGCCCTCGCGCTGGACCGAGCGCATCCGCGCCCTCGGGCCCGGCTCGTGGCTGACCCTGCAGGCGTACGTCCTCGTCACCGGCAAGAGCCCGACGGACACCGTCTCGACCGGGCGCTGGGACTGCACGTCGGCGGACCCGCGCGAGCACTGGAGCAACGACAACGAGCGCTACTGCTACAAGGACTACAAGGCGATCATCGACGAGCTCGCGAAGGTGCCCAACCTGACGGTGACGGACCCGCTGACCGTCGGCATCGCGTTCGGCCGGCCGGCGACCTACCCGCGCTGAGCGCAGGCGGTCAGTGCCCGAAGGGGTGCGGCTCGTGGCCTGCGCAGAGCAGGAACCGGTCGCGCCAGGACACGTGCGGCGGCAGCGGCATGGGCTCGCGGAACCAGCCCTGGGACCGCCACCGCGCCGCGTCCGGCGCGGTCAGCTCCCACAGCGGCCGGGCGAGCTCCTCGGGCAGCGGGCAGGCCGTGGAGCCCAGCCGGGCGGCGACGTAGTGCGCGAGCAGCGAGCGCTCGACCGTGGCGCGCAGCAGGACGTCCCGCGTCGCCGGCCCCTCGTCGCGGGGGTCCCTGGCCGCGGCGCAGGCGAGCCCGGCGGCCTGCCCCACCCCGACCGGTGCGGGCCCCGCCCCTGCCGGCGCGCCCAGCAGGACCTCGGTCACCTGCAGGTCCTGCCGTACGTGGTCCGCCACGGCCTGGGCCAGGGTGCGCTCCCCGTCGCCGGCCCGGATCGGCGGCAGGACCAGCGCCCGGTCGGCCTCCCGGATCCGGCCGAGGACCTCCACGAGCATGACCTCGGCGGCAACGAACAGCTCGGCCTCGCGCAACCGCGCCCCTCCTCGTCCGGCTCCGGGGCAGCACTGTGCTGCGGGAGCCGGCCGGCCGCCGTCGCAAACTGAGACGCCGGGCAGCGGGCACCCGGCACACGATCGCCCGGGGACCGTGGGCCGCGCGTCGGTGTACGGGCCCGACGCCTGCTGGCACCGCCCGTCACCACGGAGGGACACCCATGCAAGACCCCGCGCCGTCCGCCGAGCCCGACACGACCGGGCCCGACACGTCCGGGCCGGACCCGACGTTCCGGCTGGCCTACCGCAGCCGCAGCCGGATCGCCCCCGAGGACCGCCGCGCCGAGCTGGGCACCCTGTTCAGCACCGCCCGGGCGCACAACAAGCGGCAGGGCATCTCGGGCGCGCTCCTGGTCCACGGCGACTGGTTCGTGCAGACGCTCGAGGGCGACGAGCGGGCCGTACGCCGGCTGTTCGCCCGGATCGAGACCGACCCGCGGCACGAGGCGGTGGAGCTGCTGGACGCGCAGACCGTCGGGGGGCGGGTGTTCGCGCGGTGGTCGATGGCGAAGGTCGCGGAGGACGGCGAGAGCGACATCGCGCTGATCGCCCACGCGGACGGGATCGCGCCGGCCGCGCCGCGCGACAGCCTCACCGCCGACCAGGCGCAGGTCCTCGCGGCGATGCGCGCCGCCACCCGCGTCTCGCCGGCCCCCGCCTGACCGGCCGGCCGGGAACCGGAGCGGGCGGCGTGGCAGGCTGCGCGTCATGACGGGACCGATACGGGTGGTGGCGGCGCTGCGGGCGCAGCCGGGCAAGGGTGCCGAGCTGCTGGAGCTGTGGCCCTCGCTGGCCGAGCAGGTCCGGGCGGAGGACGGCTGCCTGGCCTACGACCTGCACCGGGTGGCCGGCGACGACGACCGCTTCGTGGTGCTGGAGCGGTGGGCGTCGCTGGACGCGCTCGAGGCGCACCGGGTGGCCCCGCACATGAAGAGCTTCGGCCGGTCGGCCGCAGGCCTGATGGGCGGCGCCCCGGAGGTCACCGTGCTCGAGGACGTCCCGGCCGTCTGAGCCCGCTCACGCCCCCACGAAGTCGAGCACCAGCTGGGCGAAGCGCACCGGGTCGCGGCGCGCGAGGTGGCCTGACAGCGCGAACCGCACCACCTGCGTGCCCGGGATCTCCGCGAACACGATCTTGTGCTCGGGGGTCATCCGGGCCCAGGCCGGCTGCAGGAACAGCAGCGGGCAGCCGGCGGCGACCAGCTCGAGCGTCCGCTCCCAGACGCGCCCCTCGTACCGGAACACCGCCGGGTAGATGTCGCCGTAGTGGTCCAGGTTGAGCAGCGTCTCGGCCACGGCGAGGGTCAGGTCGCGGGGTGACTCCGGGCCGTACAGGCCGAGGTTCTTGTCCCACAGGCGGGCGAGGTGGCTGCCGGCCTCGTCCGGCTCGATCGGCGGCGCCCAGGTGCGCGCCCAGAGCTCCCCGCCGTCGTCGGGGGGAGGCAGCGGGCCGTAGAGGACCGCGCGCGGGACCCGGCCGGGGAAGTGCCGTCCCGCCAGCTCGGCGGCGATCGAGCTGCCGGTCTTCATGCCCACCGGGACGAAGGTGTCGATGCCGAGCCGGTCGATCGCCTGCTCCAGCACGCTGACGTACGCCGGGAAGTCCGCCCCGGCGGGCAGCGGGTCGGACAGCCCGTAGCCCGGCGTGTCGAAGGCGACCGCGCGCACCCGCTCGCCGAGCAGGGGCAGCACGTCGGTGTAGACCGAGGACGAGCGCGGCGACTCGTGGAACAGCACGACCGCCGGCCCGTCCGAGCCCGCGGCCCGGTAGTGGACCTGACCGCCGTCGACGTCGACGTAGCCGCGCACGGGCGGTCCTCTCGCGCGAAGCGGCAGCCCCTGGACCGGTCCCGGGCCGGCCCGCTCCGCGAAAGCCCCCGGCCGGGACGCCACCAACGTAGCCTCGGGACATGCCACCGGCGGGACGCGGAGTGTTTGCGCGCCTGCTGATCGTGGTCGGGCTGGTCCTCGCCGGGCTGGCGGGGCCGGCCGGCATCGCCCGCGCCGCGACCACCCCCTCGCTCACCACCGCGGGCGTCCCCGGTCAGGCGGCGGCCCGGCAGGTGGCGGCGGCGCGGGCCGGCTCCCGGGCCGACGCCCGTCTGATGACGGCCGCGCCCGCCACTGCGGCCGCCGGGCCCGTGCACCTGGGCTCGGCCGGCCCGCCCCTGCTGGCGGCCTACCCGCAGCCGGCCACCCCGCCGGTCCGGGCCGGCGCCGTCGGCCGGCTGCCGCGGCCGTCGGCCGACCTCCCGGTGGGCCGGGACGTCGGCGTGCGCCAGGGACGGGGACCCCCGGTGCCGACCGGCACCTGAGCGTCCCTGTCCCCTGCCGCGTGCCCCTGCGGTGTGCGCGGCTCCCCCTTCGGAGTCCTAGTTGTCCCGTGCGTCCCTGGTGCGCGCCCTCCTGGCGTTCACCGTCCTCGGCCTGTCCCTGTTCGCCGTCCTGACCACCTCACCGCGTCTGGGTCTCGACCTGCGCGGTGGAACACAGATCGTGCTCGAGACCCGCGACGGCAACGGCGTGACCGCCGACGCCGGCAGCACCGACCGGGCGCTGGAGGTCCTGCGCCGGCGGGTCGACGCGCTCGGCGTGAGCGAGCCGACCCTGGCCCGCTCCGGCGAGCGCCGCATCGTCGTCGAGCTGCCGGGTCTGCAGGACCCGGCAGAGGCGGCCGCCGTGATCGGTCGCACCGCGCAGCTCACCTTCCACCCGGTCACCGGCGCCTCGCCGGAGCCGCCGCCGCCCGCAACCACCCCGCCGGACAGCACGCAGCCGCAGGTGCTCGCCGACGAGAGCGGCCTGCGCGTGGACATCGGACCGGCCGCGCTCACCGGCGAGGCGGTCTCCGGCGCCACCGTGCAGATCGAGCAGCTCGGCAGCCGCGTGGTCAACATCGAGTTCCGGGGGGACGGCGGCCGCGCGTGGGAGCAGCTCACCGGCGCCGCCGCGTGCTCGCCGCCCAACACCCCGCAGCGCCGGGTGGCCATCGTGCTGGACGCGGAGGTCATCAGCAGCCCGCAGGTGTCCGCGGACGTGGCCTGCAACGTGGGCATCGTCGGCGGCACCACCTCCATCACCGGCACCTACACGCCGGAGGAGGCCGACGAGCTCGCCGCCCTCATCTCCGGCGGCGCCCTGCCGGTGCCCGTCGAGGTCATCCAGCAGAGCACCGTCGGGCCGACCCTGGGCCGCGACGCGATCGACGCGAGCGGCAAGGCCGGCGTCATCGGCCTGGTGCTCACGGCCCTGTTCCTGGCCGTCGTCTACCGCCTCGTGGGGGCGCTGGCCGCGCTCGCCCTGGCGACGTACGGGCTGGTGTCGTACGCCGCCCTGCTCACCCTCGGCGCGACGCTCACCCTGCCCGGCCTCGCCGGGCTGCTGCTGTCCGCCGGGCTGGCCATCGACGCCAACGTCCTGGTCTTCGAACGCGCCCGCGAGGAGTACGCCGGGAAGCGGCTGCAGGGGGCGCTGCGCACGGCGTACGCCAAGGCGCTCTCGGCGATCGCCGACTCGGCCATCACCACCCTGCTCGCGGCCGGCCTGCTGTTCTTCCTCGCGACCGGGCCGGTGCGCGGGTTCGGGGTCACGCTGGTCATCGGCACGCTGGCGTCGCTGTTCAGCGCGCTGGTGATCTGCCGGGCCTTCACCGACATCGCGGCGAGCCGCCGGTGGCTGAACCGGCACCCCGGTGCCTCCGGGCTCACGACCCTCGGCCGGGTGCGCACCTGGCTGACCCGCCGCAACCCTGACCTGATGCGGCACTCCCGGGCCTGGCTGACCGGCTCGGTCGTGGCGCTGGTGCTGGCCGGCACGGGCGTCGCCACGCAGGGGCTGAACCTCGGGGTGGAGTTCACCGGCGGGCGGCTGGCGGAGTTCTCGACGACGCGCGAGGTCGACGTCGACCGGGCGCGGGAGGCGGTCGCCGACAGCGGCTTCCCGACGGCGGTCGTGCAGCGCGCCGGGCAGGACGACGTGTCGGTCCGGACCGGGCGGATCAGTGACGCCGAGCAGGAGCAGATCCGCACGGTGCTGGCCGACCTGGGCGGCGGCGCGGAGCGGATCCGGGACGAGACCGTCGGCCCGACGCTCGGCGACGAGCTGCGCGACAAGGCGCTGATCGCGTTCGCCGTCGCGCTGCTCGCGCAGCTGGTCTACCTCGCGGCCCGCTTCCGCTGGACGTTCGCGGCTGCGGCCGTCCTGGCGATGCTGCAGGACGTCGTGCTGGTCGTCGGCGTGTTCGCCTGGCTGGGCAAGCCGATCGACGCGGTGTTCCTCGCCGCGGCGCTGACCATCATCGGCGTCTCGGTCAACGACAGCATCGTCACCCTGGACCGCATCCGGGAGCTGTGGGCACAGCGCCGCAAGGACCCGCTGGCGAAGGTGGTCAACACCGCCATCCTCCAGACGGCGCCGCGGACCGTGAACACCGGCATCGGCGCCATGTTCATCCTGGCCGCCCTCACCCTGCTCGGCGGCAGCAGCCTGACCGACTTCGGGCTCGCGCTGCTGCTGGGGCTGATCGTCGGGACCTACAGCTCCGCGTTCACGGCGGCGCCGCTGCTGCTGCTGTTCGAGCGGCGCCGGAACTCGCCGCCGCCCATGCCGAAGCGGGCGGCCGCCCCGGTCAAGCGCGGCGTGGTCCGCGAGTCCGGCGCGGTGATCTGACCGCCGGCGCTACGTGGCCTGGTCGTCCTGCTCCAGCGCGTCGGTGAGCAGGGCGACCAGCGCCTCGAGCTGGACGTCGATCGAGGAGGGCAGCTGGTCGTCGGAGCCGTCCAGCGCCCGGGCCGCGAGACCCGCCTTGTCGTCGATGAGCTCGGCGATCCGGGCGTCGATGGTCTGGGCCGCGATGATGCGCCAGGCGGTGACGGGCTGGTCCTGGCCGATCCGGTGGACGCGGTCGATGGCCTGCGTCTGCTCGGCGTCGGTCCAGGACAGCTCGGCCAGGACGACGTTGGACGCGACCTGCAGGTTGAGGCCGACGCCGGCGGCGGTCAGCGAGCAGACCGCGACCGCGACGTCCGGGTCGTTCACGAACGCGTCGATGTTCTTCTGGCGCACCCGGGACGTCTGGTCGCCGCGGATCGAGCAGTAGCCGAGACCGCGCTGGGCGAAGGTCTGCTCGGCGGTGTCCATCACGTCGACGTGCTTGGCGAAGAAGACGACCTTGCCCACGCTGCGGGCCAGCTGGGCGGCGTAGTCGGCCGCGAGCCCGGCCTTGGCCTGCCCGATGCGTCGCAGCATGCTGAAGACGTTCTCGCCGCCCGACTCCTCGGTGTCCTGGCGCTCCCACGTCGCCACCCGGCGGACCAGCTCGGCGTCGATGCCGTCCACGACCGGGCCCGACGTACGAGCCGCGAGCGCGCTCCGGTAGCGCTTGACCAGGCGCCGCGCCAGCACCCGCTCGGCGTCGCGCACCGAGCGGCCGAGCGCGCCGTCGAGCTCGACCGGCAGGTCCGCGATCCGGCGGGCCGGGATGTCGGCAGCCACGTCGACCTTGCGGCGCCGGACGATGCCCAGCTCGATGACGGCCGACCGCGCGGCCGGCGAGAAGCCGGGGTCGACCGGCGTCAGGCCGACCCGCTCCAGAGCGTCCATCAGCTCCGGGCTCGGCTCGGACTCGTCGATCCACCCCAGGAACTGCCAGATGGCCAGGAAGTCCTCGATGTCGTTGATCAGCGGCGTGCCGGTCAGCGCCATGAGCAGCGGTCGTACGGTCCGGGAGCGGATGCGCTCGGACAGCTCCAGCACGTGCCGGGACCGCTGGGAGGCCTTGTTCTTGATGAAGTGCGCCTCGTCGACGACCATCCCGCGGAACCCGAAGCTGCCGAGCCAGCCGACGTGCCGGTCGAGCACCTCGTAGTTGACGACCACGACGTCGGAGAAGCCGTCGACGGTGTCGCCGTCCCCGTGCACGACGGTCGCCGGCCGGCTGGGGGTCCAGAGGTCGACCTCGCGGGCCCAGTTGGTCTTGACGACGTTGGGGACGACGACCAGCAGCGGGTACGCCCCGGCGACCTCGGCGGCCAGCAGGGCCTGCGCGGTCTTGCCCAGGCCCGGCTCGTCGGCGAGCAGGAAGGTGCGGTGGCCGTCGGCGGCGGCCGCGACGACCTCCGCCTGGTGCGGCATCAGCTCGCGGCCGACCCGGGTCTGCAGCGAGTCCGGCCGCGGCAGCCGCATGCACGACGTGGCCCCGCCGGAGGCGTTCTCGAACGAGCGCAGCAGCGGACCCAGGAGCTCCCAGCTCGCCAGCAGCCGCGGGCGGGCCGGCGGCGGCGCGGCAGAGAAGTCCGGCTCGAGGAACGGGTTGGCCAGCTGCCGCGAGATCACCGACTGGGGGACGACCTGGCGCTCCGGCTTCGGCGCCGGCGCCCCGGCGGTCGGCTCGGGCGCCGGTCGTACGGGCGGAGCCTCCACGCCCGCCGCGGCCCGCAGCTCGCGCAGCAGGGCGCTGGTGCCGGGCAGCAGCGCCGCGTCCTCGGTGAGCAGGGCGAGCAGCGAGCTGTCCCGGGCCGCGGCCCGCGCGAGCGTCGTCGCGAGAGCCTCGATGTGCTTGAGCTGCTCGGCCCGGTGCGGCGCCCCGCTGTCGGCGGCCTGGACGCGGCTGCGCTCCTCGCGGACCAGCAGCGCGACGGCCTGGAAGGAGGTGCGGGTGGACGGCCGTACCCTGCCCCGCTGCACCGCCAGCTCGATGTCGCGCACGGCCCTGCCGAGCACCGGAAGCACGCCGCCCGCCTCGCGACCGCGCGCTCCCCCGGGCGTGCGGAGCCCAGGCGTCGTCCCGCGGGACGCCCGCCCCTCTCGTGTGGCCACTGCGCACTCCTCCGGTCCTTCGCCGTGCCGCCGGCCGGTTACGGCAGGTCGTGACGTCCGCGCCGCGTTGCACGGCGACGGACCTGGCGGGCCCGGCAGGCTCCCGCGCTGCCGGACCGCCCTGGGCGCGCCCGCACGGGCCGACCGCGACCCACCTCGTCCGGCTGCCCCTGTCCCGCGGCAGGGTGAGCCGCAGGTCGCCGGGATGGGCGCGTACCGGGAACGGCTGTCCGAGGTGCCCGGGACACCCTATCGCCGGCAGCACCTGGGCGCCTGCGTACGGCGCAGGTGTCGGGCGCCACATCCGCTTGCCCTCCTGGACGGTGGAGGGTGATCGTCGGGCAGTGCCGGGGCGGGGCCGGGCGCAGCTCCCGCACGCCCTCGCGTCCTGGGACGCCGACCTGTTAGGTTTGGACAACCTAAGTTGGCCGAGGACAGGGGAGTGCCGTGCGCCGAAGGGGTGTCCTGCTGCTGCAGGTGCTGCTTGTACTCCTGCTCAGCGCGTGCAGCTCCGGCTCCGACTCCGGGGGGTCGAGCGAGGGCGACCCGCTGGTGGTCTACAGCGGTCGCAACGAGAACCTCATCGGCCCGCTGCTCGAGCAGTTCACCGAGTCCACCGGCATCCCCGTCACCCCCCGCTACGGGGGCAGCGCGGAGCTCGCCGCGGCGCTGCTCGAGGAGGGTGAAGCCACCCGCGCGCAGGTGTTCCTGTCCCAGGACGCCGGCGCGCTGGGCGCGCTCCAGGCCGAGGGGCGGCTCGCCCCGCTCGCCCAGCAGCAGCTGGACAGGGTCCCGGCGTCCTACCGCTCGCCGGCGGGCGCCTGGGTCGGCGTGTCCGGCCGCTCGAGGGTGCTCGTCTACAACACCGACCTGGTGCAGGCGGCCGACCTGCCCGGCAGCGTGCTGGACCTGACCCGGCCGGAGTTCCGCGGCAAGGTGGCGTTCGCGCCCACCAACGCGTCCTTCCAGTCGTTCGTCACCGCCCTGCGGGTGCTGCGCGGCGAGGACCAGGCCCGGAGCTTCCTGCAGGGCTTCGCCGCCAACGAGCCCAAGGCCTACCCGGGCAACGCCGACATCGTCAACGCTGTCGCTGCCGGCCAGGTCCCGTTCGGCCTGGTCAACCACTACTACCTGTACGAGAAGGCGGACGGGACCGAGGGCGGGCTGGCCAGCCTGCGGGCGGCCAACGCCTACTTCACGCCCGGCGACCCCGGCGCGCTGGTGAACGTAGCCGGCGTCGGCGTGCTGACCGGCAAGGCCGACGAGCGCACCGCCCGCTTCGTCGACTTCCTGCTCGGCGAGCAGGCGCAGCGCTACTTCGCCCAGGAGACCTCCGAGTTCCCGCTGGTCGCGGGCGTGCCCACCAAGGAGGGGCTCCCGCCGCTGGCGGACCTGGCCGGCCCGAGCATCGACCTGTCCCGGCTGGACACCCTGCAGGAGTCGCTCGCGCTGCTGTCGGACGTGGGACTGACGTGACATGACGGCGCCGACGTGACGGCGATGCTGCCGGCCGCCGTAGTGCCCCAGCCGGCCGCCCCGGTCCGCGGCACTGCCGCCCCGCTGCCGCTGCTGCTCGTCGTCCCGGCGGTGGTCACCGCGGCGGTGGCGCTGCTGCCCCTGCTCTACCTGGCCGTACGCGCCCTGCAGCACGGCCCGGCCGTGGCGCTGGACGTGCTGTGGCGCCACCGCACCGCGGTCGTCCTGGGCCGGAGCCTGCTGCTGGCGACGACGGTCACGGCCGCCTGCCTGGTGCTCGGCACCGCGCTCGCCTGGCTGACCACCCGCACGGACCTGCCGGGGCGCCGCCTCTGGGCGGTCGCCGCAGCCCTGCCGCTGGCGGTGCCCACCTACGTCGCCGGGTTCGCCTGGGTGTCGTTCCTGCCGGCGGCCGCGGGCGGCGTCGGGGCCTTCGCCGTCCTGACGCTCTGCTGCTTCCCGTACGTCCTGCTGCCGGTGGGCGCCGCCCTGCGTCACGTCGACCCCGCGCAGGAGGAGGTGGCGCGCTCGATGGGGCTGTCGCCGATGCGGGCGTTCCTGCGGGTCACCGTGCCGCAGCTGCGGCCGGCGCTCGCCGCAGGTGGCCTGCTCGTGGCGCTCTACGTGCTCTCGGACTTCGGTGCCGTGTCGGTGCTGCGCGTCGACACCCTCACCCGGGTGCTCTACACCTCCTACACGTCCTCCTTCGACCGCACCCCTGCCGCGGTGCTGGGTCTGCTGCTCGTCGCGGTGACGCTGGTGCTCGTGGCGCTGGAGGCCCGCACCCGGCGCGGCGGGCTCCCGGTGCGCACCTCACGTCCGGCGGCGCCGACGCGGCTGGGCCGCGGGCGGTGGCCGGCGACCGCCGCCGTCGCCGCGGTCACCGCACTCGCCGTGGGGGTGCCCGTCGCCGCGCTGGCGTGGTGGACCGCCGTCGGCAGCAGCGACGGCCTCGACACCGCGCGGCTGCTTGCCGCGGCCGGCAGCTCGATCGGCTACGCGGCCCTGGGTGCGCTGGTGACCACGGCCGCCGCCGTGCCCGTGGGGGTGCTGGCCGCCCGCCGCGCCGGCCGGCTGCCCGCCGTCCTGGAGCGGGCGGCCTACGTCGGCCATGCGCTGCCCGGGATCGTCGTCGCGCTGTCGATGGTCTTCCTCGCCGTCCGCTTCACCCCCGGGCTCTACCAGCGCACGCCCGTCCTCGTGCTGGCCTACGTGGTGCTGTTCCTGCCCCTCGCCGTCGGAGCGGTCCGCTCGTCCGCGGGGCAGTCCCCCGCGGCGCTGGAGGAGGCCGCCCGCTCGGCGGGTGCGCGGCCGCTCGCCGTGCTCGGCCGCGTGACGCTGCCGCTGGCCGGTCCGGGCATCGCCGCGGGGGCGGTGCTGGTCTTCCTGACCTGCGTCAAGGAGCTCCCGGCGACGCTGCTGCTGCGCCCCCTGGGCAACGACACGCTGGCCACCCGGCTGTGGACCGAGACCGGCGTCGCGGCCTACGCCGACGCCGCGCCCTACGCCGCGGTTCTGGTCATGGTCGCCGCGGTGCCCGCGTGGCTGCTCAGCGGTCGGGGGCGGGCATGACCGCCGCGCTGTGCGTGCGGGGGCTGGGCAAGTCCTACGTCGGCGGTGCGCCCGTGCTCGCCGGGCTCGACCTCGACGTCCCCGTGGGCGCCATCGTGGTCCTGCTCGGCTCGTCCGGCTGCGGCAAGACCACCCTGCTGCGCCTGGTGGCCGGGTTCGACCGGGCCGACGCCGGCAGCGTGGAGGTCGCCGGGCGCGTGGTCGAGGGCCCCGGGGTGCACGTGCCTGCCGAGCGCCGCCGCGTCGCGGTCGTGCCGCAGGACGGTGCGCTGTTCCCGCACCTGTCGGTGGCCGGCAACGCGGCCTTCGGACTGCCCCGTGCGCAGCGACGCGGCCCCCGGGTCGACGACGTCCTCGAGCTCGTCGGCCTGGCCGGGCTCGGCCGGCGCATGCCGCACGAGCTGTCCGGCGGGCAGCAGCAACGCGTCGCGCTGGCCCGGGCGCTGGCGCCGGGGCCGTCCCTCGTCCTGCTCGACGAGCCGTTCAACGCCCTGGACGCCGCACTGCGCAGCACGGTTCGCGCCGAGGTGCGCGAGTGCCTGCGGGCCGCCGGGGCCTCCGCGGTGCTCGTGACGCACGACCAGCAGGAGGCGCTGTCGACCGCCGACGTGGTCGCCGTCGTGCGCGACGGCCGGGTCGTGCAGGCCGCGGAGCCGCCCGAGCTCTACACCCGGCCGGCCGACCTCGGCATCGCCCGCTTTGTCGGCGAGGCGGTGGTGCTGCCCGGCGCCGCCGCCGGCTGGACCGTCGACTGCGCGCTCGGACGCCTCCCGCTCGCCGCTGACCTGTCCGGGCCGGTCCAGGTCATGGTGCGGCCCGAGCAGCTCGACCTCGTGGAGACGGCGGACGCGCTGCAGGCGGTGGTGGTCGACCGCGAGTTCTTCGGCCACGACGCGCTGCTCCAGCTGCGCCTGCCCGACGGCACCGCCGTCACCGCGCGCACGCCGGGCTGGCCCTATCCCCCACCCGGCACGACCGTGGGCCTGCGGTGCAGCGGCCGCGTCGTCGCCTTCCCCGGGTCCTGAGCCGTGCAGTGCCATCCCGCCGACGACGTCCGGTACGAGGCCCGCGTGCCGTTCGTCGCCGACCTCGCCCGCTGGGGCGAGGCGGTGGCGGTGCTCGGTCCGGAGGGGCCGGTCACCTACGCGGAGCTGGCTCAGCGCGTCGGCCGGGTCGCCGACCGGCTCGGGCCCACCCGCCGCCTGGTGCTGCTGGAGGCCCGCAACACGCTGGACAGCCTCGTCGGCTACCTGGGGGCGCTGCACGGCGGGCACGCCGTGGTCGTCGTGCCGGCCGACCGGCGCGGGGAGCTGGCCGAGCTCCTCGCGGTGTACGACCCCGACGTCGTCCTGGCCGACCGGCGGCTGCACGAGCGGCGGACCGGCAGTGCGCACGCCCTGCACCCGGACCTCGCCCTGCTGCTCAGCACCTCGGGCACCACCGGCTCGCCCAAGCTGGTGCGGCTGTCCGCCCGCAACCTGCAGGCCAACGCCGAGAGCATCGCGCAGGCCCTGGGCATCTGCGCGACCGACCGGGCGGTGACGACCCTGCCGCTGTCGTACTGCTACGGCCTGTCCGTCGTGCACAGCCACCTGCTGCGCGGCGCCGGCCTGGTCCTGACCGAGCTGTCGGTGGTGGAGCCGGCGTTCTGGGAGCTGTTCCGGGCGGCGGGCGGCACCACCCTGGCCGGGGTGCCCGCGACGTTCGCGCTGCTGGACCGGGTCGGCTTCCCGGGGCTGGACCTGCCGCACCTGCGCTGCGTCACCCAGGCCGGCGGCCGGTTGGCCCCGGAGGTGGTCCGGCGCTACGCCGAGCTCGGCCAGCGGTCGGGGTGGGACCTGGTCGTCATGTACGGGCAGACGGAGGCCACCGCCCGGATGGCCTGCCTGCCGCCCGAGCTGGCGCTGGAGCACCCTGAGGCGGTCGGCGGGACGGTGCCGGGAGGGCAGCTCACGCTCGAGCCCTACGAGGGCGCCGAGCCGGGCACCGGGGAGCTGGTCTACCGGGGGCCGAACGTGATGCTCGGCTACGCGGCGGGCCCTGCGGACCTGGCCCTCGGCGCCACCGTCGACGCGCTGCGCACCGGCGACATCGCCCGCCGGCTCGGTGCGGACCTGTACGAGATCGTCGGCCGCCGTGGGCGCACGGGCAAGATTGGGGGCCTGCGGGTGGACCTCGCCCGGGTGGAGGACCTGCTGCGGCGCGACGGCGTGCAGGCCTGGTGCGTCGCCGACGACGACGCGCTCGTGGTCGCGGTGCCCGCGGACTGCGCGGCCGACGACGCGGGGGTCCGCCGGCTGGCGGCGCGCGCGACTGGCCTGCCGCCCGCGGCGGTGCGCCCGCTGCGCCTGGCCGAGCTGCCGCTGCGCCCGTCCGGCAAGCCCGACCTGCCCGCGGTCGCCGCCCTCGCGCGACAGGCGACCGCCGACCGGTCCCGCGACGGCGACATCGCCGCCCTGTACGCCGAGGTCCTGGGCCGCCACGACGTGAGCCCGGACGCCACCTTCGTCGGCCTCGGCGGCGACTCGCTGTCCTACGTCGAGGTGTCGGTGCGGCTGGAGGAGGCGCTCGGGCACCTGCCGGCGGACTGGCACACCACGCCGATCCGGGAGCTCGTGCCGCGGCCCGCCGTGCGGTCGGCCGGCCGGCCGGTGGTGGAGACCAGCGTGCTGCTGCGCGCCGTCGCGGTGCTGCTGGTCGTCGTCAGCCACGCCGACCTGCTCGAGGTGGACGGCGGTGCCCACGTCCTGCTGGCCGTCGCCGGCTGGAACGCCGCCCGGTTCGCGCTGGACCGCGGGAACCGGCGCAGCCGGGTTGCCTCGCTGCTGCGCGGTGCCCGCCGCATCGCCGTCCCGAGCCTGGTCTGGATCGCCGGGGTCTACCTGCTGGCCGACCGCTACGTCCCCGCCAACCTCGTGCTGCTCAACAGCGTCCTCGGCCCGGCCACCCTGTCCCGCCCGTGGGAGATGTGGTTCGTCGAGGCGCTCGTGCAGACCCTGCTCGTACTGGCGGCGCTGCTGGCGGTCCCCGCAGTCGACCGCTGGGAGCGCCGGGCGCCGTACGGCTTCGCGCTCGGCCTGGTCGCGGCCGGGCTGCTCGCGCGGTACGGCCTGGTCGGCGAGACCGACCCGACGCGGGTTTTCACGCCTCCCGTGGTGTTCTGGCTGTTCGCGCTCGGCTGGGCCGCGGCGCGCGCCCGGTCGCCCGGCCGGCGCGCGGCCGTCTCGGCTCTCGCGCTGCTCGCGCTGCCCGGGTTCTTCGGCGACCCGCGACGCGAGGCCGTCGTCGCCGCCGGGCTCCTGCTGCTGCTGTGGGTTCCCACCGTGTCCTGCCCGCGGCCGGTGAGCCGCCTGGCCGCGCTGCTGGCGACCTGCTCGCTGGGGATCTACCTGACGCACTGGACGGTGCTGGACCGGTTCGCCGACTCGCCGCCCACCGCCGTGGTCGTCGCCCTCGCCCTGGGCATCGCCTACTGGCAGGTCGTCGCCCACGGGACCCGGCTCGTCCGCGAGCGCCTGCACGCTGCTCGATCCGCGGTCCGGCTGCACCGCCTGGCAGCCGGTCGTCGCCTCCCGCGGCCTTCTCGCCGCCCGGGCGCGGGCTCGCCGGCCCGGCAGGTGTAACCGGAGCCGGGCTGCCGGGAACATCCAGACGTGACACCTCCCCCGGCACGTGACCGGCAGTGGCTGGAAGCCCTGTTCGACGCGCACTCCACCGCCGTCCTGGCCTACGCGGGCCGCCGCGTCCCCGCCGCTGAGGTCGACGACGTCCTGGCCGAGGTGTTCACCGCGGCCTGGCAGCACCGCGAGCGCGTCCCCGACCCGGCGCTGCCCTGGCTCTACCGCACCGCCTCGCACCACGTCCTGCACACCTGGCGCAGCCGCAGCCGCAGCGACCGGCTCCTCGCCCGCGTCCACGCCCAGCCCGCCGAGGTCGTCGCCGACCACGCCGACGAGGTCGTCGCCCAGCTGGACCAGAACACCCGGGTCCACGCCGCCCTGGCCAGGCTCACCGCACGCGACGCCGAGGTCCTGCGCCTGGCCGCGTGGGAGCAGCTGCCGACCGACGAGCTGGCGTACGTCCTCGGCTGCACCCCCACCGCAGCGAAGGTCCGGCTGCACCGCGCCCGACGCCGCTTCGCCGGCGCCCTGCAACCACCCGCCGACCACCCGCACCCCGGCGACGCCCTGCCTGCCCGAGAGGTCACGCCATGACCCCCGACCCGCTCGCCCTGCTCCGCCAGGCCGACCCCGCGCCCAGCCCTGCGCCGTACGACCCGGGCTGCGCCACCGCCCTGATCGACCGGGCCGTCGCCGCGGACACCCCCGGTACCGGGCGTGGCCAGGGCCGCCGGACCCGGCGTTGGCGGGCCGCCGCCGCCGCGCTCACGGCCGCCGTACTGGCCGGTGGTGGAGGCGCCGCCTACGCGGTGCTCCACCAGCCCGCCGACAGCGCCCTGGGCCTGGCCTGCGCGGCCGGCACCAGCCGGCAGGAGTTCGAGCAGGCCGGGGGCAGCCTGTCCAGCTTCATGTCCGTCAGCAGCGGCGACCCCGTCGCCGACTGCGCCGCCGAGTACGAGCGACTGCAGGACGGGCCTCCGCCGGCCCTGCGCGCTTACACCACCGGCGCCAGCTACATCTCCGTCGTCCCCGCCGACTGGCCGGTCCCGAGCAGCTGGCAGGCCCTGCCCGACACCTTCCGCAACGACCCCGTGCGCCTCGAGCTCAGGCAGCGCCTCGACGACGTCCTCGAGGGCCCCCAGTCCCGCTGCCACAGCGCCGACGAGGTCGCCGCGCTCGTCCGGTCCGACCTCACCGATCTCGGCCTGACCGGCTGGACGATCCAGCGTCTCGAGCAGGCACGCCGGGCCGACGGCAGGACCTGGTGCGCCCTCGCGTTCGTCGACGACAGCGGCAGCCGGACCGTCCTCCTCCAGGGCCTCGACGGCCCCGCCAGCGGCGAGTACCCCACCGGCGAGCCCTTCGGTCAGGTCCTGCAGACCCTGCGCCAGCGCATCGCCGGCCAGTGCCTGCCCCTGCCGGCAGCCCGGCAGGTCGCCGAGCAGGCGGTCAGCGCAGCCGGCTTCGACCCCGCCCACGACGCGAAGATCACGAGCATCGAGGACCCCGTCGCCACCTGCACGCGCGCCTACGTCCCCGTCGCCGGACTCATCGAGATCACCCTGCGCGGCCCCGACCGCTGACCGAGGCGGCCGGCCACGCTCTCAGGGCGTCCGGGCGCAGTGCGGGCAGGGCTGCGGGTCGGGGCGGCCGGCATCGTCGGGGTGGCCGGCATCGTCGGGATGGCTGGGACCGGTGTGCACCCGCTGCGCGCTCTCGAGCCGCTCCAGCCGCTCGGCGATGAGCGTGAGGGTGGTGAGCGTCGCGTCCCCGTCGGGCGCGCCCTGCTCGAGCTGCTCCGCCGAGTGCTTGACGAACCAGGTCGCGACCGACGCGGTGATCAGCCCGAGCAGGCTGATGCCGACGAGCATGAGCAACGTGGCGACCGCCCGGCCCTCAAGAGTGACCGGGAAGCGGTCGCCGTACCCGACGGTGGTGATCGTGACCGTGGCCCACCAGAGCGCGTCGCCGTAGCCCTGGATGTTCGCGTTCTCGGCGCCCCGCTCGGCGTCGAGCACGAGCGCCGCGGAGCTGACGACCAGCAGCGCCGCCACGCCGGCGACGAAGACCAGGCCGTTGCGGATCTCGTCGCCGGCGCGCCGGGCCGACGTGCCGAACACCCCGATCAGGGTGAGCAGGCGCAGCGGCCGCAGGAAGGGCGCCACCAGGGCCAGCAGGTCGAGCAGGTGGCCACGCACGTAGGCGCGGCGGTCCGGGGCGAGCAGCAGGCGGGCGCCGTAGTCGACGGCGAACACCAGCCACACCAGCAGCTCGGCCATCCGCAGGACGACCGTCGCCCACCCGGGCCGGTCCGGCGTCACCGCCTGCACCACGAGCACCACCAGGAACAGGCCGGCCGCCGCGAGCAGCGTCGGCTCGGACCGCTCGGTCCACCGGGCAAACCCGTGCGCGCCCCGGGCGTTGCCGACGCTTACCCGCCATCCCCCGTCAGTCATGCGATCATCCTGGCCGTTGGGACTGCCGCGGTCAGCGGGTCGGACAGGTCAGTGGGCCGGACAGGTCAGCGGTCGGAGGGAGAGGTGCGGGTGGACGGGCTCGTTCCCGGGCTGCTGGTGCTGGTCGTCGTCGCGGCCCTGCTGGCCCTCGTTCTCGCCCGCCGCCGGCGTACGCGCAGCGGACCCGCACGCGTCGACCCCCTGCGCGACGGGCCCGAGCTCTACGACCCGCACCGGATCGGGGTCGCCGACGTGGTGACGTACGCCGGCGTGGACCACGTCGTCCGTGGCACGATCACGCTCACCGAGGGTGGCTCCACCTGGAAGGAGCACCTGCTCGACGGGTCGACCGGCCGGCGCTGGCTCACGGTGGAGGACGACGAGGGTGACCTGGAGATGACCCTGTGGATGCGGCGGGAGATGACCGGCCTCGAGCCCACCGGCTCGGAGGTCGTGCTGGACGACCGGGTGCACCGGCTCGTGGAGCGCGGCCGGGCGGACTACACGGCCGAGGGCACGACGGGCACCGGGCCGCAGGGCGCTGTGGACTACGCGGACTACGCCACCGCCGACCGCACCGGCCTGCTGGCCTTCGAGCGCTGGGCGAGCACCCAGTCCTGGGAGGTCTCGACCGGCCGGGCCGTCACCCGCGGCGAGCTCACCGTCTTCCACTCCGGGCCACCGACGCCGTGACGCTGCACCTGCTGGAGGTCCCCCCGCGCGACGTCGCCGCCGAGGCGCTCGGCCTGCTGCTCGACGCGCCCGCCCCGGCGCCCCTGGCCGAGCTGGTCCTGCGGCGCGGCGCCGACCGGCTGGTCCTCGGCGTGCTGGGCTCGAGCCACGTCGTACGCGCCACTGCCGGCCCGCTGCAGTGCGTGGAGGAGGTGTCGTGCGACGCGGTGGCGGCCGGCGGGCTGCCACTGCCCGAGCAGCTGGACCGCGCGCCGTACTCCCTGCGCAGCAGCAGCCGGACCGTGCCCGCCGCCGAGCTCGACGACCTGGCCCGGCAGCTGCGCACGACCGCCGCGCAGGAGGACGCCTGGCTGTGCGGGGCCTTCCCCACCTCCGGCGCCGCGGTGACGGCGCTGACCGGCGCCCCCGACGGCACCGGCTGGGCGTGGCGGACCTGGCACCTCTACCCCGGCGCGACGTCGGGGGTGGTCGTGACGACCGCGAGCCGGTGGCAGCCGTGAGGCGGCGGGCGAGCTGGGTGCCCCGCGTGCGCACGGTGCTGGGCGTGACCCTTGCGCTCGTGCTGCTGACGGCCTGCGGCAACAACGGCGACATCCGCAGCTACCTGCGCGAGGAGTTCGGCTCGTCGAGCCGGGCCGGCGAGTCCGAGACCTGGCAGAACAACCGCCCGGTCGGCACCGTGACCGCCGCCATCGTGGGCGACCGCGAGCCGCTCGCCCGGCGGGCGGACGGCGGCAGCGAGTACCTGCGCTACGACGACGACGTCGTGATCGTCTCCGCGGCCCCGGGCGGCGGGAGCCAGATCCTCGCCGAGGACCTCGACAGCGGGCGCTACCGCACCGGCGGGTTCGCCTACCTCGGTCCGGGCTTCTCGCCCGGGTCGCCGGTGCCCGGCGACGGCGGTCCCGGGGACTCGAAATGACCTCTACAGCCGCCGCATCGCCCCCGCCCGCTGCCGGCCTCGACCCCTGGAGCACTGCGTGACGACCCTGCACCTCGCCCTGGAGTTCGGCTCGCTCGACGGGGGCGACCTGTTCGACGGCGTGCTCGCCACGGTCCTGTACTTCCTGGTCGGCGTCGCCGTGCTCGCCGTGGGCTTCGTCGTCCTCGACGCCCTCACGCCGGGAGACCTGCGCGCGCAGGTCTACACCGAGCGCAACGGCAGCGCGGCGGTGCTGCTGGCGGCCAACCACCTCGCCCTCGCAACGATCGTGGTCACGTCGATCCTCACCAGCTCGGACGGGCTGGCGCAGGGTCTGGTCGACTCGGCGGTCTACGGCCTGCTCGGGGTGGCGCTGCAGGCCATCGCGCTGCGGCTGCTCGACGCGGTCGTCCCCGGCCACCTGCGCGCGATCGTGCACGACTCGCACGTCTCCGGTGCCGCCTGGGCGATCGCCGCCACGCTCCTGGCCGTCGGCGCGGTCAACGCCGCCGCGCTGTCCTGAGCCCTGGCACCGATGTGACCGCGGAGGCGCCCCCGGCCTCCCGGTCCCCCGTACGCCCGCTGCCCCGCGCGCTGCTGCTCACCGCCGTGGCGGCCTGCGCGGCGTGCGGGCTGGTGTACGAGCTGTGCCTGCTCACCCTCGGCGCCAGCCTCACCGGCGGCGGCGTCACCCAGACCTCGCTGGTCATCGCCGGCTACGTCGCGGCGCTCGGCGTCGGGGCGCTGCTGGTCAAGCCGCTCGTGCCGCGGGCGGCCGCGGCCTTTGTCGCCGTCGAGACGGTGCTCGGCCTGCTCGGCGGGCTGAGCGCGGCCGCGCTGTACGTCTCCTACTCCTTCTACGGCGCCGGCACCTTCGTGCTGCTCGCCGCCACCGCCGTGGTCGGGCTGCTGGTCGGCGCCGAGGTGCCGCTGCTGATGACGCTGCTGCAGCGCGACCGCGGGGACGCCCGGGCTGAGACCTCCGGGCGGCTGCTGGCCGACCTCAACGCCGCGGACTACGGCGGCGCGCTGCTGGGCGGGCTGGCCTGGCCGTTCCTGCTGCTGCCGCTGGCCGGCCAGATCCGCGGCGCCGCGCTGACCGGGCTGGTCAACCTGGTGGCGGCCGTGGCCGTGCTGTGGCTGGTCCGCGGCCAGCTGGACCGCCGGACCCGCCGCGTCGCGCCGCTCGCCCTGGCCGGCTGCGGCGTGGTGCTGACGGTGCTGCTCGTGCAGTCCTCGGACATCGAGCTGTCCGCGCGGCAGCGGCTGTACGCCGACCCGGTGGTAGAGGCCGTCCGCTCGGCGTACCAGGAGATCGTGGTCACCGAGCGCGCCGGCGACACCCGGCTCTACCTCGACGGCGACCTGCAGTTCAGCAGCCTCGACGAGTACCGCTACACCGAGGCGCTGGTCCACCCGGCGCTGTCCCGCGGCGCGGAGCGCGTCCTGGTGCTCGGTGGGGGCGACGGGCTCGCCGCCCGCGAGCTGCTGCGTACGCCGTCGGTGCGCTCGGTCGTGCAGGTCGAGCTGGACCCGGCCGTGGTCGAGCTGGCGCGCGGCCGGCTCGGCGCGCTCAACGGGCACTCCCTCGATGACCCGCGGGTCGCGGTCGTGCTGGACGACGCCTTCGCCTGGCTGCGCGGTCAGCAGGGCGGCGGCTTCGACGCGGTCGTCATCGACCTGCCCGACCCGGACACCCTCGCCCTGGGCCGGCTCTACTCGACGGAGTTCTACGGGCTGGTCCAGGGCGCGCTCGCCCCCGACGGGCTCGTCGTCGTGCAGGCCGGCAGCCCGTACGCCACCCCGACCGCGTACTGGCGCACGGTGGCCAGCGTCGGCGCGAGCGGTCTGCGGACGACGCCGTACCACGTGGACGTGCCGAGCTTCGGCGACTGGGGGTTCGTGCTGGCGGCGCGGCAGCAGGCGCCGGAGCTGGCGCTGGCGCCGGACGCCCCTGCGCTGCGCTTCCTCGACCGGCAGGTGCTCCTCGCGTCGGCGGTGTTCGGGCGGGACCGGGCGCCGCGGGTGCTGGAGCCCTCCACGCTGGACTCGCCGCTCATCGTCGCCGACATGCGCCGGGGCTGGACCGGACAGTGAGCGGCTGGCTCCGCGATCTGCCTGTGCATATGTCCGGATTCTAGGGTGACGGCGTCAACGTCCCTCGACCTGAGGACCCTTCGACTTCGAGTCTCCGGCTACCCCGCGACCGTGCTGGCGGTCGGCTTCTACGCCGCGGGAGAGGACCCGACGACGGTGCTGACGCGGTGTACGTCTACGCCTGGCGTCAGACCTGCTCCACCGGGCAGGCGTACGACGTACGTCCGCCGACCTGCGCCGTGCGCACCGCAGCCCCGCAGGAGCGGCAGGTCTCGCGCTTGTAGACCCAGCGCTCGTCCGGGGCGACCGGGTCGCTGACGACCTGCCCGGCGTCCCGGCCGACGGCCATCAGCTCTGCGGTGCGCTCCCACAGGGCGCGGGCCTGCTCCCCGGTCAGGGACGAGGCGGGCCGCGCCGGGTCGAGCCGCTCGAGGAACAGCAGCTCGGCCCGCCAGGCGTTGCCGACGCCGGCCCACACGGCCTGGTCCACCAGGGCCGCGCCGACCGGCCCGCGCGCCGCCCGCAGCCGGCGTACGGCCTCGGCGGGATCGGCGTCCGCCCTGAGCGGGTCGGGCCCGAGCCCGGAGACGACCCGCTCGACGCCGGCCGGGTCGAGCAGCTCGCAGGTGGTCGGCGCGATCACATCCCAGGCGACGGGGCCCGACAGCCGCAGCCGCACGCCCTTGCGCGGCGGCTCGGTGGGGTCGGGGTGGCGCAGGAACAGCCCGCGCATCCCGAGGTGCACGTGCACCGCAGGCGCCGCGGCCAGGTGCACGAACAGGTGCTTGCCGTACGCCTGCGCGCCGGTCAGCACCCGCCCGTCGAGGTCGCCGACGTCGAGCCGGCCCTGCGGGGACGTGGCGGTGACCGCCGCGCCGGTCAGGTCGGCGGCGATCTGGCCGGCCGTGCGGTGCAGCAGGTGTCCTTCAGGCACGCCCCAGGCCTACCCGGCGGCCCTAGTACCTACCGTGCGGCGGCTCATCGCGGCGCGCGGCGCCACAGCGCTCGCGGGGTGACGCGCATCGCGGCGGCCAGGGCACGCAGCGACGCGGGGACCCACACCTCGCCCCGGCCGGCCGCCAGCGCGGCCACCGTCGCGTCGGCTACCTGCGGCGGGGTGCTGGACAGCGGCGCGGGCGGCATCCCCGCGCTCATGCGCCCGATCACGAACCCCGGCCGCACCAGCAGGAGCGACACCCCACTACCGGCCAGGGCGTCGGCCAGGCCGCTGGCGAAGGCGTCCAGCCCGGCCTTCGCCGAGCCGTACACGTAGTTGTGCCGCCGCGCCCGCACCCCGGCGATGGAGGAGAACACCACCAGCCGCCCGGCGCGCAGCGGGCGCAGCAGGGCAGCCAGGTGGGACAGGACGCTGACCTGGGCGGTGAAGTCGGTGTGCACCACCGCAAGGGCATGCGCGGCGTCCTTCTCGGCGCGTGCCTGGTCGCCGAGCACCCCGAAGGCCACGACGGCGTCGACGGCGCCGTGCCGGGCCACCACGCCCGCGAGCAGCCGACCGTGCGCCGCGACGTCGTCGGCGTCGAAGTCGACGGTGTGCACCTGCGCCGCGCCGGCGGCCCGCATCCGCTCGGCCTCGGCCGTGAGCCGATCGGCGCCACGGGCAGCCAGCACCACGGTGCGGGCGCCGTCGCGGACGAGCCGCTCGACGACCTCCAGCCCGATCTCGCTGCGCCCGCCGAGCAGCAGCACGGTCGCGCTGGGCGGGACCGGGCGGCGCGACGTCCTCGACATCGCCCCAGCCCACCACAACGCTCCCCCTGCGCCGGGCAGCCGAGCTGTGGTGTTCGCGCCCGCGGCGGGACGAATCGGAATCTCCTGGACCCGAAGGCTGTTCCCCTTCGCGTGGAGCGCCGGGTGCAGGGATCGGGGAGACGGGTGCTGACGCAGCGCCGTCACGTCGACCTCCTGCGCACCTCGAGCGCGCTGTGTCCGTCTCGCTGAGCCCACGCCCGAGACCGTCCAGCCCACCTCCGAGAGGCCCTCCGTTGTCCACCGCTGTCCAGACGTCGCCCCGTACGACGTCCCCCCTGCGCCGAGCCCTGTCCTTCGTCGCGCGGGTCCCGTTCCCCGCGCAGGTCCTCGCCGGGCTGGTGCTCGGCGTCCTGCTCGGGCTGGTCGCCCGCTCGATGGGTCCCGTCTCCGACGGCTCGCCCAACTGGCTGACCAGCACGCTCAGCACGATCGGCACGCTGTTCGTCAACCTGCTCAAGACGACCGTCGTCCCGCTCATCGTCACCGCGATCATCGCCAGCATCGCCAACCTGCGGGGCGTCGCCAACGCGGCCCGACTCGCCGGCCAGACGCTGCTGTGGTTCGCCCTCACCGCGCTGGTCGCCGTGACCATCGGCATCGGGCTCGGCCTCGTGCTGCGGCCCGGCGACCACACCTCGGTCGCCGCCGACGCCGCCACCGCCCCCTCGCAGGTCGGCGACTGGTGGGCCTTCCTCACCGGCCTGGTCCCGACCAACGTCCTCGGCCTGGCCGCCAGCACGAAGGTCGCCGACGGCGCCGCGACGACCAGCCTGTCCTTCAACGTCCTGCAGCTGCTCGTGATCTCCATCGCCATCGGCATCGCCGCACTCAAGCTCGGCGAGAGGGCCAAGCCGGTGCTGGCGTTCAACCAGGCCGCGCTCGAGATCGTGCAGACCGTCCTGTGGTGGATCATCCGGCTGGCGCCGCTGGGCACCGTCGGCCTGCTCGGCAACGCCGTCGCCAGCTACGGCTGGGACGCCCTCGGCTCGCTCGGCACCTTCGTCGCCGCGGTCTACGTGGGCCTGGCGATCGTGCTGTTCGTCGTCTACCCGGTCCTGCTGAGGGCCCACGGCCTGTCGGTGAAGCAGTTCTTCACCGGCGCCTGGCCGGCGATCCAGCTGGCCTTCGTCTCCCGCTCGTCCATCGGCACCCTGCCGGTGACCGAGCAGGTGACCGAGCACGCCCTCGGTGTGCCGCGCGAGTACGCCTCTTTCGCCGTACCGCTCGGCGCCACCACCAAGATGGACGGCTGCGCCGCGATCTACCCCGCCATCGCCGCGATCTTCGTCGCGCAGTTCTTCGGCATCGACCTCGGGCTGTCGGACTACCTGCTCATCGTGCTGGTCTCGGTCCTCGGCTCCGCAGCGACTGCCGGCACCACCGGCGCCGTCGTCATGCTCACGCTCACGCTGTCGACCCTGGGCCTGCCGCTCGCCGGCGTCGGCCTGCTGCTCGCCGTCGACCCGATCCTGGACATGGGCCGCACCGCCGTCAACGTCGCCGGCCAGGCGCTCGTGCCGACGATCGTGGCCAGGCGCGAGGGCATTCTCGTGCGCAGCCGGTACGACGCCCCCCGCGGCCGGCAGCCGTTCGCGGCCAGCCCGGCCCCGGTCGCCGAAGTACGCGAGCCGGTCGGCGTCTAGCTCGACGCCGGGCAGGCGTACAGCCGGCGCGGCAGGTCGCCGGCGAGCCACCGCAGCCGTGCCGTCTGGAGGTCACCCCTCCCATACCGGCTGCAGCTCGAGGCCGGTGAAGGCCTTGCGCAGCACGAGGGCGGTGGGTCTCGTGCAGAAGATCCGCCGCCCGGGCGACGGTGGGATGACGAAGACGCCCTCGTCCGGCAGCGCCTCCCGCCGGAACACGAACGCGTCGCCGCGCATGACCCGGTTCGCCGCGACCCGGGGGACCAGCGAGGCCGCCAGATCCAGCGCGTCCACCTCCGCCACGACGTTGACCAGCGTCAGCGGTTCCTGCTCGCAGATCAGCGGCAGGAACTCCGCGTACGGTCCCAGCAGCTCCTGCGCCCGGGGCAGGGCGCGGTCCTTCACGACCAGCGCGTCGGCCGCGAAGTACGGCATGTCGACGTCCTCGAGCGTGCGGCCTTCCAGCTCGGGGATCAGCTCGATCTCGAAGGGCCGCCAGCGCTCACCCTGTGGCACACCGATGACGCGGTCGTGCACCCAGTCGTCGGCCTGCGGCGTCGGCTCCACGAACTGCACGCGCCGGCGCCGCTCGAAGCCGTAGACCAGGACGCGCGCAGCAGAGGGCACCTGTCAGCCCTCCCACAGGGGCTCCAGGTCCAGACCTGCCAAGCGGTCCCGCAGCATGTCCGCCGTGTCCTGCGCGCACAACATGTGCACCATGCTCTGCGGAACGCGGAACAACCCGGCCGTCGGAACGGCCTCCGGCCGGAACACGAACCGGTCGACGCGCATGATCCCGCCGTCCCGGAACCGCTTGATCTGCGACTCCTCCTCGTCCAGCGCATCAGCCACCTGCAGCACGTTCAGCATCGTCAGCGGCTCCTGCGCGCAGCGCAGCGGGAGGAACTCCACGTACGGCGCCAGCTCCCGCTCCACCCGCGGCAGCGCCGCGTCCTTCACCACCAGGAAGTCACCGTTGACGCGCATCGCGTCGACCGGCTCCAGCGCGCGGCGGCCCCGCCGGCTGACCAGCTCCACGTCGAACGGCACCCAGGGCCCGCTCTGCCGCCGGCCGACCGGAGGTAGACCGACGTGAATGCTGCGGTCAAGGTCCTGGCCACCTTCGCGGGGCGCCACCCGGTACACGATCACGGGTACGCAGCGCCACGCGACAACCAGGTGCTGAGCGCCTCGAGCGCCTGCTCCCGGGTCTGCACCGGGCTGAGTGTCTCAAACACGCGCGTGTGGTACCTGTTCGAGTGCACGCCGCCGTGACTCGCGGCTGTCGTTCCCACCTGCCGACGGGCCTCCTTGCCCACCGGCAGGAACACACCGCTCGCCAGGGCGGCAATCGTCTCCGCCTCGTCGTAGGCGTCCCGAGCTGCAGCGAGCGCGTCAGACCACGCCCAGAGGGCGTCGGTCGCCTGCCGGTGCGCCCAGGCCGCGCGCACCGCCGGCAGCGCGTACATCACCCAGCCGGCGCCGTCCCGGGTCGGCGACGCGGGCGGTGCGGCGACCACGAGCGGCTCGGTCACGCCGCGTGGCGGAGCCGTCCGGGCGGGACGGTGCACGGTGCTGGTCATGCGGCGCCTCCTGCTCCGACGACTTCCACGGCGGGTCCGCTGCGTGCCGATCCTGCCCGGTGCCGCCAGTGACCTCCTGTCATGCACCGGGTCGAGCCCACCCACGAGCACTTCGCGACCGAAGCAGTTCTCCTGTGTTCGCCAACACCCGACCCTCGCCCTCGAGGAGCGCGAGCGGGCCGGCGTCGAGCTCCGCACGGGGTCGGTCGACCCTCGTCACCGGGCTCCCGGTACAGCCGACGCAGGAGTGCGCGCCGACCCGCGGGCGGGGGGGACGCCGTACGGGCGACTCACCCCCGCTGGATGAGGTCCCGCCAGGCGGACACCGACGGGGCGTCCCGCAGCGCGTAGTCCGACGGACCGGACAGGGCGCTGCGGTTCCAGTACGTGACAAAGGACGCGCCGGCCCGGCTCATGGCCCCGCCCACCGCGGTCAGCCAGGCCGCCCGCCCCGTGCAGTTCGGGTCGCTCGCGATGCAGGGCGAGCCCAGCTCGGCCCAGCCGAACGGCTTGCCGGTCTCCCGGGCCACCGCCGCCACCGCCGCCACCATGCTGTCGAGGTCGCGGTAGCCGGGGACCTTCGCGGTCGCCGCCGTGTTGTAGGCGTCCCAGGCCAGCACGTCGACGGCGGGGGTGTAGTAGTCCCGCCAGTTGCGGCCGGACCCGGGCTGCGCGGTGTACGCCATGAGGATGGTCGTCGGCACGCCCCCGGCCGAGCGGATGACCGGCGCGAGTCGGGCGGTCGCCGCGACGAACTGCGCCGCGGTGAACGTGCCCTGGGCGACATCGTCCTCGGGCTCGTGGTGGAGCGCGACGTAGACCGTGACGCCGCCCGGCTTGGAGCGCAGGAAGGCCGACATCCGCGCGTCCAGCGAGCCCGCCGCGACCGCACCGATGTCGCCGCCCTTGACCGAGTAGACGACGCTGCTGCCGGTCCCCAACGCCGCCAGCCGCGGGTTCGCCGACCAGCTGTCGGGCGGCATGTCGTCGAAGATGCGCGCGACGGGCAGGCTGCCGAACTGCGCGCGGGTGCGGGCGACGGTCTGCGCAGCGGTTTCGCCGGAGACGCCGGCCACCGAGACGCCGAACAACGTACGAGGGGCGGCGTCCGCGGGACCTGCGACGGCCAGCGCGGTGGCGAGCGCCGTCAGGCCGAGGACGAAGCGGGACACGGTCCGGTACGGCGTGTTCACGGGGGCTCCTCGGAGCTGCAGGGGAAGGGCTGATGTGTACCAGGGTGTCGGCGCTCCCGGAGGTGTTCCGCCGGAGGCAAGGGAGGTCAGCTGACCAGGCCGCTGCGCCGGCCGAGCGACACCGCCTCGGTACGGTTCGCGGCGCCGAGCTTGACGTTGATGTTCTTCAGATGCCACTTGACCGTGTTGACGGTCACCACCAGCGACTGCGCGATCTGCTGGTTGCTCCGGCCGGCGGCGAGCATCCGCAGGACCTCGACCTCGCGCCCGGTCAGGTCGGCCGATTCGACGTCCGGGCGGCCGTGTGCCGTCACCAGGGCGACCAGCCGGTCGGCGTCGAGCGGATCGAGCCCGCCCGGCCAGGCGTCGGCGCGCACCAGCGCCAGCAGCCGGTCCAGCACGGCGGCGACGTCCGCGTCCAGGAAGGTCTGCCACAGCCCGGCCGGCAGGCCGCGCACCAGCGCACCGGCCAGGGTGCGCTCGGCGGCACGCCACCGGGCCGCGCGGTCGTGGACGGCCGCCAGCTGCACCATGGCCGCGACCTCGGCGCGCCACTGCCCGCGCGCGTGCAGCTCGGCGACGAGGCCCTCCAGCAGCGTCGTGGCTGCGGCGTGGTCGCCCTCGGCCGACAGGACGGCGGCCCACGACCCGGCACGCAGCTGGTCGAGCGCCACGGCGATGCCGCCCTGGCAGTGCGTCCCGTCGGCGAGCCCCTGCGCCGCCCGGCGGGCCTCCCGCACCTGGCGGGCGCTGATCAGCAGCCTCACCCGCTCGGCGTGAACGGCCGACGACAGCCGGGGCAGCCCGAGCCGCTCGGCAGTCCTGGCGCCGTCGCCGAGCAGCTCGGAGGCCTCCGTCACCGCGCCCCGCCCGGCCCTGGTCCGAGCCAGCAGGACGTGGCTGTCGACCATGACGTCGACGACGCCGCTCTCCGCCCCGAGCTCCCGGCTCTCCTCGAGCAGCCGCTCCGCCTCCGCCAGCTCTCCCCGCTCGTACAGCAGCTCGCCGAGCAGCGCCCCGGCCAGCCTGGCCGCGTGCGAGCTTCGGCCGGCCGACGTACGGGCCAGGGACACGGCGTCCTGCAGCTGCTCCTGCGCGGCATCGAGGTCCAGCTGGGCCAGCGCGGCCATCCCGGCGAGGCAGCGCCCGTAGACGCCGGAGAACGGTCCGGTGGCGCGGTCCTGGAACGGCCGCGCCCAGCGCTGCCGGTCGCGGGCCGCCTGGTACCGCGCCGCCTGAATGTCGCAGAAGCTCTGGAGATTGGCGGCGACCGCGACGATCCACGGGCGGTAGTGCGCGGCCTGCTGCAGGCTGCGGCGGACGAGGTCCTCGGCCCGGTCCGTACGGTCGCAGTAGACGTCGATGCAGGCCTGCACGACGTCGGCCTCGCTGCGGGCCTCCTCAGGCAGGTCCTCCTGCTGGAGCCGGTCGAGCGCGAGCTGGGCGGCGGACGTCCGGTGCAGCAGGCAGTTCGCCCAGGCCACCGCCATGAGCAGTCCCGGCCGCCCGTCGGCTGCGCCCGCCGGCAGCCGTCCCACCAGGCCGAGCAGGCCGACCATCCGGCTGTGCTCCACCAGCAGCATCGCCTGCCCCTCGACGAGGTCGGTCGCCGTGGTCACGTCGCCGGCCGCGAGCGCGTGGGTGACCGCCTCGGGCACCAGGTCCTGGCCGGCGAACCACGCCGAGGCACGCGCGTGCAGCCCGCGGGCCCGACCGGGCCGGTCGCGGGACAGTCGACGCCGCAGGTGGTCGGCGAACAGGTGGTGGTAGCGGAACCAGGTCCGCTCGGTGTCCAGCGGGCGCAGGAACAGGTCGCGTCGCACGAGCTCCTCGAGCATCGCCTGACCGTCGCTGCGCCCGCTCACCGTCCCGGCCAGGTCCCCGCAGAGCCGGTCGCAGACCGACGTGTCCAGCAGGAAGTCCAGGACGTCCGCGGGCAGCGCGCTCAGCACGTTCTCCGCCAGGTACTCCTCGACCGCGTGGTGCCGTCCGGAGAACCCCCGGATCAGCTGCTTCGGGTCGGCGCACCCGCGCAGCGACAGCGAGGCCAGCTGCAGCGCGGCGACCCAGCCGTCCGTGCTGTCGCAGAGCTGCGCGACGTCCGCCCGGTCGAGGTCGAGGCCGTCGAGGTCGACCAGCAGTGCCCACGCCTCGTCGGCGTCGAAACGGAGCCCGTCGGCGTCGACCTCCGTGAGCTGCCGGCGCACCCGCAGCCGGCTCAGCGGCAGCCGCGGGAGCGCGCGGCTCGTGAGGATGAGCAGCAGGTTGGCCGGCGCGAAGTCCAGCAGCTGGACCAGCCCCCGGTGCACGGCCGGGTCGT
>DASTLY010000037.1:0-8193 GCA_035714445.1 Mycobacteriales bacterium
CCAGCACGATCTTGCCCTTGCCGGACGAGCCCTCGACCTTGTCCATGTGCGGCTCGAGGTGGGCCACGGCCGTCTTCATGACCTCCGCGCTCTGCAGCACGAACGGCAGCTGCATCTCGCCGGAGCCGAACAGCTCGCCGACCGTCTTCATCCCGGACAGCAGGGTGTCGTTGACGATGGCCAGCGGCGCCTGGCCGGCCGCCATCGCCTCGTCGAGGTCGGCCTCGAGCCCGTTCTTCTCGCCGTCGACGATGCGCCGCTCGAGCCGCTCGGCGAGCGGGAGCAGCATGAGCGCCTCGGCGCGCGACAGGCCGCCGCTGTCGGCCTCGACGCCCTCGAACAGGTCCAGGAACGCGGTCAGCGGGTCGTAACCCTCCCTGCGTCGGTCGTACACCAGGTCCAGCGCCACCTCGCGCTGCTCGTCCGGGATCCGGTTCATCGGCAGGATCTTCGAGGCGTGCACGATCGCGCTCGACAGCCCGGCCTTCTGGCACTCGTGCAGGAAGACCGAGTTGAGCACGACCCGGGCCGCCGGCTTGAGCCCGAAGGAGATGTTGGACAGCCCGAGGGTGGTGCCGACCGCCGGCCGGCGCTCCTTGAGCAGCCGGATCGCCTCGATCGTCTCGAGGCCGTCGCGGCGGGACTCCTCCTGGCCGGTGCCGAGGGTGAAGGTCAGGCAGTCGATGAGGATGTCGCCCTCGCGCAGGCCCCACTGCCCGGTCAGCGTCGTGATCAGGCGCTCCGCGACCTCGAGCTTCCACTGCGCCGTACGCGCCTGGCCCACCTCGTCGATGCACAGCGCGACGACGGCGGCGCCGTGTTCCTTGACGATCGGCATCACCCGCGCGAACCGGCTGTCCGGGCCCTCGCCGTCCTCGAAGTTGACGCTGTTGATGACGGCCCGGCCGCCGAGGCACTCGAGCCCGGCCTCGATCACCGGCGGCTCGGTGGAGTCCAGCATGATCGGCAGGGTGGAGGCCGTCGCCAGCCGGGAAGCGGCGTCACGCATGTCGATGGCGCCGTCGCGGCCGACGTAGTCGACGCAGAGGTCGACCAGGTGGGCGCCCTCACGCACGGCCTCGCGGCCGATGTCGACGACCTTCTCCCAGTTCCCGGCGAGCATCGCCTCCCGGAAGGCCTTGCTGCCGTTGGTGTTGGTGCGCTCCCCCACCATCAGCACGCCGGCGTCCTGCGCGAAGGGCACGGCGGAGTACAGCGACGCGGCTCCGGGCTCGGTCACCGGGGTGCGCGCCGGGACGGCCCGGCCCCGGACGGCCTCGACGACCTGGCGCAGGTGCTCCGGCGTCGTCCCGCAGCAACCGCCGACCAGCCCGACGCCGTACTCGTCGACGAACCGTGACAGGGCCTCCGCGAGCTCCGCGGGCTGCAGGGGGTACTCCGCGCCGGTGCGGCCGAGCACGGGCAGGCCGGCGTTGGGCATCACGGACAGCGGGATCTGGGCGTGCTGAGAGAGGTAGCGCAGGTGCTCGCCCATCTCGGCGGGCCCGGTGGCGCAGTTCATCCCGATGAGGTCGATGCCGAGCGGCTCGAGCGCGGTCAGCGCCGCACCGATCTCCGAGCCGAGCAGCATGGTGCCGGTCAGCTCGACGGTCACCTGGGCGATCACCGGGACGCTGCGCCCGCCCGCGGCCATCGCCCGCCGGGCACCGACGATCGCGGCCTTCACCTGCAGCAGGTCCTGCGCGGTCTCGACCAGCACGGCGTCGATGCCGCCCTCGAGCATCGCGGCGCACTGCTCCTGGTAGGCGTCGCGCAGCAGGGCGTACGGCGCGTGGCCGAGCGTCGGCAGCTTGGTGCCGGGGCCGACGGAGCCGATCACCCAGCGGGGCTGGTCCGGGGTGGACCAGGCGTCTGCCGACGCGCGGGCGATCCGGGCTCCGGCCAGCGAGGTCTCGAAGATCCGGTCGGCGATGCCGTACTCGTTGAGCGCAGCCCAGTTGGAACCGAACGTGTTGGTCTCGACGGCGTCGCAGCCGACCGCGAAGTACGCGTCGTGCACCGCCCGTACGACGTCGGGGCGGGTGGTGTTCAGGACCTCGTTGCAGCCCTCGTGGCCCTCGAAGTCGGCCTCGATCGACAGGTCGTAGGCCTGCAGCATCGTGCCCATGGCCCCGTCCGCCACGACGACGCGCTCGCGCAGGACGGTGACAAGATCCGCAGCCGGCATGCTCCCAGCGTAACGGCGGCGCGAGAGCGGCAGCGCGTTACGAGCCCGCCGGTCCGTGCATGGCGGCGAAGGCCGCGTCGTCCAGGACGGCGTGGTCGTCGGGACCGCGGCGTACGACCCAGTCCCCGAGCATCGCCGGCCGCGGGCCCTTCAACGTGGGCACCCACACAGTCGCGGTCACCACGCCGTCCTCGGTCACCGCGAGCTCCACCTGACCGCCGCACCAGGCGGCGAGCTCATCGGCGACGGTCTGCTGGTCGTAGCGCAGCGCCAGCACCTCGTCGGGTTCGAGCGCGTCGGCGGGCACCGGCCCACCGTACCCGCGGACATGGCCGGGCCGGGACGTTCGCGGCGGTACCGTGCCGGCATGGCTCCGCAGGAGCACTTCGCCGAACAGGGAGCCCCGTGAGCACCGCGCCGTACTCCCCTGTGCAGGTCGGGTGAGCAGTCCGCTCGGGCAGCGCCCGCCGGTGGCCGGTGGCATCGACCTCGACCTGCCGGGAGTCGACGTCCGGCTCCGCGCGACCCGCTGGCCCGGCGCCGGTGTCCCCGTGCTGCTCCTGCACGGGCTCGCCTCCACCCGGCGCTTCTGGGACCTCGTCGCGCCCCGGCTCGGCGGGCTGCCGGTGCTGGCACTGGACCAGCGCGGCCACGGGGACAGCGACCGGCCGGCCGGCCCGTACGACGGGGCGACGGTCGCCCGGGACGCACTGACCGCCCTGGACGCGCTCGGCGTGTCCCGGGCGGTGGTGGTGGGGCACTCCTGGGGGGCGTCGACCGCGCTCCGGCTCGCGGCGCAGAACCCGGAGCGGGTGCTGTCCGTCGTCGCACTGGACGGCGGCCTCGGCGCGCCGCGCATGGTGGGCGCCGACCGCGCGGCGACCCGCGCGCGGCTCGAGCCCCCGCGCACTGCCCTGCCCGTGGACGAGCTCCGCCGGCGCCTGGCCGGCGGCCCGCTGGCGCCCTGGTGGTCCCCAGAGGTGGAGGCGGCGGTGCTGCCGATCTTCGAGCTGGGCGAGGACGGCCTGGCCCGGGCCCGGCTTCCTTTCGACCGGCACATGGCGATCGTCGACGACCTGCTCGACAGCGACCCGGCCCTGCTGCTTCCCCGGATCACCTGCCCCGCGTGGCTGGTCTCCGCAGAGGCCAGCGGCGGTGACGAGGCGTGGGGCGCCCGGAAGGCCGCCGCGCTGGAGCACGCCGCGACCGTCCTGGCCCGCCCGCGGCTGCTGCGCTGGGCGGGCGCGGTGCACGATGTACCGCTGCAGTGGCCCGCGCTGGTCGCCGGCCTCATCCGGGCCGCAGTCGAGGAGGTGTCGCCGTGAGCCTGCCCCGCCGACCGGAGGGGATCGCGCCGCTGCACGACCCTGTGCTGGTCGCCGCGTTCGAGGGCTGGAACGACGCCGGCGACGCCGCGACCGGGGCCGTCGAGCACCTGGAGGACGCGTGGCGGGCCCGCGCGGTCGTCGAGGTCGACCCGGACGACTACTACGACTTCCAGGTCAACCGGCCGACGGTGTCCTTCGACGACACCGCCGCGCGGCGCATCACCTGGCCCACCACCCGCTTCGCCATCTGCCGCCCGCCGGGGGCGAGCCGCGACGTGGTGCTGGTCCGCGGCCTGGAGCCCAACATGCGCTGGCGCGGCTTCTGCGAGGAGCTGATCGCGGTCACCAGGCAGCTCGGGGTGCGCACGGTGGTCTCGCTCGGCGCCCTGCTGGCGGACAGCCCGCACACCCGGCCGGTGCCGGTCAACGGCACGGCCTCCGACCCGGTCACCGCGCAGGCCCTCGGACTGGAGCCGAGCCGCTACGAGGGCCCGACCGGCATCGTCGGCGTGTTCGCCGACGCCTGCAGCGCCGCCGGGATCGCCTCGCTGTCGTTCTGGGCGGCCGTACCGCACTACGTCTCGTCGCCGCCCTGTCCCAAGGCCACCATCGCGCTGCTGCGCCGGGTGGAGGACCTGCTCGACATTCCCGTGCCGCTCGGCGAGCTGCCCGAGCGGGCGCGGCAGTGGGAGCGCTCGGTCGACGAGCTCGCCGCCGAGGACAGCGACATCCAGGAGTACATCGCCTCGCTCGAGGAGCGCGAGCCCGCGACCGACCTGCCGGAGGCCTCCGGCGAGGCGATCGCCAAGGAGTTCGAGCGCTACCTGAAGCGGGGCGGCGAGGAGCCTCCGGTCTAGCCGGTGCTAGACCGCGACGCCCAGCAGCGCGTCGACCGTGGCCGCGACCAGCGCCGGGGCGGCCGGGTCAGAGCCGGGCGTGCTCGCCCAGTCGTCGAGCACGGCGAGCGCGCGGGGCGTGTCCAGGTCGTCGGCCAGCGCGGCGCGCACGCGGTGCAGCACCGCGGCGCCGTCCGGACCCGAGGTGCGGGTGATCGCCTGTGCCCACGTGTCGCGCCGGGCCTGCCCCTCGCGCAGGGCCTCCCCGGTCCACTCGCGGTCGCTCCGGTAGTGCTGCGCGAGCAGCGCGAGGCGCAGGGCGCCCATGTCGACGCCCTCGCGCCGCAGCGTCGACACGAACACCAGGTTGCCGCGCGACTTGCTCATCTTCTCGCCGTCCAGCCCGATCATGCCGGCGTGGACGGACGCCGTCGCGTACGGCCACTGCCCGGTCAGGACCTCGGCGTGCGCGGCCGACATCTCGTGGTGCGGGAAGACCAGGTCGCTGCCGCCCCCCTGCACGTCGACGCGCGGGCCGAGGCGGTTCATCCCGATGGCGGTGCACTCGACGTGCCACCCGGGGCGACCCCTTCCCAGCGGGGAGTCCCAGGCCGGCTCGCCCGGGCGCTCGGCGCGCCAGAGCAGCGGGTCCAGCGGGTCCTTCTTGCCGGGCCGCTCGGGGTCCCCGCCCCGCTCGGCGGCCAGCCGGAGCATCTCCTGCGCGTCGAGGCCGCCCACGGCGCCGAAGTGCGCGGCCGTGGCCACCGGGAAGTAGACGTCGTCGTCGACCCGGTAGGCCGCGCCGGCTTCCAGCAGCTGCTGCACCCGCGCCGAGATCTCGTCCATGGCTTCGACCGCGCCTACATAGAACGTCGGCGGCAGGACCCGCAGCGCGACCATGTCCTCGCGGAACAGGGCCGTCTCCCGCTCCGCGACGGCGGTCCAGTCCTCGCCGTCACGGGCTGCGCGCTCCAGCAGCGGGTCGTCGATGTCGGTGACGTTCTGCACGTACTGCACGTCGAGCCCGGCGTCGCGCCAAACGCGGACCAGGGTGTCGAAGGCGAGGTAGGTCGCGGCGTGGCCCAGGTGCGTGGCGTCGTAGGGGGTGATCCCGCAGACGTAGAGCCGGGCCACACCGTCCGGGGTGACCGGGACCAGCCCTCGAGCGCTGTCCCGCAGCCGCAGCGCCGGCGGCTCGCCGGGCAGGACGGGAACCGGGGTCGAGGGCCAGGACTGCATACGGCAACCCTAGACGGCGACTGCCCGAGAGCCCCTCAGAAGGACAGTAGGGCCTTGGTGACCGTGAAGGCCTCCGCGTACCGCGCGCGGCACTCCATGCCGCGGAGCCGGGCGAGGCCGACCACGACCTCCCTGTCCCACCAGTTGCGTCCACGCTGCGACGCGTAGTGCTCGTCCAGCAGGCGCCACTTCGCCTCGAGGACCTCCGGCGGCAGCGCGACGTAGGTGTTGGGGCGGCCGAGGTCCCCGTCCCACTTGGGGATCTCGTAGCCGAGGACCAACACGTCGCGCCACACCTGAGGCACGAGCTCGGCGATCAGGCGATGGTCCTGGTGCGCGTCCGCGGGCTGCGGCGCGAGCACGACGTCCGGTCGGGCGCGGCCGGCCAGGCTCGAAAGCACGTCCTTGACCTCGTCCCAGTGGGCGGGCAGGCGCCCGTCGGGCAGGCCGTGCACCTCGACCCCCACATCGGGCGTCACGGCTCGGGCAGCCGCCCTCGCCTCGTCGTCGCGACCGCTCCCGGCGCCGGTGAGCAGGCAGACCTCCAGGGCGAGCGGCTGCCGGGCGAGCAGGAGCAGGAGCCCGCCCGCACCGATCTCGACGTCGTCGCAGTGCGCCCCCAGGGCGAGGACGGACAGTGGCCGGTCCCGGCGCTCAAGCAGGAGCGGGAGCATGCGACCCGTTCTGCGCCGCGGCGACCCGCTGCCGCCGCTCGGCGACGGCAGCCGGCGTCTCCCACACGGCCCAGGGGCGGTGGTTGGCTGCGTACATCGCCTCGAGTTCCGCCCGGTCCTTGACCGTGTCCGCAGGCACCCAGAAGCCGTCGTACTCGTGCGCCACCACGAGACCCCGGTCCGCGAGCCGGGCAAGCGCGCCGTCGACGAGGTCCGCCCCGTCCCCCAACAGGTCCAGGACGGCGGGGGTGAGGACGAAGTATCCGCCATTGACTCGAAGGCCCAGCTGGGTGACCGGACGGAGAGCCCGTACGAGGCGCCCCGGGCCGATGTCGACGACGTGGAAGGTGTCGCGGGGCAGTACGGCAAGCACAGCGGCGGCTGCGTTGCTGCTGCGGACCTCGTCGATCATCGTGGGAAGGTGCACGTCCGTGAGGACGTCACCGTAGTTCGCGAGGAACATGGGCTCGTTCTCGACGTGGCTCCGCACCTGTGCCAGGCGCTGTCCGATGCTCGTGTTCAGGCCGGTGTCGACGAAGCTGATCCGCCAGTCGCTGACGTCGCGGCTGAGCAGCTGCGGCTCGCCGTCGCACAGGACGAAGTCGTTGGACGAGGTCTCCCGGTAGTCCAGGAAGAAGTCCTTGACCGCCTCGGCGCCGTAGCCGAGGCAGAGCACGAAATCCCGGTGCCCCCAAGCCGCGTACCAGCTCATGACGTGCCACAGCAACGGTCTCCCCCCTACCCGTGCCATGGGCTTGGGCACCAGGTCGTGCGCGTCCTCGCGCATCCTCATGCCGTAGCCGCCGCAGAACAGCACAACTTTCATGAATCGCCCACCTGCTCGACACGGTCACGGCACGTGTCCGCAGAGTAGCTAAAACGGCGGCCAGGGGATGGCGGGCCAGTCCGGCGAGGGCTGCGGGTGGCAGCGGGTGGTGAGCAGCCGGTCCACGCGCTCGACCGTGCGGCGCACCTCGCGGCGGGTCAGCAGCGCGTGCAGGCCGTCGCCGAGCGCGCCCTCCAGCTCGGCCCGCAGCCGCGACAGCACCTCGACCGCTTCGTCGCCGAGCGGGAGCCCCCGCCACTGCCACAGCAGGGTGCGCAGCTTGTCCTCGTGCGAGAAGCAGATGCCGTGGTCGACGCCCTGCACGCGGCCGTCCGGGCGGGGCAGCAGGTGCCCGCCCTTGCGGTCGGCGTTGTTGACGACCGCGTCGAACACCGCCATGCGGCGCAGGTCGGGATGGTCGCCGCGGGCCAGCTCCGACAGGTCGACGGTCTCGTCGACGTCCACCCACAGCTGGCACATGCCGGGGCCGTACGGGCCGTCGCGCATGACGGTCGGCGGTACGACGTCCCAGCCGCTGGCCTCGCTGACCAGGTAGGCGCCGAGCTCGCGGCCGGCCAGTGTGCCGTCCGGGAAGTCCCAGAGCGGGCGCTCGCCGCGTACCGGCTTGTAGACGCACGCGGCGGTGACGCCCGCGAGGGTGGTGGCGCAGTACAGGGTGGCGTTGGAGGCGTCCATCAGCCGGCCCTCGATGGACAGCTCCCCGTCGCGCAGCAGCTCCAGCGCGCCCTGCAGGTCGAGCTCCGCGCCGGGGCGACCGTCGTCCATGTGTCCAGTGTCGGTGACGCGGTCGGGGCCCGCAGCCCCACCGGTCAGCGCCGGTGCCCGTTCTGGCGGGGGCAGATGTGCCCCTCGGCGTCGAGCGGGAGGCTGCAGAGCGGGCAGGGCGGCCGGCCGGCGGCGACGACCCGCTGGGCGCGCTGCACAAAGGCCCGCGCCGTGACGGGCGACAAGTGCACGCGCAGCGCGTCCGGGCCCTCCGAGGCGTCGCTGAGGGGCTCGACCTCCTCGGCCTCGGTGGCCTCGGTCTGGGCCAGCGCCTCGACCACGACCTGCTCGCGCTCGCCGTCCCACGCCAGCCCCA
>DASTLY010000038.1:0-31832 GCA_035714445.1 Mycobacteriales bacterium
GGTTGGCGCGGGTGAAGGTGTTGCCGAGCAAGCTCACGGTCTGGCCGGGGCTGTAGGCGAGCTCGACGGAGAAGTCGAGCAGGGCGCTGTCGGTCAGGGTGGCGGTGGCGGTGCGGTCGCGGGCCACGTCGTAGTTCCACACCCGCCCCCAGTGCAGCTGCGCGCCGGTCAGCGCGACGGTCCCGCCGGAGCGCAGCGCGATGGTCAGCTGGTTGTTGACGACCGGCTCAACCGTGCCGTCGGTGTTCCCGGCGATGCTGTCGTCGTAGTAGGACGTCACCACCGCGGGCGCCGCCGGCGTGCCGGCCGTCCGCAGGGCTCCGGCGACGGCGACGGACAGGCGCACCTTGGTCGTCGTCCCCGCACCCAGGGTCAGCGTCCGGCCGGCCGGCACGGTCAGGCTCTCGAGGACGAACAGGCGCCCCTTGGTCGGCGTCAGCACGACGCTCGCGGCCAGCGTGCCGGACAGCCGTACGACGGCTGGGGGCTGGACCGCCGTCCGGGCGCTCACCGTCGTACGGACGGACCGGTTTCCCGAGCTGTCGTAGGCGAAAAGTGCGTAGGCGTACGCCGTATTGGCGTCGAGCAGGGTGTCGGCGTAGGTCACGGCCGGCTTGGCGACCCTGGCGACCTGCGTGCCGTCGGTGGCGGAGGTCGGCGGCGTAGTGCCGGTCTTGCGGACGAGCAGCACGCCGGAGAGGTCCGAGGCGGCCGGGTTCTTCCAGCGCAACGTGAGCTTCCCGGCGCCGCTCGCGGCCGTCAGCGCCGTCACCGGCCCCGGCGGCGTGGTGTCGGCCGCAACGGCGACCGACACCACACCGGGCAGCAGCAGGACGACCAGGGCCAGCACGACCGCGGTGGCCGTTCGTCGACACGCGGACATGGCGGCCCTCATCTCTCGTCCGCCCGCACGATGCACCAGTCCGGGCGCCTTCGGACAGCGATTGCGCCAGGTTCACCCGGGTTTCTGCGTCGTTGGCTCAGCGTCCCGCGGGGACGCCGGCACTGACGGCGGGCGGCCGCGGGGCGGGCACCGGCGCGGCGGCTGTTGCACCGCCGTCGAGTGCACCGGCCTCGAGGCGCATGTGGGGCAGCAGGCGGTCGAGCCAGCTCGGCAGCCACCAGTTGGCGCGGCCCATCACGGCCATCGTCGCCGGCACCAGGATCATCCGCACGAGGGTGGCGTCGAGCGCGACCGCGACGGCCAGGCCGAGCCCGATCATCTTGACGAACGGGTCCGGGTCGCTGACGAAGCTCAGGAAGACGACCACCATGATCAGCGCGCCGGAGCTGATGACCCGGCCGGTGGCCGCGAGCCCGCGTGCGACGGACTCGGCGTTGTCGCCGGTGGCGAGGTAGGCCTCGCGGATCCGGGAGACCAGGAAGACCTCGTAGTCCATCGACAGCCCGAACAGCACGGCGAAGAACAGCAGCGGGAACGGCGAGGCGATGAGGTAGGTCTGCTCGAGACCGAACAGCCCGCCGAGCCAGCCCCACTGGAACACCGCGACGACGACGCCGTACGCCCCGGCGATCGACAGCAGGTTCATCACGGCGGCCTTGAGCGGGACGGCCACGCTGCGGAACACGACCATCAGCAGCAGGATGCTGACGGCCAGGATCGCGCCGAGGAACAGCGGCAGCGTGTTGCCGAGCTGCTCGTCCAGGTCGAGCGTCAGGGCGGTGGGGCCGGTGAGGTACAGGCCCTGCGGCGCGCCGGCCCGGATGCGCTGCAGCGTCCGGGCGGTCGCCGGGTCCGCCGGCGAGGTGCGGGGGACGGCGCTCAGCGTGACCGTGCCGCCGTCCGGCGACACCTGCGGTCGGCCGACCGAGGCGATGCCCGGGTCGGTGGCCAGGCGCTGCGCGAGGGCCGGCACGTCGGCAGCGGTCAGCCCGGTGTCCTGCAGGTCCGCGACCACGAGCAGCGGAGCGTTGGCCCCTGGCCCGAAGCCCTCGGCCAGCAGGTCGTACGCCCGCCGCTCGCTGGTGTTCGTCGGCGAGTCGCCGGCATTGGGAAACCCGGTCTGGAGCGACAGCGCCGGAGCCGCCAGCAGGAGCAGCAGCAGCGACGCCGCTCCCAGGTAGGGCCACGGCCGGCCGGCGATGCGATGGGCCAGCTTCCAGAAGGCGCCGGTGTCGACCGTGCGTTGCCGGCGGAGCAGCCGGCCCGCGTCGATGCGGTCGCCGAGCAGGGACAGCAGCGCGGGGAGCAGCGTCACCGCGGTGGCGACGGCGAACAGCACCACCACGGAGGTCGCGAGCCCGATGGTCGCCAGGAAGCCGACCCCGGTGAGCACCAGGGCCGTCATCGACACCACGACGGTCCCGCCGGCGAAGAACACGGCGGTGCCCGACGTGGCCATCGCGGCCGACAGCGCTTGAGCGTTGTCCTGCCCGGCGGCGCGGTTGTCCCGGTAGCGGGAGACGATGAACAGCGAGTAGTCGATGCCGACGCCGAGCCCGACCATCGCGCCGAAGACCGGTGCGGCGGTGGAGACGTCGAGGGCGCCGGCCAGCACCACGATGCCGCCGAGACCGCACCCGACGGCGACCAGGGCGACCACGATCGGCACCAGCGCCGCGGCGACCGTGCCGAACGCGACGACCAGCACCACGAGCGCCGCGAGCAGGCCGAACGCCTCCCCGCCCGAGGCCTTCGCGGCGTTGAGGGTCGCGGCCTCGCCGCCGAACTCGGCGGTCAGCCCGCCGGCGCGGGCCGGCTCGAGGGCGGCCGCCACGGCCGCCGCCGGCGCCTTCCCGAACTCCGTGGACGGGACGTCGAGCGTGATCGCGGCGGCGCCGATCCGCCCGTCCGCGGACACCTGGCCGTCCCGGAAGGGGTCGCTGACGCCCGCCACGTGCTCGACCGCCGCGACCCGCGAGAGCGTCTGCTCGACGGCCGTCCGGACGTCGGCCAGCCGGCTTCCGTCCGGCGCCGTGAACACGAGCACGCCGCTGCCGCCGGCGACCGCCGGGAACCGCTCCTGGAGCAGGGCGGTGGCGCGGGCACTCTCGCTTTTGGGTGCCGTGAAGTTGTCGAGGAACGCGCCCCCGACCGAGCCGGCGAGAGCCACCACCAGGGCGGCGAGGACGGCCCAGCCGCCGAGTGTCGTCCACGGTCTGCGTGCGCTGAGGTCGCCGATACGGCGTACGAGGCGGTTCATGTCGTGCTCCCTGTGTCGTGGGTGGCTGGGCAGGTGTCCTGGGTGGGCGGGGGGATCTGGGCGACCGCGAGCAGGGTCAGTCCGACGTCCCGCAGCCGTTGGAGTGCCGCGTGCAGGGCGGCCTGGTCGACGATCGGACCGACGAGGACGGTCGTGCCGTCGCCCGGCTCGGACAGCTGCATCCCGTCGAACCACGCGGCCCAGCCGGAGCCGAGCCGGCCCCGGACCCGGATCTCGTAGTGGGTGGTCCCGTCGTGCGTCTCCGGCGACATCTGTCGACCTCCTCGCGCACCGGCGAGGCGGACGTCCCACCGGCGGGCGGGACGCTAGGGAGCACCCTGGTGACCGCGCATCACCACAACTGGTGACTGCGCTGGTGATTCAGCTACAGCAGGCCCAGCTCGCCGGCTCTGCGGACGGCGGTGCGCCGGCTGGAGACACCGAGCTTGGCGTAGATGTGGCTGGTGTGGGTGCGCAGCGTGTTGAGCGAGACCACCAGCCGGCGCGCGATGTCCGGCCCGGTCAGGTCGCTCGCGAGCAGGCGGAGCACCGCCAGCTCCCGGTCGCTGAGCGGCTCGGGCAGCCCGTCGCTCCTGGCCGGGGTCGCCGGGCCCTCCGACGCGGCCAGCAGCCGCCGGGCGTGGGCACCGTGCACCCGGTCCCGCGCGGCTGCCGCCAGCAGCGGGGTCAGCGGTGCGCCCTCGGTGCGGAAGAGCGCGACGTAGCCCTCCGGCTCGGCCAGCAGCAGTGCCCGCTGCAGGTGCGCCAGGCCGGCCGGCAGGTCCGGGGAGTGCAGCGCCAGCAGGACCAGCACCTCGACGACGGTCCCGGTACGGCCACCCTCCTGCGCGCACACCAGCAGCCGCCCGAGCAGGCCCGACGCGTCGCGCCGGAGGGCTTCCGAGCGTTCGGCCGCTGCCCGGGCCAGCAGCACCCTGGTCAGGGTGACGTGCTCGTACTCCCGCAGGTAGCTCAGCCCGTCGGTGGCGGACAGGCCGCGCTCCCGCGCCCACTCCACGGCAGGCACCAGCTCGCCGGCGGCGAGGTGGACCCGGACCCGCGTCGCGGCGACGGGCCGGACGTCCGGTGAGTAGTCGCCCACGTACAGCCGCTCGGCCTGCTCGAGCAGGGCCAGCGCGCCGGGCAGGTCCCCCTCCGCCTTGCGCAGCAGCGCGTGGGCGCGCAGGGAGCGGTAGCGGCTCTGCGGGAGGCCGGCCGACTCGCCGAGCTCCGCGCCCTGCGCCAGCCGCAGCGCCGCCCCGGTCGCATCGCCCCGCTCGAGCAGCACCTCGGCGACCCCGACGTGCATGTCCGCGGTGCCGCGCAGCGCCGGCTGCCCGGCCTCGGCGGCGGCCGCCAGCCCGCCCTCCAGGGCCCGCACCGCCGCGCCGAGCCGGCCCTGGGCGAGGCGGATGTCGGCCAGGGCCAGCGAGCAGCCGAGGACGTCGGACAGGTGCCCGGCCTCCTGCAGGCTCTGCACGGACGCGGAGTAGGCGCGCTCCGCGTCCTGGAGCTCGCCCGACGTCCACTGCGCGAGGCCCGCCAGGGCGAGAGCGGCCCCGCGCTCGAGCAGGTCCGTCCCGTCGGTCAGCGCCAGCACCCGCTCGGCGTGGGCGAGGGTGCCGGCGAGGTCCCCGCCCAGCAGGGCGAGGCCCGCCCGGTACATCGCGATGGTGGCGGGCAGCCGGCCCGCGACGTCCGGCCCGGCCGGCGTCCGCTCGATCTCCTGCAGGCGCTGCTCGACGCCGTCGGTGCGACCCAGCGACATCAGCGTCCCGACGTAGCCGATGTGCAGCCCCGGCCGGCTGCGGACCAGGTGCGCGGGCAGGTCCTCGAACCACTGCCGGACGGTGGCCTCCCGCCGCTGCCGGCCCATCTCCGGGATCGCCTGCTCGATCAGCGTCGCTGCCCGCTCGGCGTGCCCGCCGGCCAGCGCGTGCCGGATCGCCTCGGCCGGGTCGCCGTGCCCCTCGTGCCACTCGGAGGCCCGCAGGTGCAGCCCCGGGACCTGCCCGGGCTGCTCGTGGAGCAGGCGCGCCCGCAGGACGTCGCCGAACAGGTGGTGGTAGCGGTACCAGCTGCGCCGGTCGTCGAGCCGGACCACGAACAGGTTCGCCCGGTCGAGCGCGTCCAGCGTGTCGCTGCCGCCCTCCCTGCGGGTCACCGCGTCGCACAGCGGGCCGGTCAGCCGGGCGAGGACGGAGGTCTGCAGCAGGAAGTCGCGCACGGGCTCGGGCTGGCGGGTGAGCACCTCCTCGACCAGGTAGTCGACGATGAAGCGGTCGTCGCCGGCGAAGCCCGCGATGAAGCCGGCGACGTCCGCGCGCCCCTGCATCGACAGGGCGGCGAGCTGCAGGGCGGCGATCCACCCCTCGGTGCGCTCCTCGAGCGCCGCGACGTGCCCGGCGGTCAGCGCGAGCCCCATCGTCGCGAGGTACCGCCCGGCCTCGTCCCCGGTGAACCGCAGGTCGGCGGCGCGCAGTTCGACCAGCGTGCCGCTGCCGCGGTAGCGGGCGAGCGGCAGCGGCGGGTCGACCCGGGTGGCGATCACCACCTGCAGCTGCTGGGGGAGGTGGTCGAGCAGGAACGCCATCGCCTCGTGCACGTCGGGGGACTCGACGACGTGGTAGTCGTCCAGCACCAGCACGATCCCGTCCGGGCGGTCGTGCAGGTCGTTGAGCAGGGCCGCCACGACGTCCTGCAGGGCGGAGCCGGGCGATCGCAGCAGCGCGAGGGCGCCGGCGCCGATGTCGGGCCCGACCTTGCGCAGCGCGGCGACGACGTACGTCCAGAAGCCGACGGGGTCGTTGTCGCGCTGGTCCAGCGCGAGCCACGCGGTGCAGCCCGTACGGCCGGTGTCCGCCAGCCACTCGGTCAGCAGCGTCGTCTTGCCGAAGCCCGCCGGCGCCGACACGAGCACCAGACCGGCGTGCCCGGCGGACCGCAGGCGCTCGCCCAGCCGCCCGCGCGCCACCAGGCCGGGGCGCCGGCGGGGCACGTGCAGCTTGGTCTCGAGCAGCGGACCGGTCACGCCACTGGCCTGGGCGACATCGCCTCACCCTGGACCTGCGCGGCCGGCAGCACAACGGCGTCATGCCTCGCCGCCACCGGCCACCGTCGGCAGGTGGAGCCGGTCGAGGACCTCCACGGCGGAGCGGGCGTCCGGCGGCGCCGGCCCGTAGCACTCGCGCTCGACCACGGACAGCGCGCCGGCCGGCAGGCCCACCCGGTCGCGGAGCTCGGCCAGCGACTCGGCATGGCGCCGGCCGCGGTCGCCGAGCCGGGCGTCCAGTCGCAGGAAGGCTGCGAGGGCCGGGCCGACCGCAACGTCCTCGGGCGGTGCGGTGCGGCGCGTGCGGGGCCGGCGCCGGCGCGCGTGTGCGGCGACCCCCGCCGCGACGACCGCGGCCAGCAGCGCCGCGGCGATCGCCGGTCGCCCGCCGGGGACCGACTCGGCCGAGCGCAGCGCCGCCGACAGCTGCGCCCCGACCCGCACCCGCAGGCTGCCGCCGGCCTCCGCCGACGCCGCGCCCGCGGTCGGGTCCGAGCTCACCCAGCCCACCCCCTCGTACGACACCTCCACCCACGCGTGCAGGTCCTTCTCGCGGTAGGTGCGCAGCCCGGGGTCGCCCGGCGCGCCGTACGCCAGGCCGGTGGCGACGCGGGCCGGGATGCCCGCGGCGCGCAGCAGCACCGCCTCGGCGGCCGCGAACTGCTCGCAGAACCCCGAGCGGTCCACGAACAGGAACCGGTCGACGGCGTCCTCCCGCGGGCCGGGGACCGGCGAGTCCAGCCGGTAGCTCGCGTTCGCCGCCAGCCACCGCTCGACCGCGAGCACGGCGTCGTACCGGGACGGCGCGGTCGCGGTCAGCTCGCGGGCCAGGTCCCGTACCCGGCCCGGCAGGGCGTCCGGCAGCTGCTGCCAGCGCGGGTCGGGGTCGCCCGGACCGGCGGCGGCCCGCAGCCGCGCCGGGTCCAGGTCGGGCACGGCCGTGGTGATGCGGTACGGGCCGCTCCACGAGCGCCGCAGGGTGCCGAGCCCGTCCGAGCTCACCCGCCCCGCCGGGCTGTCCAGGGAGCTGACCTGCCCCGGCGCCCAGAGCGTCGGGTCGGCGGTGAGCGGGCGTACCAGGTCGGTGCGCGGCGCCCCGGGAACGCCCGGCAGGACGTACGGCGGGCCCGGCACGCCTGTGCTCCCGCGCTCCGGCGAGGTCCAGGCGCGGCCGTCCCAGGTGGACCAGACGCCGGAGCGCCACAGCGTCGGGCTGTCCGCGGCGACCTCGACGAGCGGCGTGTCCGAGAGCTCCCCGCGGGTGTGCAGGTCCATCCGGTCGCCGGTGAACACCGCCCCCCGGGCGCTGGGCTGCACCGCCTGCGCGGCGGCGGTCAGCCGGCTGCGCAGCGCCCGGTCGTCCGGGACGGGCACCAGCAGGAAGGCGGCCACCCCGAGCGCCAGGGCGAGCGCGGTCGCTGCCACGACCGGGCGCGCGCCGGCTGCCGGCTGCGTCCCGCGCCGGAGCAGCAGCCCGGCGACCAGCGCCGAGGCCCAGCCGGCGAGCAGTGGCAGCCCGACGACGGTGTCGGGCGCGTACGACCCGCCGAGCACCAGCAGGCCGAGGGCGACGAGCAGTGCCGTCTGCAGGTCGCGCCGGGTCCGCCAGGTGAGGGCTTGGAGCACCTGCACCGCCACCAGCAGCGGGCCGAGCACGGCCCGGATGCCCTCCGAGCCGCCCTCGAGCAGGCCGGGCGCCGCGACGGCTCAGGCCAGCACCGACAGCACGGTGGCGACCGCGCTCACCGTGGTCGTCCGCCAGCGGCAGCCGACCGCGGTGACCGCGGCCAGCGGCAGCAGCGCCGCCGAGACCGCCAGCGCGGCCGCGGGCAGCACACCGGCGAGCGCGGCGGCCGCCTGCCCGAACAGGCCGGTGGCCACGACCGCCACGGCGGCCGCGGACGACAGCCCGCCGGTCGCCGGCTCAGCCGGAGGCTCGTCCGGCGGGTCCAAGACGGGCACCGGCTCGCCGCCAAGCACCACGAGCCGGGTCGCCGTCCCGGCCGCCGCCCGGCGTACGGCGACCAGCTCGTCGCTGCTCGACGCCACCAGGACGAGGGTGCCGCCGGTGCCGGCCGACCGCAGCGCCGCGCGCGCAGCCGGCACGGTCAGCGGCGGTGCGTCGTCGGCCGCGGCAAGAGCGTCGAGCACCTGCGCGGCGCTGCGCGGCGGCGGCCCGGCCAGGCCCAGCAGCACGAGCGGCCGGCCGCGGTGCAGCGCGTCGGCGGCGAGCGCCGCGGCCTGGCTGAGGCCGTGCTCCCAGGCGGCGCCCGCCCCCGCGGTCACCAGCACGACCAGGTCGCGCTCGTCCTGGCGCTCGCGCTCGAGCACCAGCGGCCGGCCGTGCCGGGCGCTCGCCCGCGCCGACACCGAGGTCCGCGGCTCACCCGGGCGCCACGCCCGCAGGCCGAGGACCTCCGTGCCGCTGCCGGCAACCGGGCGGCCGCGGGCGCCGTCGCCGCCCGGCGCACCGCGGCCGGCGGGCAGGACGGGCACGGCGACCGGCGCCGGGTGGACGACGGCCCGGCCGGTCGGCGTCAGCCGGCGACGGCTCCCCACGAGACCGAACGGCGACCAGGCGTGCAGCGTGACCGTTCCCGCGGGTCCGGACGTGCGGTGCAGCGCGACCCGCTCGGTGTGAAGGCGGATGCGGGCGCCGGGAGCCAGCGCCGGCACCGCCACCCGGACGGTCCCGTGCCCCGGCAGCTCGTCGAGCACGACGAGCGCGGCGCTCGGGCGCCCGCCGGTGTTGCCGACCTCGAGCACGGTGGTGACCCGGTCGCCGGCGGCGCCGCGCGCGCTCCGACCCCGGGTGCAGGTGACCTGGTCCAGCCGCGGCCGCAGGACCAGCGCCGCCACCGGCAGCGCGAGCACCCCCGCGGAGGCCAGGTCCAGCCAGCCGCCGTCCGTCACCCGGCCGAGCAGGTGCAGCAGCCCGGCCACCAGGCCGGCGACCAGGATGCCGCGGCTGAGGATCATGAACGGCGCCTCACGCGTGCAGCGGGACGGGCAGCCCGGCCAGCAGCCCGGCGACGACCCGGCGGCCCTGCTCGGGCGTCGAGCTGCCGTCGGCCAGGACGAGGCGGTGGCCGAGCACCGGCGCGGCGACCGCCTTCACGTCGTCGGGCAGGACGTGGTCGCGCCCGGCCAGCAGCGCCCGGGCCTGCGCGCAGCGCACCAGCACCAGCCCGGCCCGGGTGCTCGCCCCCAGCGCCACCGCCGGGCAGTCGCGGGTGGCCTCGACCAGCCGCAGCGCATGGTCGAGCACGGCGTCACCGACGTGCGTACGCCGGGACTCGGCGCGCAGCGCCGCGAGGTCAGCCGGGGTCGTGACCGCGTCGAGGTCGTCGACCGTCGCCCGCTGGAGCTGCTCGCGGACCACCCGGCGCTCGGTCTGCGGCGAGTTCGCGCCCAGCGACAGCGACACGGCGAACCGGTCGAGCTGGCCCTCCGGCAGCGGGTAGGTGCCGTACTGCTCCAGCGGGTTCTGCGTCGCCAGCAGGACGAACGGGTCGGGCAGCGGGTGGCGTACGCCGTCGACGGTCACCGCGCCCTCGTCCATGGCCTCGAGGAACGCCGACTGGGTGCGGGCCGGGGCCCGGTTGAGCTCGTCCACGAGCACCACGTGCGCGAAAAGCGGACCGGGGACGTACGTCAGCTGCCGGCGGCCGGGGTCCCACACGCCGCTGCCGGTGATGTCCGCGGGCAGCAGGTCCGAGGTGCACTGCACGCGCCGGAAGGTGCCGCCCAGGCTGCGCGCGACGGCCCGGGCCAGGGTGGTCTTGCCGCTGCCCGGCACGTCCTCGACGAGGACGTGGCCGCCGGCCAGCACCGCGCACACGACCAGCTCAACGGCCGCGCGCCGGCCGTGCACGACGCGCTCGACACCGGCGACCAGGCGCAGCGCACCGGCCGCCGCGTCGTGCCGGGGGGCCGGCCGGGCGGCGCGCTCGAGGGGTAGCAGGTTCATCCGAGCTCCGATCACCGCAGACAGGTCCATCTGGGACTCGGCGCGGCGCAGGGCCGGCTACAGCGCGGCGCGGTGCACGTCTGCGCTCAACCATGACGGGGGGCTGCCGAGAACCCGGGGGTGACGTGGACACCGGACCGGCTCGGGGGCGTACGCGCCCCCGGACGCCGTACCGGCCCGGCCACGTCCGCGGGCACGCTGCTCGCCCTGGCGGCGACCGGCGTCGCCGCCCTGGTCGTGCAGGTGCGGCAGCGGCGCAGCACCGCGCTGATCCGGCAGAGCGAGCGGCTGCGTCGGGCCGTCCTCGACACCGCGGGCGACGCGTACATCGCGATGGACCCGGACGGCACCGTCACCGACTGGAACCCGGCCGCGGAGCGGCTGCTGGGCTGGCCGGCCGAGCAGGCGCTGGGCAGCCTGCTGAGCGCCCTGATCATCCCCCCCGGGCACCGGGCGGGCCACGACCACGGACTCCGACGCTTCCTGCTGACGGAGGAGCCGGCGCTGCCCGACGGGACGCTCCGGCTGTCGACCCGGCACCGGGACGGCTCCGACGTACCGGTCGAGATGACCCTGTCCCGGATGCGCTGGGGCGACAGCTGGCGCTTCCACGCGTTCCTGCGCGACGACACCGAGCGGCTGCGGCGCCAGGCCGAGCTGACGGCCAGCGAGACGATGTTCCGCAACGCGTTCGACGACGCCATGGTCGGGATGGCGCTGACCGACGAGCGGGGCATCTTCGTCCGCGTCAACGCGGTCTTCGCCGCGATGCTGGGGCGGACCGCGGAGGAGCTCATCGGGCGGGCGTTCACCGAGGTGTCCGACCCGGCGGACCGGGGTCTGGCCGCGGAGATGATGTCGCAGGTGCTGTCCGGGGAGCTGCCGGAGGCCCGTTTCACCAAGCGGTACGTGCACCTGGACGGCTCCCTGGTCTACGCCGAGCTGTGCACCTCGCTGATGCGCGACGCGGACGGGCAGCCGCTGTACTTCGCGACCCAGACGGTCGACGTGACCGCGCGGCACCTGGCGCAGCACGAGCGCGACACGCACCTGGTCATGCTGCGCTCGGTCATCGCCAACAACCCCTGCCTGATCTACGTCAAGGACCTGGAGGGGCACTACCTGCTGGCGAACGAGCCGTTCCAGCAGGTCTTCGGGGTCACCGAGGACGACGTGCTCGGCAAGGACGACACGTACCTCGACCCGGTGCTGGCGCCGGTGTGGCGGGCCAACGACCTGCGGGCGCAGCAGGGCGAGTACCGGGGGGAGGAGTGGGCGGACGGCGTCGACGGGCGCCGCTACTACGAGTCGGTGAAGGCGCCGCTGCTGGACGGCGGCGGGCAGGTGTACGCGACCTGCGGCATCTCCTGGGACGTCACCCAGACCCGGCTCGCGGCCGCCGCCCTGGTCGACGCCCGCGACGCGGCCCTGGCCGCCACCGCGGCGAAGAGCGCCTTCCTGGCCACCATGAGCCACGAGCTGCGCACCCCGATGAACGCCGTCATCGGGCTCACCGAGGTGCTGCTCGACTCCTGCGCCGACCCCGAGCAGCGCGAGCTGCTCGACACCGTCCGCCGCAGCGGCGACACCCTGCTGGCCATCATCAACGACGTCCTCGACTACTCCAAGATCGAGTCGGGGGAGCTCCGGCTCGACGAGCACACCTTCGCGCTGCGCGACTGCGTGGAGTCGGCGCTCGACCTGGTCGCGCTGCCCGCGCACCGCAAGGGCCTCGAGCTGGTCGCCGACATCGGCCCGGCCTGCCCCGAGCTGCTGGTCGGCGACGGCACCCGCTGCCGGCAGGTGATCGTCAACCTGGTCAGCAACGCCGTGAAGTTCACCGCCGCCGGCGAGGTCGTGGTGACCGTCACGACCACGACCGCCGGGTCCGACCGGGTGCGCCTGCGGGTCGACGTCCGCGACACCGGCATCGGGATCCCGCCGGGCGGTCTCGACCGCCTGTTCCGGTCGTTCAGCCAGGTCGACACCTCGACCACCCGGCAGTACGGCGGGACCGGCCTGGGCCTCGCCATCAGCCGGCGGCTCGCCGAGGCGATGGGGGGCGGCCTCGAGGTCGTCAGCGAGGTCGGCGCCGGCTCGACCTTCACGATGACCGCGCTGCTCGGCCTCCTGGACGAGCGCCGCCGGGACGACGGTCCCGACCTGCCGCTGGTCGGCCGTACGGCGCTGGTCGTCGACGACAACGGCGCGTCCCGCCGCGTCCTGTGCGCCCAGCTGGCCGGCTGGGGGATGGTCTGCACGGACCTCGCGGAGCCGGGCGCGGCGCTGGCCCTCGTCGCCGGCGGCGCGGCCTTCGACGTGGCCCTGCTCGACCTGCACATGCCCGGCACGGACGGCGACGAGCTCGCGCAGCAGCTGCGCACGCACCCCGCCGGGCGGGCGCTGCCGCTGGTGCTGCTGTCGGACGCGGCGGCCCGGCTGGACGCGGCGCAGGCGCCCGAGTACGCCGCGGTGCTGAGCAAGCCGCTGGGCCGCGCCGCGCTCCGCGACGCCGTCGTCGGGACCTGCCTGCCCGCGGCGGAGATCGTGCCCGCTCCCGAGACCGCCGGCGGCCGGCGGCGCGGCGACGGGCCCGCCCGGCTGCGGGTGCTGCTGGCCGAGGACAACCCGGTCAACCAGCTGGTCGCCCAGCTCATGCTGGGCCAGCTCGGGCACCAGGTGGACACCGTCGCCAACGGCCTGCAGGCCGTCGAGGCCGTGCACCGGGAGGTCTACGACGTGGTGCTCATGGACGTGCAGATGCCGGTCCTCGACGGGCTGGCCGCGACCGGGCGGATCCGCGCCGAGCTGCCGCCCGGCCGCCAGCCGTACATCCTCGCCCTCACCGCCAGTGCCCTGGCGGAGGACCGCACCGCGTGCCTCGCGGCCGGCGTCGACGCCTTCCTGTCCAAGCCCGTACGGCAGACGGACCTCGGCGAGTCGCTGCTCGCGGTGCCGGTCCGGTCGGCGGACGCCCTGACGTGACGGCACAGCGCTGACGTGACGGCACAGGCACAGCCGTGGCCCGACGGTGCCATCGCCCCCGGACGGGGTAGGTCGCTGCCGCGGCGGGACGGCCCGCCGCCCGAACTCAAGGGGTGAGCCGCGTGCGGCGTACAGGACGAGCTGGACTTCTCGGGGCTGCGCTGGCGTTCGCACGCAGCCCGCAGGGACAGCGGATGCTGCGGGAGGCCCGGCGGCGCTACGACACGCCCGCCAACCGCGCCAAGCTGCGCCAGATGGTGAGCGACCTGCGCTCGCAGGGCCCGCGTTCGCAGCGGTACCCCTAGCGGTCGTCCGCGCCGGCAGGGCCTGTTATGACGACAGGCGGTTCTGCTGCCGGCGCGGGGGCAGGGTTCGACTAGCCGCCGCCCGGCGGTCGTACGTACGCGTGCGTGCAGAGAGGGAGGGCACGTGGATCTGCCTGAGCGGGATGACGTCGTCGAGTGGGTCGGCCGACCGGTCGTGGACGTGCACGGGGAGTCGCTGGGCGACTGCCGGCACGTCTATGCGGACGAGGCGACCGGCACGCCCGAGTGGGTCGTGGTCGAGATCGAGGACCGGACCGCCTTTGTGCCGATGGTCGACGCCCGGTCCGACAACGGCCGCGTGCACCTGGCCTTCACCCGGGAGAGCATCGTCAGCTCCCCGCGGCTGGCCGACTCGGGGCACCTGGCCCCGGAGCAGGACATCCGGCTCTACGAGCACTACGGCGTGCCGTACTCCCGGGAGGCCTCGGAGACCGTGCTGCCGACCGGCGGCCCTGGCGACGCAGCGGCACCGGCGACCGACCGCGACGACGACGTGCCGGCGACCGCCCCCGTGGCGACCGCCCCAGTGGAGTCCGCGCCGGTGGAGTCCGCGCCGCCGCTGGTGCCGGTCGAGGTCCCGGACGCGCCGGCGCCGACCCCGGCCGAGCCGCTGGTCGTGACGCCCGCGCCGAGCGCGCAGCCCGCGGCGCGGCCCTCGCGCAGCACGTCGGCCGAGCCCGCGGTGCTGGGCGGGCTGGCCGTGTTCGTCGCCGCCGTCGCTGCGGCACGTGCGGTGAGCGGGCTGCGCTCCGCCCGCCGGGCCCGTCGGCGTCCGAGCGCGGTCACCCAGGTGCGCGGTGGCGCCGCCGAGCTGGCCCGGGTGGCGGCCGTGCAGCGCAAGGAGCTGGCCAGGAGCAGCGGGCAGGCCCGCGCGGAGCTGGCGAAGGCCGGCGCCGTGCTCGCCGAGCGCGGCTCGGCCAAGGGCAAGGAGCTCGGGAAGGTCAGCGCCGCCCGGCGCAAGGAGCTGGCAAAGGCCGCCGCCGTGCGCCGCAAGGAGCTGGCGAAGGCGACCAGCTCCACGCGCGACGACCTGGTCAAGGTCGGCACGGTGCTCGTGCAGCGCAGCGCGGAGACCCGCAAGGACCTGGTCAAGGCCGGTGGGGAGAAGAAGCAGGAGCTGGCCAAGGCGGGGGCGGCCAAGAAGAAGGACCTGGCGAAGGCGAACGCCGCCCGGCGCAAGGAGGCCGCCAAGGCCAGCGCGGCCCGGCGCAAGGAGGCCGCCAAGGCGAGCGCCGCCCGGCGCAAGGACCTGGCCAAGGCGTCGCGCAGCGTGAAGGGCGCCGGCGAGGCGGCGTGGCGGCTGCCCAGCGGCGCGGCCACCGACGCCGGCCGCACCGCGCGCAAGAGCAAGCGCAAGGTCGGCCGGGCCTGGCGGCGCACCACCCGCCGGCTCGCCCTCGGCCTCGGTGTCGCGTCCGGCTACGTCGTGGGGGCGCGGGCCGGCCGCGGGCGGTACGAGCAGATCGTGGCGCTGACCGGCACGCCGCAGGTCCAGCAGGCCAAGCAGCAGGTCGTCGGGCTGGTCCGCGGGTCGGGTCAGCACTGACCTGAGCTGCGCCGACACCGGCCGCGTCCCTCTCCCGGGGGCGCGGTCGGTGTCGTGTCCGGCCCTTGATCTGCACATCGCTGTCGTCGACACGCGCTCGACACGACAGCAACGTGCCACTGCCGACGATCCTGTCGTCGGCCACCGTCGACCTGCCGCCCCTGCAGGCCGCCACCGGGAGCGCGATCGTCAACATGGCCCGCCAGATCGGGTCGGTGCTCGGCGTGAGCGTCTGCGTGGCCGTACTGGGCAGCCCGACCACCAGCGCGGCCCTGCTCCGCGGCTTCCAGCACGGCTGGCTCGTCAGCGCGGCGGTCGGCGTCGTCGGCGCCCTGGCGGCGCTGCGCATGACGCCGCGCGCCGCGGCCTGACCGTCAGGCCGAGTACGCCGGCCGGCGTCCACCTGTGGTGGCCGCCGCGACGGCGGTTGCCAGGCGGGGGAGGTCGGTCGCGTCCAGGGCGCCCAGGCTGATCCGCACCCCCGGAGGGCTGGCCAGCCGGAAGCGCGAGCCGGGCGCCACCAGCCACCCGTCGGCGAGCAGCCGGGTGACGGCGGCGGTCTCGTCCGCCACCGGCACCCACACGTTGAGCCCGGTGCGCCCGCTGGCACCCACCCCGCGGGCCTGGAGCCCGGCCAGCAGCTGCGTCCGGCGGACGGCGTACAAGCGGGCGGCCTCGGCGATGACCGCGTCGACCGCGGGATCGGCCAGCAGGGCGGCGGCGAGCTCCTGCAGCAGCCAGCTGACCCAGCCGGGCCCGAGCCGCAGGCGCCCCTCGACCCGGCCGATCGTGGTGGGGTCGCCGGCGACCAGCGCGACCCGCAGGTCGGGGCCGTACGGCTTGGACAGCGACCGGACAAAGGCCCAGGCCGTGGTGGTGCCGCACACGGCGGCGAGCGGCACGTCCCCGAGGTCGCCGGCGTGGTCGTCCTCGACCACCAGGGTGCCCGGGGCGAGGACGGCGCGCAGCAGGTCGCGGCGCCCGGGCGGCACGGCGGCGCCGGTCGGGTTCTGCGCGCGGCTGGTGAGGACGACGGCCCGGGCGCCGGCGCGCAGGGCCGCGGCCAGGGACTCGGGCAGCGGGCCGTCCCCGTCGAGGGCGACCGGCACCGCCCGCAGGCCGAGGCCGGCGACCAGGTCGAGCAGGCTCGGCCAGCCGGGGTCCTCCACGGCGACGGCGTCGCCGGGCCGCAGGTGCGCGCCGAGCACCCGCTCGATGGCGTCGAGCGCGCCGGAGGTGACGGTGAGCGCGCCGGCGGGGACGCCGTCGCGCTCGAGGCGGGCCCGACCCAGCTCGGCCAGCCGGGGTAGGACCGGCTCGGCCGGGCTCCCCGCCATACGGGCCGCGAGCCGCGGCAGCCGCGGCAGCAGCGCGGGGTCGGGCAGGCCGGTGGACAGGTCGACGGCGCCGGGCGGCAGCGGCGGCGTCGCCTGCACGCGGGCCGCGACGGTTGGCCGGGGGCGCACCCGGGTGCCGCGGCGTCCGTCGGACTGCACCAGCCCGCGCTCGCGCAGGCTGCGGTAGGCGGCGGCGACGGTGCCCGGCGCCACCTGCAGGTCGGCCGCCAGGCTGCGCACGGTGGGCAGCAGCTCGCCTCCGGCGAGCACCCCCTCCCGTACCGCCCGCTCCACGTCCGCGGCGATCTCGCTCGCCGTTCCGCCCGCGGGTCGGTACTGTACTGGCGACATAGCAGAAACGTACCAGCACAAAGAGGTTCGCATGGCCGGCACGTACCCACCCACCGCCCGCACCCGCCCGACCCGGGCCCCGCAGCGGGTCGCGTACGACCGGGCGGCGGTGCACGCGGTGCTCGACGAGGCGGTCGTCAGCCACGTCGGGTTCGTCGTCGACGGGGTGCCGGTGGTGCTGCCGCAGCTGCACGCGCGGCGGGGCGACCGGCTCTACCTGCACGGGTCGACCGGCGCACGGGCCCTGCTCGCCGCGCGCGAGGGCGGGCTCCCCGTCTGCGTGACCGTCACCCTGCTCGACGGGCTGGTGCTGGCCCGGTCGGCCTTCCACCACTCGGTCAACTACCGCAGCGTCGTCGTGCACGGCACGGCGGTCGCGGTGGACGACGAGGTCGAGAAGTCCGAGGCGCTGTCGGTGCTCGTGGACGCCATCGCGCCGGGCCGCACCGCCGGCACCCGGGCCCCCTCGCGCAAGGAGCTTGTCGCGACCACCGTGCTGCGGCTGGACCTGCTCGAGGTGTCGGTCAAGGTGCGCACCGGGCCGCCGGTCGACGAGCCGGCCGACCTCGACCTGCCCCACTGGGCGGGCGTCCTGCCCCTGACCACCCGGGTCGGGGCGCCGCAGCCGGCGCCGGACCTGGCCGCGGGCATCGCCGTGCCGGAGCACGTGGCCGGCTGGGGCCGACCGGGGGGCTGAGTTGCCCCCCGGTCGGCTGCCGGGCTGCTAGAGGTCGGACGGGGAGTTCGGCTGGGCGAGGACCGGGCCGCCGGCCAGCGGCTCGTTGACGGACTGGCCCGTGGTCGCGGAGTCGCCCAGGGCGCTGTCCAGGTCGAGTACGTCGACCTCGACGACCCCGACCTCGACGAGCTCGACGTCGGAGGAGGCCGAGGAGGAGGAGGCCTTCGCGCGGCGGGCCGCGAGCAGGCCGAGCGCCGCCGTGCCCGCCGCGAGGGCGAGCGGCGTGGTGCTGCCGCTGCCGACACTGCCGGCCAGGCGCTGCAGCCGGCCCTTCGTCTCCTGCGCCGCGCGCTGCTGCTCGCTCTGCCAGGCACCCACGGCGAGGATGGCGAAGCCGGCCAGCGGGTTGAGCCACTGGACGACCTTGAGCTGGCGCAGCGTCGCGGCGACGTCGGCCGGGGTGTCCGCGGCGGCCTCGGTGGCGCCGGCGACCGGCACCGGTACGGCGCCGTCCATCTTCCGGTTCAGCGCGGCGCTCCAGGCGGCCACGCCCAGCCCGGCGGCGGTGACGGCGGTCTTGGCCACGCTGCTGGCGGCGACGCCCTTCTGGCCGCGCACGCGGGGCCAGTCGTTGATCAGCAGGCCGGTCGCGCCGACCAGGTGGGCGCCGATCGCGGCGGCGTTGACCGGGGCCCAGCGGTTCCAGCCCGCCGTGGACACCCGGGACCGCTCGCGGGGGTCCTGCACCGACGCGGCCGCGCCGTTCAGCCCGACCGCACCCATCAGGGAGCCGCCCGTCCAGGCGGCCAGGCCGAGGTCATGGAGGTGGCGGATGACGGGGTGTGTGCTCACGAAGATCTCCGAAAGGTGGGGAGTGGTGGTCGTACGGTCGCCGGGTCGTCCCCGGCAGGCCCCGCTCCCAACCGCGCGGCGGGGACCTCAGGCCGCCGCCGGCCCCCCGAGGAGCTCCTCCACGACCTCCCGGTCGACGAACCGCCGGGCCGTGCCGTGCACCCGCAGCAGGGGCTCCGCGCCGCGCCCGGCCACCAGCACGACGTCGCCGGGGCGGCCGCTGCGCAGCGCCGCGGCGATCGCCTCGCGCCGGTCCTGCTCGACCACCAGCGGCACCGTGCTGCCGATCAGACCGAGCCGGTACTCCGCCAGCACCGCGTCGACGCTCTCCCGCTCCGTGGTGTCGCAGGTGAGCACGAGCAGGTCGGCGGCCGCGGCGACCCTCGCGAGGTCGGCACGCTTGGCGCGGTCCCGCTCGCCGCGACCGCCGAACACCAGCAGCACCCGCCCGCCGCGCGCCGCGAGCTCGCGCCCGGTCTGCAGCAGCGCCGCCAGCGCCGCGGGGGTGTGGGCGAAGTCGACCACCACGAGGGGCGCGTCGTCGGCGATCACCAGGCTGTGGCGGCCGGGCGGGGCCGCGGCACCGGCGATGCCGTCCCGGGCCTGCTCCCGCGACAGCCCCAGCCGCCGGGCGGCCAGGTAGGCCGCCGCGGCGTTGACGGCGTTGACCCGTCCCAGCAGGGGCACCTCGAGCCCGGTCCGGCCGTCCGCCCCGGACAGCTCGACGGTGGTGCCGGCCAGCCCGGTGCGGACCCGCTCCAGCCGTACGTCGGCGGCCGGGCTGCTGCCGAAGGTCGTGACCGGGATCTGCAGCTGGCGGGCCAGGCGCACGCCCCACGGGTCGTCCACCCGCACCAGCGCCTGCGCGGTGCGACCCGGCGCGAACAGGGCCGCCTTGCTCGACCAGTACTGCTCGACCGTGCCGTGGAAGTCCAGGTGCTCCTCCTCCAGGCCGGTGTGCACGGACAGCGCCATCTGCAGCCCGTCCAGCCGGCCCTGCTCGAGCGCGATCGAGGAGGCCTCGAGCACGACGTCGTGCCCGCCGCCGTCGGCCATCCAGCGGAGCAGCTCGTGCAGCGCCGGCGCCTCGGGGGTGGTGAGCGGGCTGTCGCGGGCAACCTCGCCGAGCCGGCTGCCGAGGGTGCCGATCACGGCCGGGCGGCTCTGCGGCCGGGCGGCGAGCAGCGCCGCGTGCAGCAGCAGCGCGGTGGTGGTCTTGCCGTTGGTGCCGGTGACGGCCACCAGGCGCAGCCGGTCGGCGGGCCGGCCGCACAGCTCGGCCGCCACGGCCCCGAGCACGGCCCGCACCCGCCGGACCCGCAGCTGCGGCACGTCGAGGTCCAGCCAGCGCGAGCAGAGCACCGCGGCAGCGCCCCGCCGTACGGCGTCCGGCGCATGGTCGTGCCCGTCGGCGCTTGCCCCGGGCACGGCGGCGTACAGGTCCCCGGGCCGCACCTCGCGACTGTCCATGACCACGCGTTGCACCGCGACGTCGCCGCGCAGCTGAATGTCGCCGCGCAGCTGAACGTCGCCGCGCAGCTGGGCGCCGGCGGCGGGCAGCGCTGCCAGCAGCACCTCGTGCACCCGGGCCAGCGTCGGCATGCGGGGCGGCTACCCGCTGCGCGGCGCAGGACGCCTGCCCGGGACGACTCGTCCTGCCCGGCCCGGGCGGGTACGGGTCAGCGCCGGACGCGGCCCCGCTCGACCGGGAGCGCGGGGGAGAACGGCGTGCTGCCGCGGCGGGCGCGGGCCACCACGCGGGCGCCGGCGCCGGTCAGGTGCAGCTGATGGCACAGCGCGGCGGTGGAGCCGGCCGCGGGGGGCAGCAGCACCGCGGGGGTGTGCAGCGCCATCGACGTGGCGGACAGCCCGAGCAGCACGGCGTGCGCGACCGCGGCGCCGCTCACGAGGTCGACGTGCACGCGTACGCCCTGGGCGCGGCAGCGCCGGACCCAGGCGAGCAGCTCGCCGGGGTCGGGGGCCGCGTCGTCCCACTCGACGTGCACGGCGATGTCCGCGGCGGCCCGGCGCGGCCGGGCGAGGACCGGAAGGCGGGAGGGAAGCAGCGACATGCGGCGATAGTGACCGACATCACGCTTCAGCGGTAGGGGTGTGCCGGAGTACGTGGGATCAGGGCTGCAGGCGGTAGCCGAGGCCGGGCTCGGTCAGCAGGTGCTTCGGGCGGGCCGGGTCCGGCTCGAGCTTGCGGCGCAGCTGGGCCATGTAGAGGCGCAGGTAGTGCGACTCGCTGTCGTACGTCGGCCCCCAGACCTCGTGCAGCAGCACCTTGTGGGTCAGCAGCCGACCGGGGTGCCGGGCGAGGGTCTCGAGCAGGTGCCACTCCGTCGGCGTGAGGTGCACGTCGGCGCCGTCGCGGGTGACCTTGGAGCGGGCCAGGTCGACGACGAAGCTGCCGACGTCGACGACCGGGTCGTCCGCGGGCGCCCCGCTGCCCCGGCGGACGGCGGCGCGCAGCCGGGCCAGCAGCTCGTCCATGGCGAACGGCTTGGTGACGTAGTCGTCGGCGCCCGCGTCGAGGGCCTGCACCTTGTCGGCGCTGCCCTGCCGGGCGGACAGCACCAGGATCGGCACGTCCGTCCAGCCGCGCAGCCCCGCGATGACGTCGACCCCGTCCATGTCCGGCAGCCCCAGGTCGAGCACGACCACGTGCGGCCGGTGCCGGCTCGCCAGGTCGAGGGCCTGCGCCCCGGTGAGCGCGGTCGCGACGTCGTACTTCCGGGCCCGCAGGTTGATGCCGAGGGCGCGCAGCAGCTGCGGCTCGTCGTCGACGACCAGGACGCGGGTCGCGCCGGGGGTCGTCACGGTGCGGGCACCGGGGCGGCGGCGACCGGCAGCGACACGCACATCGTCAGGCCGCCGCCGGGGGTGTCCTCCGCCTCCAGCCGGCCGTCCATCGCCTCGACGAAGCCGCGGGCGACGGCGAGCCCGAGCCCGACCCCGGCGCCGTAGCCCGACGTGGCCCGGTCGCCCAGGCGCTGGAACGGCGCGAAGACCCGCTCCTTCTCGCTGTCGGCGACCCCCGGCCCGCGGTCGATCATCCGCAGCTCGACCCGGTCGCCGAGCCGCCCGGCGGTCAGCCGTACGGGGGTGCCGGCGGGGGAGTGCCGCAGGGCGTTCAGCGCGAGGTTGACGATCACGCGCTCGAGCAGCCCTGGGTCGACCGACACCTCCGGCAGGTCCTCGCTGACGTCGAGCACGATGCCGGCGCCGTGCCGCGGCAGGTGCCCGAGCGCGAGCGGGACGACCTCGTCGAGGGCGACCGGCCGGGCCTGGACGGCGAGCACCCCGGCCTGCACCCGGCTCATGTCGAGCAGGTTGGTCACCACCCCGTCGAGCTGGTCGAGCGACTCCTCGGCGGTCGCGAGCAGCTCCTCGCGCTGCTCGGGCGTCCAGGCCACGTCGGTGCTGCGCAGCGAGGTGGTCGCGGCCTTGGCGGCCGCCAGCGGGGTGCGCAGGTCGTGCCCGACCGCGGCGAGCAGGGCGGTGCGCAGCCGGTCCACCGCGGCCAGGCCCGCCGCCGCGGACGCCTCGGCCTTGAGCCGGCCCCGCTCGATCGAGACGGCCGCCTGCGCGGCAAAGGCGCTGAGGATGCGCCGGTCCTCGGCGGCCAGCACCCGCCCGGTGAGCACCATCCGCACCCCCTCGCCGACCGGCAGGTCGGTGGTCGGGCCGGTGGCCGCGGGGTCGCCCGCGCACGAGACGAGCTGGTCGCCCTCGTACAGCTCGACGCGGTCGAGCGCGAACAGCTCGCGGGTGCGCTCGAGCAGCGAGGGCAGGGTGCGCCCGCCGCGCAGCACGTCGCCGGACAGGGTCGCCAGGGTCTGCGCCTCCGCCCCGGCCCGCGCGGCCTGCCGGCTGCGCCGGGCCGCCGTGTCGACGACGGTCGACACCGCCACGGCGACCAGCACGAACACGACCAGCGCGAGCACGTTGTCGGCCGAGGCGATCGCAAAGGTGCGCACGGGGTCCGTGAAGTAGTAGTTGGCCAGCAGGGTGGCCAGCAGCGCGGCGAACAGCGCGGGGTAGAGGCCGCCGACCAGGGCCACGGTGACCACCGCGCAGAGCAGCAGCAGCAGCTCGCTGGCCAGCGACAGGGCGCCCGGGATCGCGCCCAGCAGCCCGGTGAGCGCCGGCAGCAGCACCAGGCTGAGCCCGAGCCCGGCCGCGCGGCGCCGGCGGGTCAGCCCGCCGGTGAGGTCCGGGAGCCGCCGGCCGGTGGCCATCTGCTCGTGCGTGACGAGGTGGACGTCGATCGAGCCCGACTCGCGGACGACGGTCTGCCCGATTCCCGGGCCCAGCGCGGCGGACAGCCGGCCGCGGCGGGAGGCGCCGACCACGAGCTGCGTGGCGTTCTCGGCCCGGGCGAACTCCAGCAGCGCCGTGGGCACGTCCTCCCCGACGACCACGTGGTAGGTGCCGCCGAGGCTCTCGGCCAGGATGCGCTGCTCGGCGAGCAGCCGCGGCGAGGCGCCCTGCAGCCCGTCGCTGCGCGCGACGTGGACGGCGAGCAGGTCGCCGCCGTGCTGCCGCGCGGCGATCCGCGAGGCCCGGCGCAGCAGCGTGGCGCCCTCCGGGCCGCCGGTGAGCGCCACCACGACGCGTTCGCGGGCCTCCCACGTGGCGTCGATGCCCTCCGCGTGGCGGTACTGCTGGAGCCCCTCGTCGACCTTGTCGGCGACCCACAGCAGCGCGAGCTCGCGCAGCGCGGTGAGGTTGCCGACCCGGAAGTAGTTGCCGAGCGCGGCGTCGACCTTCTCCGGCGGGTAGACGTTGCCGTGCGCCATCCGCCGGCGCAGCGCCTCCGGGCTCATGTCGACCAGGTCCACCTGGTCGGCGTGGCGCACCACCTCGTCCGGCACCGTCTCGCGCTGCGGCACCCCGGTGACCTTCTCGACGACGTCGTTGAGCGACGCGAGGTGCTGCACGTTGACGGTGGAGATCACGTCGATGCCGGCGTCGAGCAGCTCCTGGACGTCCTGCCAGCGCTTGTCGTTGCGGGAGCCGGCCACGTTGCTGTGCGCGAGCTCGTCGACCAGCGCGACCTGCGGGTGCCGGGCGAGCACCGCGTCGACGTCCATCTCGGAGAAGGTGGCGCCCTTGTGCGTCAGCAGCGCCCGCGGGACGACCTCGAGGCCGTCCAGCTGCGCGGCCGTCTTCGGCCGGCCGTGGTCCTCGACGACGGCGACGACGACGTCGGTGCCGCGCTCGGCCCGGCGGTGGCCCTCGCCGAGCATGGCGTACGTCTTGCCGACGCCGGGCGCCGCACCCAGGTAGATGCGCAGGCGGCCGCGGCCCGTCCCGCGCCCCCCCTTGGCCACGCTCTGGTCCATGGCGCAGTCTCCCGCAGGTCGGGCCCTGGGTCCGGTCAGAACGGGTCCGGTCAGGACCCGAGCCGGTCGAGGGCGAGGTTGAGCTCCAGCACGTTGACCCGCGGCTCGCCCAGGAAGCCCAGGACGCGGCCCTGCTCGTGCTCCTGCACCAGCGCGCCGACCTGCTCCTCGGGCAGCCCGCGCGCGCCGGCGACCCGGGCCACCTGCAGCCGGGCGTACGCCGGGGAGATGTGCGGGTCCAGCCCGGACGCGCTGGCGGTGACGGCGTCCGGGGGCACCGCTGCCGTCCCGCCCGCGCCGCGCTCGTCCGGCCGGCCGGTGCCGCCCGGCCCGCAGAAGGCCCGGGTGGCGTCGGCGCCCTCCAGCTCGCCGGCGGCCGCGCTGCGCGTGCAGATGTCGGTCAGCAGGCTGGTCCGCGAGTCGTCCTCCGGGGTGGCCGGGTCGTCCGGGGTGTCGACGACGTCCTCGGGGCCCCGGTTGGAGGCCGCGGTCGCGGTCGGGTCGTAGCCGTCGCCGGCCGCCGACGGCCGGGACTGGAAGTACTGCGGAAGGGCGTTGCCGTCCGGGTCGGTGAAGGCCTGGCCGATCAGGTCGCTGCCGACCGTACGGCCGCCTGCCTGGACCATCGAGCCCTGGGCGTTGCCGGCGAACGCGACCCGGCCGATGCCGGCGACGACCAGCGGATAGCCGAGGCCGAGCACGACGGACAGCACGAGGAAGCCGCGCAGGGCCGCGAGCAGCTGGCCGGGGACGGTGCGCATCAGGATCCGATCCCGAGCAGGGAGCCGACGACGAGGTCGATCAGCTTGATGCCGACGAACGGCACGACGATGCCGCCTAGGCCGTACACCGCCAGGTTGCGGCGCAGCATGTCCGAGGCGGAGCTGGGCGTGTAGCGCACGCCCCGCAGGGCCAGCGGGATCAGCCCGACGATGACGAGGGCGTTGAAGACGACGGCGGACAGGATGGCGGACTCCGGGCTGGCCAGCCGCATGACGTTGAGCGCGTCCAGCCCGGGATAGGCGCTGGTGAACATCGCCGGGATGATGGCGAAGTACTTCGCGACGTCGTTGGCGATCGAGAAGGTGGTCAGCGAGCCGCGGGTGATGAGCAGCTGCTTGCCGATCGCGACGATCTCGATGAGCTTGGTCGGGTCGCTGTCGAGGTCGACCATGTTGCCGGCCTCCTTGGCGGCCGACGTCCCGGTGTTCATGGCCACGCCGACGTCGGCCTGGGCCAGCGCGGGGGCGTCGTTGGTGCCGTCGCCGGTCATCGCCACCAGCTTGCCGCCGGCCTGCTCCGAGCGGATCAGCGCCATCTTCGCCTCGGGCGTCGCCTCCGACAGGAAGTCGTCGACGCCGGCCTCGGCCGCGATCGCCGCGGCCGTCAGCGGGTTGTCGCCGGTGACCATGACCGTGCGGATGCCCATCCGGCGCAGCTCGTCGAAGCGCTCGCGCATGCCGGGCTTGACGACGTCCTTCAGGTGGATGACGCCGAGCGCGCGGGCCTGCCCGTGCTGGGCGCTGGCCACCACCAGCGGCGTGCCCCCGCTGGTGGCGACGGCGTCGACCGCCCGCTCGAGCTCGGCCGGCACGGTGCCGCCCTGCTCGCGCACCCAGGCCACGCACGACGCCGCGGCGCCCTTGCGCACCTGCAGGCCCTCGGGGGTGTCGACCCCGCTCATCCGGGTCTGGGCGGTGAACGGTACGAACGTCAGCCGCGACATCGTGGCCGCGTCGACCTGCGACGGGCCGTGCGAGGCGTCGACCAGCGCGACCACCGAGCGGCCCTCGGGGGTCTCGTCGGCGAGCGAGCTGGTCCGGGCCGCCTGGGCCAGCTCGTCCGGGGAGGTGCCGCCGACCGGCAGCAGCTCGCTGGCGAGCCGGTTGCCGAGCGTGATGGTGCCGGTCTTGTCGAGCAGCAGCGTGTTGACGTCGCCCGCGGCCTCGACGGCCCGGCCGCTCATGGCCAGCACGTTGCGCTGCACGAGCCGGTCCATCCCGGCGATGCCGATGGCGGACAGCAGCGCACCGATGGTGGTGGGGATCAGGCACACCAGCAGCGCGACGAGCACGAGGAGCTGCTGGCGGCTGCCGGCGTAGACCGCGAACGGCTGGAGCGTCGCGACGGCCAGCAGGAAGATGATGGTCAGCGAGGCCAGCAGGATGTTGAGGGCGATCTCGTTCGGCGTCCGCTGCCGTGCCGCGCCCTCGACCAGCGCGATCATGCGGTCGACGAACGTCTCGCCCGGCTTGGCCGTGATCTTCACGACGATCCGGTCCGACAGCACCTTCGTACCGCCGGTGACCGAGCTGCGGTCGCCGCCGGACTCGCGGATCACCGGGGCCGACTCGCCGGTGATGGCCGACTCGTCGACGCTGGCAATGCCCTCGACGACGTCGCCGTCGCCGGGGATGACGCCGCCGGCCTCGACCACGACGCGGTCGCCCAGCCGAAGCTCGGCCCCGCGCACCGACTCCTCGGTCCCGGCGTCGGTCAGCCGTCGGGCCACGGTCTCGGTGCGGGTGCGCCGCAGCGTCTCGGCCTGCGCCTTGCCGCGTCCCTCCGCGACGGCCTCCGCCAGGTTGGCGAAGATGTTGGTGAGCCACAGCCAGACCGCGATGGAGATCGAGAAGGCGCTGGGGTCGCGGACCGCGAGCACGGTGGTCAGCACCGACCCGACGAGCACCACGAACATCACCGGGTTGCGGTAGAGCGTGCGCGGGTCGAGCTTGGCGACCGCGTCGGGCAGGGCCTTGGCCAGCTGCGCCGGGTCGAGCAGCCCGCCGGCGCGCGCGGGAGCGGCGGGTCGTTCGAGCGCGGTGGCGGTGGCGGTCATGACAGGCCCTCCGCGAGCGGTCCGAGCGCGAGCGCCGGGAAGTAGGTGAGTGCGGTGACGATGACCAGCACCCCGACCAGCAGGGCGATGAACAGCGGCCGGTGGGTCGGCAGCGTCCCGGCGGAGACGGGGACCGGTCGTTGCCGGGCCAGCGAGCCGGCCAGGCCCAGGGCGAAGGCGATCGGCAGGAAGCGGCCGATGAGCATGCAGAGCCCGAGCGCGGTGTTGCCGAACGTGGTGGCCGTCGTGATGCCGGCAAAGGCGCTGCCGTTGTTGTTGCTGGCGGAGGTGAACGCGTACAGCGCCTCGCTGAACCCGTGGGCGCCGGCGTTGTTCAGGTTCCCGCTGATCGCCTCTGTCGGCAGGGCGATGCCCAGCCCGACCAGCAGCGCGGTGGGCGTCGCCAGGATGTAGAGCGCGACGTACTTGATCTCGCGGGTGCCGATCTTCTTGCCGAGGTACTCCGGGGTCCGCCCCACCATGAGCCCGGCCACGAACACGGCGACGGTGGCGATCACCAGGATCCCGTACAGGCCCGACCCGACCCCGCCAGGTGTGACCTCGCCGAACATCATGTTGAGGATCAGCATGCCGCCGCCGAGCGCGGTGTAGCTGTCGTGGGCGGAGTCGACCGCCCCGGTGGACGTGCTGGTCGTGGCGGTGGCGAACAGCGAGGACTGCGGTACGCCGAAGCGCACCTCCTTGCCCTCCATCGCCGAGCCCGCGGCCTGCAGGGCGGTCCCGGGATGCGCGAGCTCGAACCCGGTGGTGACCGCCAGCGAGACGCCGAAGACCACGGTCATCGCGCCGAGGATCGCCAGCCCCTGCCGGCGGTCGCCGACCAGCGTGCCGAAGGTGCGGGTCAGGCAGACCGGGATCAGCAGCAGCAGGAAGATCTCGAGAAAGTTCGTGAACGGGTTCGGGTTCTCGAACGGGTGCGCGGAGTTCGCGTTGAAGAACCCGCCGCCGTTGGTGCCGATCTCCTTGATCGCCTCCTGGCTGGCGATCGGCCCGCCGAGAATCGTCTGCTGCCCGCCGGCCACCGTGGTGTGGGCGACCCCGCCGGCGAAGTCCTGCACGACGCCGCCGGCCAGCAGCACGACCGCGGCGACCACGGACAGCGGCAGCAGGATCCGGGTGATGCCGCGGACCAGGTCGACCCAGAAGTTGCCGAGCCGGTCGGTGCGCGAGCGGGTGAACCCGCGCACCACCGCCACCGCGACCGCCATGCCGACGGCGGCCGAGGTGAAGTTCTGCACCGTCAGGCCGAGCATCTGCGACAGGTGGCCCATCGTCGACTCGCCGGCGTACGACTGCCAGTCGGTGTTGGTCGTGAAGCTGACCGCGGTCTCGAAGGCCTGGCTGGGCGCGACGTCCGCCTGGCCGACCGACAGCGGCAGGTGCGACTGCAGCCGCAGCAGGGCGTACAGCCCGAGCACGCACACCAGCGAGAAGGCCAGCAGGCTGCGCAGGTAGGCCGCCCAGGTCTGGTCGGCGTCCGCGTCGATGCCTCCCAGCCGGTACACCAGGCGCTCGGCCCGCAGGTGCCGCGTCCCGCGGCCGGTGCTGCCGGCGCCGTAGGTGAACGTGCGCGCCATGTGGTCGCCCAGCGGGACGTAGCAGGCCGCGAGCAGCACGACCAGGACGGCGACGGCAACCAGGAAGGCGCCGGTGCTGCTCATCAGAACCGCTCGGGGAACAGCAGCGCCACGACCATGAACACGACGAGCAGCCCCGCGACGACCAGCCCGAGCACGTCGTCCCCACTCACAGTGACACCAGGGCTCGCTGCGCAAGCAACCGGCGCGCCGGCTCCGTTGTCGCCGGGCACCGGCCGCATGCTGCGCTCACAGCGACACCAGGGCTCGCTGCGCAAGCAACCGGCGCGCCGGCTCCGTTGTCGCCGGGCACCGGCCGCATGCTGCGCTCACAGCTTGCCCATCCCGCGTACCAGCAGGGACAGGAGCACGAAGAAGCCGGTGCTCAGGCCGACGAACAGCACGTCACTCACAGGGACCTCCACCCGGGGCGGCGGCTGCCGCCCGAGTCGTTGTACGTCCGTCGCGGTCGCGCGCACTGCCGCACTTGCGCGACCCTTACGCCCCGGTGCCCGGTCATGACGCGGCCCTGACGCCGCCGGTGGGCCGGTCACGGCGGGGTCACGACCGGGTCCCCTTCGGGTAGCGCAGGGGTGCGAGGGCATGGGCCGGGCACGGGAACGCTGTGACTGCCGTGCTCTCCCGTGTCCGCGACGTGCCCACGCGCCCCGCCCTGTTGGGCCGTCCCCTGCTGGGTCAGGCGGCCCGCTTCCTCGTGGTGGGGGGCCTCGCGACGGTCGTCGACGTCGCCGCCTTCAACGTGCTGCACGTGGCGCTGGGCGTCGGCCCGCTCACCGCCAAGGTGGCCTCGACCGTGCTCGGCGGGACGGTGGCCTTCCTCGGCAACCGGCAGTGGTCGTTCGACGGCGCCTCGGACCGGCCGGTGCGCCGTCAGGTCGTGGCGTTCGTGCTGGTCAGCCTGGCCGCCCTCGGCCTCGCGCTGCTGCCGCTCGCCGTCGCCCGCTACGTGCTCGGGCTCACCGGCGTGCTCGCCCTCAACCTGGCCGGCAACGTGGTCGGCCTGGTGCTCGCCACCGCCTTCCGGTTCTGGGGCTGCCGCAGGTTCGTGTTCGCCGCCCCGGAGCCCGGCGAGGCGTACGTGCCGGCGCGGGCCTACGAGCCGGACCGGGTTGCCGCCTGACGCGCCCGGCCCGGAACCCGCAGCGCCGGGTCCATCTGCTTCACTGAGGACGAACTACACGGTTGTCGTTCTCTCTGGAGGCTCCGATGTCGGGACACGCCGACGGTACGAGCGCTGCCGCCACGGGCGCACCGGCGGGCCCGGCAGCCGGGCTCACCGAGCGCGAGCGGGAGGTGCTGGCCTTCGAGCGCCAGTGGTGGAAGTACGCCGGCGCCAAGGAGCAGGCGGTGCGCGACCTGTTCGGCATGAGCGCCACCCGCTACTACCAGGTGCTCAACGCCCTGATCGACCGGCCCGAGGCGCTGGTCGCGGACCCGATGCTGGTCAAGCGGCTGCGCCGGCTGCGCGCCACCCGGCAGCGCACCCGGTCCGCCCGCCGGCTCGGGATGGACGCCTGAGCCGCGGGTGACCCCTTCGACCGAGGCCGGCCGGGCCGGGCTGGCGGCGCTGCGCGCCGACCCGGGACGGGCCGTCGTCGCCCTCGACTACGACGGCACGCTGGCGCCGGTCGTCGACCGGCCGCAGGACGCCGTCCCCGCCGCCGGTGCGGTCGAGGTGCTCACGGCGCTCGCCGCCCGCACCCGGGTCCTGGCGCTGGTCACCGGCCGCCCGGCGCCGGCCGTGGTCGAGCTCGGCGGCCTGGCGGGGATCCCCGGCCTGGTGGTGCTGGGCCAGTACGGCGCGCAGCGGTGGTCCGGCGGCGAGCTGGTCGAGGACGCTCCCGCGCCCGGCCTCGCGGCCGTCCGTCGCGAGCTGCCCGCGCTGCTCGGCGACGCCCGCCTGGAGGACAAGGGCCTCTCGCTGGTCGTCCACGCCCGCGGCCTGCCCGACCCGGCCGGCGCGCTGGGGGCGCTGGCCGGCCCGGTGCAGGCGCTGGCCGGCGCGTACGGCCTGGAGGTGCACCCGGGCCGGCTGGTGCTCGAGGTGCGGCCGCCCGGGCCGGACAAGCGGGCCGCGCTGCTGTCGCTGTGCGAGCCGCCGCCCTCGGCCGTGCTGTTCGCCGGCGACGACCTCGGCGACCTGCCGGCCTTTGCCGCGGTGGCGGAGCTGCGGAACCGCGGGGTGGCCGGGCTGACCGTCTGCAGCGCCAGCGACGAGGGCCCGGCGCAGCTGCGCGAGCAGGCCGACCTCGTCGTCGACGGCCCCGCAGGCGTCGTCGAGCTGCTGCGCGGCCTGCTCGCCTGACCGGTCCGCGACGCCAAACCGGTTGACCGCGGGTAGCGGAAGGACTACCCACGAGGCGGCAGCCTGCCCGGCCGCCGGCCGGGGGGCGCACGCATGATCACGCAGCAGCAGCAGGACGAGGCCGACACCCAGGAGATCCGCCTGGCGGTGGTGCTCAACGGCGGCGTCAGCCTGGCGGTGTGGATCAGCGGGGTCACCCTCGAGCTGCACCGCCTGGTGCAGGCCAGCCGGGCCCGCGGGACCGGCCGGTCGGCCAGCCCGTACGCCGGGCTGCTCGACCTGCTGCACGCGCGGGCCCGCATCGACGTCATCGCCGGCACCAGCGCCGGTGGCCTCAACGGGGGGTTCCTGGCGCTGGGGCTGGTGCACGGCTGCGACCTCGCACCGATGCGCGACATGTGGGAGGCCGACGGCGACCTGGCCACGCTGCTGCGCGACCCGCGGGAGAAGGCCGCTCCGTCGCTGCTGCGCGGCGGGCACTTCCACGAGCGGGTCGCGGCGGCCTACCGCACCATCTCGGCGGCGAGGACCGGGCACGCGGCGGTCGACGAGCCGGTGGAGCTGTTCCTCACCGGCACGCTGTGGGAGGGCCGGCGCAGCGGCTACACCGACGACCGCGGGCGGCGCATCACCGAGGTCGACTACGACGCGACGTTCCGCTTCAGCTCGGACGGCCCGGGCGGCGGCGTCGGTGACCTGCGGTCCGCCACGGTGGGGGACGAGCTGGCGGTGGCCTCGCGCTGCACGTCGTCGTTCCCCGGCGCCTTCGAGCCTTGGTGGGTCGAGGTCGACGGGGCCGTGGGCGACCGCTTCGCCTCCACGGCCGGGCAGGCCAACTTCGAGCGGAGCCAGTACGTCGTGGACGGCGGGGTGCTGCGCAACAAGCCGGTCCGGCCGGCTCTCGACGCGGTCTACCGCCAGAAGGCCGGCCCCCAGGTGCGGCGGGTGATGGCGTACGTCGTGCCGGACCCGGGGGAGCGCGCCCAGGAGCCGGCGCCCGAGGCCGCGACCGGGCCGGTGCCGCACGCCTCCGACGTGCTGCTGGGGGTGCTCACCCGGCTGCGCTCGACCGACTCGGTCAGCCGGGAGCTCAGCGAGGTGCAGGCGCGCAACGACGAGGCGCGCGGCCGGCGGCGCACCCGGGACCGGCTGGCCCAGGCCCTGACCAGCTCGGCCCTGGAGAGCCCGTCGGCGGGCGTGGACCTGCCGGCAGCGGCGTTCCCGGCCTACCGAGAGGTGCGCGCCGAGCACGCGGCCCGGAGCCTGCCGCGCCTGGTGCTGTCCGGCTGCGGACCGGTCCAGCGCCGGTGGAGCCCGCGGGAGCTCGGCTCCGTGCTGCGGGAGCTGGCCGTCGAGCCCGGCCTGCCCTTCATCCCCGCCGGCTCCCTCGAGAGCGCCCTCGACGCGCCGCCCCCGCACTGGCACTGGGGCCAGTCGGCCGTGGCCCGCCTCGGGG
>DASTLY010000039.1:0-15575 GCA_035714445.1 Mycobacteriales bacterium
GAGCTCGAGCTCACCGAGGGCATGCGCTTCGACAAGGGCTACATCAGCCCCTACTTCGTGACCGACCCCGAGCGCATGGAGACCGTTCTCGACGACCCGTACGTCCTGGTCGTCAACTCCAAGATCGGCTCGGTCAAGGACCTGCTCCCGCTGCTGGAGAAGGTCATGCAGTCCGGCCGCCCGCTGGCGATCATCGCCGAGGACGTCGAGGGCGAGGCCCTCGCGACCCTGGTGGTCAACAAGATTCGCGGCACCTTCAAGTCGGCCGCCGTCAAGGCCCCCGGCTTCGGCGACCGCCGCAAGGCCATGCTGCAGGACATCGCGATCCTGACCGGCGGCGAGGTGATCTCCGAGGAGGTCGGGCTCAAGCTCGACACCGCGGGCCTCGAGCTGCTCGGCCGGGCGCGCAAGGTCACCATCACCAAGGACGAGACGACCATCGTCGAGGGTGCGGGCGACGCCGACCAGATCGCCGGTCGCGTCAACCAGATCCGCGCCGAGATCGAGAAGTCGGACTCCGACTACGACCGCGAGAAGCTCCAGGAGCGCCTCGCCAAGCTGGCCGGCGGCGTGGCCGTCATCAAGGTCGGCGCGGCGACCGAGGTCGAGCTCAAGGAGCGCAAGCACCGCATCGAGGACGCTGTCCGCAACGCCAAGGCTGCTGTCGAGGAGGGCATCGTCGCCGGTGGTGGCGTGGCCCTGCTGCAGGCCGCGAAGACCGCGTTCGACAAGCTGGACCTGGTCGGCGACGAGGCGACCGGCGCCAACATCGTGCGCCTGGCGCTCGAGGCCCCGATCAAGCAGATCGCGATCAACGCCGGCCTCGAGGGTGGCGTCGTCGTGGAGAAGGTCCGCAACCTGGAGACCGGTCAGGGCCTCAACGCGGCCACCGGCGAGTACGTCGACATGATCGCGACCGGGATCATCGACCCGGCCAAGGTCACCCGCTCGGCGCTGCAGAACGCCGCGAGCATCGCGGCGCTGTTCCTCACCACCGAGGCGGTCATCGCCGACAAGCCGGAGAAGGCCCCGGCCGGCGGCGGCGGCATGCCCGGCGGCGACGGCGGCATGGGCGGCATGGACTTCTAGTCCACGCTCCAGCACCACAGCACCACCTGCTCGTACGACGGGGCGGTCCTCCTGCGGGAGGGCCGCCCCGTCGGCGTCCTACCTCCTTGCACGCCGATGGCAACCCGCTGGCCTGACCGCGGCAGCGGCCGGTGCCATGCTGGCAACGTGGCCGACGTGGAGCAGCGGCTGGTCCGGGTCCTCGCCGGCTGGGCGGCCGGCTCGGTGGCCGTCGGCGCCGTCCTCGCCGTGCGGCCCGCCACCCGCGGGTTCGGCCGGCAGACGGCGGCCTGGGGCGCCGTCGACGGCGTCATCGCCTGCCTCGGGATCCGGGGGCAGGCCCGGCGTGGGCCGACCGACCCGGTCCGGCTGCGCAGGGTGCTGTGGGTCAACGCGGGTGCCGACGTGGGCTACCTCGTGGCCGCGCTCGCCCTGCTCCGCACCCGGCCGCGGTGGCGCGGCGACGCGCTGGCCGTCCTCGTCCAAGGCACCTTCCTGCTGGCGCTGGACGTCACCGCCGCGCGTGCGCTGCGCTGACGGCAGCACCGGGTTCACCCGGACGGCCGCAGTCGTGGCCGCCCCGCGGCAGGTAGGCAGGACGACAGGGACAGATCCGACGGCGGGAGGCGCACGGTGGGCGGCGCGACGACGTACGACCTGGACCTCATGCGTGCTCTGGGCCAGGACCCGCACACGAACGCGCTCACCCGACCCCTCCGCGCCGGCGAGGCGACCGTCCCGTCGGTGCTGCAACAGGCCCTCGACCAGGCCGTCGTGGCGTCGCGCGCGTCGCAGGTGCCCCCGCCCGTCGCGCTGCCGCAGTGGCAGCTGTCCCGGTGACCCTCCCGCGCCGACGCGTGCCCGAGCTCCGGCCGAGCGCACGCGGCGGTCGCGGGCTGCCGCACGCGACCGGCGACGTCGTACGGGTGACGGACGACGGCAGCGTGGAGGTGCTGGGGCCGCGCTCCTGGACCGTCGCTGCGGGCCTGGCCCGCCGGGCGGTCCTGCTCGACGCCGCGGCCGGCCGGCGGTTGCTGCCCGGCAACGACCACTACGGCGGCACCGTGGTCCTGCTCGGCGACACCGGACCGCTGCTGGCCCTGCAGCCCCTGGCGTGGTCGCCGCCGACGCCGGTCCGCGACGACATGCTGCTGCGTACGAGCGGAACGACGGCGTTCTGCGCCGCGCTCGGGCTGCCCCTCGAGCCGGTGACCCGGAGGGACCTGGCGGCGCTGACCTCCGCCGGCCTGGCTGCGGTTCTCGCCCGGCCGGGGCCGACCACGATCTGGCCCGGCCGGGCCACTCCGGCGCTGCTGCTGGTCGCCGCCGTGCTCGGTGTGGTCGCGGTCGACCTGCCCGAACTTCCCCGCCTCGCTGCGGCCACCCTGGCGCTAGCGCTGGCCGCCTGCATCCTGGTGCCGGGCCTGCGCGGGCGGCTGCAGGCGTGGCGCGCCGGCGGACCGGACGCCGCGGGTGTCGTCGTACGGCCCAGGCCGGCCGGGCCGGTCGCCCGTGGGCTGCTGTCCGCCGAGCTGCAGGTCGCTCCCGGCAGGCTGCTGCTGCGGCGGCACCGTCAGCTGGTCTGCCTGCCCGGCCCGGCGAGGGGCGGCATCGTGCAGGCGATCGTCGAACCCGGGCTGGTCCGCCTCTGCGACTCCGGCGGTGCCACCTACGCCACGCTGGACCCCGTCCTGTGGTGCCCCGACGAGCCGGCGCGCCGGGCACTCGTCGCGGACCTGGAGGCCGGCGGGCTCGTCGTGCTGACCTCTCCCGTCGACAGCGGCGTCAGCTCCGACCTCGCGAACGGCACCCACCGGCACCGCACCGCGAGCTCCCGGCTGAGCGCCGCGGAGCGTGGCGACAGCGACGCGACGACCTCCCGCTACGCCGGGATCGTGGTCGGGGTGGCGGCGGTCGGCCTCGGCAGAGCCGTCGAGGCCGGCACCGGTGGCCGCGCCGCCCAGGCGCTCCTGGTGTGCGCCGTCCTGCTCGCGGCCGCCGCCCTGGGCCTGGGGACCGCGCGCTGGTGGAGCGACCGGGCCGCCGCGCGCGTCGTCACGGTCCCCACCGGTGACCCCGCCGGCAGCGCCCTGGCGCGGCGGTGACCTTCGAGCTGGACGTCCCGTCGCACCCGCACTGGGTCGGGCTGCCGCTCGCCGGCGACGTGGACGTCGAGGCGGCCGCGGTGGTCCAGGGCATGATCGGCCACAGTGCGAGCCCGGACCACCTCGACGCCACCACCGCGGCCCTCGCGGGCGTCACCCGGATCGCGCGCCGGCACGTCGACCGGGTCTCGGCGGGCCGGCGGTCGACGGTGGCCGCCTGGATGCTGCTCCCCGCGCCCCTCGTGCTCGTGGCCGGTCCCGTCGCCTTCCTGCACGCCGGCCCGCTCGCCGCGGACGCCCGGCCCGACGACGCGCTGGCCGCCGTGGTCGACCTGGCTGCCGACCGGCACGGCGAGCTCGAGGTCGAGGACCTCGACACCGCTTCGGGCACGGCGCTGTCGGTGCACGTCCGGCCGGTGCGGGTGGCCGACGGCGAGCGGCTGGTCGACGACTCCCGGGTCGTGCTGTGGCCCAGCCCCCGCGACGGGCTGGTCCTCTACCTCTCGCTCTACGTCGTGGACCTCGTCGAGGGCGACCGGGCCGCCGAGCCCTTCCTCGAGCTGGCCCGCTCGGTGCGCTGGCGGCTGTCGTGACCCGTCCCGACGCCGAGCGCTGGGCGTGGCGCCGGCTCCCTGGAGCTGCGCCCGCGTCCCGCGGCCTGAGCCGTCCCGTCTGATCGCGCGGTTCTGCACGCCCTCGCCGGGGCACGGCCCACCGCATGACCGAGAAGACGCTGCACGACGTGCTCGACGGCCTCCGCTTCGCGATGGTGGCCACCGCGGACCCCTCGCACGGCGGGACCTGGAAGAGCCGGCCCCTCGCCTTGGCCGGCCAGGACGGGCCGGTGCTCAGCTTCCTCGTCGGCACCGACGCCGACTGGGTGGCCGGCCTGGAGACCGAGGCATCCCCGACGACCGTGACCTTCAGCGACCAGAGCAAGAACGTCTGGGTCGCCGTGCAGGGCAGCGCCCGCACCAGGAACGACCGGCAGCGTATCGCCGAGCTGTGGAACGTCGGCGCCGGCTCGTACTTCGACGGCAAGGACGACCCGAAGGTCCGGGTCCTCGAGGTGACCGTGGACTACGGCGAGTGGTGGGAGTCGCCGAGCGGCGTCGTCGGGCGGGCCGTGACCCTCGCCTCGGCCGCCCTCGGCAAGCCGGTCGGCGACCAGGGCCCGGTCGTCCCGGAGTAGACGGAGGCAGCGGTGGCACAGGTGCAGGGCACGTGCGAGGAGCGTTTCGGCGCGGTGCGGGAGGCGCTCACCGCGAACCTCGACTCGGGTGAGGAGCTCGGCGCGTCCGTCCACGTCGACCTCGACGGGACTCCGGTCGTCGACCTCTGGGGCGGGTGGCGCGACGCCGGTCGACGCACGCCGTGGACGCAGGACACGCTGGTCAACGTCTGGTCCACCACCAAGACGGTGACCAGCCTGGCTGCCCTCGTGTGCGTCGAGCGCGGACTGCTCGACCCGTACGCCCCGGTGGCGCGGTACTGGCCGGAGTTCGCGGCCGCGGGCAAGCAGGGCATCGAGGTGCGGCACCTGATGTCCCACACGTCCGGGGTGTCGGGCTGGGACCAGCCGTTCGCCGTCGAGGACATGTACGACTGGGAGAGCGCGACCGCTCGGCTCGCCGCCCAGGCGCCCTGGTGGGAGCCGGGCACGGCGTCGGGATACCACGCCTCCAACCAGGGCCACCTCGTCGGCGAGCTCGTACGGCGGGTGACCGGCACGCCGCTCAAGCGCTTCGTGGCGCAGGAGATCGCCGGGCCGCTCGGGGCGGACCTGCAGATCGGCGCCCTGGAGCAGGACTGGGGCCGGATCGCCGACGTCGTCCCGCCTCCCCCGCTGCAGATCGACCTGTCGGCGCTGCCTCCCGACAGCCCCGTCGTCCGTACGTTCACCGGCCCCGCGACCGACGCCGCCAAGGCCAACACGCCGGGCTGGCGCCGCGCGGACCTGGGGGCGGTGAACGGGCACGCCAACGCCCGCTCGGTGGCCCGGGTGCTCTCGGTCCTGTCCCGCGGCGGCGAGGTCGACGGCGTGCGCCTGCTGTCGAAGGAGACGATCGAGCTGGTGTTCGACGAGCAGTCGAACGGCGTCGACCTGGTGCTCGGCGTCCCCGTCCGCTTCGGGATCGGCTGGGCGCTGCCGCTGCCCGAGCTCATCAGCTACGTCCCCACCGGCCGGGTGTGCTTCTGGGGCGGCTGGGGCGGCTCGCTCATCCTCACCGACCTGGACCGGCGGCTCACGATCTCCTACATGATGAACAAGATGGCGCCGGGCATCATCGGCTCGCCGCGGGCGGAGTCCTACGTACGCGCGGTCTACTCGGCTCTCGGCGCCGAGCCCGATACGGCACCGTCGTGACGACGCCGCAGCCCGGCTGGTACGCCGACCCCGCGGCCACCTTCGACCTGCGCTGGTGGGACGGCGACCGGTGGACCGACGCGGTGGTCAAGAACGGCGTCCAGACGACGAGCCCGCTGCCCGACGGGCGCGGTCCCGTGCAGGCGTCGGCGACCGGCTACGTGAAGGACCAGGTGCAGCGGCGGGCCGGGATCGCCCCGACCGCGACCGGCTCGGGGACGCTGTTCACCGAGCCGGTGCTCGTGGTCAACCAGAAGGCCAAGCTCATCGAGCTGACGAACGAGTACGCGGTCTACGACCAGGCCGGGCGCTCCCTGGGCAGCGTCGTGGAGGTGGGCCAGAGCACGGCGAAGAAGGTCGTGAGGTTCGTCAGCAGTCTCGACCAGTTCCTCACCCACCGGCTGGAGGTCCGCGACGCGGCCGGGGTGCCGCAGCTGCTGCTGACCCGGCCGGCGAAGTTCATGAAGAGCCGGGTCGTGGTGTCGGCGCCCGGCGCCGGGGAGATCGGCGAGCTCGTGCAGGAGAACGTCTTCGGCAAGATCCGGTTCGGGCTGCACAGCGGCGGGCGCCAGGTCGGCAGCCTGAACGCGCAGAACTGGCGGGCCTGGGACTTCTCGATCCTGGACGAGTCCGGGGCGGAGGTGGCCCGGATCCAGAAGACCTTCGAGGGCGTGGCCAAGACGCTGTTCACCACCGCTGACAACTACGTGGTGCAGATCCACCGGCCGCTGCAGGACCCCCTCCGGTCGCTGGTCGTGGCTGCCGCGCTCACCGTCGACACCGCGCTCAAGCAGGACTCGCGGGGCCTCGGGTGAGCGCCGGCATGGGCCAGGTCGGCCTGTGGACGGCCGGCCTCGACCAGCTCGAGGTGCCGGCGGCCCGGGACGCCGTCGCGTCGCTGGACGCGCAGGGCTGGGGCGCGCTGTGGTTCGGCGAGGCGTACGGCCGGGAGGCGTTCACCGCCGCGCAGCTCTACCTGTCGGCGAGCGAGCGGCTGGTCGTCGGCACCGGGATCGCGAGCATCTACGGCCGGGACGCGGTCGCGGCCGACGCCGCCGGGCGCACCCTTGCCGCGGCCTACCCGGGCCGGTTCGTGCTCGGGCTGGGGGTGAGCCACGCGCCGCTGGTGGAGCGGATGCGCGGCCACTCGTACGGCCGGCCGCTCGCCGCGATGACCGAGTACCTCGACGCGCTGGACGCCGCCCGCTACACCGAGCCGGGTGGCGAGCCGCCGCCGCGCGTCCTGGCCGCACTCGGCCCGAAGATGCTCGCGCTGGCCCGCGACCGCGCGCAGGGCGCCCACCCGTACCTCGTCACCCCGGACGCCACCGCGGCGTCGCGCGAGGTGCTCGGCGAGGGCCCGGTCCTGGCGGTCGAGCAGGCGGTCGTGCTCGACGACGACGTGGACGAGTGGCGCCGCCGGGCGCACTGGCACCTGGAGATCTACACCGGGCTGCCCAACTACCGGGGCAGCTGGGTGCGGCAGGGCTTCGACGAGCCGGACTTCGGCCGCGGCGGCAGTGACCGGCTCAAGGACGCGATGGTCGCGCGGGGGCTGCCGGCGATCCGGCAGCGGGTGCGCGAGCACCTCGACGCCGGCGCGTCCCACATCTGCCTGCAGGTGCTGGGAGCCGACGCCTTCGACGTCCCGCAGGACGACTGGGCCCGGCTGGCGACAGAGCTCGACCTCGCGTCCGGCCCCTAATCTGCAGGGATGACGCAGACGGGACGACTGGGCGAGCTGACGGTGCGCCGGATGGGCTTCGGGGCGATGCAGCTGCCGGGCCGGGGCGTGATGGGACCGCCGCGCGACCGCGGGCAGGCCCTGTCCGTGCTGCGGCGCGCGGTCGAGCTCGGGGTCGACCACATCGACACCGCGCAGTACTACGGACCGGACGTCGCCAACGAGCTGATCCGGGAGGCGCTGCACCCCTACCCGGGGCTGACGCTCGTCAGCAAGGTCGGCGCCCGCCGGGACGCCAAGGGCGGCTGGCTGCCGTGGGACCGGCCCGAGGACCTGCGGCAGGGCATCGAGGACAACCTGGCGAGCCTCGGCGTCGAGCGGCTCGGCGCGGTCAACCTGCGGCTCATGGACACGCCGGGCGGGGTGCCGTTCGACGAGCAGCTCGACGCCATGGTGCAGGCCCGCGACGACGGCCTGATCGCCGGCGTGGGCCTGTCCAACGTCACCGCCGACCAGCTGGCGCACGCGCTCACCCGTACGGCGGTCGCGTGCGTGCAGAACCCGTACAACCTGATCGACCGGTCCTCCCAGCCGGTGCTGGAGCTGTGCGAGCGGGAGGGCATCGCGTTCGTGCCGTTCTTCCCGCTCGGCTCCGGCTTCGGGGTCGACAAGGTGCGCGAGGCGCCGGCGGTCGTCGCCGTCGCGGCCCGTCGCGGCGCCACTCCCGCCCAGGTCGCGCTGGCCTGGCTGCTCGCCGTCTCGCCGCGGACGCTGCTCATCCCGGGCACGTCCTCGGTCGCGCACCTGGAGGAGAACCTGGACGCGGCGACCCTCGAGCTCTCCGGCGAGGACCTGGCCGAGATCGGCTGAACCGGGTCGGGCAGGGTCGGCCCGGTCAGAGCCGCCCGACCTCGGCGACCGGCAGGCCGGTGCGGTGGCAGACCCAGAAGGCGTCCACGCCGAGGTCCGGCTCGACGAACAGCGCGTGGTCGCGGCAGGTGGGGCACAGCGGCCAGAGCGGGTCGGCCCGGGCGTGCACGGCCTCCTGGACGTCCTGGGCGAGCAGGCCGGGGACGTACGGCTCGCCGTCCGGCCACTGGCCCAGCCACCAGGCGCGGTGGGCGACGGCCTCGTCCAGCAGCGACCCCCAGCGGCCGTGCAGGTCGTGCCCGACGGCCGCCCGCGCCTGCTCCAACGCCACCGCGCTCTCCCCTCGCCCGGCCCCGGCGTGCCCCGTCGACGCGCGCTTCAGTCGGGCGGGCCACCGGTCGATGACCCGTCGGTGACGGCTCCGGCGACCTCCCGTGACCGGGCGGCCGGGGTGTCCGACGACGCGCACGACACCGCGGTGCTGGCAGCCATGCGGTCCAGCCACACGGTCGTCCCGCCGCGGCTGCGCGACCGGTTCACCGTCCGGTACGCCTGCGCGCTGGCACTGGTCGCCGTGCTGGCCGTCGTGGCCTGCCTGCAGCTGACCAGCCTGGTGCAGACCCAGGCCTCGGCGGCCGCGCAGATCAACGTGGCGGGGCGCCAGCGGATGCTGAGCCAGCGCATCGCGCTCGAGGCCGGGCTGCTGGCGGGGGTCGGGGGGAGCGCGGTCCGGGCGACGATGGCCGCGGACGTGACCGCCATGGAGACCGCCCAGCGCGGGCTGCTGCAGGGCGACAGTGCCGGGCTGCCGGGCGACCCCAGTCCCCGCGTGGCGGCGGCGTACCGGAACGGGACGCAGGCGGCCGTCGACCGGTTCGTGGCTGACGCCCGCCTGGTCCTGGGCCGCGAGCCCGCGCCGGGCGACGTCGGGGTGGCCACGCTGCAGGGCCAGGCGGTGGGGCCGCTGCTGACGGCGCTGGACGCGATGGTGCAGATCTACCAGCAGGAGTCCGACGAGCGGATCGCGACCCTGCAGCGCCGGGAGCTGCTGGTGCTGGCGGTGACGCTGCTGACGCTGGCGATCGAGGCGTTGTACGTCTTCCGGCCGATGAGCCGCCGCATCGAGCGGGAGACCCGGCGCCTGGAGCAGGCGTCGGCGCGGCACCGCGCAGAGGCCGAGCGGCAGGCCTTCAACGTGCGGCTGCGCGCCGCGGTCGACGTCGGGGACAGCGAGGACGACCTGGTGGCCACCGTGCTGCTGGCCGTCCAGGCCGGGAACGTGCCCGGCGAGCCGGAGCTGCACCTGGCCCGCGAGGGGGAGGGCCTGCTGAGCGCGTCCGGGTCGTCCGGGCGGGCCTGCTCGGTCGGGGAGACGAACGCCTGCCCGGCCCTGCGCCGGGGCCGCACGATGCACTTCCCCGACTCGGCCGAGCTCGGCGCGTGCCCGCAGCTGCGCCGCGACGCCGCCCGGACCGGGTCGGAGCAGGGGTGGGCGAGCACCTGCGTGCCGGTGACGTTCCTGGGCAGCGGCATCGGCGTCCTGCGTACGGCCACTCCGACCGGTGAGGCCGTGGACGAGCCCGCCCGCGAGGCGCTGGAGGCCATCGCCGGCACCGCCGGGGTGCACCTCGGGACGCTGCGCGCCTTTGCCCGGTCCCGGTCGGATGCGGAGCGCGACCCGCTGACCGGGCTGCTCAACCGGCGCGGCCTGGAGCAGGCCGTCGCCCGCCTGGAGGCCCAGCGGCTGACCTACCTGGTCGTGGCCGCCGACCTCGACCACTTCAAGACCGTCAACGACACGTACGGGCACGACGCGGGCGACGCGGTGCTGGTGGCGGCCGGCCGGGCGATGGCGTCCGTGCTGCGCCCGGGGGACGTGCTCGCCCGGCACGGCGGCGAGGAGTTCGTGGTCGTGCTGCCGGTGACCGGCGAGGCGCTGAGCGGCGGCAACGGCCTCGCGGCGGGCGTCGCGGCAGCCGAGCGGCTGCGGCACGCCGTGGCCGGCGCCGAGTCCGAGGCCGGCCCGTCGTGCACAGCCAGCTTCGGCGTGGTCGGCCCGGTGACCGGCGGGCTCGACGACGCGCTGCGCCGGGCCGACGCGGCGCTGTACCGGGCGAAGGCCGGCGGCCGCAACCGGGTGGAGGTGTCCGGCGACCTGGTCGGCGAGACGGCGCAGCAGCTGCTCGAGCCGACCGACCCCCGCCACCGCGGAGCTCAACAGCGCACGTCACCTGCCCAGTCGGCATGACCAGTCCGTAAACGGGCATCCGGTCTGCTGGGAAGATCGACGACAGGGGCGGTACATGGCGGGCAAGCGCGGCACGAGCAGTGACCAGGGCCAGCTCGTCGACGACGGCAAGCGGCGCGCCGGCATCGGCAGCAGCGACGACGGCAAGCGGCGGGCGGACTACGCGCCGGCCGGCACCGACACCGCGACCACGACCGGCGCGACGCTCAAGCGCACCTTTAAGGAGTTCTCGGAGGACGGCGGCACCGACTGGGCCGCCTCCCTGACCTACTACGCCCTGCTCGCGCTGTTCCCGGCCATCGCCGCGCTCATCTCCATCGTCGGCCTGGTCGCGGACCCGAAGACCACGACCGACAAGCTCACCGAGATCGTCAGCGGGTTCGCACCCACCGCGGCGGAGACGCTGTCCGGGCCGATCGCCCAGCTGACGGCGAACCGGTCCAGCGCCGGGGTGGCGCTCGTCGTCGGTCTGGCCGGCGCCCTGTGGTCGGCCTCCGGCTACGTCGGTGCGTTCACCCGCGCCTCCAACGTCATCTACGAGACCCCCGAGGGCCGGCCGGTCTGGAAGCTGCGGCCGCTCCAGGTGCTCGTCACGCTGATCGTGGTCCTGCTGACCGCCGTGCTCGCGATCTCGCTCGTGCTGACCGGGCCCGTCGTGGACAAGGTCGCCGGCCCGCTGGGCATCGGCGGCGCCGCGGTGACGGCCTGGAACATCGCGAAGTGGCCGGTCATGGCCGTGCTGGTGATGATCATGATCGGCGTCCTCTACTACGCCACGCCCAACGTCAAGCTGCGCGGCCTCAAGTTCGTCGTCCCGGGCGCGCTGCTGGCCATGGCCGTCTGGCTCCTCGCCTCGCTGGCCTTCGCCTTCTACGTCTCCAACTTCGCGTCGTACAACAAGACGTACGGCACGCTCGGCGGCGTCGTCGCGTTCCTCGTCTGGGTCTGGATCACCAACATCGCGCTGCTGCTGGGTGCCGAGCTCACCGCCGAGCGCGAGCGCACGCTCGAGCTGAAGGAGGGCGTCGAGGGGGCCGAGAAGGAGATCCAGCTCGAGCCACGGTCCGAGCCGAAGGACAAGGCCACGACGTAGCGGCTGACCGGGCCGGTCAGGTGTCCACCAGCTGCTCGTAGAAGCCGCCGAAGCCCCGCTCGCGGTCGACCAGGTGGATCTCGAGGATCCAGTGGCAGACCCGGCCCTGGGCGTCGAGCCGGCGCAGCGGCTCGTCGTTGCCCGGCGCGAGGTAGGACCGCAGCTCCTGGCCGTCGATCTTCTCGTGGGGGAACTCGCCGACCAGGTGGCCGCAGTGCTCGTTGCCGAACTCCCAGCCGGCGGCCCGGGCGAGCCCGGCGACGTGGTCGTACAGCTGCGCGCCGGTGATCTCCGGGTGCGCCGCGACGTGGTCCCGGCCCTGCGCGAACAGCCTCGGCAGATCTGCCGCGAGGCGGTGCTTGACCGGGTCGCCGCCGAGGACGTACGTCCGGCCGACGTCGGCCTCCCACTCGCCGAACAGCGGGCCGAGGTCGACAAAGGCGATGTCGTCGTCGCCGATCAGCCGGTCCGGCGGGTTGTGGCGGTAGGGCAGCAGCGTGTTGGGGCCGGCCCGCACCACCCGCTTGTGCCAGAACCTCGCCGTCCCGAACAGCTCGGCCGCCAGGTCGCGCACGGCATCGCTCGCGGCCCGCTCCGTCACGCCGGGGGCGATGAGCCGGCGCGCCTCGACCTCGGCGAACAGCTGCTCGGCACTGGCCTGCGCCGCGCGCAGCCGGGTCACCCGCTCGCCCTCGTCCACGCCCCGCTCCTGCCGCCGGCCCGTGTGGCAGCCTTGCGCGTGTGCCGGCCGGTGTCGAGAACCCTCCCGGGCCGGGCGTCCTGCACGTGTCGCTGCGCGACGGGACGCCCGCGATGCTCTGGCCGCTGTCGCCGGACGACGGGCGCGGACTCCGGCAGCGCTACGAGGAGCTGTCGCCGGACTCGCGCTACGACCGCTTCCTGTCGACCGTACGCACGCTGTCCCCCGGCCTGCTGGACCGGCTCGTCCGCGACGTGGACGGCGTCGACCACGTCGCGCTGGTGCTCACCGCGTACCCGGCGGACGGGCACGAGCGCACCGTGGGGATCGGCCGCATGGTCCGGTACGCCGACCAGCCCAGCCGCGCGGACGTCGCCGTCACCGTCGAGGAGGCGTGGCGGGGGCGGGGGGTGGCGTCCGCGCTGCTCGCCGCCCTGGTGGAGCACCGGCCGCGCGGGGTCGAGGCGCTCGACACGCAGGTGTCGGTGGGCAACCGGGCCTCCCAGGCGATGCTCGCCCGGCTCGGCCCGACGACCGTGAAGCAGGCGGGGTCGGGCATCCTCGACGTGCACGTCGACCTGCCCGAGCCGACAGCGAGCCCGACAGCGAGCCCGACGGCGTGACCCGCCGGCGTGTCGCGCCGCCGACCTCGCTCTCGAGCCAGGTCAGCCCGAGAGCACGTCGTCGGCGTCGACGATCGTGTAGGCGTAGCCCTGCTCGGCGAGGAAGCGCTGCCGGTGGGCGGCGTACTCCTGGTCGAGGGTGTCGCGGGAGACCACCGTGTAGAAGTGCGCCGTACGGCCGTCGGCCTTGGGGCGCAGCACCCGGCCGAGCCGCTGGGCCTCCTCCTGCCGCGAGCCGAACGTGCCGCTGACCTGGATCGCGACGGACGCCTCCGGCAGGTCGATCGAGAAGTTGGCCACCTTGCTGACCACCAGCCCGGGGATCTGCCGGGTGCGGAACAGCTCGAACAGCCGCTGCCGCTCGGCGTTCTTCGTCGACCCCTGGATGATCGGCATGTCCAGCGCCGCGCCGAGCTCCTCGAGCTGGTCGAGGTAGGCGCCGATCACGAGCACCTGGTCGCCGGGGTGCGTCTGCACGAGCTTGCGGACGACGGCGACCTTCGTGTGCGCGGTGGCGCCGATCTTGTAGCGGTCCTCGGGCTCGCCGGTGGCGTACGTCAAGCGCTCGGCATCGGTCATCGTCACCCGGACCTCGGTGCAGTCGGCGGGGGCGATGTAGCCCTGCGACTCGATGTCCTTCCACGGCGCGTCGTAGCGCTTGGGGCCGATCAGGCTGAAGACGTCGCCCTCGCGACCGTCCTCCCGGACGAGGGTCGCGGTCAGGCCGAGGCGGCGGCGGGACTGCAGGTCGGCCGTCATCCGGAAGACCGGCGCGGGCAGCAGGTGCACCTCGTCGTACACGACCAGGCCCCAGTCGCGGGCCCCGAACAGCTCGAGGTGGGCGTACTCGCCCTTGCGCTTGGTGGTCATCACCTGGTACGTCGCGATGGTGACCGGCTTGATCTCCTTCTTCTCGCCGGAGTACTCGCCGATCTCGTCCTCGGTCAGCGTGGTGCGCTTGAGCAGCTCGTCCTTCCACTGCCGCCCCGAGACGGTGTTGGTCACCAGGATGAGCGTGGTGGCGCCGGCCCGGGCCATCGCCGCGGCGCCGACGATCGTTTTGCCGGCGCCGCAGGGCAGCACCACGACGCCGGAGCCGCCGTGCCAGAAGCCGTCGACGGCGAGCTGCTGGTAGTCGCGCAGCTTCCAGCCGTCCTCCTTCATGCCGATCTCGTGCGCCTCGCCGTCGACGTAGCCGGCGAGGTCCTCGGCCGGCCAGCCGACCTTGAGCAGCGCCTGCTTGAGCCGGCCGCGCTCTGACGGGAACGCCAGGCAGGTCTCGGGGTCGAGCCGCTCGCCGAGCATCGGGCTGACCTTCTTGCTGCGTACGACCTCCTCGAGCACCGCCCGGTCCGTCGTCCGGAGCACGAGCCCGTGCACGGGGTCGTTCTCCAGGCGCAGCCGCCCGTAGCGGTCCATGGTGTCGGCGACGTCGACGAGCAGCGCGTGCGGCACGGCGTACCGGCTGAAGCGCACGAGCGCGTCGACGACCTGCTCGGCGTCGTGGCCGGCGGCCCGCGCGTTCCACAGCCCGAGCGGCGTCAGCCGGTAGGTGTGGACGTGCTCCGGGGAGCGCTCGAGCTCGGCGAACGGCGCGATCGACTGCCGGCACTCGGCCGCCATCGGGTGGTCGACCTCGAGCAGCAGGGTCTTGTCGCTCTGGACGATGAGTGGTCCGTCAGTGGTCATCGAGGTCTGCAACGCTCGGGGCGTCAGTCCCCTTCCACGTCGGCGACCCCGGTGACCCGGTGGATCGAGAACGTGCGGTCCTCCTGCCGGAGGTGGTCGTACGCGGTCACGTAGCCGCCCTCGACCGAGCGCGGCTCGACCACGCGGGAGGTGGACCGGCCCTGCGCGTCGACGTAGCCGATCCACACCTGCCGGCGGTCCCGGGCGGCCTCCTGCAGGAAGGCGAGGGTGTCGGGGGTCGCCGACCGGGTCGTGGTGACCGGCGAGCGGCGGGCCGCCCGGGAGGCCAGGTCGCCGGCCCGCAGCGCGGTCACCGCGAGCGCCGCCTGGTCGCCCCCGAGCGGGGCCGGCTCGGCGTAGCGCCCGGGACGTGGCCGTGCGGCGGTGCGGCGGGCGTCGGTACGGGCCACCAGCAGGGCTCCGTCGGGGGCCTCGGCCGCCGGCGCGTACCCCAGCGCCCGCAGGTCCTCGAGCACCTGGTTGACCGGGACCTGGCTGGTCACGACGGTCGGCGCCAGCCGGCGCAGCCGCAGCGGTGCGGCCCGCTTCTGCGCGAGCACCTCGGTGAGCAGCGCCTCGTCGTCGCACCGCAGGTACGACGTGGCGACCCCCACCCGCAGCCGGCCGTGCCGCCGGCTGACGTCGTCGATGAGGTACGACAGCGACTGCGGCACGGGGGTGCGCGACCGCGACCGGAACAGCTCCTGCAGCTCGCTGGCGCCGCGGCCGGCGTCGAGCGCCCGGCGTACCGACGCCTCGCTGACCCGGTAGACGGTCGCGCCGCCGGTCGACTCGACGTCCGCGACCAGCGCCAGCTCGCGCGCCAGGTCGCGCTCGAGCGGGCCGGGGGCGACCACCGTCAGGTCGGGCTGGACGAGCACGTGGTCGAGCGGCTCGGGCAGCAGCGTCGACAGGCCGCGGGCGGCACCCCGCTCGTCGCCGCCGAGCAGCAGCCGGGCGTACGAGGACAGCCCGCCGCGGCCCGTCACGCCCAGCGCCTCCGCCTCGGTGAGCGCGAGGTCCAGCACGAGGTCGCGCAGCCGGCCGCCGCGGCGGGGCGCCCGCCACACGAGCAGCGCGACGGTGCTCCCGCGGGTGGGGGCGCGGCCGGCCGGCGTCTCCGCGAG
>DASTLY010000040.1:0-28817 GCA_035714445.1 Mycobacteriales bacterium
GCCGCGCAGCGCCGTGACGCCCTCGGGCGTGAGGTGGGGGTCGCCGAGGTGGCGGCGGACGACCGCGGCCTGCGCGGGCGTCGCCGCCTCGAGGGCCATCGCGACCAGCGCGGTGCGCTTGCCCTCGCGCAGGTCGTCGCCGGCCGGCTTGCCGGTCTGCGCGGGGTCGCCGAACACGCCCAGCAGGTCGTCGCGCAGCTGGAACGCCTCGCCGAGCGGCAGGCCGTAGCCGCTGTAGCCGTCGAGCACGTCCTGGCCTGCGCCGGCCAGCGCCGCGCCCAGGTGCAGCGGCTTCTCGATCGTGTACTTCGCGCTCTTGTACCGGGCCACCCGCAGCGCGCGCTCGACCGAGCCGCCGCCGCGGGCCTGCTCGAGCAGGTCGAGGTACTGCCCGCCCATCAGCTCGGTGCGCATCTCGGCGAACACCCGGTCGCCGAGGCAGAGCTCGCGGGGCCCGAAGCCGCTGGTGGCCAGCAGCTCATCCGACCAGACCAGGCACAGGTCGCCGAGCAGGATCGCGGCGCCCGCGCCGAACGCCTCCGGGTCCCCGTGCCAGTCGGAGCTGCGGTGCAGCGCGGCGAACCTGCGGTGCGCGGCCGGCTTGCCGCGCCGGGTGTCGCTACCGTCCATGACGTCGTCGTGAATGATCGCGCACGCCTGGAACAGCTCCAGAGCGGCCGCCGCGGTCACGACGCGGTCGTCGTCCTCGCCGCCGGCTCCCAGGTGCCCCCAGAAGCAGAAGGCGGGGCGCAGCCGCTTGCCACCGGCGAGCAGCTCGACGAGCGCGTCGGCCAGCGGGCCCAGCTCCTCGCTCACCGCTTCCAGGAAGGGCAGCTGGGCGGCGACGAAGCCGTCGAGCGCCTTCTGCACCCGCTGACGCAGGTCGTTGCGGTCCAGCGGGCCGGTCGGCGGGGAGTCGGGGGGCAGCGGACTCATGGGCGAACGCTACGGGATCCGGCTGCCACGTGACACTGCGCGCCGATGCCGCGCCGGCTCCGCAGCCGGGCTCTAGGGTGAGCCCCATGCGTGGCCGAACGATCCGCGAGCTGCTCGCCTCCGGCGACCGGCTGTACTCGTTCGAGTTCTTCCCGGCGAAGACCGACGAGGGCGAGCGCCAGCTCTGGCAGGCGATCCGCGAGCTCGAGCCGCTGCGGCCCGACTTCGTGTCGGTGACGTACGGCGCCGGCGGCTCCACCCGGGACCGTACGGTGGCGATGACCGAGCGGATCGCGACCGACACCACGCTCACCCCGCTGGGCCACCTGACGGCCGTGGACCACTCGGTGGCCGAGCTGCGCCGGATCATCGGGCAGTACGCCGACGCCGGGGTCCGCAACGTCCTCGCGCTGCGCGGAGACCCGCCCGGCGACCCGCAGGCGCACTGGCAGCGGCACCCGGCCGGCCTGGCGTACGCCGAGGAGCTCGTCCGCCTGGTCAAGGCCAGCGGCGACTTCTGCGTCGGGGTGGCGGCCTTCCCGGAGAAGCACCCGCGCTCCGCCGACTCCGACAGCGACGTCCGCTACTTCGTGCAGAAGTGCCGGGCGGGCGCGGACTTCGCTATCACGCAGATGTTCTTCGACGTGCAGGACTACCTGCGGCTGCGCGACCGGGTGGTGGCCGCCGGCTGCGACGTGCCGGTGCTGCCCGGGATCATGCCGGTCACCAACGTCCGGCAGATCGAGCGCTTCGCGGTGCTGTCGGGCGCGGCGTTCCCGCCGGACCTGGCCGACCGGCTGCACGCGGTCGAGGACGACCCGGTCGCCGTACGCGAGATCGGCGTCGAGGTGGCGACCGAGCTCTGCGAGGTGCTGCTCGCCGAGGGCGCCCCCGGCCTGCACTTCATCACCCTCAACCGGTCGACCGCGACCCGGGAGGTGTGGGGCAGGCTCGGCCTGGCCTCCGCGGTCCGGAGCGCCTGATGAGGACGGAGCGATGAGGCTGCGGCACCGCGTACGGACGTCGGCCACGGCCGGGCAGGTGTGGAGCGTGCTCGGCGACCCCGTGCGCTGGCCGGAGTTCGACGTGTTCCTGCACCGCGTGCGGGGCGCGTCCGGGATGGCGGCCACCGGCCAGCACCTGCTGGGGGTGGGCCGGGGCCTGGGCCTGCCGCTGCCGGTGGACGTCGTGGAGGCGGCCCCCGAGCGGCGCCTGGTGCTGCGCGTGCACGCGGCGCCGGGCGTGGTCGAGGAGGTCTCGTTCGAGATCACCCCGCTGGTGCGCGGCGGCTGCGACCTGGCGGTGTCGGTGGTGGTCGAGGGGCTGTTCGCTCGGCCGGCCGCGCTGCCGCTGTGGCTGGCCCGGGGGCTCACCTCCCGACTGCTCGCGCGCCGGGTCGAGACGATCGCGCGGGCGGCCCGCCGCGCGGCATGACCCGCAACGGCGCCTACCTGCTCGCCCTGGCCGGCTTCGGCGTCGCCCTGGTCGTCCTCGCCCTGGTCACGGCCCGCCGCCCGGGCGAGCAGGTGCCCTCCCGGAACGGCTACTTCGACCGGTGGCAGGAGCTGCACGGGGGCTACGACCCGCGTACGGGCAGCGTGTGGCTGCGCGGCTGGCTCAGCATGGTCTACGCGATCGCGCGGCCGCTGGGCCGGCGGGGCGTCCAGCCGGACGTCGTCACCATCAGCTCGATCTGGCTGGCGGCGCTGGTGCTGGTGCTGGCCGAGGTGGGCGGCCGCTGGTGGATCGCCGCCGGCTGGGTGATGGTCGCGAGCGGGCTGTTCGACACCCTCGACGGCTGCGTCGCGGTGCTGGAGAGGCGTACGACCCGGTGGGGGTACGTGCTCGACAGCGCCGTCGACCGCGTCAACGACGCCGTCTACCTGCTCGCGGTCGTCGCCGTAGGCTGCCCGCCCGAGCTGGCCGTCGCGCTGGGGTTCTGCTTCTTCTTCCTGGAGTACCTGCGGGCCCGGGCCGGCAACGCCGGCGGCGACGAGGTCGGCCGGGTCACCATGGCCGAGCGCCCCACCCGGGTGATCCTGCTGTCGCCGTCCATCCACTTCAGCGGCGTCTTCCTCGGGCTGTCGGACGTGCTGCCCGTCGTCGGCCCGGGGCTGCTGCTCGCTATGACGGTGGTCTCCATCGGCCAGCTGGCGGTGACCGTGCGCCGCCAGCTGCTGGACCTGCCGCTCGAGAAGGTGGGCCCGGACTAGGGGTCGGGCGGGGTCGTCCCGGTGCGGGTCGCGGAGGCGTTCTGGCCGTCGTGCTCGAAGGTGACGTCGACCGTCTGGAAGCCCTTGTTGCGCTGGGCCGTGGCGTACTGCCGGTAGGCCCGCTGGTCGGCGGAGGTGAGGTCGACGTCGTCGGTGAACGGGGTGAGCAGCGAGCGCGGCCACAGCCGGCGGGCCAGCACGACGTTCACCTCGACGCACAGCACGAACGAGACCGAGAGCAGGTAGATCCAGGCGATCAGGCCGAACACCACCGCGAAGGTGCCGTTGGTGTCGCTGGCGCCCTGCACGACGGACTGCACGTAGACCCGCCCGAACAGCTGGAGGGTCTGCCACAGCACCGCGCCGAGCACGGCGCCGGGCAGGACGTCGCGCAGCGACAGCGCCGCGGCGGTGCCGAGCCGCATCACGAGCACCAGGACCGCGGCGTACAGCGCGACCGTCGCGACCGTGAACAGGACCGTGCGGACCGGGCCCTCACCGAACCGCCCGTTGGCCGCGAGGATGGTGAGCAGGGTGATGCCCACCAGCGCGAAGCCGGCGGTGCCGAGCAGCAGCAGGCTGCGCAGCCGGACCAGCACCGGGTTGGGGCGCTTGTTGCGCGGCACCGCCCACGCCGCGTTCATCGCGTTCTGGCCGGCCTGCGCGATGCCGAGCGCGCCGTAGAGCGTCACGACGAAGGCCAGCACCAGCGCGGTCCCGCTGCCCTTCAGCCCCGCGGGGTTGCCGAGCTCGTCGCCGACGACCGGGAACTGGTTGAGGGCCGAGTCGATGAGCTCCTGCTGCAGCTGCGGGTTGTCCTGCAGGACGAAGCCCAGCACCGACGTGAGCAGCAGCAGCATCGGGAACAGCGAGAGGAACGCGTAGTACGTGATCAGCGCGGCGAGGTAGTTGCCCTGGTCGTCGAAGAACTTGTAGCCGACGCCGAGCGGGAAGCCCACCCCGCGGTGCCGCTGCTGGAAGGCGTCGACCCGGCTGCTGGGTGCCACGTCAGTGCCGTGCCCGCTCGGCGGCGAGCACCGCGGGGAAGGCCGTCGCCGCGGCTGCCGCGACCGCGTACGCGTTCTCGCCGACGAAGGGCGTGAAGACGGCGACCAGCAGCAGGGCGGCGAGCACCACGATCTGCAGCAGTGCCCGGCGGACGACCACCTGCACGCGCAGGCCGCTCGGCGGGACCTCGACGTCGTCGCCGAGGCGGGCGTCGATCGTCCGCCGGACCCGGCCGAGCCGGTCGGCGACGGCGAGGGCGGCGGCGATCCCGGCCAGCGCCCCGAAGCCGGCGGAGACCGGCTGACGCAGGACGAACAGGGCGAGCAGGACGACCAGGAAGGCCAGGACGGCGAGGCGCTCGAGGCGGGTCATGCCATCAGTCTGCCGCCCCGATCAGCCCGGCGACGATCCGCGCGGACAGCGTCACCAGCGGCAGCCCGCCGCCCGGGTGCGCGGACCCGCCGACGAGGAACAGCCCGGGCACCGGGGAGCGGTTGGCCGGACGCAGGAAGGCCGCCGTGGGGCCGTTGCTGGACGTGCCGTAGATCCCGCCACCGACCGCCCCGGTGCGCTGCTCGAGGTCGGCCGGCGTCAGCACCTGGGAGAACAGCACCCGGTCGCGGACGGGCAGGCCGCGCGCGGCGAGCAGGTCGAGCAGGGTGTCGGCGTACGCGTCGGCGAGGCCGGGGGCGCGCCAGTCCACCGCGCCGGGTCCGCGCCCGTGCCGTGGTGCGTTGACCAGCACGAACCACGCCTCGGTGCCGGGGGGGCGTACGGCCGGGTCGTCGGGGGCGCTGACGTAGAGCGTGGGGTCGGGCACCGGGCGCGCGGCCGGCCCGAACACCGCGTCGAACTCGGCGTCGTAGTCCTGCGGGAACAGCACGTTGTGGTGGGCGAGGCCGGGGGTCCGGCCGCTGACCGCCAGCAGCAGGACGAAGCCGGCCAGCGACGGGGTCGCGCGCGCGAGGCGCCGCGCGGCGCGGGGGGCCTCGACGAGGGTGCGGTAGACGACGGAGGCGTCGGCGTTGGCTACCACGATGTCGGCGGGCAGCCGGCCGCCGTCCTCGAGTTTCACCCCCGCGACCCGCCCGCCCTCGAGCTCGACGCGCACCACGCGGGCGCCGAGCCGGACCCGGGCGCCGCGCTCCACGGCGCGGTCGTGCACGGCCGCGCCGAGCCGGTGCAGCCCGCCGGGGACGTACCAGCCGCCGTACGCCTGCTCGACGTAGGGCACCGCGGCCAGCGCGGCGGGTGCCCGGCGCGGGTCGCTGCCGGTGTAGGTGGCGTAGCGGTCGAGGTAGGCGCGCAGCCGGGGGTCGCGCAGGTAGCGGCGGCCGAGGCCGCGCAGGGAGCTGCCGGGGGCGATCGCTGCCAGATCGCGGGGCCGGCGCAGCGCCAGGCGGGCGAGGGTGGCCGGACCGGCCAGCGCGGACTCCAGGAACGGGCCGCGGCTGGCCGCCCAGATCCGCCCGGCCCGCTCGGAGAAGGCCCGCCAGTCGTCGCCGGCGCCGGGCCCGAGCGCGGCGTCGAGCCGGTGGCAGTGGACGTCGAGGTCGCTGCTCGCGTCGACGCCGGTGCCGTCGGCGAACCGGTAGCGGGCGAGCGGCTCGAGCGGCGTCAGCGACAGGCCCGCCGGCCACCCGCCGGTCGAGGTGAACAGGTCCTCGAAGACGTACGGCATCGTGACCAGGGACGGGCCGGTGTCGAAGCGGAAGCCATCCCGCTCGTACACCCCGAGCTTGCCGCCGGGCTCCGGCGACGCCTCGCACACGGTCACGTGGTGGCCGAGCGCGGCGAGCCGGGCGGCGGCGGCGAGCCCGCCGACCCCGGCCCCGACGACGACGACGCGGCTCACCGGCCGCCACCCCGTCGCCTTGTCTGCCCGCCACCCCTTCGCCTTGTCTGCCCGCAGCGACGTCCGGAGAGCGTCCGGACGTCGCTGTCGGCAGACAAGCGGGGGTTCATAGACAAGCGGGGGTTCACAGGGCCCGGCCCTTCCAGGTGAGGGTGCCGCGACGGTGCCGCAGGTGGCTGCGGACGGTCAGCGACAGCAGCAGGGCGACCCCGACCGGGTGGGTGAGCGCGTCGAGCTGCCGCCCGCCGGTCCGCCGTGCGGTGACCACCCGCCCGGCGACCGCGGCCAGCGTGGCGGCGGCCCCGGCCCGGGAGCCCCGCAGGGCGGCCAACGGCGGCACGACGTAGAGCAGGGCGAGCAGGGCGCTCACGCCGACCGGCACGGTGTGCAGCGACTTGGTGTAGCCCTCGGCGAGCTCGCGCCAGCCGTCGTACATCCGGGTGGTGGCCAGCGCGGTGCCGTCGACGACACCGCCGCGGCCGCCGGTGCGCTTGACCGCCCGCAGCAGCGCGACGTCCTCGACCACCTCGGCGCGCACGGCCGCGTGGCCGCCGGCCCGGTCGTAGGCGGTGCGGGTCACCGCGAGGAGCTGGCCGTTGGCGGCCGACAGCGACGGCCGGGGGCTGCGCTCGGCCAGCCGCAGCGGCAGGAAGGTCAGCCACGACCACTGCAGCAGCGGCTGGACCAGCCGGGTGGCGCCGGGCGCGTCCTGGCGCGGGTAGGGGCTGACCAGCGCGAGGCCGGTGCGCTCCAGCAGCGCGACCGTCGCTGCGACGGCGTCCGGGGCGAGCACGACGTCGGCGTCGACGAACACCAGGACGTCCCCGGAGGCGGCGTCTGCCAGCTGCTGGCAGGCGTGCGGCTTGCCCAGCCAGCCGGCTCGCAGCGGCGCGCCGGTCAGCGGCTCGACGCCGAGGGCGCGTACGACGTCGGGGGTGCCGTCGGTCGAGCCGTCGTCGAGCACCAGCAGCTCGAGCGGCAGCGTCTGGGCGAGCAGGGCGCGAAGGCACGGCCCGACCCGGCCGGCCTCGTCCCGCAGCGGCAGCAGGACGCTGACCCGCGAGCGCACCGGTCCGGGCACGGGCACCCGCAGCAGCCGGGCGTTGACGGCGGCGTGCGCGGACAGGGCGGCGACGAGCGCCGCGAGCCACCTCACCGGGCCCGGGCCAGCGACCGGGCGAACGGCACGGCCACCAGGCCCATCCCGACGCCGCCCACCAGCGCGACGACCGGCCGGCCGAAGAAGACGGCGAACGCCAGCACGCTGGAGGCGTACGTCCACAGGAACAGCGCGTACGGCTGCCGGTCGTCCTGCTCGCTGCGGGGGAGCAGCTGCAGCACGCCCAGCATGAGCACGCCGACGAGCAGCCAGCCCAGGGTGTTGCTCAGCGGCACGTCGGCGGCGCCGGGCAGCCCCACCCGTACGTCCTGCCATCGCCAGTGCCCGGCCTCGACCATCTGCGGGTCCAGGAACAGGTCCCAGGAGGCGAGCGCCCACCCGCCGACCAGGGTGGCGCGCAGCGGGGTCTGCCCGAGCCGCTGCCCGACCAGCAGGCAGGGGTAGGCGAACATCGCCCACGCCAGCGGGATGACGACCGGCACGCCGAGCAGCGTCGAGCCGAGTGAGCCGGCGTAGGAGTAGTCGCCGAACGGGATCCCGGTCGCGGTGCCGACCGCCTCGGCGAGCAGGCCGGTGCCGGCCGTGATTGCGACGTACGCCGCCGTCCAGGCGGGGCCGCGGTGCAGCAGCGCGTGGCTGGTGGTGGCCAGGAAGAACACGGCCACCGTGACGATCGTCAGCAGGTCGCGCGGGCGGCCCGACACCAGCGGGTAGGCGATCTGCAGCAGCACCGTCAGTGCGGCCAGCCCGGTGGGCAGCCGCCGCACCCCGGGCCCGGCGGTTCCGACCACCGTCAGGGCGTGCGCAACCGGGAGCGCAGCCGGCGTACGGCGTCGGCCAGGGCCCGCCGGGCGAGCGGGCCGTGGGTGGCGAACCAGCCGTCGCGGTTCTGAGTGTCGTCGGCTTCGACCAGGTCGTCGTAGGCCTCGCCGACCTCCTCGCCGGCGAGCGGCCGGCCGGCGGCGGGGTCGTCCAGCAGCAGGTGCCACAGCTCCGAGACGTCCTGCAGGGCGGGCTCGGGGGAGCCGCGGGGCAGCCAGCCGCCGAGGTCGAGGTCGATCTCGTCGGGCAGCTCGTCCGACAGCTCCAGGCCGGCCTCCTCTGCCGCGTGCTCGAGCCCGGCGCGGGTGCCGAAGACCAGCACCTTGCCGCTGCGGGCCAGCAGCAGGTCGGTCTCCTCGCCGACGACGACCCCGGCGTGCCAGCGGTGCGGGCCGTCGACGAGCAGCACCTCGAACAGCTCGTCAGGCATGCAGCACCCCGCGGGCCCGGGCCAGCAGCGACGGCGTCCGGTCGGCCAGCGCCGCCTTCGCCGCCGAGCGCCCGCTCGCCCCAAAGACCCCGCCGCCCGGGTGGGTCGACGCGCCGCACAGGAACAGCCCCGGCACCTGCGGCACCCGGTAGCGCGCCAGCTCGGGCATCGGCCGCCACATGAACATCTGGTCGAACGCCATCTCCACGTGCATCACCTGCCCGCGCAGCAGGCCGAGCTCACGCTCGAGGTCCAGCGGCGTCTGCACGTGCATGTGCTCGACGCTGCCCGCGAAGCCGGGGGCCGCGCGGTCCACGGCCTCGACCAGCTTGGTGCCCTCCCGCTCGGCGATGTCGTCCCACTTCTCGTGCGCCAGCTCGTACGGGTGCCACTGCCCCCACACGGTGATGTTGTGCTTGCCGGGCGGCGCGATGGTGTCGTCGAACGCGCTGAACGTCATCGCCAGCGCCGCCGGTTCGCTCGGCGCCAGCCCGGCGTTGAACTCGCCGTGCGCCCGCCGCAGGAACTGCCGCGACGGGGCGAGCAGCTGCATGGCGCGGTGCTCCTCACCGGTGCCGCCGGGGTAGTGCGGCAGCGCGTTCGTGGCCAGACGCACGACCATGCCGATGCCGTTACCGGTGCGCACGCTGCGCCGGGCCCGCTCGGCGAGGTCGCCGGGGGTGTCCTCGCCCAGCAGGTCGAGGGTGGTGAGCACGTGGCAGGCACCGACGACGATCTCCGCCGGGTGCTCGACGCCGGCGTCGGTGCGTACGCCGACGGCGCGACCGCCGCGGACGACGACCTTCGCCGCGCCGTCGCCGAGCAGCACCCGGCCGCCGTACGACTCGAGCCGCCGCCGCAGCGCCTCGCTGAGCATCCCGCTGCCACCCTTCGGGTGGCCCGGCGGGCGCAGGTGCATGACGGTGTTCCACCCGACCAGGTCGGCGGTGGCAACCTCGTGCGTCGGCGGCCCGGACTGCGCGCCCATCCACGCCAGCGCGGTCTTGAGGCGCTCGTCGTCGAAGTGCTCGTCGAGCAGCGCGTCGGCGCTGCTGAGGAACTGCCGGGACAGCTCGAGCCCACCGAGGCCGGTGTTCTTGCCGACGCCCCACAGGGTCCGGCCGAGATGGGCCCCCGTCGGGGCGGCCTGGAACGCCTCGAACACCCGCAGGTTGCGGGCCGACCAGTCGAAGACGAACGCGCGGTAGGCGTCGGCGTCCCGCGACCCGCAGAGCGCCTCGATCGAGGCGCAGGTGCGGTCGAGGTCGACGAAGAAGTGAACCCCCTGAGGCCCAAACGGGGCGTACCCCCAGGGGTCGAGGTCCTGGTACTCCAGGCCGCAGGCCGTCAGGTCCAGGTCCTCGATGATCCCGGTGTGCCGCACCATGATGTGCGCGCTCGAGCCGCGGTCCATCCGGTAGCCCGGGAAGCGCTCGACGGTCGACACCGCGCCGCCGACCACGCTGTCGCGCTCGACCACCGTGACGTCGAGGCCCTCGCGGGCGAGGTAGCAGGCGGCGACGAGGCCGTTGTGCCCGGCGCCCACCACCACCGCGCGGTCGCGGGGGGCGGTCACCGGCAGTCGCGGGGGGCGGTCACCGCAGCGAGCCTAGGTCCGCCGCCGGTGCCGTGCTCCTCGAACCGGCGCCAGTTGGCAGGCGCAGGCCGAGGACCGCGAACTCCCGGGGGTCGCCGGGAAAGCGCAGCCGCCGCACCAGGTCGACCCAGCCGCCGGCGCGGTAGAAGCCGCGCGCCCGCGTCTCGCTGTCCGGGGTGGTCAGCAGGGCCGTGCGCCCCGCCGGGCCCTCGAGCAGCGCGTCGAGCAGCTCGCGGCCGAGGCCGGTGCCCTGCTGCGCCGGGCGTACGTGCAGCTCGCAGACCTCGAACGAGCCGCGCATCCAGTCCGCCGCCGCCGGCCGCCCCAGCGAGTCGACCAGCGCCGACCACACCCGGTCGTGCCACCACTGGCCGCGGGCCCCCAGGTGGCCGTACGCGACCCCAACCAGCCGGCCCCCCGGCTCGAGCGCGGCTACCGTGCGCAGCCCCTCCCGGTCCAGGTGGGTGGACAGGATCGAGCGCCGGCTGCCGGCGAGCGCACGCGGCACACCCATCGCCTCCGCGTAGACGTCGAGCACCTGCTCCGCCCCGGCCCGCAGCGCCTCGCGGTCCCAGGCGAGCACCCGGGTCACGTCGGGCGCCCGTGCAGCGGGTCCCGGCCGTCCAGCGTGCCGGCGGTGGCGACGACGCGGAAGCGCGCGAACAGCTCCTCGGCGTACCAGCGCTCGGTCGCCGTGCGCGCGACGACCTCGCGGTGCGGCGCGCCCCGGTGCGCGAACTCGCGCAGCGCTCGCTCGTCGCGCCAGAGGCTGAACGTGCCCTGCAACCCGACCGGCGCCTCGCCGATCCCGACCGCGGCCAGCAGGCCGTCGCTGGCGTGCAGGTCCGCGCTCACGGGCGGCACGGCCCGCCAGAACCGGGCCGCGCGGCGGGTCACGAGCCGGGCGCGGGTGAGCGCCGCCACCGGCCCGTCGACGCGCTCGGGCACCGGGTCGCCGAAGGGCTCGCGCCCGCTCCACAGCCCGCGCGACGTGACCGGCACGAGCTCGGCCCGCCAGGTCTCCCGCGCCAGCCCGGCCCACCCGCGTACGACGGGGGAGTCCTCGAAGGCCGCGGCGTCCTCGGGCCGCGCCCAGGTCGTGAGCAGCCCCCACCGGAGCGGGTCGGCGTCGCGGACGGTGAAGGTCCGGCCGTTGCCGGTGCCCAGCAGCTTGGCGAACCGCACGCCGGGGGTGCGTCGTACGCGGGCCCGGTCGGTGCCCATCCGCAGCAGCGCCGCCCCGACGGCGCCCGGCGGCACCCGCCACAGGTGCAGCGTGACGAGCGCGGGGACGGGGGCGCTCACGGCGCCAGCCTGCCACGTACCGCCCCCGTCCGGCACCCGCGGCGGGCACCGGCGCGAGGCGGGTGGAAGAGCAGGGGGTAGCGGGGCGTTGCAGGGGGCGTGTTGACTGAGAACGTGACGACGACCGGCGACCTGGCGACCGACGACCTGCGGGCGCTGGCCGAGCGGGCCGGCCGGGACCTCGAGACCGCGTCGGCGCAGGACATCCTCGGCTGGGCGCACGACACCTTCGGCGACCGCTTCGTCATCGCCTCGTCGATGGGCGACGGCGTCCTCGGGCACCTCGCCGCGTCGGTGGCCTCGCAGATGGAGCTGCTGTTCCTCGACACCGGCTACCACTTCGCCGAGACGCTGGGCACCCGCGACGCCATCGCGCAGGTCTACGACGTCAAGGTCCGCACGGTGCTGCCGGTGCTGACCGTCGGCCAGCAGGAGGCGGTGTACGGCGGGCGGCTGCTCGACCGCGACCCCGACGCCTGCTGCGCCATCCGCAAGGTCGAGCCGCTGGCCCGCGGCCTCGCGCCCTACACCGCCTGGGCCTCCGGCATCCGCCGCGACGAGGCGAGCACCCGCCGCGAGGTGGGCGTCGTCGAGTGGGACGCCAAGCGCCACAAGGTCAAGGTCAACCCGCTGGCGACCTGGTCCCAGGAGCAGTACGACGGCTACATCGCCGACAACGGCATCCTGGTCAACCCGCTGCAGTTCGACGGCTACCCGTCCATCGGCTGCGCCCCCTGCACCCGCCGCGTCGCCCCCGGCGCCGACCCCCGCTCCGGCCGCTGGGCCCAGGTCGACGACAAGGTGGAGTGCGGCCTGCACGCCTGAGCCTGGTCGTACCCGCGGCGGTGCCGACGCTGCGGCCCGACCGATGCCCATCTCTGCAGGCGGGGCGCGCCCGCGCCGGCACCGCCCGCGGCAGAGATCAGCGGGCGTGACGTGGTCAGCCGCGCCGCGGAGCCCTGTCCGACTCAGGCGACGAGGCGCCAGCGGACGCCCAGGACGTCGTAGGTGTTGCGCGCCCTGAGGTCGCGGGTAGCCAGTTCGGCGTCGTTGTCGAGCGCCGCCAGGCCCACGAGGGCGTCGTACACGGCCCCTCCCTCCACGCCGGCCTCGGCGAGCAGGGCGGGCAGTCGCTCAGCGGTAGCCGCCGCCAGGAGCATCGGCGACGCCAAGCGCTCCACGAGCAGGCGGGCCGCATCGACCGGCGTCAGCCGGGCGTCGCCCGGTAGGCGGGTGAGCACCGAGTACGTCTCCGCGCAGGCGTGCCCGCTCAGCGCCGCCGGACGGCGCCCCAGCCAGCGGACGACGTCCGCATGGGACGAGTGCGTCTGAACCAGGAGCGGGACGGCAACGCTCGTGTCGAGCCCCAGCGGTCTCATCGCCCCGGTCCGCTGCGCGTCTCAGCGTCGCCCGGAGTCCAGGAGCCCGAGGACAACGTCGTCGTCGATGGGGGTGTCGCTGGTCGCGACGAGCACGCCGTCCTCCTCGACGAGCCGGGCGGTGCGCCCGGTAGGCACCAGGTGCAGGCCCGATCCATAGCGGGAGATGTCGACGCGGGAACCGGCGCGCAGGCCGAGCGCCTCCCGGAGCGCCTTGGGCACGACGACCCGCCCGGCGGCATCGATGGTGGTGATCATGGTAGGACGGTACCAGTGCGGCCCCACGCGTCGGCCCGGGTGCGGGCCGGTACGACAGCTGCCATACCGCCGCTGCACACACGACCATCGCGCAGCTCTGCCGGGTCGGATGACCTGGGCCGGCACCGCCGCCGGCAGGACATCAGCTCAGACCCGGCGATCACCGTGGTCGGGCATGCGCGCCCCGGCCCCGGATCTGCTGATCAGGGCGGCTCCGTGGAGCAGGCCGTTGATCAGCAGGAGCAGGCCGGCGACCACGATCAGCGTGGCGCTGCCCTCACGGGCCGCCGCGAGGACCGCTACCAGCGCGGAGACCGCCAGCAGACCGACGGACAGCCCGACCAGCGACCTGGCCCGCAGCGGACTACGCAGCGCCGCGCCGACCAGCACGGCCACCCCGGCCCCGAGCACCGCGAAGCCGGCGAGGAACCAGAAGGAGGTGGCTGCCGGATCCGGTGCGGTGTCCACGGCGGCGAACACCCCGAGCCCGGCCAGCGCGAGATGGGCGCCGAGGGAGACCACGGCTCCCCGGCCGAGGCTGCGCGCGTCGATCATGGGCCCCCGGACCGGGTCGCCATCAGCCGGTCCCCGCCCGGGGACGTCGGGCCACGATCGTGATCATGGCAGGACGATACAGCGGCGAGAGGCTCAGCGGCCGGTGATGCCCTTGTAGCGCAGCACGAACACGCGGGTGCAGGCCTCGCAGCGCCACTGGGCGTGGTCCTTGCCGGGGTCGTCGCCCCAGGGCCGGATCGACTCCTCGCCGCAGTACGGGCAGCACATCGGCGCGGCCCGTTCCGTCACGGCACGCTCACCGCAGCAGGGCCTCGTCGGCCCGCCGGGCCCAGACGGCGAACTTCTCGCCCGGCTCCCGGTGCGCAAGATAGCTGCGCAGCAGCCGCTCGACGTAGTCCGGCGCGTCGTCGGCCGTCACCTTGAGCCCGCGCGACTTGCGGCCGAAGCCGGCGTCCTCGCCGAGCCGCCCGCCGAGGTGCACCTGGAAGCCCTCGACGCCGTCGACGATCGAGCCCTTGAGGCCGATGTCGCCGGTCTGGAAGCGGGCGCAGGAGTTGGGGCAGCCGTTGACGTTGATGGTCAGCGGCTCGTCGAAGTCGGGCAGCCGCTTCTCGAGCTCGGTGTAGAGGTCGACCGAGCGCGCCTTCGTCTCGACGATCGCGAGCTTGCAGAACTCGAGGCCGGTGCAGGCCAGGACGCCGCGGCGGAAGCGCGAGGGGCGTACGCGCAGGTCGTCGGACTCGAGCTCGGTGACGACCGCGTCGACGTGCTCGTCCGGGACGTCCAGGACGACCAGCCCCTGCTGGGCGGTGGTGGTGACCCGGCCGCGGCCGTACTGCTCGGCCAGCGCAGCCACCCGCTGCAGCTGCAGCCCGCTGGTGCGGCCGGCGCGCGGCACGGCGCCGATCCAGTTGAGGCCGTCGGCCTGGCGGTGCACGCCGACGTGGTCGCGCTCGGTCGTCGGCGGGGTCGCGGGCGGCGGCCCGTCGGGCAGCGGAGCGGACAGGTACTCGGTCTCGAGGACCTCCCGGAAGCGCTCCGGCCCCCAGTCGGCCAGCAGGAACTTCAGCCGCGCGTGCATGCGCGAGCGGCGGTAGCCGTAGTCGCGGAACACCGAGCAGACACCGGCCCAGACCTCCTCGACACGGGCGGGCTCCACGAACGTCCCGAGCCGCAGGCCCAGCTTGGGGTTGGTGGACAGCCCGCCACCGACCCACAGGTCGTAGCCGCGGGTGCCGTCGGGCAGCTGCACGCCGACGAAGGCGACGTCGTTGATCTCGTGGTTGGTGCAGTGCACCGAGCACCCGGAGATCGAGGTCTTGAACTTGCGCGGCAGGTTGGAGAACGCCGGGTCGCCGACGAACCGCTCGCGGACCGCGCGCAGGGCACCGGTCGCGTCGAGCACCTCGTCGGCGTCGACGCCCGCGAGCGGGCAGCCGACGATGACGCGGGGGCAGTCGCCGCAGGCCTCGGTGGTGTCGAGGCCGACCGCGTCGAGGCGCTCCCAGATCGCCGGCATGTCCTCGACCCGGATCCAGTGCAGCTGCACGTTCTGCCGGTCGGTCACGTCCGCGACGTCCCGGCCGTACGTCGTGCTGATCTCGCCGATGGCCCGCAGCTGCTCGGAGGTGAGCTGCCCGCCGTCGAGCCGGATGCGCAGCATGAAGAACGGCGCCTCCAGCTCCTCGGGCTCCAGGACGGCGGTCTTGCCGCCGGGGATGCCCTCGGCGCGCTGCGTGTAGAGCCCGTACCAGCGGAAGCGGCTGCGCAGGTCACCGCCGTCGATGCCGTCGAAGCCGACCCGGGCGTACGTGTCCAGGATCCGCTGCTTGACGGTCAGCGGGTTGCTGTCCTTCTTGGCCTGCTCGTTGGCGTTGAGCGGCTCGCGGTAGCCGAGCGCCCACTGGCCCTGTCCGCGCGCGGCGGGCATCTGTTCTCCTTGGAGGTGCGGGTAACGGGGAGTTGTCGGGGGGCGGACGTCAGGCGGGCGATTGACACGCCGCGCTGGTGACCCGCTGCAGGTCCACGTGCCGTCGCTGCGTCAGAACGGCTCCCACGGGAACCAGCGTGGCACAGGCCGACCGGCAGCTCACGTCCTGCACACGGGTCCGCACGAACGGGTGCAGCGCCGCGGTGGCCCGGGCTGTTCCCGATCGCCCGTACGCTTCGCTGCTCCCGCATCCTCGCCGTCCCCAGGAGCGCACGTGAGCCCCGGCCCGACCGACACCCCGCCGCAGGACATCGCCCGGTCCGGCGCGACGCTGTGGCTCACCGGGCTGTCCGGTGCCGGCAAGAGCACCGTCGCGGAGGCGCTCGCCGCCCGCCTGACCGGCCAGGTGGAGCTGCTCGACGGTGACGAGGTGCGCGAGTTCCTGTCCAAGGGGCTGGGGTTCTCCCGGGAGGACCGCGACACCAACGTGCTGCGAATCGGCTGGGTGGCCTCGACGCTGGCCAAGCACGGCGTACTCGTGCTGGCCGCCGTGATCAGCCCGTACGCCGAGACGCGGCAGGCCGTGCGCGAGCTGCACACCAAGCACGGCGCCGGCTTCCTCGAGGTGCACGTCGCGACGCCGGTCGAGGTGTGCGAGGAGCGCGACGTCAAGGGGCTGTACGCCAAGCAGCGGGCGGGGCAGATGACCGGGCTGACCGGCGTCGACTCGCCGTACGAGGCTCCCACGGCGCCCGAGGTGGTCGTGCCCACTCACAAGCAGACGCTGGAGCAGTCCGTGGAGCAGCTGCTGGCGGTGCTGGACGAGCGCGGGCTGCTCGAGGGCCGCCTGAGGTGAGCCCGGTCAGGCAGGCGGCGGCCGGCGCCGGGTGACCGACTGCCAGGCGCGGGCGTCGTCGCGCAGCGCGGCGACCCCCTCGGGCAGCTCGCCGGCGACGACCTGCTCGAGCGTGGTGGTCTCGAGCACCCCGCGTACGGCCGCGCGCAGCGCCACCCACACGCCCTGCATCGCGGTCGCCGGCCCGTCGTAGGTCAGGTCCTCCGGCCGCAGGCCGTGCACCAGCGCCAGCGGCCCCTCCATCGCGCGTACGGCGTCGGCGAGGGTGATGGCGAACGCCGGCCGGGCCAGCCGGTGGCCGCCGACCGGCCCCCGCCGGCTGCTCACCAGGCCGGCCCGCCGCAGGTCGAGCAGGATGCCGTCCAGGAACGAGCGCGGGATGTGCTGCGCGGCCGCGATGTCGTCCGCCTTGACCGCAGCGTCGCCGTCCTGCGCGGCCAGGTGACACAGCGCCCTCAAGGCGTAGTCGGTCTTGGCCGAGATCTGCACCACGCCAGTGTTCCCTGAACAGGTTCTTGACCTGTCCCATCGAGAAAGTGCATCATTCCCTAGGCCCGCTGTGGGGAAACCGCGGCAGGCCACGGCCGACACCTGTCAGGTCGACACCGGGTGGGCAGCTCCGGCCCACCTTCCCCCGCTCGAGAGGCAGCACGTGAAGCTCGTCCGCACCCTGACTGCCGGTTTCGCCCTGGCCGCACTCGCCCTGACGGCGGCGTGCGGCAGCGGCGACGACAGCGCGGCGTCGCCCACCAGCGCCGCGGCCGGCACCCCGGCAAAGGCGCCTGAGCTGCGCCTGGGCTACTTCGCCAACGTCACCCACGCCAGTGCCGTCTACGGCGTCGCGCAGGGGACGTTCCAGCAGAGCCTGGGGTCCACCAAGCTGACCACCTCGGTGTTCAACGCCGGGCCGGCCGCCATCGAGGCGATGGCCGGCGGCGCGATCGACGCGTCCTTCATCGGCCCCAACCCGTCGATCACCGGCTTCGCCAACAGCGGCGGCAAGCTGCTGCGCATCGTCGCGGGCACGACGTACGGCGGCGCCTCGCTGGTCGTCAAGCCGACCATCACCGACGTGTCGCAGCTGGCGGGCAAGAAGGTGGCTACCCCGCAGCTGGGCAACACGCAGGACGTCGCGGCCAAGGAGTACTTCAAGCAGAACGGCGTCAACGGCGTCAACATCCTCAACCAGGACAACGCGATCTCGCTCGACCTGCTCAAGCGCGGGGAGATCGACGGGGCGTGGGTGCCGGAGCCCTGGGCGAGCCGCCTGGTCATCGACGGCGGAGGCAAGGAGCTGATCGACGAGTCGTCGCTGTGGCCGGCCGGCAAGTTCGTCACGACGCAGCTGATCGTCAGCCAGAAGTTCCTGTCGCAGTACCCCGGCTCGGTCGAGGACCTGCTGAAGGGCCTCATCGCGGCGACCGACGCGGTGTCGACGAAGTCGCCCGAGGCCCAGAAGGTCGTCAACGACCAGATCACCAAGGACACCGGCAAGGGCCTGTCGGCCGCCGTGCTCACCGCCTCGTTCGCGAAGCTGACGCCGACCCTGGACCCGGTGGCCAGCTCGCTGGCCAAGAGCGCCAAGGACGCCGCTGACGTGGGTGTCAGCAAGAGCAACCCGGACCTCAAGGGGATCTACGACCTCAAGCCGCTCAACGCCCTGCTCAAGGCCGCAGGCAAGCCGGCGGTCTCCGACGAGAACCTCGGCGTCTAGGCCTCCCGGCCGCGCCCGCCCTTGCCACCAGGAGATCCCGTGCCCACGCTTCGCTCTCGCAAGACCGCCCCCTCGCCCGCCCCCGCCGGCTCGGCCGCCCAGCCGGCTGTGCAGGTCACCGGCGTCACCAAGCGCTTCGGCAAGGGGCCGGTGATCCTCGACGACGTGTCGCTCGCTGTCGCGCCGGGGGAGTTCCTCTGCCTGCTGGGGGCGAGCGGCTGCGGCAAGTCGACGCTGCTCAACCTCATCGCCGGTCTCGACCGGCCCACCCGTGGCGGCATCGACGTGCTCGGCGAGCGTCCCGCGCTGATGTTCCAGGAGCCGGCGCTGTTCCCGTGGCTCACGGCTGCGCAGAACATCGAGCTGGCGCTGCGGCTGCGCGGGGTGAGCAAGGCCGACCGCCGCACGGAGGCCGAGCGGCTGCTCGAGCTGGTGCGGCTGGAGGGCTCGGGCAAGAAGCGTCCCCACGAGCTCTCCGGCGGCATGCGCCAGCGCGTGGCGCTGGCCCGCGCGCTGGCGCAGGACAGCCAGGTGCTGCTCATGGACGAGCCCTTCGCGGCGCTCGACGCCATCACCCGGGACATGCTCCACGACGAGCTGACCCGCGTCTGGCAGGAGGTCGGCGTGACGATCGTCTTCGTCACGCACAACGTCCGGGAGGCCGTACGCCTCGCCCAGCGGGTCGTGCTGCTGTCCTCGCGGCCCGGCCGGGTGGAGCAGGAGTACCCGATCGCCATCGGCCAGCCCCGCCGCATCGAGGCGCCGGACGTGGCGGAGATCGCGATCCGGATCACCGACGACCTCAGCCGGGAGATCCGCAAGCACGCGCACGTCCCCGCCCAGGGGACCAGCAGCGACGCCGCGGCCGCCGAGAAGCAGCCCGCAGCGTGAGCGCGCCTGTGATCGAGACCGAGCGCGCCGGCGCCGAGCTGAGCGAGGGCCTGGACGCCCTCGAGCTCGGTCCGGCCGAACCGCACACCCCCTGGTGGCGCAAGGTCGTGGACAGCGGGCTCCCCGCCCTCGTCGGCCTGGCGATCCTGCTGGGGATCTGGGCGCTCGTCGTCGCGGTCAAGCACCCGGACAACCTGCCGAGCCCCGCGGCGGTGGCAACCGCGTTCAAGGACAACTGGAGCCAGGGACGCATCCAGGAGGCGGCCGCCACCAGCCTCGAGCGCGGCGGTCTCGGCTTCGTGTTCTCGGTCATCATCGCTACGCCGATCGGGCTGCTGCTGTCGCGGGTGCGCCTCCTGCGGCAGGCGTTCGGCCCGATCATCACCGGCCTGCAGTCGATGCCGTCGGTGGCCTGGGTGCCCCTGGCGATCCTGTGGTTCTCGCTGTCGGAGGGGACGATCTACTTCGTCATCCTCATGGGCGCCATCCCCTCGATCGTCAACGGCACGATCAGCGGCATCGACCAGGTTCCGCCGCTGTTCAGCCGGGTCGGTCACGTGCTGGGTGCCCGCGGGTGGTCCTTGGCCCGACACGTGCTGCTGCCAGCGGCGCTGCCGGGCTACATCGGCGGGCTCAAGCAGGGCTGGGCGTTCTCCTGGCGGTCGCTCATGGCAGCCGAGCTCATCGTGACGAGCTCGACCTTCGGCCTCGGCCTCGGTCAGCTGCTGGACCAGTCCCGCCAGCTGTTCGACATCCCGGGTGTCATCGCCGGCATCATCACGATCCTGATCGTCGGGCTCGCCGTCGACATGCTGGTGTTCAGCCCGGTCGAGCGCGCCGTGCTCAAGCGCCGCGGGCTGCTGGTCATCCGCAACTGACATCCTGGGGCGCGTGAGCACCCCGTCGTACCCCCTGCACCTGGATCTGCGGGGCCGCCGCGTGCTCGTCGTCGGCGGCGGCCCGGTGGCGCTGCGCCGGGCGCGGGGGCTGGCCGAGGCCGGGGCCGAGGTCGTCGTCGTGGCGCCCGAGGTCGTCGACGGGATGCCCGGCGAGGTCGTCCGCCGGCGGTTCCGGCCCACCGACGTGGGCGGCTGCTGGCTGGTCGTGACGGCCACCGGGACGATCGACGAGGCGGTGGCGCAGGTCTGCGAGGCCCACGGCACGTGGTGCGTGCGGGCCGACGACGCCGCGCGGTCACCGGCCTGGGTGCCGGCGGTGGCCCGGGTCGACGACGTGGTGGTGTCGCTCACCGCCGGCCGCGACCCGCGGCGGGCGGTCGCCCTGCGCGACGCCCTCGCGCTGGCGCTGCGGACCGGGGACCTGCCGCTGCGGCGCGGCCGGGCCGGCGCGGGCAGCGTGGCGCTGGTCGGCGGCGGCCCGGGCGACCCCGAGCTGCTCACCGTGCGGGGCCGCCGGCTGCTGGCCGGCGCCGACGTCGTGGTCCGCGACCGGCTGGCCCCGCAGGTGCCGCTCGGCGACGGCGTCGAGGTCGTGGAGGTCGGCAAGAGCGCGCACGGGCCCTCGTGGAGCCAGCGCGACATCGAGCGGCTGCTCGTGGAGCACGCCCGGGCGGGCCGGCGGGTGGTGCGGCTCAAGGGCGGCGACGTGCACCTGTTCGCCCGCGGCATCGAGGAGGTCGCGGCCTGCGTCGAGGCCGGCGTGGCCGTGGAGGTCGTGCCCGGCGTCAGCTCCGCGCTGGGCGTGCCGACCCTCGCCGGGATCCCGGTCACCGCCCGCGGCGTCACCCAGTCGGTGTCGGTGGTCAGCGCCCACCTCGCCCCCGGCGACCCCGGGTCGACCGTCGACTGGGACGCCCTCGCCCGGCTCGGCGGCACGCTCGTCCTGCTGATGGCGGTCGAGCGGCTCGGCGCCGTCTGCGCGGCCCTGGTCGCGGCCGGCCGCGACCCCGGCACCCCCGTCGCGCTCGTGCAGGACGGCAGCCTGCCGGGCCAGCGGACGGTCGTGTCGACGCTGGCCACCGCTGCGGTCGACGCCGCCGACGTACGCGCCCCGGCCGTGGTCGTCATCGGCGAGGTCGTGGCGGCCCGGCTGGCCCCGGTGCCGGCGTGACCGCCCTGCTCGCCGTCGCCCACGGCTCGCGCGACCCGGCGTCCCAGGCGGGCGTACGCGAGCTGCTCGCCAGGGCGGCCGGACAGCGCCCGGGGCTGCGGACCGCCGACGCGTACGTCGACAACGCGTCGCCCTCGATCCGCGGCGCCCTCGCCGGCCTGGTGGCCGCGGGCGTCGACGACATCGTCGTGCTGCCGCTGCTGCTCACGCCCGCCTCGCACAGCAAGACCGACGTGGCCGCGTCCGTGCAGGCCGGACGGCGCACCCACCCGGGCGCCCGGATCAGGTACGGCCGGCCGCTCGGCCCGCACCCCGTGCTGGTCGACGTCCTCGACCGGCGGCTGCGGGAGGCGGGCGCGCAGCCCGACGACCCGGTGCTGCTGGTCGCCGGCGGCGCGCTCGACCCCGACGCCAACGCCCAGGTCGCCGCCACCGCGCGGCTGCTGTGGGAGGGACGCAGCTGGCCGAGCGTCGACATCGCCTTCGTCAGCACCACGGGGCCGACCGTGCCCGAGGCGCTGGAGCGGCTGCGCCGGCTGGGGCACCGGCGGGTCGCCGTTGCCCGCTACTTCCTGGGCCCCGGCCGGCTGCCCCGCCTGGTCCAGACCCAGGCCGCCACCGTGCCCGGGCTCGAGCTCGTCGTCTCCGCTCCGCTGGGGCCCAGCGACGCGGTGGCCGGGCTGCTGCTGGGCCGCTTCGACGAGGTGCTGCAGGGCGACATCCGGATGAACTGCGACGTGTGCCTCTACCGCGCGGCCCTGCCCGGCCGCGAGGCCGCCGTGGGTGCCCGCCAGGAGCCGCACAGCCATCCGGACGACGACTGACCGGTGCCGGGCGCGGGGGATCACCGGCCGCGCGGGATAGCCTGCCGCGCCATGGACGCCGACACCGTCTTCGCCGCCTCCGCCGCCGGCCGCCGGGCGCTGGCCGACCTGCTGGACACTCTCGACGAGGGCCAGCTGGCGACGCCCAGCCTCTGCGGCCTGTGGGACGTGCGGACCGTCGCCGCGCACCTGTGCGCCGCGGTCACCCCGTCGCCCGTCGGCTTCGTGCTGGCACTCCTGAAGAGCGGCGGGAGGCCGCACCGGGCCAACGACGCGTACGCCAGGACGGTCGCGCAGCGGCCGTTCCCCGAGCTGGTGCAGCAGCTGCGGCAGCACGCCGGCAGCCGCTTCTCCCCGCCGGTCGTCGGCCCGCGCGGCCCGCTGACCGACGTGCTCGTGCACACCGGCGACATCACGGTGCCGCTCGGCCTGGCGTACGACCCGCCCGCCGGGCACGTCCGGATCGCGCTGGACTTCGTCACCGCCGGGCGGCCGATCGGCTTCGTCCCCCGCGGGCGGCTGGCCGGGCTCGAGCTCGTCGCGGACGACCTCGGCTGGTCATGGGGGAGCGGGCCGCGGGTCAGCGGCCGGGGGGTCGACCTGCTGATGGCGGCGTGCGGGCGCTCCGCGCTGGTGCCCGCCCTGACCGGCCCGGGCGTGGCCCGCTGGGGCTGACCGCCGTGATCTGCACGTCGGTGTCGGCGACACGCGCCCGACACAACAGCAACGTGCAGGTCGCTGACTACGTGAAGAGCGGCTGCCCGACGTACTGCCCCGGCTGCACGCCGGGCGGGACCGCCCAGACCGAGGACCCGGTGTGCCGGATGTACTCGTTGAGGGTGTCGTCACGGCTGAGCCGGCGCTGGATCGGCACGAAGGCCTTGCGCGGGTCGCGCTGGTAGGCGAGGAAGAACAGCCCCGCGTCGAGGTGGCCCAGGCCGTCGCTGCCCTCCACGAAGTTGTAGCCGCGGCGCAGCAGCCGGGCGCCGCCGTTCATCGACGGGTGCGAGAGCCGGACGTGGGAGTCCCTGGGCAGCGCGGTCGGTACGACCTCGTCGCGCTCGCGCCGGGACCCCAGCGGCGCGCCCTCGCCCTTGTCCCGCCCGATGATCTGCTCCTGCTCCCGCAGCGAGCTGCGGTCCCAGGTCTCGATGAGCATCCGGATCTGCCGCCCGACCAGGTACGAGCCGCCGGCCATCCACGCCGCGCCGTCGCCCGGCGCGGCCCAGACGTGCTCGTCGAGCGCGGCGGTGTCGTCGGCGAGGACGTTCGCCGTGCCGTCCTTGAAGCCGAACAGGTTGCGGGGCGTCTGCTCAGCGGTGCTCGTGGTTGCGGCCCGCCCGAACCCGAGCTGCGCCCAGCGAACCGCGGCGGCGCCGGCCGCCAGCCGGGACAGGTTGCGGATGGCGTGCACGGCGACCTGGGGGTCGTCGGCGCAGGCCTGGATGCACAGGTCGCCGTTGCTGCGCTGCGGGTCGAGCGTGTCGCCGGCGAACGCCGGCAGGTCGGCCAGCGCCGGGGGCCGCCGGTCGGCCAGCCCGAACCGGCCGTCGAACAGCGACGGCCCGAAGCCGAAGGTGATCGTGAGCCGGGAGGCGGGATGGCCCAGCGCCTCGCCGGTGTCCTGCGGGGGCGCGAGCGCCGGCCCGCCGAGCGCGCCGGTGCTGCCGACCTCGCGGCCCTCGGTCATCGCCGCCGCCGCCTCGGTCCACTTGCGCAGCAGCAGGACCAGCGCGGTGCGGTCGGTCGTGGTCACGTCGTACGCCGCGAAGTGCAGGTGTCCCTGCACCGGCGACACGATGCCGGCCTGGTGCGGCCCGTAGAAGGCGAAGGTGTCCGGGGGCGGGGGTGCCGCGGAGGCCGCGCCGACGCGCAGCGCCGCCCCGGCCCCGACCGCTGCCGCGCCGACCCCGAGCATGCCGAGGGCCCGTCGACGGCTGACCCCGCCGGGGTCCGGGGCCGGCGCGGTCTCGGGCGTCATCGCGTGGCGGCCGCGGCCAGCTGCGACAGCGGCTCGCCGAGCGCGTCGACGACCCGGGCCAGCTCGCGCCGGCCGGCCTCGTCCACCGTCTCGTAGGAGACGTAGGAGCCGCCCGGGGTGGCGTACGGCTTCAGCGCCGCCGTCACGTCGGCGAACGCCCGGTCGAGCTGGGTCACCAGGTCGGGCTGCGACTCCTGGACGATCGGTCGCAGCACGTCGTACGCCTTCTTGGCGCCCGCGACGTTGGCGTCGAAGTCGACGAGGTCGGTGTGCGAGAACGCCTCCTCCTCGCCGGTGATCTTGCCGGTGGCGACCTCGTCCAGCAGCTCCTTGGCGCCGTTGCCGATCGACGTCGCGGTCATCTCCGCGTCCGGCACCCGGCTCTGCAGGTCGACGAGGTTGGCGATCAGGCCGTCGGCGACGGGGGCCATGCCGTCGGTGCTGCCGTCGACCCAGAGCGCCTTCTCGATCCGGTGCCAGCCGGTCCACTCCTGGTCGGGCTCGAGGTCGGCCTCGCGCAGGTCCACGGCGGGGTCGAGGTCGCCGAACGCCTCGGCGACCGGCTCGATCGCCTCCCACGGGACGCGCGAGGGGGCGTACAGCGACTGAGCCTTGGCCACGTCGCCGGCCTTGACCGCGTCGGCGAAGCCGGTCGCCAGCGGGATCAGCGCGTCGGCCTGCTGCTGCACGTAGGCCCGGTAGTCCGCGACCGCCTTCTCGGTGACCGGGTCGGCGGTCGGAGCCGCGTCGCCGGCGACGGTGACCGGGGTCCGGATGCCGTCGCCGACCTGCCCGGGCTTGCACGCCACCGTGTAGGAGCCGGGCTGGACCTGCACCGTCAGGTCGTACGACAGGCCCGGCGCGATGTTCTCCTTCTCAGCGATGATCCGGTCGCCCTCGGCGTAGAGGTAGACCTCGGTGGTCTTCGAGCCCTTGTTGCTGATGCTCAGGACGTTCTTGCCCGAGGTGAGCTCGGTGCGCGAGACGTCGCAGGTGCTGTCGCTGGCGGCGACGGCGACCGGGCCGGCCCCGCCACCGGTCGCGGCGTCGTCGCCCGACCCGCAGGCGGTGAGGACGAGGGTGGCCGTGCCGAGCAGGGCGGGCAGGGCGGAGCGGCGCATCGGTGCAGGTCTCCCAGAGGATGTGGTCGGGGGCGTGGGGTCAGACGGACGCGTGCTGGGACGCGGGAGAGCGCGCAGAGGTGCTGCGCTGCGGGCGGAAGTAGAGGAACAGCACGGGCACGACGTACGCCACCCAGGCGACCGCCTGCAGGACGGTGGTCACGGCGGTGAAGTTGACGGTGCCGCGCAGCAGGACGCCGTACCAGCTGTCCGGCGGCACCTGCGCGCTGACGTCGAAGGCCAGCGTCTGCAGGCCGGGCAGGAACTCGGCCTCCTGCAGGTCGTGGATGCCGTAGGCCAGCACGCCGGCCGCGACGATGATGAGCAGCGTGCCGGTGACCGTGAAGAAGCGCGCGAGGTTGAGCTTCACCGAGCGCCTGTAGAGGCCGTACGCCAGCAGGACCGCGACGGCGATGCCGAGCAGCGCGCTCACCAGCGGCGGCGTGCCGGTCGTCGTCGCGCCCGCGGCGGCCCACAGGAACAGCGCCGTCTCGAGGCCCTCGCGCCCGACGGCGAGGAAGGCCACCACCGCCAGCGCGGTGCCGCCGGCGACGAGCGCGGCCTGCGCACGCCCCTCGAGATCGCGCTTGAGGTGCCGGGCGGTGCGCCGCATCCAGAAGACCATCCAGGTGACGAACCCGACAGCGACGATCGACAGCGTCCCGCCGAGCAGCTCCTGCTGCTGGAAGGTCAGCTCCGCGCTGGTCTTCTCGAGCACCGTGCCGAACGCCAGGCTCAGCAGCACGGCGAGGCCGACACCGAGCCAGATGTGCGGCAGGGCGTCGCGGCGGCCGGTCCGCACCAGGTACGCGATGAGGATGCTCACGACCAGCGCCGCCTCCAGGCCCTCCCGCAGGCCGATGAGGAAGATCGCGAGCACGCCGTCTCCTGGTGTTCTGGATGGTGGTACGAGTTAGGGCAACCTCACCTGAGCCCCACAGTAGGGGCTCAGCGGGATACGTCAACGCCGGGCCGCCCTACCCTCGACGGATGCCGAGCCTGCTGCTGTCCCGCCGCGACCTGGAGTTCCTGCTGTACGAGTGGCTCGACGTCGAGCTGCTGACCAAGCGGGAGCGGTTCGCCGAGCATTCGCGGGAGACCTTCGACGCGGTGCTGGACCTCGCCGAGCAGGTGGCGACGGAGCAGTTCGCCACGCACAACAAGAAGAACGACCAGTCCGAGCCGCATGTCGTGGACGGCAAGGTCGTGCTGATCCCCGAGGTCGCGCGGGCGCTGGCGGTCTTCGCGGAGACCGGGCTGATCGCGTCGTCGATGGACGAGACGATCGGCGGGATGCAGCTGCCGGGCGTGGTCTCGGGGGCGTGCTTCGCCTACTTCCAGGCGGCCAACGTCGGCAGCTCGAGCTACCCCTTCCTCACCATCGGCAACGCCAACCTGCTGCTCGAGCACGGCACGCCGGAGCAGGTGCAGACGTACGTGCTGCCGATGGTCGAGGGGCGCTTCTCCGGCACGATGTGCCTGTCCGAGCCGCAGGCCGGCAGCTCGCTGGCCGACGTGACGACGCGGGCGGAGCCGCAGGCCGACGGCTCGTACCGGCTGTTCGGCAACAAGATGTGGATCTCCGCGGGCGAGCACGAGCTCACCGAGAACATCATCCACCTGGTGCTGGCGAAGATCCCGGGCTCGCCGGCGGGGGTGAAGGGGATCTCGCTGTTCGTGGTGCCGAAGGTCGTCGTGGAGACCGGCGAGCGCAACGACGTGGTGCTGGCCGGGCTCAACCACAAGATGGGCTACCGCGGGACGACCAACACGCTGCTCAACTTCGGCGAGGGCGTGCACACCCCGGGCGGCGCGCCGGGCGCCGTCGGGTTCCTCGTCGGCGAGGCCCACCGCGGTCTGTCGTACATGTTCCACATGATGAACGAGGCGCGCATCGGGGTCGGCTCGGGCGCCATGGCGCTGGGCTACACCGGCTACCTCAAGTCGGTGCGCTACGCCCGGGAGCGGGCGCAGGGCCGGCCGCTCGCCGCCAAGGACCCGGCCTCGCCGCAGGTGCCGATCGTCGAGCACGCCGACGTGCGCCGGATGCTGCTGGCCCAGAAGTCGTACGTCGAAGGCGCTCTGGCCCTGGTGCTCTACTGCGGGCGGCTGCTGGACGAGGAGCGCACCGCGGCCACCGAGCACGAGCGCGAGCAGGCGCACCTGCTGCTCGACACCCTCACGCCGATCGCGAAGAGCTGGCCGTCCCAGTGGTGCCTGGAGGCCAACAGCCTGGCGATCCAGGTGCACGGCGGCTACGGCTACACCCGGGAGTACGACGTCGAGCAGCATTACCGCGACAACCGGCTCAACCCGATCCACGAGGGCACCCACGGCATCCAGGGCCTGGACCTGCTCGGCCGCAAGGTGGTGATGCACGGCGGGGCGGGGCTGACCCTGCTGGCCACCACCATCGGCGCCACCATCGACCGCGCGACGTCCGGCGCACTCCAGCCGCTGGGCGAGCAGCTCCGCGCGGCGATGGACCGGGTCCTCGCGACCACCGCCACGCTCTGGGGGACGGGCGACCCCGCGCTCGCGCTGGCCAACGCGTCGGTCTACCTCGAGGCCGTCGGGCACGTCGTCGTCGCCTGGCTCTGGCTGGAGCAGGCGCTCGCCGCCGAGGGCCGCGAGGGCGACTTCTACGACGGCAAGCGGGCCGCCGCGCAGTACTTCTTCCGGTACGAGCTGCCGCGCACCGGCCCCCAGCTGGACCTGCTCGACAGCCTCGACCGGACGACCCTGGACGTCTCGCCCGCCTGGTTCTGAGGGTCAGGTCTCGGCTCACTGCGCGACCGGATGTCGAGCGTGCCGTAGGCGTGCCGCAGGTGGTGCTTTACGGTCTTCGCGGCCGCCTCCCGGGTCGTCCGCCCGCGCGCGAGCAGCCGGGCGACCTGCAGCTGCGGCCGGGCGTCGACGCGGCGGCGCTGCCCGGGCCGCCGCCCTGCGCTGCCCGCCGGGCCGGTCGCCGCACCGAGCGCGAGGTCAGCGGCGCGACACGCCGGCGCGTCGCGCCGCTCAGCTCGCGCTCGGCGACTGGGTCAGGCGTCCTGCTCGGTGGGGCGGACGAGGATCTCGTTGACCGCCATCCGCCGCGGGCGGGTGACGACGTAGGTGATGGCGTCGGCGATGTCCTCGGCCTCGAGCCGCTCCATGTGCGCGAACCGCGCCTTGATCGACTCGAGCACCTCGGGCCGGTTGTGCCCGCTCAGCTCGGTCTGGACGGCCCCCGGCTCGACGAGGGACACGCGTACGTGCCGCTTGGTGACCTCCTGGCGCAGTGACTCGCTGAAGGCGCCGACCCCGAACTTCGTCGCGTTGTAGACGCCGCTGCCGGTACGGGCGACCCGGCCGGCCACCGAGCTGATGTTGACCATGTCGGCGACCTGGCGGGGGCCGTCCTGCGCGGCGGCCAGCAGGTGGGGGAGCGCAGCGTGGGCGCAGTACATCAACCCGAGCACGTTGAGCTCGACCATGCGCTGCCACTCCTGTACGGGGGCGTGCTCCATCGGCCCGAGCAGCATGACGCCGGCGTTGTTGACCAGGGTGTCGAGGCGGCCCAGCTCGCTCGCGGTGCGCTCGACGGCGTCGCGCGCGGCAGCCTCCGAAGTGACGTCGCACTCGAGGACCAGCGCGGTGCCGCCCGCCTCCTCGATCCGCTTCGCCAGACCCTCGAGGCGGTCGCGCCGGCGGGCAGCGACGGCCACGGCCGCGCCCTGCTGCGCGAGGGCCAGCGCCGTCGCCTCGCCGATGCCCGAGCTCGCGCCGGTCACCAGCGCCACCGTGCCGCTGAGCATGGGGGTGCCGTTCGTCATTCCGTCGTCCTGTCCGTCGTGGGGACACCCATGGTGCGTCAGGGGCTCTCGGTCCCGCCGAGCAGCGCCTCGGTCGCGTCGTCCCGGCGCCCGGCGAAGAAGGCGTCCAGCACGTGGTTGAACGCGGTCGGGTCCGCAGCCGCGGTCGCGAACAGGGTCATCGACGAGCGCAGCTT
>DASTLY010000041.1:0-21900 GCA_035714445.1 Mycobacteriales bacterium
CGCTGTACGTCGGCCGATCCGCCCGCACCATCAGCGGCGCCCAGTTCAAAGCCCTCGTCCTCCGCGACCGGCACTGCGTCGTCAAAGGCTGCCACCGACCCCCCGCCCAGTGCGCCGGCCACCACGTTCAGCACTGGGCCGACGGCGGCAACACCGACCTCGACAACCTCGTACTGCTCTGCCACGCCCACCACCACGACCACCACGACCGCGGACACAACCTCCCCCACCACGACGGACAACGCTGGCTCACCCAAACCGGCTGGGGCAGAGCACCCACCTGACCAGAGCCGGCCCGGCCTGCCGGACCAGCCACACGACGTGATCCGACCGGCCCAGCAGCCAGGCCCTCCAGCAGCCAGGCCCGCCCTGACCATGCCCAGCCCAGCCGGGCAGACGGGCATCTCGGGCGGGGACAGGCCAGCCCCTACGCTGGCGAGCGTGACTGCCGAGTCCGCCGCCTCGTCGAGCCATACAGGCGAGCGGCTGCGCGCGCTGTCGGCGCGGCTGCTGAGCGTGCCGGAGCGCGACCTGCACCGCGACGCGCTGCTCGTCGACGACCTCGGCCTCGACAGCCTGGCCGCGATCGAGTGGGGGATGGCCATCGAGGACGAGTTCGGGGTGGCGCTGCCCGACGACGCGTGGGCGAGGACGGCGACGTACGGCGCGGTGGAGGACCTGCTGGCGACCCTGCTGGCACCGGCATGAGGTCGGCTCTCCCGGCCCGCCGGGTGGTGGTGACCGGGCTCGGCGTGGTCTCGCCCGTCGGCATCGGGCTCGAGGCGTTCTGGAAGGGGCTCGGCACCGCACCGGAAAACCTGCGGGAGCGACGGGTCGACGACTTCGACCCCACCCCCTGGCTGTCGCCGGGGCAGGCCCGCAAGCAGGACCGGTTCACGCAGTTCGCGATCGCCGCGGCGGAGATGGCCCTGGAGTGCGCGGGCGGCGCCCCGGACGTCGACCCGTCGCGGGCCGGGGTGCACCTCGGGACCGGCATCGGCGGCGTCGGCACCCTCGAGACGCAGGTCGGCGTACTGGCCGCTCGCGGCCCGAAGCGGGTCTCGCCGTTCACCATCCCGATGGTGATGCCCAACGCCGGAGCGGCGACGGTCTCGCTGCGGCAGGGCTGGCGGGGACCGAGCGAGACGCTGACCACCGCGTGCGCGGCCGGGACGCACTCCATCGCGGCCGGTGCGCGGATGGTCGCCGACGGCCGGTGCGACGTCGTGCTCGCCGGCGGGTGCGAGTCGTCGATGACGCCGACGACCGTCGCGGCCTTCACCACGATGACCGCGCTGTCGCGTACCGGGATCTCCCGGCCGTTCGACGTCGCCCGCGACGGGTTCTGCGTGTCCGAGGGCGCCGCCGTGGTCCTGCTGGAGGAGCGGTCGAGCGCACTGGCCCGCGGCGCCGCGGTGCTCGGCGAGGTGCTGGGCGCGGCCTCGACCTGCGACGCCCACCACACCACCGCGCCCTCCCCCGGCGGCCGGGGCGCCGCGGAGTGCATGCGCCTCGCCCTGCACGACGCCGAGCTGGCGCCGGGCGACATCCGGCACGTCAACGCGCACGGCACCTCGACGCCCCTCAACGACGCCGCCGAGGCGCAGGCGATCGCCAGCGTCTTCGGCCCGTACGCGGTTCCCGTCACCAGCATCAAGGGAGTCACCGGGCACGGGCTGGGCGCCGCGGGGGCCATCGAGGCCGCGTCGGTACTGCTGTCGTTCGCGCACCACGAGCTGCCGCCGACGATGGGCACGACCGACGTCGACCCGGCGTTCGAGGTGGACGTCGTCCTCGAGCCGCGGGCCTGGTCGCCCGGTCCCGTCGTGAGCAACTCCTTCGGGTTCGGCGGGCACAACGGCTCGCTCGTGCTGGGGCCCCCGTGAGCGGAACATGCGGGCGGCGCCCCGCGACGAAGGAGCGGGCGTGCCGTCCGCTTGTGGAGCGAGCCCCGGTGTCGCCGTGAGCGGTCTGGCAGACGACCTTGCGCTGGCGCACGAGCTGGCCGACGCGGCCGACGCGCACACCCTCGCCCGGTTCCGGGCGCAGGACCTGCAGGTCGCCGCCAAGCCCGACCGCACGCCGGTCAGCGACGCGGACACGGCCGTCGAGGCCGCCGTACGAGCCACGCTCGCCGCCCGCCGCCCCGGCGACGCGGTGCTCGGCGAGGAGCAGGGGCTGGTCGGCGACGGCCCCCGCCAGTGGGTCGTCGACCCGATCGACGGCACCAAGAACTTCGTCCGCGGGGTCCCGGTCTGGGCGACGCTCATCGCCCTGCGCCGCGAGGGCTCGGTCGACGTGGGCGTGGTCAGCGCCCCGGCGCTGGGCCGCCGCTGGTGGGCCGCGCGCGGCTCCGGAGCCTGGGCGGGCGCGTCACGAGCGGCCGCGGGCCGGCTGCGGGTCAGCGCCGTCGCCGACCTGGCCGACGCGTCCCTGTCGTACTCCTCGCTCACCGGCTGGGCCGACGAGGGTCGGCTGCCCGGCCTGCTGGCGCTGTCGCAGAGGGCCTGGCGCACCCGGGCGTACGGCGACTTCTGGTCGCACGTGCTGGTCGCCGAGGGCGCGGTCGACGCGTCCTTCGAGCCCGAGGTGTCGCTCTGGGACCTCGCCGCGCTGCAGCCGGTGGTCGAGGAGGCCGGCGGCCGGTTCACCGACCTGGCCGGCGCCCCGACCCCCGACGGCGGCAGCGTCGTGTGCAGCAACGGCCTGCTGCACGACGACGTGCTGGCGGGGCTGTCGCGTGGCTGACGAGCCGCTGTCGGCGCGGGACCTGGTGCGCCGGCGCCGGGGGTCGTACAAGGCGCCGGAGACCGGCCGGCACCACCACATCGGCGCGGCCCCGGAGCGCCAGCCGCTGCTCGGCGAGGACGGCGAGCCGGGCGACGGGCCGCAGTACGTCGAGGCCGCCGCGGTCCAGCTCGCCCAGCGGACGGTGGCGCAGCTGGCGGCGCAGCGGGACCGGACCCGGACGGCGATGACGGCCGCCGCCGAGGCGCTCGACTTCGAGGCGGCCGCGCGGCTACGCGACGCGCTCGTCGCGGTCGAGGCCGAGCTCGACCGCCGCGGGGCCTGACCGGCCCGGCAGCCGCGCCAGCAGCCAGGGCGCCAGCGCCAGCGCGGCGGCGTCGAACCAGGCGTACCCGCCGGCGATGCCGCTCGGCGGGTTGCCGATGCTGACCAGCCCGGTCGGGTCGTACGGCTGCCAGGTCCAGGTGCCCAGGGAGGTGCCGACCAGCTCCAGGTAGCTGACGACCAGGAAGGCGGCGGCGTACAGCAGGGGGCTGCGGCCGTACCGGCTGAAGACCAGCAGACAGCCGAACCAGAACGCCCCGAGCACGTCCGGCCGCGGCGACAGCGTCACGCCCCACAGCGCCCACAGCCCGCACACCGACAGCGTGCCGGCGACCAGCGCCCGGTGGTGCCGGTGCGCCCAGGCGCTGCGGCCCAGGCACAGGGCGGCGAGGTAGACCAGGCCGTGGCCGGGCGGGACGAACGCCGGCACGTTCTCCAGCCGGTACACGTAGACGCCCAGCCAGCCGGCGAAGACGTACTCGACGACCGAGGCGAACACCACGACGACGCCGACCTGCACCTGCGTCGCCCGCGACTGCCTGCGCAGCAGGGCGAGCAGCAGCAGCCAGGTGCCGGCCCCCAGCAGCCGCTGCTGCGTCAGCGAGGCGCCGGTGTCGAGCCCGAGGACGACGGCCACCCACACCGCGACCGTCGCGGGCACCGCCAGGTCGGCTCGCCCACCGTGTGTCAGGACAGCTACTGGGCCTGCGCGGCCACGCCGGTGCCGATCGGGCAGGACACGCCCGTCCCGCCGATCCCGCAGTAGCCGTTGGGCACCTTGTGCAGGTACTGCTGGTGGTAGGCCTCGGCCGGGTAGAAGCTCGAAGACGGCAGGATCTCGGTGGTGATCGCGCCCTCGCCGGCGGCGGTCAGCGCGGCCTGGTAGGTCTCGCGGACGGCCCGGGCCAGCGCGAGCTGCTCGTCGGTGTGCGTGTAGAGCGCCGACCGGTAGGTCGTGCCGACGTCGTTGCCCTGCCGCATGCCCTGCGTCGGGTCGTGCGACTCGAAGAACAGCCGCAGCAGCGCCTCGGTGGGCAGGACCGCGGGGTCGTAGACGACCCGGACGACCTCGGCGTGTCCGGTGAGGCCGGTGCAGGTCTCCTCGTACGTCGGGTTGGGGGTGATCCCGCCGGCGTAGCCGACCAGCGTGGTGTGCACCCCCGGCGTCTGCCAGAAGATCCGCTCCGCGCCCCAGAAGCAGCCCAGGCCGAGGTCGAGGACCTGCAGGCCGTCGGGGTACGGGCCGGCGAGCGGCGTGCCCAGCACCTCGTGCCGGGCCGGCAGCGCGATCGCGTCGCTACGGCCGGGCAGGGCCTGCTCGGGCGTCGGGAGGGACGAGGGCTTGCGGAACCACATGGACACTCCTCGGGTCAGCGGCACCCGGCGTGGGCCGGGCACACCGGGTGCAACCCGACGGGAGGAGAAGGCGTTCCCGGCGCTACGCCCGGTCGAGCCCGGCGTCGTCGATCAGCTTCACGTCGCCCTCGGTCACCAACTCGACGCGCTCGCGGCGCAGGTCCGCGCTGATCTGCTGCTCCTCGTACACGGTGTGCTTGCGCACGATGATCCGCTCGCGGACCACCATGCGCTTCTCCACGACGATCTGCTCCTCGAAGACCGGGATCGACAGGCTGCCGTCCGGGAGCGTCTCGACCTTGCCGCTGTCGCCCTCGGTCGCCGCGGTGCGGCCGACCTCGGCCTGCTCGATACCGCGCGACACGTCCTGGGTGACGTGCTCGGTGTCGACGTGCTTGACGGCGCGGACCCGGCCGGTCTCGACGCTGCGGGTGCCCACCTGGAGCTCCTCCTGCGACAGCAGCAGGCCGTCGTCGGTGCGCCGGCCGGTCAGCGTCTCGTCCTTGGGGTCGCTCATCAAGGTCTCCTCCTGTGCTGCCCTGGGTCGTGCGGGCGGGTGGGTGTGGGGTGCGTCATGCGCTCCTACCCCTGGCGCCATCCGGCACGCTCCCCCGCCACGCTGCTCAGGCGCTGGGGCCAGCCTGGGCGCGGTCGGACCACCGGGCGAGCTTGCCGCCGCGGGCGACGGCCTGCAGCCGGTCCTCGGTCGCCTGCCGCACACCGCTGGTCGCCACGACGAGTAGCGAGTCGCCGGTACGCAGCTGCGTGTCCGGCCCCGGGACCAGGCTCTGCCCCTTGCGCACCACCAGGGTCACCTGCGCCCCCTCGGGCAGCCGGAGCTCGGAGACCCGTACGCCGCGCAGCTGGGACTGCTCGCGGATGCGCAGCTGCAGCAGGTCGGCGCCCATCTCGTCCAGCGGCGCCGTCTCGACCTCGAGGTCGGTCGGCTTGCCGCGGTCGACGAGCCGCAGCAGCCGGCCCAGCAGCGGCAGGGTCGGCGCCTGCACCAGCGTGTAGACGACCACCAGGACGAAGACCACGTCGACCACCCGGGTGGCGTTGGCGATCCCCGCCGTGACCGGGATGGTCGCCACCACGATCGGGACGGCCCCCCGCAGGCCAGCCCACGACAGGAACACCTGCTCGCGCCACGGCACCCGGAACGGCAGCGCGCTGAGCACGATGGCCAGCGGCCGGGCCAGGAAGGTGGCGGCCGCGCCGATGACCAGCGCGTCGACCAGCGCCCCGGGCAGCCGGGACGGCGAGACGAGCAGCCCCAGCAGGATGAACAGGCCCGCCTCGGCGAGCAGGGCCAGCGAGGCGGCGAAGCCCAGCACCGCCCGGCGGTGCGGCAGGCGCACGTTGCCGAGCACGAGCCCGGCGACGTAGACCGACAGGAAGCCGCTGGCGTGCGCCGCGTTGCCGGTCGTGAACGCCAGCATCGCCAGGCCCACCGTGGCGAGCGGGTAGAGACCGGCCGACGGCAGTGCGGCCCGGGCCAGCAGCAGCGCCCCCAGCCGGCCGAGCACCAGGCCGATGACCACCCCGGCGGCGAGCTCGTAGCAGACCAGGGCCAGCGTCGAGGCCACCCCCGCGCTGCCCCACTCCGGGGAGGAGGCGAGGACCACCAGCACCACGACCGGCGCGTCGTTGAAGCCGGACTCGGCCTCCAGCGTCGCGCGCAACCGGTCCCGCAGCTGCAGCCGGCGCAGGACGGAGAAGACCGCGGCCGCGTCGGTCGAGGACACGACGCCGCCGAGGATGATCGCCAGGCGTACGTCGACGCCGAGCAGCAGCAGCGCCGCGCCCGCGACCACCCCGACGGACACGGCGACGCCCAGCGTGGACAGCACCGCGGCGAACGGCAGCACCGGCCGCACGGTCTTCCAGCGGGTCGTCAGGCCGCCCTCGGCGAGGATCACCGCCAGCGCGATCAGGCCCAGGTCGGCGGTCAGCCCGTAGTCCTCGAACTCGAGGCCGAGGCCCGCCTCGCCGATCGCCATGCCGAGCGCCAGGTACAGCAGGAGCACCGGCAGCCCCGACCGGCTGGCCAGCCGGACCGCGAGCACGGCGGCGAGCAGGACGAGGCAGCCGATGAGCACGGAGAGGTTGAGGTGCTCCTCCACACGCCCCCCTCCGCCGCCGGTCCCGACCCCCAGTCTTCCAGGCCGGGATGTCGGCGCGGCGCCCGCGAGGAGCCGCTCCGGAGACCTGCGTCGCGGTGGCGGGTGCCCGGGTCAGCCGTCGGTCGCCGGCTGGCGCGCCCCCGGCTCGAGCGTGGTGGTCACCTTCTCGCCGAAGGCCACGAGCACCAGGTCGCCGTCGCCGCCCACGTGCACGTCCTCGGCCACCTCCACCTCGGCGTCGAGCACGGCGTTCTGCACGACGGCGCCGCGCCGTACGACGACGTCGTGCAGCAGGACGCTGTCGCGCACCACCGCGCCGGACTCGATGATCACGCCGGGCGACACGACGGACCGCTCGATGGTGCCGGACACCAGCGTGCTCGGCGAGAGCAGGACGTCGTCCAGCTGCGCGCCGCGCAGCCGGGACGGCGCCCTCCGCCCGCCGCGGGTGATGAGCGGCCAGGACGGGTCGTCGAGCCGGAACGCGGGCTCGTCCGTGAGCAGGTCCATGTGCGCGGCGACGTAGGCCTCGAGGGTGCCCACGTCGCGCCAGTAGCCGTCGAAGCGGTGCTCACGCGCCACTCCCTTGGCCACCAGCGCCGGCAGCAGCTCGTGCCCGAGGTCCTGCAGGCCGTCCTCGCCGGCCTGCTCCGCGAGCTCGTCGAGCAGGTCGAGCGTCGGGCCCGGGTCGAAGACGAACACCTCGTTGCAGACCAGGTCGCCGACCGGCTCGTCCGGCTTGAGCTGGTAGTCGGTGATGCGGCCGTCCTCGACCTGCACCACCCCGTACCGACCGGCGTCCCCGGGGTCCACACGGGTGGTCACGGCCGTGACCGTCGCGCCGCTGGCCACGTGCTCGTCGACGACGACGTCGTAGTCCAGCCGGTAGACCGCGTCGGCGCTGAGCACGACCAGGGCCTCCGGGTCGTGCCGGCGGATCAGCTCGGCGGTACGCCACAGCCCGTCCGCCGTGCCGCTGGTCCACCCCGCGCGCCCCTCGCCCTGGCGGGGGTGCAGCACCATGAGCCCGCCCTTGTTGCGGTCCAGGTCCCAGGGCCTGCCGTTGGCCAGGTGCTCGTCGATGGAGATCGGGTTGTACTGCACCGACACCCACACGTCGGCGATCCCGCTGTGCATGCAGTTCGACAGGACCACGTCCACCAGGCGGTGGTGGCCGCCGAACGGGACGGCGGGCTTGGCGCGGTGGGCGGTCAGGTGCTCCAGACGGGAGCCCTTCCCGCCGGCGAGGACGAGGGCGAGGGTGCGTACGCGAGTCATGGGCGGGCCGTACCCGTTGCGTCGCGGGCGCACCTCCCCGAGGTGCCGTTCGCCGTCGGCTGGGCACGGCTGGACCGGACGCGTCCAGACCCGGCGCATCCACACCGGCGCATCTACATGGAGGAGGGCCACATGCCCGCACAGGACACCGACCGGCGCGCGGCCGGCACCCGGCAGATCGGCTGGGGCGGCGCGCTGCTGGTCGTCGGCGCGGTCCTCGCCGTGCTGCTCGTCCAGGCCGGTGCTAGCACGTTCGCCGCCGCCGGCTACCTGACGGCCGTGGCCGGCATCGTGCTGATCGGCAACGGGCTGCTGCTCCGCCGCAGAGGCAGGTAGCGGCGCGGGTGCAGGCCGTCGAGGGGTGGGCACGAGGGTCGGCAGCCGACCCGGGAGCGCGCGTGGCAGAGCCGAGCACACAGGCACCTCGCACCGAGGACGACGGTGACGTCGGCCCCGGGGAGCGCAGGGCCCGGGCGCTGCCCGGCAAGGAGGACAAGGTTGCGACCGCCGTGGACCGGATCGTCGCGGCCGGCACGCCACGCCTGCACCGCAGCTGGCCGGACCTGCTGGCGACCGGCACGGTGGCCGGTCTCGAGGTCTCCGTCGGGGTGCTCGCCCTGCTGGTGGTCAAGCACGCGACCGGCAGCCCGCTGCTGGCCGGCCTGGCGTTCTCGTTCGGCTTCATGGCCCTGCTGCTCGGGCACAGCGAGCTGTTCACCGAGGGGTTCCTGGTGCCCATCACCGTCGTCGCGGCCAAGGCGGCGCGGGTGCGCGACCTCGTGCGGTTCTGGCTCGGCTCGTTCGCCGGCAACCTCGCCGGCGCGTGGGTGATGATGTGGGTGGTCGTCCAGGCGTTCCCGGACCTGCGCGGCACGGTGGTGGAGTCGGCGACCACGTTCATCGACCACGGGATCACGCTGCGGGCGTTCTGCCTGGCCGTGCTGGGCGGGGCCGCGATCACGATGATGACCCGCATGCAGAACGGCACGGACTCGGTGCCCGCCAAGCTCGTCGTCTCGGTCGCCGCCGCCTTTGTCCTCGCCGGCCTGCAGCTGTCGCACTCGGTGCTCGAGTCGATCCTGATGTTCGGCGCGCTGCACACCGGCGCGGCGCCGTTCGGCTACCTCGACTGGCTGGGCTGGCTCGGCTGGGCCGTCCTCGGCAACGCCGTCGGCGGCATCGGCCTGGTCACCGTGCTGCGCCTGGTCCGCAGCCGCGAGCTGCTCGCCGAGCACCGCGACGCGCGCAGCTGAGCCGCCCGAGCCGACCCGTCCTCCGGCGATCATGGAGCCGGTGCAGCGTGGCGAGCGTGCGGGGCCGCACGAACTCCATGATCGCGCGGGAACGCCTCAGACGGTGGCGGCGACCAGCGGCTCGAGCAGCGCGTCCGGGAAGTCGCGCTGCACGCGGGACAGCCGCCAGGTGTCGGCGAACACCGCCAGCAGCGCGCCGTCGCCGCGCTCGAGCACCTCCACGCCGGACTGCCCGGTCAGCTCCCGCGCGGTGGCCAGGTCGGTCAGCCGCGCCAGGGAGTACGGCAGCCGGTCGAGCCGCGCGGGCGCGCCGAACTCGCCGGCGAGGCGGTGCTGGGCGACCTCGAACTGCATGGGCCCCACCGCCGCCAGCACCGGCGCCTGGTCGCCGCGCACGTCGCTGCGCAGCACCTGCACGGTCCCCTCCTGCTCGAGCTGCTCGATCCCGCGGCGGAACTGCTTGTAGCGCCCGGAGTCCTCCGCCCGGCAGACCGCGAAGTGCTCGGGCGCGAAGCTCGGGATCGCAGGGAAGGTGACCGGCAGGTCGACGTACAGGCTGTCGCCGACCCGCAGCGCGTTGGCGTTGACCAGGCCGACCACGTCGCCGGGGTAGGCCAGGTCGACGGTCTCCCGGTCGCGGCCGAACACCTGCTGGGCGTACTTGGTGGCGAACGGCTTGCCGGTGGTGGCGTGCGTGACGACCGTGCCGCGCTCGAACACCCCCGAGCAGACCCGGATGTAGGCCAGCCGGTCGCGGTGCTGGGTGTCCATGCCGGCCTGGACCTTGAACACGAACGCGCTGAACGGCGCGTCGAGCTCGCGCGGCTCGCCCTTCGCGTCCTCGCGGGGACCGGGCGGCGGGGCCAGGCCGAGCAGGACGTCGAGCAGCTGGCGTACGCCGAAGTTGAGCACCGCGGAGCCGAACAGCACCGGCGTCGTCTGGCCGGCGAGGAACGCCTCCTGGTCGTGCACCTGCCCCATCGCGTCGAGCAGCTCGGACTCCTCGACCGCGGTGGTCCAGGAGTCGCCCTCGTCGGCGGCGGCGCGCTCCGGGGACACCCGCTCCTCCGGGGCGACGGTCGCGCCGCCGGCCGTACGGGTGAAGCGCAGGAAGTCGCCGGAGGACCGCTCGAGCACCCCGCGGAAGTCGCCCGCGATCCCCACCGGCCAGGTCAGCGGCGTCGGCTCCAGGCCGGTGCGGTCGCGGATCTCGTCCATGAGCTGCAGGGCCTCGAGGCCGGGCCGGTCCCACTTGTTGACGACGGTGAGCACCGGGATGCCGCGGTGCCGGCAGACGTCGAACAGCTTCATCGTCTGCGGCTCGAGCCCCTTGGCGGCGTCGAGCAGCATGACGGCGCTGTCGACGGCGGCGAGCACCCGGTAGGTGTCCTCGGAGAAGTCCGCGTGGCCGGGGGTGTCGACGAGGTTGATGACGGTGTCGCCGTAGCCGAACTGCAGGGCGGCCGAGCTGATGGAGATGCCGCGGGCCTTCTCCATGTCCATCCAGTCCGACACGGTGCTCTTGCGGCCGGCCTTGCCGTGGATCGCGCCGGCCTCCTGGATGACCCGCGCGTGCAGGGCGAGTGCCTCCGTGAGGGTGCTCTTTCCCGCGTCGGGGTGGCTGATGACGGCGAAGGTGCGGCGCCGCCCCGCCTCGAGCGCCGCCGTTCCCGTGGCCGGCTCGGCGGTGCTCGTCATGGGTCCAGGCTACGCGGCGACGTCGCGCCGGGCCGCCCTGCGCAGCACGGCGAGCGGCGGCCCGAGGAGCAGCCGCACGGTGTGGACCAGCACCGCGGCGAACGCCAGCGCCAGCATGGCGACGACGTACACGACCAGGGCGACCCCGAGCAGGACGTACGTCGCGAGCAGCAGCGGGAGCCCGAGCGGTCCCGGCCGCCGCCGCAGCAACCACTCCCGCTTGTCTGCCCGCAGCAACATCAGAGCGAGGGTAGAACGTCTGCACGGGCAGACAAGCGGGAGGGGTGGTGGCCCGCTCAGCGGTAGGTCAGCAGGCGCCGGTCCGGGCCCTCGAAGTGCGCGTGCTCGTTGTAGGACACCAGGCTCGCGCCGGACCGGCCGACCACGACCTTGGTCACCGAGCAGTTGGCCGCGACCCGGTTGAGCCCGACGACCCCGGCGCCGCCGAGGCCGAGCAGGGAGTCGGCGAGCGCCGCCACGACCCCGCCGGAGGTGACCACCACGGCATCCCGCCCGCGGCCGGCGAGCTCGCCGAGCGCCCCGGCCGCGCCGCCCTGGAAGGCGGGGAACGTCCCGTCGCGGTCGGCGACCCAGGTCGCCAGCGCGTCGTCGAGCAGCACCTGCATGCCCTGCGAGCTGCTGACGTCGGCCTGCCGGCCGGAGGGGTAGCGCTCGATCAGCCCGAGGTGGTCGTACTCGTCCCAGCGGGCGTCGACCTCGGGCTCGCCGCCCAGCCCGAGCAGCAGCGCCGTGTCGCGCTGGCGGCGCAGCGTGCCGCACAGCAGCAGCGGGTCGCGCAGCTGCCGGCGGGCCAGCTCACGGCCGACCGCCGCCGACTGCTCCCGACCGGCCTCGGACAGCACGTCGTAGTCGGCCGCGCCGAAGGACGCCTGGCCGTGGCGGACTAGCAGGACGACGGGCACGGCGGGGTCAGCGGCCGCCGCGCGAGCGCCGCGCCGCGGGTGCCTGGCCCGCCCGGGAGGCGAGCTCGGCGCGAGTACGGGCGGGGCCTGCCGACGTACGCGGGCTGCGGGCCGCGCCGGCAGCCCGGGGCTGCCCCGAACCGGCGGCGCGGGGCTGGCCCGACCCGCCGGCCGAGCCGCGGCCGGAGCCGGCCGGGCGGCGCGGGGCCCGCGGCTGCTCGGGCACCTCGACGGGCGGGGCGACGTACGCCGCCGGCGGCCCGGTGAGGTCGGTGATGGCACTGTCGCCAGGGCGGACGCCGACGGTCGCCGGCCGGATGCCGGCCTGCTTGGCCAGGGTGCGCACCTCCCCGGTCTGGTCGGGCGTCGCCAGGGTGACGACGGTGCCACCGGCACCGGCCCGCGCCGTACGGCCGGAGCGGTGCAGGTACGCCTTGTGCTCGGTCGGCGGGTCCACGTGCACGACCAGCGCGACGTCGTCGACGTGGATGCCGCGCGCCGCGATGTCGGTCGCGACGAGCACGCGGGTGGAACCGTCGGTGAAGGCGGCGAGGTTGCGCTCGCGGGCGTTCTGGCTGAGGTTGCCGTGCAGCTCGACGGCCGGGACGCCCGCGGCGGTCAGCTGCTTGGCCAGCTTCTTGGCGGTGTGCTTGGTGCGCATGAACAGCAGGCTGCGCTCCTGGCCGGAGGCGAGCTCCTTGACCACGGCCGGCTTGTCGGCGGCGCTGACCGAGAACACGTGGTGGGTCATCGTCGAGACCGGCGCGGCGACCGGGTCGACCGAGTGCGTGGTCGGGGTGTGCAGGTAGCGCTTGACGAGCACGTCGACGCCGTTGTCGAGCGTCGCGGAGAACAGCATCCGCTGGCCGTGGGCGGGCGTGCGGTCGAGCAGCCGCTTCACGCCGGGAAGGAAACCGAGGTCGGCCATGTGGTCGGCCTCGTCGAGCACGGTGATCTCGACGCCGGACAGGTCGACGTAGCCCTGCCCGATCAGGTCCTCGAGCCGGCCGGGGCACGCGATCAGCACGTCCACGCCGGGCGCGATCGCCTTCACCTGGGGATTCTGCCCGACCCCGCCGAACACGACGGTGCTCGTCAGCCCGGCGGCGCGGGCGAGCGGCGCGACGACGGCGAGCACCTGGTTGGCGAGCTCGCGGGTCGGCACCAGCACCAGGCTGCGGGGCTGGCGCGGCCGGCGGGCGCCGCCGAGCAGGCGGGTGACGAGCGGCAGGCTGAAGGCGAGCGTCTTGCCGCTGCCCGTACGCCCGCGGCCGAGCACGTCGCGACCGGCCAGGGTGTCGGCCAGCGTTGCGGTCTGGATCGGGAACGGCGCCAGGATGCCCTGCGCCGTCAGCGCGCGGACGAGGACCGCGGGCACGCCGAGCTCGGCGAAGCCGCCGGGGACGGCAGGGGTGGCCTCAGCAGCCGCAGGGGCGGTGGCCGGGGGCGCGGGCGCGGCGGCCGCGGCGGGCGGCTGGCTGGGCCGGCCGGAGCGACGCCGGGGGCGCGAGGGGCTGGACGGGACGTCGGGGAGCAAGAGTGTCCTCTAGGAACGGGGGAAGGGCGCCCGCGGCTGCGGGCGCCCCAGGAGACGGGCGGGGGGTCGTACCGGCGGGGTCAGCCGTCGACGTCGACCAGGGTCGCGGTGAGGGTGGCACCTGCGGCAGAACGGTAGGCGACCTCGTCGCCGCTGCGGGCACCGAGCAGGGCCTTGCCGAGCGGGCTGGCCGGGGTGATGACCTCGACCGCGCCCACGGCCTCCTCCAGCACGCCGACCAGGAACGGCTCGACCTCGGACTCGCCGCCGAACCGCAGCGTCACCCGGCTGCCGACCTGGACGGTGTCACCGGCGGTGCGCTGGGCCGGCGGCGCCGACAGCTTCGCGTGCAGCGCGGCGATCCTGGCGTCGAGCTCCTCGAGACGGATGATGGCCTCGACGTTGCCCGCCCGGTCCGCGGCGTCGCCGGTGGCGCCGGCCGAGGTCGCCTCGGCGAACACCTCCACGCGCTGGGTCAGCAGGCCCTCCAGACGCGCCTGCAGCGCGGCGCGGGAGGAGTCGAGCAGCGGCGGCGTCACGAGGGTCATGGCGGGTCCTTCAGAGCGGGTCGGCGGGCGGTGGCGGTCTTGCCCTGCCCAACGTCGGCGCAGGTGTGGTGTTCCTGGAGTTCGGATCTCCCAGGTACATCACAGGTTCGCGTCACACCGTCCAGCGGATTGCCCTGACGGTCACCCTCGCCAGAGCGGCGCCGGGGCCGGGATGCGGGACAGCGCGCTGTCGACCGCGCCGAAGCGGTCGTCGCCGGCCGTCCAGGCCCGGTACGCCGACCGGACCTCCTCCTGGCTGCGGGCGACGAAGTTCCACCACATGAACACCGGGGACTCGAACGGCTCGCCGCCGACCAGCAGCGCGCGGGCGTCGCCGGTGGCGGCCAGCGGGAGCTCCTGTCGCCCCGTACCGAGGTAGGCCATGTCGCCGGGCCGGACGACCCGCCCGCCGACCGCCACCGCACCCTCGAGCACGACCAGGGCGTGCTCGTAGGTGCCGGACAGCGGCAGCACGCTGGTGCCCGGGCGAACGGCGAGGTCGAGGCCGACCAGCGGCGTGTCGTGCCGGGCCTTGCTCTCCGCGTCACCGACCGCCCCGACCAGCACCGTCGCGACCAGCTGGTCGAGCTCCACCTGCGGCAGGTCGGCGTGGTGCTCGAAGTCGGCCGGGCCGTGCCGGGTGGCCTCCGGCTGAGCGACCCACAGCTGCACGCCGTGCAGCGGCCCGCGGTAGTCCAGCGACTCCTCCGCGTGCGTCACCCCGCCCCCGGCGGTCATCAGGTTGAGCTGCCCCGGCCGGATCGTCTGCTCGCTGCCCAGGCTGTCGCGGTGCAGCTGCTCACCGGCGAGCAGCCACGTCACGGTCTGCAGGCCGATGTGCGGGTGCGGGCCGATCTCGACGCCTCGCTCGTCGGTGACCGCGAGCGGGCCCAGGTGGTCGACGAAGCACCAGGCGCCGACCGTGCGTCGGCCCCTGCGGGGCAGCGCCCGCCGCACCGGCATCCCGGCGACGTCCGCGGTCCGGCTGGTCGTCACCTCGACCTGGGGCGGCTCGGCCGGGCCGGCCGGGTCTGCCGAGCCGCCGGGCAGCGGCGTGGCCGGGACGTCGTCGGTGCTGACCGGGCCGCTCATGCGGGCATTGTGCACCTGCCGCCGGACGCGTCAGCTCACGTGAACAGCACGCCCGGGTTGAGCAGCCCCTGCGGGTCCAGGCCCCGCTTGACCGCCCGCATCGCGGCGATCTCGGCGGCCGACCGTGACAGGTGCAGCCACGCCGGCTTGGCCCGGCCGACGCCGTGCTCGGAGCTGATGCTGCCGCCGAGGGACGCGACCGCGCGGAGCACCGCCTCGGTGACCTGCTCGTCGCGCTCGCCGGCGTCGAGGACGTTGACGTGCAGGTTGCCCTCGTTGACGTGCCCGAACAGGATCGGCCGGGCCTGCGGGGCGACCGCCGCGATGACGTCGGGCAGCTGCGCGACCAGGCCGGGCAGGTCGCCGACCGGCACCGAGACGTCGAGCTTGACCGGCACGCCCTCGGCGTTGATCGCCTCGGTGTGCTGCTCGCGGTAGGCCCACAGCGCGCGCTGCGAGGCGGCGTCCGACGCCACCCGCGCGTCGATGAGGCCCTTCGCCTCGGCGACGACCTCCAGCAGGGCGTCGGTGGGGTCCGTACGGTCCAGGCACTCGAGCAGCAGGTACGCCGGGACGTCCGTGCCCGGGAACGGGGCGGGCAGGCCGCTGTGCCGGCGCACCAGCGCGACGCCGGGCTCGTAGAACAGCTCTGCGGCGGCCAGGTGCGGCAGGCGCTCGCGCAGCATCGGCAGCAGGTCGACGGCCGCCGCCGTGCTCTCCATCGCCAGCAGCGCGGCGCAGCCGGCCCGGAGCAGCGGCACCACCTTGAGGCGCAGCGCGGTGAGGATGCCCAGGGTGCCCTCGCTGCCGGCCAGCAGCGACACCAGGTCGTAGCCGGTGCCGTCCTTGGCCAGCCCCCCCAGCCGGCTCACGACCGAGCCGTCGGCGAGCACGGCCTCGGCGCCGGCCAGCTGGCTGCGCATGCTGCCGTAGCGCAGCACCCGGATGCCGCCGGCGTTGGTGGCGACCAGGCCGCCGACGGTCGCGGAGTCGCGGGCCGCGAGGTCCACACCGACGTCCGCGCCGGCCGCGCGCACGTGCCGCTGCAGGTCGGCCAGCGTCACGCCCGCACCCACGGTCAGCTGGCCGGACCGCAGGTCGACCTCGCCGATCGCGGTGAGCCGGCGCAGCGACAGCACGACCTCGCCGCCGGCCGGCACGCCGCCGCCGACCAGCCCGGTGTTGCCGCCCTGGATCACCAGCGGGGTGCCGGCCGCGGCGCACGCACGGACGACCTCGACCACCTGCGCGGTGTCCGCGGGCCGGACCACGCAGCCCGCGCGGGCGCCGAACCGGCCGGTCCAGTCCCGCTCGTACGACGCCGTGAGGTCCTCGTCGACGAGCACGTGCCCGGGCCCGACCGCGGCCCGCAGCTCGTCCAGCGGCAGCTCACCGGTCATGGCAGGACTCGCAGCCGGACCGTCTCCGGCATCGCCTGCAGCACGGGGACCACGCGGCCCGCCTCGGCGACGTCGGTGACCACGTAGCCGAGCGGGCCGCGGGTGCCCAGCATCTGGGCCTCGACGTTGATGCCGTGCTCGGCGAGCGCGCCGTTGACCTTGGCCAGCACCCCCGGGGTGTTGCCGTGCAGCAGCAGCAGGCGCTGCGCGCCGGGTGTCTCCGGCAGGGCCACCGGCGGCAGGTTGACGCTGAGGGAGGTGGTGCCGGCGGCGGCGTAGTCGCGGAGCTTGCCGGCCACGAACGCGCCGATGTCCTGCTGCGCCTCCTCGGTCGACCCGCCGACGTGCGGGGTGAGGATGACGTTGCGCAGCCCGCGCAGCTCCGACACGAACTGCTCGCCCTTGCTCTTGGGCTCGACCGGGAACACGTCGACGGCCGCGCCGACCAGGTGCCCGCTCTCGACGTGCCGGCGCAGCGCGCCGTGGTCGACGACGAAGCCGCGCGAGAGGTTGAGAAAGATGCTGCCCCGCCGCATCCTCGCGAACTGCTCCTGGCCGAACAGCAGGTTGTTGCCCGCCCGCCCGTCGACGTGCAGCGTCACGACGTCGGCCTCGGCGAGCAGCTCGTCCAGGGTGCCGCAGCGGCGGGCGTTGCCGAGCGCGAGCTTGTCGGCGGAGTCGTAGAACAGCACCGACATGCCGAGCGCCTCGGCCAGCACGGACAGCTGGCTGCCGATGTTGCCGTAGCCCACGATCCCGAGCCGCCGCCCGCGTACCTCGTGGCTGCCGACCGCGGACTTGTCCCAGACGCCGGCGTGCATGTCGGCGTTCTTGTCGGTGAGCCGGCGGGTCAGCGCGATGATCTCGGAGATGGCCAGCTCGACGACGCTCCGGGTGTTGGAGAACGGCGCGTTGAACACCGCCACGCCCGCCTCCGAGCAGGCCGCGAGGTCGATCTGGTTGGTGCCGATGCAGAACGCGCCGACGCCGATCAGCGACGTCGCGCTCTTCACGGCCCGCTCGGTCAGCTGCGTGTTGGAGCGGATGCCCAGGACCGCGACCCCGTCGAGCGCGTCGACGAGGTCGTCCTCGCCGAGCGCGCCGACCACCCGCTCCACGTCGAAGCCGGCCTCGCGGAGGGTGAAGGCGCCGTCGTCGTGGATGTTCTCGAGCAGCAGCGCCCGGGGGCGCGCGGGGGTGGACATCGGCCGGTCCTGAAGGTCGGGTGCTGGCAGGTCGGTTGTTGACAGGTCGGGTGCTGGCAGGTCGGGTGCTGGCGCCCCGTCGACGCTACCGGGCCAGGCCGTAGCGTCCCGGGCGTGGCAACCGGCTGGAAGAGCGTCCTCGGCAGGCTCGCGCAGGCCGCCGTACGACAGGCGCCACGCGTGCTCGCCGAGGTGCAGCGCCAGAGCGCCCCGAAGCGCGGGGCCGCGCCGCGCCGGCCCGCACCCGCCCGTCGCCCGCCCGTCGGCCGGCACCTGGAGTACGCCCCGCAGCCGGACGGGCGGGCCGACCCGGGCGAGGTCGTGTGGACCTGGGTCGAGTACGAGGAGGACGACGGGCGCGGCAAGGACCGGCCGGTCCTGGTGGTCGGCCGACAGGGGCGCACGCTGCTCGGGCTGATGCTGTCGAGCCGGCCCGAGCGGGCCGGCCAGCGCGACTGGCTGGCGCTGGGGCCGGGTGCCTGGGACCGCGAGGAGCGGCCCAGCTGGGTGCGGCTGGACCGGGTGCTGCGGGTCGAGGAGGACGGCATCCGCCGCGAGGGCGCGGTGCTCGACCGGCGACGCTTCGACCTCGTCGCCGCCGCCCTGCGCCGCGACCACGGCTGGTCCTGACCCTCCCGCCGGTCACGTCGGGGCGGGAGCGGCGGCGGCGCGGGCGTGCTCGGTGACCAGCCGGACGACGAGGGCGACGGCCGGCCAGTGCTCGTTGCCGGGACGGACGGCCGTCCACATCCGGCGGGTGGCGCCGGTGCCGGGCAGCGGCACCAGCCTGAGATCCCCGTGCGCCGGGACGAACGCCGGCAGCAGCGCGACCCCGAGACCGGCCGCCACCAGCGCCTGCACCAGCTCGAGGCTGTCCGCCTTGTGCACGACGCGGGGCAGGAAGCCGGCGCGGCTGCACAGCCGGGCGGCGAGCTCGTCGTCGTCCTGCCCGCGGGAGTTGACGACCCACGGCTCGTCGCGCAGCAGCCCGAGGTCCTGCGGGCCCCGCACCCGCGGGTCGGCGTCGGCCGGCACCGCGAGCACCATCGGCACCTCGGTCACCTGCCGCGTGAGCACGCCGGCGCGGGCCGGCCGGGGCGCCAGCGCGTAGTCGTAGACGAGAGCCAGGTCGACGTCGCCGTCCAGCAGCGCGGCAAAGGCCTCCGCGGGCTCGCGCTCCTGCAGCTCCAGCCGCACCCTCGGGTGGGTGGCGCGCAGGGTCCGGGCCACCGGCAGGCAGTCGGCCTCGAGCGCGCTGGCGTACGACGCCACCCGCACCCGCCCCGCCGGCTCGGCCCCCGCGGCGAGGTCGGCGCGGGCCGCGTCCACGGCGCCGAGGATGTCGCGGGCGTGCCCGGCCAGCCGCACCCCGGCCGGCGTCAGCCGCACCCCCCGGCCCACCCGCTCGAGCAGCTGCGCGCCGCTCTCGCGCTCCAGGGCGGCCAGCTGCGCGCTGACCGCGGAGGGGCTGTAACCGGTCGCGGACGCCACCTCGCGCATCGTCCCGCGCTGGGACAGCTCCAGGAGCACCCGCAGCCGGCGCAGGTCCAGCGTCGTCTCGCGCACCCGCCCACTGTACGCAGAACCTGCACGGTTGATGCAGGAACGTGCGCTGGACCTGGCGGGAACCCGCCGCGAGGCTGCCCGCATGACCGCGACGCTGCCGCCGACCGCACTGCTGCCCCCCACGCCGACCCCTCGGACCCCCGGGACCCCCCGCCCCGCAGTGCCGGCGGCCGGCCTGGCCGTGGCCGCCATGCTCGCCGTGCAGCTCGGGGCAGCCCTGTCGATCGACCTGTTCCCGGTCGTCGGACCGGCCGGCACGGCCTGGCTGCGGCTGTGCTTCGCCGCGCTGGTGCTGCTGGCCCTCGTCCGGCCGCGCCTGCGCGAGCTGTCCCGGCGCTCGGTCGGGGCCGCCGCGTCCCTGGGCGCGGTCTCCGCAGTCATGACCGTCGCCTACTTCGAGTCCATCGCCCGGCTGCCGCTGGGCACCGCGGTCGCGCTGGAGTTCCTCGGGCCGCTTGCCGTCGCGGTCCTGCGCCGCGGCAGCAGCCGTACGGCGCTGCTGTGGCCGGCGCTCGCCCTCTTCGGCGTGCTGGCCCTCACCGAGCCGTGGACCGGCGCTGCGGACCCGCTCGGCGTCGCCTTCGCCCTGACGGCCGCCGCCGGCTGGGCCGGCTACATCCTGCTCACCCAGCGGGTCGGCGACGCACTGCCGGGCCTGACCGGGCTGGCACTGAGCATGCCGGTGGCCGCCGCGTGCGCGGCCGTCGTCGGCGCCCCGCAGGCGGTCGGGCATCTCAGCCCCGCCGTCCTGGCCGAGGCGGCCGCGCTCGCCCTGCTGCTGCCGCTGCTGCCGTACGCCCTGGAGATGCAGGCCCTGCGCCGGCTGACCGCGGCCGCCTTCGGGACGATCGCCGCGCTCGAGCCCGCGCTCGCGGTGCTGGTCGGCGTGCTGGTGCTGGGGCAGGTCCCGCACGCCTGGCAGGCCGCCGGCGTCGTCCTGGTGATGGTTGCGGGCCTCGGCGCCGAGCGCTCCGGCGCCCGCCGGCCCGCCGGCCCGGCAGGCACCTGACGAGCCGCCGGTACGACCCCGCTCCCCGGCCCGGCTGCTCAGGGCGGCCCAACTGTCGACAGCGGGCAGGCCGGAGCGTCCTGCAAACTGGGTCGCGCAGACTGGACGCGGACAGGTGTGTCACACCCAGGCATACGGAGCGGCGACGTTGGGGAACAAGCGACGATGAGAGCAGCACAGCGCTACCAGCAGGTCGTCATCAGCGGGCTCGCGCATGTAGATGCGCCGCACGTGGTGACCTCGACCGACGTCGAGGCACCGCTGGCCCGCACCATGGAGCGGCTGGGCGTGCAGCCCGGCCTGCTGGAGACCCTGTCGGGCATCCTCGAGCGCCGCGTGTACGACGCCGGCACCCAACCGAGCACGGTGGCCGCGGCGGCCGGCGAGCAGGCCCTGGCGGCGAGCGGCGTGGCCCGCAGCGACGTCGGCGCGCTGATCAACACCTCGGTGTGCCGCGACCACCTCGAGCCGTCGACGGCGAGCCTGGCCCACGGCCTGATGGAGCTCCCCACCGAGGCCCTCAACTTCGACGTCGGCAACGCCTGCCTCGGCTTCCTCAACGGCATGAACGTCGTCGCCAACATGATCGAGAGCGGCGAGATCGAGCACGGCCTGGTCGTGGACGGCGAGACGAGCCGGTTCACGATGGAGGCGACCGTCGAGCGGCTGGCCCGGGACGACTGCGACGAGCAGATGTTCCGCGAGCAGTTCGCCACGCTGACCCTCGGCTCCGGAGCCGTCGCGATGATGCTGTCGCGGGGCGACGCGGCCGACAGGCGCCCCCGCTTCCTCGGCGGGCTGAGCCGGGCCAGCACCGCGCACGCCAACCTGTGCACGGGCAACATCAGCGAGATGAAGACCGACACCAAGGGCCTGCTGCTGGCCGGCCTCGAGCTGGCGACGCACGTCTGGAAGGACGCGCTGACCTCCTTCGAGTGGGAGCCGGGCTCGATCGACACCTACGTCGTGCACCAGGTCAGCAAGGTGCACACCCGCGCGGTCTGCGACACCCTGGGCCTCGACATCGACCGGTTCCCGCTGATCTACCCGCACTACGGCAACATCGGGCCGGCCGGGGTTCCGACCGTGCTGTCCAAGGCGGTGGCCGACGGCACCGTGACGCCGGGCAGCCGCGTCATGCTCCTCGGCGTCGGCAGCGGCATCAACGCTGCCGCCTCCGAGATCCAGTGGTGACGACCCGGCTCCAGCGGTGAGCGGGACCGCCACCACCGCCCTCGCCGGCTTCCCGTACGCCGAGCACCGTGCCCACGTCGGCGGGCACTCGATGGCCTACGTCGACGAGGGCAGCGGCCCGCCCGTCCTGCTCGTGCACGGCAACCCGACCTGGTCGTTCTACTACCGCTCGCTGCTGGCGGCCCTGCCGCCGCTGGGCCGACGCGCGATCGCCCCGGACCACATCGGGATGGGCCGGTCCGACAAGCCGTCCAGCCGCGACTACCCCTACACGCTGCGGCGCCGGGTGGCCGACCTCGGCGAGTTCATCGACGGGCTCGGGCTGACGGAGCCGCTGTCGCTGGTCGTCCACGACTGGGGCGGGGCCATCGCCCTGGCCTGGGCGGTCGACAACGTCGAGCGCGTCGACCGCATGGTGCTGCTCAACACCGGCGCCTTCCCGCTGCCGCCGGCCAAGTCCCTGCCGTGGACGCTCCGGGCAGCGCGCCTGCCCGGCCTGGGAAACTTCGCGGTGACCCGGCTCAACGCGTTCAGCCTGGGCGCCCTCGCGCTCGGCTCGGGTCGCCGCTGGCTGCCGGCCGAGGCGCGCGCCGGGCTGCTCGCGCCGTACGACAGCCCGGCCCACCGGGTGGCGGTCTCCCGG
>DASTLY010000042.1:0-41100 GCA_035714445.1 Mycobacteriales bacterium
GCCCTGCCAGCGGGCCCGCAGCACCGGCCAGCCGGCCCGCTCGTACGCGTCGCAGACCTGCTCGTCGTCGTCGACCACCACCGCGACGACCCGGTCCCGGGCGAGCCGGCGCAGCAGCGCGAGCTTTGCGACGCGGGCCGGGCGCCGGTCGCGCGCGCCCCGCATCGCCAGCTCGCCCTCCGGCAGCCCGTGCCGGCGCAGCCACGCCAGGGTGTCGTCGCGGCAGCGCTCGGGGCGGCCGGTGACGTAGACGACCTCGCAGTCGCGGGCGCTCTCGCGCAGCAGGGCGAGGCCGGTCTCGAGCGGCGGGTCGCCCGGCGCGGCGTCGAAGAAGGCGTCCCAGTCCTTGGGCCGCCGGGACAGGTACCCGAGCCGGTGCCGCGTGTCGGCGAGCGTGCCGTCGAGGTCGAACACCGCGAGCGGCCTCACCGGCGTCGCTGCAGCTGCGGCAGGCGTTCCAGGGGCAGCAGCGACAGCAGCGCGACGCAGTGCGGCAGGAAGATGATGCTGATCGTCGCGAACGTCATCAGGTGGAACCCGAGGAACCCGAGGGCCAGCACCCAGGTGACCCGCGGGCGGCGCCAGTCGACCAGCAGCAGCGGCGCGACCAGCAGCTCGACGGCGACCAGCCCGTACTGCGCCGCGTGCAGCAGCCCGGGATGGTCCAGCAGCGGCTGCGCCAGGGGTGTGCCCCGGCGCAGCACGGCGCCCATGAGCGTCGCCCCGCTCATCCAGTCCCCGCCGAAGCGGAACTTGGCGAACGCGGCCAGGGTGTACGTCGCGACGACCGCGAGCGCGGTGACGCGCAGGGCCCAGCCGGCGGCCGGGGTGCGGGCCGTGCTGCGCAGCCCGGCCCGACCGACCGTGGGCAGCACGAACAGCAGCACGAGGAACGCGAACCGGTCGTGGTCCACCTTGCCGTAGCTGAACGCCACGACCATCCACTCCAGATAGCAGACGGCGACCAGCAACCCGGCCACGGCCGGCAGCCGGTCCCGCGCGGCGGCGGCGGCGCACAGCACGGCGCCGAGCACCAGCACCCACTTGAGCACCTCGACCCACGGACCGGGCGTGGGCAGGTGCAGGAGCCGGCCGACCATCAGCGGCTGGTAGAGCGCGCCCGGAACGGAGCCGTGCGCGGCGACCCACGGCGTGGTGACCAGCACGTCGACGGGGACGAACGCGTACGCCAGCACCCGCAGCCAGGCGATCCTGGCCACCGGCCCCGGCCGGAACAGCCAGCTCGCCCGGTCCTGGCCGGCCACCGGGCGGGGCTGCTGCGACACCGTCACTGCTGGCACACCCTCACTGCCGGCTCCAGCTTGCGACGACTCGCTCGCGCAGCGTCGCCGTCGGTCGGCTGTCCCGCAGCCGGGTCTCGGTCACGACGACGCGTACGACGTCGTAGCGGGGCTCGTCCGGGTGCAGCCGGTCGTGCGCGACGCTGACCTGCCCGAGCAGCTCGGGCTCGGCGAGGAACCGCCCGGCCTGACCCTCGATCTCGGCCCGCCGCAGCCCGGTGGCGGTGTCCGGCACCACCAGCACCCGGCCGTTGGCGTCGACGGCCTCCACCCGGGCGGACTCCACGAGGCCGTCCGGGTCCTCCCGGGTGCTGTACATCCGGAACGGTCCGAAGGGGAAGGCGTCGTCCTGCCCGAAGAAGGTGCCGCCGAGCAGCAGCGCACCGGCCAGCAGCGTGCCGGTGGCGCGGGCGCGTCGGGCGGCGGGCTGCACGGCGCGAGCGTACGGCCGACACGCCGCTCCCGGGCGTCCCCGGATCAAGCCTCTAGCCTGGTTGCTCAAGGCACCCGGCGGGGGAGCCGCTCGGGGAGGTGCGCGGGTGCTGTCGGCGACCCCTGACCCGGCAGCGGTGCGCGAGCCCGCCGCAGCCGACCGCATCTCCGCCCGCAGCCGGCTCGCCCGCAGCCGCGCGCTGCTGCCCGGCTGGCGGGCTCTCGCCCTGCCGGTCGGCCTCGCGCTGGCGTCGCTGCTGGGCCTGGTGCTGCTCGCCGACGACCACGGCGACTTCGACCTGCAGGTGTACGCCGGCGCGATGCACTCCTGGGCGGGCGGCGTCCCGCTCTACGACTACGTGCACCCGGGCACGGCGTACGGCTTCACCTATCCGCCGTTCGCCGCGCTCACGATGCTGCCGCTGGCCGTCGTCCCGCTCGGCGTCGCGCACGCGCTCCTGCTGGCCGCCGACGCCGCAGTGATCACGGCGACGACCTGGTGGCTGGCGGCGCGGGTGGCCCCGCGCTACGGCTGGTCGACCTGGTACGCCACGGCCTGCGCGGTGCCGCTGGTCTGCCTGCTCGAGCCGGTCCGCGACACGGTCGGCTTCGGGCAGGTCAACCTGCTGCTCGTCGCCCTCGTGGTGCTCGACCTGGAGGCGCTGCGCCGGGGGAGCCGCTGGGCGGGCATCGGGGTGGGGCTCGCGGCCGCCGTCAAGCTGACCCCGGCCGTCCTGGTCGTGCTGCTGGCCGCGCACCGGCCGCGGGCGGCCCTCAACGCCGTCGCGGTGGGGGCGCTCGCCACGGTGGCCGCCTTTGTCGTCGCGCCCGGCACCTCCCTGGAGTTCTGGGGCTCCGCGCTGTTCGACACCTCGCGGGTGGGCCGCACCGACTTCGCCGCCAACCAGGCGCTGTCCGGGGTGCTGGCCCGGCTCGACGACTCCGCGACCCGGCCGCTGGTGCCCTGGCTGGTGCTGGTCGCCGTGGTCGGGGTGGTCGGCCTGCGCCGGGCCGTCGGCGCCGTACGCGCCGGCGACGACCTCGCCGGGCTGGCCCTCGTCGGCCTCACCGGAGCGTTGGTCAGCCCGATCAGCTGGACGCACCACCTGTGGTGGGTCGTCCCGGCGATCGCGGTGCTCCTGGCCGCGGGCGCCCGCGACCGACGCTGGCTGTGGGCGGCCGCCGGGGTGACGGCGCTGTTCGCCAGCTCGCTGCCCGACCTGGTGCGCACGCAGCTCGGGGAGCACCTCGCGCACGGCCCGCTGGTCGTGGTGGGGGAGAGCAGCTACGCGCTGGCCTGCCTGCTGCTGGTGCTGTTCCTGCCGGTGCGCGCCCCGGCGGCTCCGGTCGCCGCCTGACCGGCACCCGGCCTACGGTGGGGGCCATGACGGCGGGCGGTACGGCCGACCGGCCGCCGGTCGGGCTGCCGGTTGTCGTCGTCGGCGCCGGTCCCACCGGGCTGACCGCGGCGCTGCTGCTGGCCGTCGCCGGGATGCCCGTGGTGCTGCTCGAGCGGCACCGCGGCGCCTACCCGCAGCCGCGCGCGGTGCACCTGGACGACGAGGTGCACCGGGTGCTGCAGCGCGCCGGGGTCGCGGAGGCGTTCGCCGCGTTCACCCGGCCCGCCGCCGGGCTGCGGCTGCTCGACGGCCGGCACCGCACGATCGCGCAGTTCGACCGCGGCACGTCGGCCGGCCCGCACGGCTTCGCGCAGGCCACCCTGTTCGACCAGCCCGATCTCGAGCAGGTCCTGCGCGAGCAGCTGCGGGCGCACCCGCAGGTCCGGCTGCGCGAGCAGGTCGAGGTGCTCGACGTGGAGGGCGCCCCGACGTACGCCGCCCCGGTGCTCGTGCTGGAGGACCTGAGGACGGGGGAGCGGGAGCGGCTGCCCGCGGCCGCCGTGCTCGGCTGCGACGGCGCGCGCAGCCGGCTGCGCACCGTGGTCGGCGCGGGCTTCGAGGACCTCGGCTTCGAGGAGCGGTGGCTCGTCGTGGACGCCCGCTGCCGGGAGCCGCTGGCCGCCTGGGGCGGGGTGCACCAGGTGTGCGACGCGCGGCGTGCGGCGACGTTCATGCAGGTGGGGCCGGACCGCTACCGGTGGGAGTTCCAGCTGCGCGCGGACGAGAGCGCGGCGCAGCTGGCCGCCCCGGCCCGGCTGGCCGAGCTGGTACGGCCCTGGGCGGGCGACCGGGAGCTGGAGGTGCTGCGCAGGGGCGACTACACCTTCCGGGCCCGGCTGGCCGACCGGTGGCAGCGCGGCCGGCTGTTCCTGCTCGGCGACGCCGCCCACCTCACCCCGCCGTTCGTGGGGCAGGGGCTCGGGGCCGGCCAGCGCGACGCCGCGAACCTGAGCTGGAAGCTCGCCGCGGTGCTGTCCGGCCGCGCGCCGGAGCGGCTGCTGGCGACCTACGAGCTGGAGCGCCGGCCGCACGCCCGCGCCATGATCCGCCTGGCCGTCACCGCCGGCTGGGCGATGACCGGCGGGCAAGGCCCGGCCGCCCTGGTCCGGCGCTGCGCGCTGGGCGCGCTGTTCCGGGTGCCCGGGCTGCCCCAGGTGCTGATCGACCGGGGCTCACCGCCGCTGGTCCGCGGCCCGCTCGTACGGCGACCGCGCACCGCCCGGCGCAGCCTGGTCGGCCGCCTCGCCCCGCAGCCGCGGGTGGTGCGGGGCGGGCGCGCCGTGCTGCTCGACGAGCTGCTCGGGCCCGGCTTCGCAGTGGTGACGGTCGTGGCGCCGGACGCCGACCTGGAGCGCCTGGCCGACCGGCTGGACGCCCGGGTCGTCCGGCTCGACAGCCTGCCCGGCGCCGGCCCGCTGCGGGACTGGCTCGCGCGGGGGCGGGCCAGCACGGCCGTCCTGCGACCGGACCGCACGGTGCTGCTGACCGCCCGCTCGCCCACCGCCCCCGGGGCCGAGCTGCAGCGCGCCGCCGCGGTGCTGCGCCTGGTGGCCGCCACCCAGCCGGCAGCGGAGCCGGCCGTCACGACCAGGGGGTGACGGGCCGGGGTCGGCGTACGCCGTCGAGCACCACGTCCACCCGCTCGTCGAAGAACGCGACCAGTCCCGCGATCGGCGCCACCTCCCGCATCGGCCGGTCGTAGGTCCACGCCAGGTCCGCCCGGGCCCGGCCTGCGACGACGGGGGACAGGTAGGCGGCCTGCCCCTTGTAGGCGCAGGTGCTCCGGGTCGGGCTGGGCGCCAGCTCGGCCACGACGTCCGCGCGCGGCAGGTAGAAGCGCACCGGCAGCAGGCTCTCGAACAGCAGCACCGGCCGGCTGGACTGCGCGAGCAGCGTGCCGTCGAGCTCCAGGCGTACCGGCCGCGAGCTGGGCAGCACGTCGAGCCGGTGGAACGGCTCGCGCGGGTGCCCGTGGACCTGCTCGTCCTCCTCCCACCACTGGTCGAACGCGGCGACGTCCAGGACGACGTACCCGTCCAGGTCGGGGTCGGCCAGCAGCAGCCCGGCCCCCTGGCAGACCTGCTCGCCGAGGACGACGTCCACGACCTGTCCGGGCGCGGTGTGGACGGCGAACGGCACCGACGGGTCCAGGATCGGCCGGTCCGACAGCGCCGGCAGCCGTACGCCGACCTCGTCGCCGGCCTCGTCGCCGGCCTCGTCGCCGGCCTCGTCGCCGGACGCCGCAGCTGCCGGCCGCAGGACCGCCCGGACGTCCTCGACCGGCACCGCCCACGACGACACCACCCGGCGCGGCTCGTACACCAGGACCGCCCGGGTCGAGTCCAGCACCGGCCGGCCGGCATGCCAGGCCCGGATCCGCTTGTCGGTCGGCTCGTGCCGCAGCTCACCCAGCGACGTCGCCCACGCGCTTCGCACCAGCGTGCTCATGTCGCACCCCCGGGCACCCAGGCTGCCGCCGGCGGGGCTCGTTGTCACGCCCTGTCCGCCCGGCGACAGCCCCGGGAGTTCGGGGGACACTGGCCCCATGAGGACGGTCGTGCTGGGGCCAGCGCCGCAGGAGCTCCAGGTCCTGATCGACCGGCGCCGCGCACTCGGGCTCGACGGTCACGACGAGGTCTGGGACGGGGAGTACCACGTGGCGCCTGCAGCCAGCAGCCGGCATGCAGCGGTGCAGGCCGCGGTCCTGGCGATGCTGCGGGACCACGTCGCCGGCCCCCACCTGGTCGTCGGCCCCTTCAACCTCGGACAGGCCCACAACTACCGGGTGCCCGACGGCGGCGTGCTCCGCGACGGTGAGACCCGGCTGTACGTCGCCACCGCAGCGCTCGTGCTGGAGGTGATCAGCCCGGACGACGAGTCCTACAGCAAGCTCGACCACTACGCGCAGCACGGCGTCAGCGAGCTGGTCTACGTCGACCCCGAGCAGCACGACGTGCAGCTGCGCAGGCTCACCGCCGGCGCGTACCGCCCGGTCGAACGCCTGACCGTCGTCGACCTCAGCGCCCAGCAGGTGGCGACCTGTCTCTGAGCACCTGAGGCGCTTACCTGACATAAGTTCTGTTATCGGCGATTCGCCATCGCCTGGATTCCGGTCAGGCGTACTCGACGAGTGTCCCGACGGCGAGGACGGCCAGCACGCAGAACGTCCAGGCGCTGCCCTGCACGAAGGCCCGGGACCGGAACACCGCAGCCGCCACGGCCGGCCCGGTCGCCGCCAGCGCCGCCGCCAGGACCGCCAGAGCGATGCCTCCCGGGTGGTCCACGTCGTCCGCGCTGCACCCGATGAAGCAGCCGCTGTACTGGATGTGCGCGAAGAACAGGCTCACGGCGGCGCAGAGCAGGCCTACCGTCCCCGCGACGACCACGAGCGCCCACCGGAGCGCCCGGGTCCACGGGGTCGCGCCGTAGCGCGGGGCGGTGGGGACCGAGGTGTACGGGCTGTCAGTGGTCATGTCCTCACTGTCGGCGGGTGCGGGCGCCGCCACCTGAGTAGTCCTACGCGTCGCCGGCAGGAGCGTCGCCCCGGCGCCGGCGCGCCAGAAAGCCCTGCGTGCGCACCGGGCTGCGCCTCTAGGGTGCTGCGATGACGTCGGTCAGGGAGTTCCAGGTCACCTTCGACTGCACGGAGCCCGAGCGGGTCGCTCGCTTCTGGTGCGAGGTGCTGGGGTATGTCGTGCCGCCGCCACCGCGGGGGTTCACCACCTGGGCCGACTTCGACGCCGCGCTGCCGCCCGAGCGCCAGGGCTCGGCCTTCGCCTGCGTGGACCCGGCAGGTGTGGGTCCGCGCCTGTTCTTCCAGCGCGTTCCCGAGGGCAAGGTCGTCAAGAACCGGCTGCACCTCGACGTACGGGTCGGCACCGGGCTCGTCGGCGAGGAGCGCCTGGCCGCCCTGGAGGCCGAGTGCGCCCGGCTGCTCCCGCTCGGCGCCGTACGCGTGCGGCTGCTGCGCGCGGACGGCGTCAACGAGTCGTGCCTGGTGATGCAGGACGTCGAGGGCAACGAGTTCTGTCTCGACTGAGCAGCCGTTCTGGACGTGTGCACGTTGCTGTCGTGTCGGACGCGTGTCGGCGACAGCAGCGTGCACCTCGCCGGGCCGGACACCGGCCGAGCGGATCGACTGAGCTGTCCCCCCGGGCGTCTCCGCGGAGACGTCGAGCCGCCGATGGTCCGGCGACGTAGGTTCTCGTCGTGGTCTCCGCTGCGCGCGTGCCGGTCCGGGGGCTCGTGGCGGTGGTGCTCGCGCTCGCCGGTGGCTGCGCGGACGGCAGCTACCAGGCGCCGGTCGTACCGGCGCCGGACGACGGGCAGGCCCCCGTCGTCCTGGAGCCGGACCGGGCTCCCCCGCTGCTGCTCGACCTGCCGGCGGGGCTGCCGCTGCCGCCGGACGGGTCCCGCGCCTGGCCGACGGGCCGCCCGGCCACGGCGAACGAGGCGCAGACGTACGCCCGGGCGGTCCTGGCGCTGCGCCGCGCCCCGTTCCGGGTGGTGGAGCGCGACGTGCTCCACCCGGGAGTCGAGGTGGTCGACGAGGACCCGGGCGCGCTGGTCGTGCGCACGGCCGTCCTCGAGGAGGGTGGCGCTGCGGTCGTCACGCGGATGGACGTCCAGCGGCGCACGCTGCGGGCCGCCGGGGCGTCGTACGACTACCGGGACGACGTGACGGTCGGCGACGAGCGCTGGCTGGAGCAGGAGTACGGCTCGCCGTCCGACAGCCCGACGCTGTACACGCTGGACCGGGCGGTGCACTGTCCCGAGGGCTGCCCCCTGCACGTCGTCGAGCCCGGGACGTACGTCCTCTTGCCGCGCGAGGGCGACGAGGAGCTCGGGTCCCGGTCGGAGGTGGTGCTCGCCGGTGACCGGATCGTGTCCTGGCACACCTGGTACCCGGAGGACATCGGCAACGCCTCGGACGCCGGCGAGTACGCCTCGCTGCTGCTGGACCTGCCGCCCGACCCCGGACTGCGTGCGCCCGACCCGGCGACGGTCGTCAGCGTGGCGGAGCAGGCGCGGCGCACCGAGCAGCGGGACGCCGAGCGCGACCGGCAGGAGCAGCAGGCGACGCGGTCCTGCAGCGAGCCGGTGAACGGCCGCGTGGTCTGCGCCGAACAGCAGCCGGGACCCGCCGCCCTGCTGCCCGGGGACGGTGCGGCGCCTGCGCGGCGCTGAGTACCCGAACGCCGACCGGATCGCCTCGGAGCCGGTCGCGCAGCTGGGAAGCCGCGCGGATCAGGTGGCCTCCAGGCCGGCGTCGCGCAGCACGACGGCGAGCCGGCGCATCGCCGCCACGGTGCGGGTCTTGACGGTGCCGATCGGGATGCCGACGAGCCCGGCGATCTCGCGCTGGGTGTAGCCGCCGAAGTACGCCAGGACCAGGACCTCGTACTGCTCGGAGGTGAGACCGGGCAGCGCCCGCCGCAGACAGCTGGCCCGCTCCGCCCGCCAGACCTGCTCCTCCAGCGGGTCGACGAGCGCATCGGCGCAGGCGTCGGCGGCGGGTACGACGGCGCCGTGCCGCTCCTCCTTGCGCACCCGGTCGACGGCCCGCCGGTGCGTCAGGGTCATCAGCCAGCCGACCTCGGTGGAGCGCGCGGCGTCGTACCGCGCGGACTGCCGCCAGGCGTCGAAGAACGCCTCCTGCACGGCGTCCTCGGCCATCTGGTGGTCGCGGAGCACCCGGCGGGCCAGCAGCAGGCAGGCCGGCCGGTGGCGCCGGACCAGCGCGCTGAACACCGGCGCGCTGAGGTCGGGCTCGGCGAGCCCGCGGCCGGTGACGCCGGGCTCGGCATTCTGCCTGGTGTCGTCGTGCACCGCGTGGACGCGCTCCTGCCTGCGTCCCGACCGGGGACGGCGACCTGTCGGTCGTCGAGCCGGTCGCTGCCGCGGGATGCGGCGCGGGCGCTCGATCCTGCGTTCGCGCGCACCCCCGCGGGCGGTTCACCCCGCTCCCACCGGCAGCGCGGGTCAGCGGCGGCCCAGAGCGCCCGCCTGCGCGGCCACCGCGACGCAGGCCACCGCGACGACGGCGCCGCCGACCCCCGGCCGGACCCGACCGCTGCCCACGGCCGCCGCGACCGCAAAGGCGTCGACCGCGTCGCTGAACAGCCCGGCCTGCAGCCAGCGCCTCGACTCGCGCGGCCCGGCCCGCCCGGCCCCCGCCGCTCCCAGACCCAGCGCGACCTCGCGGGCACCGAGCATGCGCAGCGCCCAGCCCAGGTGCGAGGCCGCGTCGCGGTCGGCCCCGACCAGGCCCGGCAGCAGTGCCGGCCGGGCCAGCAGCGCCACGCCGACCGCGGCCCGGCCGAGGTGCAGCTGCTCCAGGACCGCCGGCGACAGCACGGTGGCCAGCGCGGCGGACAGCGGACGGGCGGGGGTGGGCACGGGGCGGCTCCGGGGGGACGGGCCGGATTGGCCCGGGGACGACGAGGGAATCCTTGCAGCACGCCGAACGTTGGACCGTGCGACTACCTGTGGAGGTTCCATGAGCGACCGCGTCCTGCGTGGTACACGCCTCGGAGCGGTCAGCTACGAGAGCGACCGGCACACCGAGTTCGCCCCGCGGCTTTCCGCCGTCTACGACTGCCCTCGCGGGCACGTCATCGAGATGCCGTTCGCGGCGGAGGCCGACGTGCCGCCGAGCTGGGAGTGCCGGATCTGCGGCGGCACCGCTCTGTTGCGCGACGGCGAGCAGCCCGAGCCGAAGAAGACCAAGCCCGCCCGTACGCACTGGGACATGCTGCTCGAGCGGCGCAGCGTCGCCGAGCTCGAGGAGGTCCTCGCCGAGCGCCTGGCGGTGCTCCACGAGAACCAGGGCAAGGTCAAGGCCGCTCTGAAGGCCGACCGGGCCGGCAAGAAGACCGCCTGACCCGCAGCATCCCGCACTGCTCGCGAGCCGCATCCCTGCCGGGGTGCGGCTCTCGGCATGTCAGGGGTCCTCGACGACGTCGCCGTCGATGACGCGCTCGCTCCCCCGGCCGGGCGGCCGCCCCGGGCCACCGCCCGGGGGGCCGGCGGTCAGCCCGTCGATCATCGCCCGGGTGGCGTACGACGTGAGCCACCGCCGCAGCACGGCGCGTACCGGCGGCAGGAGCAGCAGCAGCCCGACCACGTCGGTGGCGAACCCCGGGGTGAGCAGCAGCGCTCCGGCCAGCAGCACCAGGAAGCCGTCGGCCACCTCGCGGGCGGGCACCCGCCCGCGCAGGGTCGCCTCACGGAAGGCCCGCCAGGCGCGGGCCCCCTCGCGGCGCAGCAGCGCCGCGCCCAGCAGGGACACCGCGACCAGCAGCACCACCGTCGCCAGGGCACCGATCTGCTGCCCGACCTGCAGGATCACGTACAGCTCGACGATCGGCACCGCGATCAGCGCCAGGACGAGCAGGGCGGGCTTCACCGGCGCACCTGCGCGCTGCGGCGGTCGTGCGAGCGCCGGCTCGTGACGCCCCACCAGGTGACCCGCCACAGGGCCTCCAGCACGATTCCGCGGCTCATCTTGCTCTCACCGCGCTCGCGCTCGACGAACGTGATCGGCACCTCCACGACGCGGGCCCCGGACCGCCAGGCCTGCCACGCCAGGTCGACCTGGAAGCAGTAGCCCTGGGAGGCGACGTCGGCCAGCGGCAGCCCGTCGAGCACTTCCCGCCGGTATGCCCGGTAGCCGCCGGTGGCGTCCGCCAGCGGCAGGCCGAGCGCGAGCCGCGTCCAGGCGTTGCCGCCGCGGGACAGCACCTTCCTCGAGCGCGGCCAGTTGACGACCTGGCCGCCCGGCACCCAGCGGGAGCCGAGCACCACGTCGGCGTGCTCGAGCGCGCCCAGCAGCCGGGGCAGCTGCTCCGGCGCGTGGCTGCCGTCGGCGTCCATCTCGACCACCACGTCGTACCCGCCGGCCCTGGCCCACGCGAAGCCGGCGATGTAGGCGGAGCCGAGCCCGGCCTTGCCGGTCCGGTGCAGCACGTGCGCCCAGCGCTCGCGGCCGGCCAGCTCGTCCGCGAGCCGGCCGGTGCCGTCCGGGCTGTCGTCGTCGACGACCAGCAGGTCGACGTCCGGGCAGGCGGCGTGCAGGCGCTGCGCGATGGGCAGCAGGTTGTCGCGCTCGTTGTAGGTCGGCACCACGACGAGGACCCGGCCGGGCGCAGTCATCGGCGCCGCCGGACCAGCGCGCCGGCGACCGCGGCGGCCCCGAGCAGGGCCAGCAGCAGCTCCGGCAGCGCGCCGAGGCGGGTGGCCGGGGTCTGCGCGTCGCGGAGCGGGACGTCCGCGGTCAGCGTGTCGGCGGTGAAGATGCCGGACCGCTGGGCCACCGAGCCGTCCGGGGAGATCACGGCGCTGATGCCGCTGGTGGCCGCGACGAGCACCGACCGGCCGTGCTCGACGGCCCGCAGCCGGCCCATCGCCAGCTGCTGCGCGGACTGGCCGCTGCGCCCGAAGCTGGCGTTGTTGGTCTGCACGACCAGCACCCGCCCGCCCTCGCGCACCGCGTCGCGGACCAGCCCGTCGTAGGCCACCTCGAAGCAGATGACGTCGCCGACCCGCGCCGGCCCGACCTGCAGGACGCCGGTGCCGGTCCCCCGCGCGAAGTCGCGCGGGACGAGGTCGACCTTGTCGCTGATGCGGCGCAGCAGCGACCGGTAGGGCATGTACTCCCCGAACGGCACCGGGTGCTGCTTGCTGTAGGTCCGCCCCGGCCCGGTGACCGGGTCCCAGACGATGCCGAGGTTGCTGATCTTCTCGCCGGGACCGTCGACCACCGCGCCGACCAGGACCGGCACGCCGACGTCGCGGACCGCGCCGTCGATAAGGGCGGAGGCGGCGGCGTCGGTGTAGGGGTCGAGGTCGCTGGCGTTCTCCGGCCACAGCACCAGGTCGGGGCGGCGCTCGGTGCCGGCGCGCACCGCCTCGGCCAGCCGGTGCGTCGCGTCGACGTGGTTGCGCAGCACGGCCGCGCGCTGGCCGAACGCGGACAGGCCCAGCCGCGGCACGTTGCCCTGCACGAGCGCGACCCGGACCTGCTGACCGGCGGTCGGGGTGGGCACCAGCAGGGCACCGAGCAGCAGCACCAGGGCGACGGCGGCGGTGGGCAGCAGCCCCCGCCGCGGCCCCCGGCGGGCCAGAACGTGACAGGCCGGAACGCGACCGGCCAGAACGTGACAGGCCAGCGCCAGCGCTCCCCCGAGCAGCGCGACGGCGAAGGTGACCAGCGGCGCGCCGCCGAGCGAGGCCAGCGGGGCCAGCGGCCCGCCCGCCTGGCCGAACGCCAGCCGGCCCCAGGGGAACCCGCCGAATGGCAGCCGGTCGCGCAGCGCCTCCTGCCCGACCCAGAGCGCCGCGCCCCACAGCGGCCAGGCCGGCAGCCGCGAGACCAGGGCGAGCGCCGCGCCGAGCGGCACGAAGAAGGCGGTCTGCAGGACGGCGAGCGCGAGCCAGGCCGCCGGCCCGGCGACCGAGCCCGACCAGTGCAGCAGCGGCACGAACAGCGCCAGCCCGCACAGCAGCCCGGCCAGCGCGCCCGAGCGGACCCGGCGGCCATGCACCGCCGCGGCGAGCAGGGCCACGCCCAGCAGGGCGGCCGGCCAGACGTCGTGCGGCGGGAGCGCCAGGACCTGCAGGAGCCCGGCGGCGACGGCAGCGGCGGGACGCCACGGGAGCCGGCGGCCGGTGGGCCGCGGCGGCGGCAGCACCTCGCTCGGCAGCTCACGGACGGTGCTGGTCACGCCCACCAGTCTGCCTGCTCCGCACTGCGGCGGTGCGCACCCACCGGCCACGCGGCGGCCGGCCGCCCGGCGGCCCTTCGTACCGGCCGTACGACGACGGGCTGCCGCCGTGCTGCCGTTGTCTAGGGGGCCGCCGGGTCCGTCCGGCGGGCCGAGGCTACCCGCGGGTGCGGGCGGTCTGTCAACCCGCCGCTGACCTGCAACGATACGATAACGCCGCAGGTCAGAGGGCTCTTTCGAAAACGGTTTCGCCGTCGACGAGAGTGCGCAGGCAGACCGGGTCCGGGCCGTCGAGGTCGGGCAGGCCGGCCACCCCGGCGCGGGGGTCGGTGGACCAGCCGGCGACCCGGTCGTCGGGGGTCTGGACGACCAGCTCGCCCGCGACCTGCCACACGGCGAGCGTGCCCGGCGAGCCGGGCGTGAGGTCGCCGGCGTCGTCGAGCCGCGCGGCGCGCCAGCCGCCGCGGGTGTGCGCGGAGAAGGCGGCACGGGCCGACAGGCCGCTGCCGGGGGTGCGGTGCCGGACGGCGGCGCGCAGCGTGCCCCACGGGTCCAGGGGGGTGACCGGCGCGTCCGAGCCCAGCGCGAGCGCGACGCCGGCGCCGGCCAGGGCGGCGTACGGGTTGAGGCCCGCGGCCCGCTCGGCGCCGAGCCGGGTGGCGTACATCCCGTCCGGGCCGCCCCAGCGGGCGTCGAAGGCCGGCTGCACGCTGGCCACCATCCCCAGCTCGGCCAGCTGGCCGATCTGGCGCGCCGACAGCTGCTCGGCGTGCTCGACGCGGTGCCGGGCGCCCCGCAGCGGGCCTGCCCCGACCAGCTGCCCGGCGGCCTGCGCGCCGTCGAGCACGGCGCCGAGAGCGGCGTCGCCGATGGCGTGGAAGCCGGCCTGCAGGCCCGCGCGGGTGCAGGCGACGACGTGCCCGGCGACCTGCTCCGCGGTGAGGTAGGCGTGCCCGCGGGAGTCGGCGTCGGCGTACGGCTCGGACAGGCACGCGGTGTGGCTGCCGAGCGCGCCGTCGGCGAACAGGTCGCCGCCGGCCCCCACCGCCCCGAGCTCGCGGGCCCGCTCCACCGCGTCGAGCTCGCCCCAGTAGCCGACCACGCGCACGCCCGACCGCCGCCCGGTGAGCTCGCGGAAGTCGTCCTCGCCCCCGATGTCCGGCCCGCCGCACTCGTGCACGCAGGCGATGCCGAGCGAGGCGGCGCGGGCGAGGGCGGCGTCCAGCGCGGCGCGCCGCTGGCCGGGCGTCACCGCCGCGTACGCCGCCCGCCGCAGCAGGTGGTGCGCGTCGGTGCGCACCAGCCCGTCGGCCAGGAAGCCTTCCGCGGCCCGGGCCTGCGGCACCGCGGCGAGCAGGGCGCTGCTGACCACCGCGGAGTGCACGTCGGTGCGGGCGAGGTAGACCACTCCCCCGTACGACGCCCGGTCGAGCTCACGGGCGGTCGGCGGCCGTCCCTCCGGCCAGGTGGTGTCGTCCCAGCCGGTGCCCAGCACCGCGGCCCCGCGGGCCCTGCGGGCGACGTCGGCGACCCGGTCGAGGGCCACGGCCAGGGACGGCGCGCCGGTCAGGTCGAGCCCGGTCAGCGCGAGCCCGGTCGAGGTGGTGTGCACGTGCGCGTCGACGAACGCCGGCGCGACCCACGCGTCCTCGAGGTCGACCACGGTGTCGGCCGACAGCCGCGCCGCGGCTCCCTCCGAGCCCACCCAGGCCACGGTCTGGCCGTCGAGCAGCAGGGCGGTCGCGAACGGGTCGGCGGAGGAGCGGACGCGGCCGTTGCGGTAGAGGGTCGTGGCCACCCAAGCAGGATAGGAGCGGGACGGGTCGTCCGTACGGCGCGCCTCTGGCGGGAGGATCGCCCGTCCAGGTACTTTGCTGCCGGACGTTCGCCCGGTAGCGTGCCCGCCATGACCACCCTGCTCGGGCCCGTCGCGCCCGCCGACGTCCATGCCGTGCTCGCGCGCTCCATGCTGGTGGACGGCTTCGACCTCGTGCTCGACCTCGAGGCCTCCCGCGGCTCGCACCTGGTCGACGCCCGGACCGGCCGGAGCTACCTCGACCTGTTCACCTTCTACGCCAGCAGCGCCCTGGGGATGAACCACCCGGCGCTGGTCGACGACGGGGCCTTCCGCGCGGAGCTGCTGCAGGCGGCGATGAACAAGCCCGCCAACTCCGACGTCTACACCGCGCCGATGGCCCGGTTCGTGGAGACCTTCGCCCGGGTCCTCGGTGACCCCGCACTGCCGCACCTGTTCTTCGTCGAGGGCGGCGCGCTCGCGGTGGAGAACGCCCTGAAGGTCGCTTTCGACTGGAAGTCGCGCTGGAACGAGGCGCACGGCCGGGACCGGGCGCTCGGCACGAAGGTCCTGCACCTGCGCGACGCCTTCCACGGCCGCAGCGGCTACACCCTCAGCCTCACCAACACCGACCCGGTGAAGACCGAGCGGTTCCCGCAGTTCGACTGGCCCCGGATCCCCTCGCCGTACGTCTCGGGCTCGCTCGCCCCGGTCGAGCAGCGCGAGGCGCAGGCGCTGGCGGCGGCCCGCGCCGCGTTCGAGCAGCACCCGCACGACATCGCCTGCTTCCTGGCCGAGCCGATCCAGGGCGAGGGCGGCGACCACCACCTGCGGCCGCAGTTCCTGCAGGCGATGCAGGCCCTGTGCCGGGAGTACGACGCGCTGTTCGTCCTGGACGAGGTGCAGACCGGCTGCGGCCTGACCGGCACGGCCTGGGCCTACCAGCAGCTGGGCCTGTCCCCCGACGTCGTGGCGTTCGGCAAGAAGACGCAGGTCTGCGGCGTGATGGGCGGCGGACGGGTCGACGAGGTGCCGGACAACGTGTTCGCGCTGTCCTCGCGGATCAACTCCACCTGGGGCGGCTCGCTGACCGACATGGTCCGGTCCCGGCGCATCCTGGAGGTCGTCGAGCAGGACGGGCTGATCGAGCGGGCCGGCACCGCCGGCGCCTACCTGCTGCACCTGCTGCACGGGCTGGCCGACCGGCACCCCGAGGTCACCGACGTCCGCGGCCGCGGCCTGATGTGCGCCTTCAGCCTGCCGTCCGCCGCGCTGCGCGCCCGGGTGCTCGACGGCCTGCGCGACCGCGAGGACGTGCTGCTGCTGGGCTGCGGCAGCCGCAGCGTGCGCTTCCGCCCCGCCCTCACCGTCACCCACACTGACCTCGAGGCCGGCGTCGCCGCCCTCGACCGTGTCCTCATCCAGGAGACCTCGTGATCGTCCGTTCGTACGTCGGTGGCTCCCCCGTCGACGGCGCCGCCGGCTCGTTCGACAGCACCAACCCGGCCCAGCTGGACGACGTCGTCGCCACCGTCCAGCTCGCCTCCGCCGACCAGCTCGTCGGCGCCTTCCGCACGGCGAAGGCGGCCCAGCCGGCCTGGGCGGCCACGCCCGCTCCCGTCCGGGGCCGGGTGATCGCGCAGATCGGCCGGCTGGTCGAGGCCAACGCCGAGGCGCTCGCGCAGCTGGTGGTGCGCGAGGTCGGCAAGCCGCTGGCCGAGGCCCGTGGCGAGGTGCAGGAGATCGTCGACACCTGCGACTTCTTCCTGGGCGAGGGCCGCCGGCTGTACGGCCAGACCGTGCCGAGCGAGATGCGCGACAAGCAGCTGTTCACCTTCCGGGTGCCGGTCGGCGTCGCCGGGATCATCACCGCGGGCAACTTCCCGGTCGCCGTGCCGTCCTGGTACCTCGTCCCGGCGCTGCTGTGCGGCAACGCGGTGGTGTGGAAGCCCGCCGACTACTCCGCGGCGCTCGGCGACGCGCTCACCCGCCTTTTCGTCGCGGGCGGGCTGCCGGCCGGGGTCCTCAACACCGTCCACGCCGACGGGCCGACGACCTTCGACGGGCTGACCCAGGCCCTCGAGCACGGCCTGGTCCAGAAGGTCGGCTTCACCGGCTCCTCCGAGGTCGGCGTACGGATCGGCGAGCTGTGCGGGCGACACCTGCAGAGCCCGTGCCTGGAGCTCGGTGGCAAGAACCCGATGGTCGTCATGCCCGACGCCGACCTCGACCTCGCCGCCGAGGGCGCGCTGTTCGCCGGGTTCGGCACCGCCGGCCAGCGCTGCACCTCGCTCGGCCTGGTGGTGGTCCACGAGTCCGTGCACGACGCGTTCCTCGACAAGCTGCTCGCCCGGCTCGCCGAGGCGACGGTCGGCGACCCCCGCGAGGCGGTGCTGTACGGCCCGATGCTGTCCGAGCGCTTCCTGGCCGGCTGGGAGAAGTGGCTGGGCGAGATCCAGCCGCACCACACCGTGCACGGCCCGACCGGCCGCATCACCCGCGACAACCCGCGGGAGGGCTTCGTCGGCGACCCGGACGCCGGCGTCTACGCCCACCCGGTCGTGGTGAGCGGCGTACGCCCCGAGGACGCGCTCTACCGCAACGAGACCTTCGGGCCGCTGGTGCCCGTGCTGCCGTTCGCGAGCTTCGACGAGGCCGTCGAGCTCGCCAACGGCCACGGCTACGGCCTGTCCGCGGCCATCTACACCGCGGACGCGCGGGCGGTCTGGGACTTCCGGTCCCGGGTGTCCGCCGGCATGCTGTCGGTCAACAACTCCACCTCCGGCGCCGAGGCGCACCTGCCGTTCGGGGGCAACGGCAAGAGCGGCAACGGCTCGCGGCAGTCGGGGATGTGGGTGCTCGACCAGTTCACCCGCTGGCAGTCGATGAACTGGGACTACGCCGGCAAGCTGCAGAAGGCGCAGATGGACGTCGAGGAGAGCACGGCAGACCTCGGCTTCCGGCTCTGACGTCCGGGCCGTCCGGTTTCTCCTCACACTGCGTAGTCAACCTGTTGCTGGTCGCAGCCAGGTGCCGTTTGCTGCACGTCAGACGTGGAATCTCTGTGGCCGACACGAGATGTTCACGCGTGCTTCGCGTCACAAAGCATGGGAAGGTCCACGTCGCCCGCAAGGTCGCGGAGCCGACGACCGCTGGAGGTCACACATGCGACGAAGGACCGGGTTGCTGCTTGCAGCCCTGATGATCACCCCGCTCGCCGCGTGCGGTGGAGCGAGCGACACCAGCGCGAGCGGTGCCCCGATCGTCAACTGGTACATCGGCAGCGAGAGCTGGCTGACCGACAGCGCCGATGCGCAGGGCGTCATCTCCGCCTGCAACGCCAAGGCGAACGGGGCGTACGAGCTCAAGGCGGAGAGCCTGCCGACCAACCCGGACAGCCAGCGCGAGCAGCTCGTGCGTCGCCTGGCCGCCAAGGACCCCTCCATCGACCTGATCGGCATGGACGTCACCTGGACCGGTGAGTTCGCCCAGGCGGGGTGGATCAGCCCCTTCGCGCCGGGCGAGCTGGCCACCGTCGGCAACGAGAACCAGGTGCTCAAGGGCCCCTGGGACAGCGCGCAGATCGACGGCCAGCAGTACGGCGCGCCGCTCAACAGCAACACCCGGCTGCTCTGGTACCGCAAGAGCAAGCTGGCGGGCAACCCGGTGCCGCAGACCTGGGACCAGCTCCTCGACACCGCTGAGAAGCTCAACAGCAAGATCCAGGAGACCGGCAAGCGCGCCGAGGCGCTGGTCGTGTTCTTCAACGCGCTCGAGGAGAGTGCGGGCGGCAGCATCGTCAACGTCGGCGAGGACGGCACGGCCACGGTCGACCTGCCCGAGGAGCCCACGCTCAAGGCGCTCGACATCATGCGGCGCTACGCGCGCTCCAGCGCCGCCCCGTCCGCGCTGTCGACCAGCGCCGAGGACGACAACCGGCTCGCGTTCCAGAGCGCGGACAGCGACAGCGCGTTCATGATCAACTGGCCGTACGTCTACCCGAGCGTCCTCGAGGCCGACGCGGAGGCCGGCACCGACCTGGCCGAGGACTACGGCGTCGCGCCGTACCCGCAGGTCGTCGCCGGGCAGCCGGCCAAGGCCCCGCTCGGCGGCTACAACCTCGGCATCGGCAAGTTCAGCAAGAACCGCGAGGCGGCGCTGGCGGCGATCAACTGCCTGACGCAGCCCGAGCAGCAGCGGACGATCGCCACCACCGGCGGTCAGCCCTCGGTGCTGCGCGCGCTGGGCGACGACGCCGCCATCAAGGAGAAGCTGCCCTTCCTGCCGCTGATGACCCAGCAGCTGGAGACCGCCGCACCGCGGCCGGTCACCTCGAACTACAACGACATCTCGCTCGCGGTGCGGCAGGTCCTGCACCCGATGAGCTCGATCGACCCCCCGAAGAGCTACAAGGCGCTGCGCGACCTCATCGAGAACGCGCTCAAGTCCCAGGCGGTGCTGTAGATGACCACGAGCGCACCCCCCTCGGGATCCACCGAGGTCACGTCCCGCGCCAAGCACGCCCCGACCCGCAAGAAGGGGGGTGACACCGACCGGGCGGTCGCCGAGCGCCGGCTCGGGCTCAAGCTGGCGGCGCCGGCAGCGATCATCATGCTGCTGGTCACCGCGTACCCGATCCTGTACGCGGTCTACCTGAGCCTGTTCCGCTACGACCTGCGCACGCCGGACCTCAACGAGTTCGTCGGCCTGGACAACTACATCCTGGTGCTCAGCAGCGGGGTGTGGTGGCAGGCGGTGCTGTCCACCACGATCATCACGGTGTTCTCCGTGCTGATCGAGCTGGTGATCGGCCTGGCCTTCGCCATGGTCATGCACCGGGCGCTGTTCGGCCGGCGCACGGTCCGCACCGCCATCCTCATCCCGTACGGGATCATCACGGTCATCGCGGCCTTCGCGTTCCGGTTCGCCGTGCAGCCCGACACCGGCTTCATCGGCGACCTCAACCCGCTCGGCGGCACGGTCGGCTCGTTCATCACGATCATCCTGACCGAGGTCTGGAAGACGACGCCGTTCATGAGCCTGCTGCTGCTGGCCGGTCTCGCCACCGTGCCGGAGGAGATGCAGGAGGCGGCCAAGGTCGACGGGGCCACCGCCACCCAGCGCCTGTTCAAGGTGACGCTGCCGAACATGAAGGGCGCGATCCTCGTCGCGGTGCTGTTCCGCACGCTGGACGCCTTCCGCATCTTCGACACCGTCTACGTGCAGACGGCGGGAGCGCTGAACACCAACACCATCAGCGGCATCGGCTACAACGCGCTGATCACCCGGGTCAACCTGGGGCTGGGATCCGCGATCTCGATCCTGCTCTTCCTGATGATCATCCTGATCGCCTTCATCTTCGTGAAGGGCTTCAAGACCAACCTCGGCACCGTGAAGGGAGCAGGCTGATGACCGCGAGCACCATCGGGGCGGAGAAGATCGGTGCCGACCGCGACCGCGCGGCCGAGGCCCGGCCGCGCGCGAAGAAGGCGGCCCAGTCGCAGAAGGGCAACAGTCTGGGCTGGAAGATCGGCGTCATCGGCATCGTCGCCTACGCGATGTTCCCGGTGCTGTGGATCCTGTCGCTGTCGCTCAAGAGCAGCGCCGACGTCGGCGACGGCAAGCTCATCCCGACCGCCCCGAGCCTCGACAACTACAAGGACATCTTCACCAGCGGCGAGTTCGTCCGGCCGCTCATCAACTCGATCGGCATCTCGCTGATCACCACCGTGCTGGCCGTCGTCGTCGCGGCCTTCGCGGCGTACGCCATCGCCCGGCTCGACTTCCCCGGCAAGGGACTGCTGCTGTCCGGCGCGCTGGCGATCGCGATGTTCCCGCCGGTGTCCATCATCGGGCCGCTGTTCAACATCTGGCGCTCCACCGGCCTGTACGACACCTGGCCCGGCCTGATCCTGCCGTACATGACCTTCGCCCTCCCGCTGGCGATCTGGACCCTCGCAGCCTTCTTCAGGGAGATCCCCTGGGACCTCGAGCAGGCCGCCCAGGTCGACGGCGCGACCCCGTTCGTCGCCTTCCGGCGGGTGATCCTCCCGCTGGCCGTGCCCGGTATCTTCACGAGCGCGATCATCGTGTTCATCTTCTGTTGGAACGACTTCCTGTTCGCCATCTCGCTCACGTCGACGTCGAGCGCTCGCACCGTCCCGGCGGCGACCGCGTTCTTCACGGCCAGCAGCAACTTCATCAACCCGACCGGGCAGATCGCGGCCGCTGCCATCGTTGTGACCGTTCCGATCATCATCATGGTGCTGATTTTCCAGCGCCGCATCGTCGCCGGCCTCACCGCCGGTGCAGTGAAGGGCTGAGAACTCCGATGGCTGCCATCACCATGCGCGACATCACCAAGCGGTACGCGGACGGGACCGAGGCCGTCTCGCACGTCGACCTCGACATCGCCGACGGCGAGTTCGTCATCCTCGTCGGCCCGTCCGGCTGCGGGAAGTCCACGCTGCTCCGGATGATCGTGGGGCTCGAGGACATCTCCGACGGCGAGATGCGGATCGGCGACGACCTGGTCAACGACCGGGCGCCCAAGGACCGCGACCTGGCCATGGTCTTCCAGAACTACGCCCTCTACCCGCACCTCACGGTCCGGGAGAACATGGCGTTCCCGCTGCGGATCGCCAAGGTCGAGGAGGGCGAGGTGACCAAGCGGGTCGAGGAGGCCGCGCGGGTCCTCGAGCTCACCGAGAACCTCGACCGCAAGCCGGCGAACCTGTCCGGTGGCCAGCGCCAGCGCGTCGCGATGGGCCGCGCGATCGTCCGCGACCCCAAGGCGTTCCTGTTCGACGAGCCGCTGTCCAACCTCGACGCCAAGCTCCGCGTGCAGATGCGCACCGAGATCGCCCGCATCCAGAAGAAGTACGGCACCACCACGGTCTACGTCACCCACGACCAGACCGAGGCGATGACCCTGGGCGACCGGGTCGCCGTGCTGCGCAAGGGCGTCATCCAGCAGGTCGACACCCCGCGCAACCTCTACAACGACCCGGCCAACCTGTTCGTCGCCGGCTTCATCGGCTCGCCGTCGATGAACCTGCTGCCGGGCACGCTGCGCGGCGACACGCTGAAGCTCCCCTTCACCGAGCTGAAGCTGCCCGAGGAGACGATGTCGCGGATCTCCGGCGGCGGTGCCAGCGAGCGCCAGCTCATCGTCGGCGTGCGGCCGGAGCACTTCGAGGACGCCGAGATGGTCTCCGCGGAGGACCGGCCGAAGGGCGCGGTGTTCCCCAGCCGCATCTCCAACATCGAGTGGATGGGCTCGGAGCTGTACGCCTACCTGCCCTACCAGGCAGGTACCGCGATCGCGGGGCAGCTCGACGCCCTCGCCGCCGACCTCGACCTGGAGCAGATGAGCGGTGACGAGAGCCAGCTGGTGGCCCGCCTCGACGCCGCCAGCCGGGTGGACGAGAACTCCGAGGCGCAGATCTGGCTCGACGCGCGCCGGGTGCACCTGTTCGACCCGGAGTCCGGGCTCGCGCTGACCCGCCGCCAGCCGAAGTCGGCCGGCTCGGGCAACGGCGCCGGCAGCAGCCAGACCGGTGGTGCCGTTCCCGGCGGCAGCACGACCGGCCACACCGGCGGCAGCACCGCCATCTGAGCCTGCGCTCGCCCGTACGACGGCCCCTCGCCAGCCCGGCGGGGGGCCGTCGTACGTGCCCGGCGGGACCGGCGGTCAGTGCTCCTGGGCGTGCAGGCGCAGGCGCTCGAGCACGTCGTCGTCCCAGCGGTGCGTGCGCAGCACGAGGTAGCGCTCGCGGGCCAGCCGCAGGTAGACCTGCGCGTCGAGCTGCCCGTCGCCCGGGTGCAGACCGGCCTCCCGCAGCGCGGCCAGGACCGGCTCGTACTCCTCGGTGAACCAGGCCAAAGCCACCGCCGGCCGGTCGGCGAACTCGCCGCGCTCCTGCATCCAACGCATGCCCCACGCCTCGACGCCCTCCGCGAGCACGGCGTAGTCCTCCGGGTCGTCGAGGGCGACCCGGGGGGCGAGGGCGCGCGGCAGCGGCACCCGCTCCTGGAACAGCCGCTCGTGACCCTTCAGCGGCAGGTCCACCAGCCGAAGGTCCGCGCCCGCGCCCAGCGCCGTGTGCACCTTGGTGACCCGGGCCTCGATGCGCTCGCGGCCCAGTGCGCGCATCACGGCGACCCGGTGGTGGCCGTCCTGGACGAAGTAGACGTCGCCGACCTGCAGCAGGTCGACCGGCGGCAGGTCCTCGCCGCGACGGACCGCCTTGGCCAGCCGCTCGAAGCGCTGCCGGGCGAGGTCGCTGGTCGGCCGGAACCGGCGGTCGAAGCCGGTGACCCGGTCGGTCGAGCCGACGATGTGGTCCAGGTCGACCATCTTGCGGCCGAGCCGGGTCTCGCCGCGTCGGCCGAGCGCCGTCACCACCTCGTCGAAGGGCAGCAGCACGTCGAGGTCGCCGCTGCGCAGCCGTAGCCGGGCGGCGAGCCGGCTCAGGGTCGCGTTGCGGCGCGCGCGTGCGAAGTCGTCCCGTGAGTCCGCTGCCGAGAAGCCCGTGTCCACGCGCCGATCGTCCTCCTGCCGGGTCCCAAGCCTCGGGACCCTACGCTCGCGGCGTGGCCCTTGACCCCCGTGCCCTCCCCGGGGACGTCCTGACCTTCCTGCGGGAGCGACATCTCGCGACGCTCACCACGCTGCGCCCGGACGGCACCCCGCACGTGGTCGCGGTCGGCTTCACCTGGGACGACTCCGCCCGTCTGGTCCGCGTGATCACCAACGGGAGCTCCCGCAAGGCTCAGCACGTACGCCGGGGCTCGCCTCGGGCGGTCGTCGCGCAGGTCGACGGCCCGCGCTGGCTCGCGCTGGAGGGCGTACCGGCCGTCAGCGAGGACCCGGTGCGGGTCGCGGAGGCGGTCCGCCGCTACGGCGAGCGCTACCGCGTACCCGGTGTCAACCCCGCGCGCGTGGTGATAGAGATCGCCGTGGACCGGGTGCTCGGCCGGGGCTGACCTCCCTCCAGCGCGAGAAGCGCGGCGGGCGGGTCACCCGTACGCCGGGCGGTCCTCCCAGGGGGTGCTGAGCACCACCGTCGTCCGCGTCTGCACGCCCGCGGCCGAGCGGATGTCGGACAGCAGGGTCTCGAGCTCGGCCGGGCTGGCCACCCGCACCTTGAGGATCCAGCTCTCGGTGCCCGCGACGCTGTGGCAGGCCTCGACGGCGGACAGGTGCTGGAGCCGGTCCGGGGCGTCGTCGGGGGCGGCCGGGTCGATCGGCGTCACCGAGACGAACGCGGTCAGGGGCAGCCCGACCACGGTCGGGTCCACCCGCGCGGTGTAGCCCAGGATGGCGCCGCGCTGCTCGAGGCGCCGGACCCGCTGGTGCACCGCGCTGGTCGACAGCCCGGTGTCGCGGGCGAGGTCGGCGTAGCTGCGCCGGCCGTCCTGCACCAGCAGCCGCAGCAGGGCCGCGTCGAGCTCGTCCAGATCGCTCGCGGGCACCTCGAGACACTACCGACGAGGCAACCCGCCGGACACGCAACGGCGCTAGCGTCCCGGCGACGACAGGAGGCTCCCGATGGCGTACGCCGCGACCGTGGCCGGGCAGCGCTACCGCTTCGCCGACCTGCGCCACCTGCTGGCCAAGGCCAACGAGGAGAAGTCCGGCGACCAGCTCGCCGGCCTGGCCGCGACCAGTGCCGCCGAGCGGGTCGCGGCCAAGATCGCGCTCGCCGACGTACGGCTGTCCGAGCTGGTCGCCGACCCGCTGGTCGACGACGACGTCACGGACCTGGTGCAGAGCCGGCAGGACCGGGCCGCCTTCGCCGGGATCGCCGCCCTGACCGTCGGCGAGCTGCGCGAGGCGGTGCTGGCCCGCGACTTCGCGCAGCGCTGGCAGGCCGGGCTGTCCCGCGCCCTCACCCCGGAGATCGCGGCGGCCGTCGCGAAGCTCATGAGCGACAAGGACCTCATCGTCGGCGCCGCGCCGCTGCGGGTGGTCACCCGGTGCCGCAACACCCAGGGCGGGGCCGGCACCTTCGGCGTACGGGTCCAGCCCAACTCCCCCACCGACGACCTGCCGGCCATCCTGCTGTCGACCCTCGACGGGCTGCTGTTCGGCTGCGGCGACGCGGTGATCGGGGTCAACCCGGCCCGGGAGTCGGTCGGCTCCACCGCGGCGATCCTGCGCACGCTGCACGAGCTGACGGTCGAGCTGGCGCTGCCCACGCAGGTCTGCGTGCTCGCGCACGTCACCACCCAGCTCGCGGCGCTGGAGCGCGGCGCGCCCGTCGACCTGCTGTTCCAGTCGGTCGCCGGTACGACGGCCGCCAACCGCAGCTTCGGCGTCACGCTCGAGCTGCTGGCGCAGGGCCGCGAGGCGGTGCTCGCGGAGCACGCCGGTCGGGCCGGGCAGTTCGTCGGCGAGCAGGTCATGTACTTCGAGACCGGGCAGGGCAGCGCGCTGTCGGCGGAGGCGCACGCGGGCGTCGACCAGCTGGTGCTGGAGGCGCGGGCGCAGGCGGTCGCGGCGGCGTACGACCCGCTGCTGGTCAACTCCGTCGTGGGGTTCATCGGGCCGGAGTACCTGGCGGACTCCCGGCAGATCACCCGGGCCGGGCTGGAGGACCACTTCGTCGGCAAGCTGCAGGGCCTGCCGATGGGCGTCGACGTCTGCTACACCAACCACGTCGACGCCGACCCCAACACCAACGACGACCTGCTCGTCCTGCTGGCCGCGGCCGGCTGCAACTACGTGATGGGCGTCCCGGGCTCGGACGACGTGATGCTGGGCTACCAGAGCACCAGCTACCACGACGCCGCCGGTGTCCGGGAGCTGTTCGGCCTGCGGCCCGCGCCGGAGTTCGCTGCCTGGATGGAGGCGCACGGGGTCCTCCGGCAGGGCCGGCTCGCCGACGAGGCTGACGGGGTGCCGGAGCTGCTGCTGCGCGGCCTCGACGCGGCGCTGGCGCGCCCGGCCCTGACCACATGACCCCGGCCGACGTGACCCCGGCCGACATGACGCCGGCCGGCATGACCGGCTCGGCCGACCTCGCCCGACGGGTGCGCGAGGTGACGACGGCGAGGGTGCTCACCGGCCGCGTCGGCAGCTCCTACCGGACCTCCAGCCTGCTGGCGCTGCGCGCCGACCACGCCGCGGCCCGGGACGCCGTGACGGCCGAGCTGGACCTGACCGTCCCGCCGCTGGCGGCGCTGGCCGAGCGCTACGGCGTGTTCGCGGTCGACTCCCGGGCCGCCGACGGCGCGCAGCACCTGCGCCGCCCGGACCTCGGCCGGCTGCTCAGCGAGGGCGCCGCCCGCAGCCTGCGGGAGCGCTGCCCACCGGGCGCCGACCTGCAGGTCGTGCTCGGCGACGGGCTGTCGGCCTCAGCGGTCGCGGCCCAGGTGCCCGGGCTGCTGCCGCTGCTGCTCGACGGCGCGGCGGAGCGCGGCTGGAGCACCGGGCAGGTCTTCGCCGTCCGGCACTGCCGGGTCGGCATCCTCAACCGGGTCGGCGAGCTGCTGGACCCGGCCGCCGTCGTCCTGCTGGTCGGCGAGCGGCCCGGCCTCGGCACCGCGGAGAGCCTGTCGGCGTACCTCGCCTGGCGACCCCGCCCGGGCCACACCGACGCCGACCGCAACCTCGTCGCCGGCATCCACGCCCGCGGCCTGTCCCACGCCGACGCGGCGGCACGCGTGCTCGACCTCGTCGCGGCCATGCGCGCGGCGGGCGCGAGCGGTGTCGCGCTCAAGGAGGTCGACCGGGACGCGCTGCTGCCGGAGGCCCCGCCCTGAGCCGGTGCCGGCGGGCACAGGGCCGTACGGGTGAACCGCGGCGCAGGCCGGGCGGCGGCAGCCGATCCGGTGGGAAACTAGCGGATTCGTCCGCCTGCCCTCGGAGCCCCCCTCGTGCAGCTCACCGTCACCGTCGCCGACGGCGTGACGCACACCCGCTCCGACCTGCTCGTGGACCTCGACGACGCTGCCACGGTGGCCGACCTGAGCCTGCGGCTGGTGCAGACGGTCCGGCCGGACGTGCCCCTGCTGACGGCGCTGCGGTCGACCGGCCGCACCACCGGACCCGAGCCGGCCCCCCGCCCCGCGCGGCTGTTCGTCGACGGCAGGCCGCTGGACCCGGCGACGCGGGTCGTCGACAGCCCGGTGCGGACCGGCTCCCTGATCGGCCTCGACGACGGCGCGCTCAGCACCCGACCGGAGCCGCAGGGCGCGGTCGACCTGCGGGTGGTCGGCGGTCCGGGCGCCGGCCGGGTCGCGCGCCTGACGGTGGGCCGTACCGAGGTGGGCAGCGGCAGCGGCTGCGCGGTGGTCCTGGACCTGCCCGGGGTGCCGGTCGCCGCGTTCGAGCTCGCGGTCGAGGTCGACGGCACCTGCACGCTGACACCGGCCGAGGGGGTGCTGCTGCGGCTGGGGGACGTCGAGGTCGTCGAGGCGGTGCCGTGGCCCGACGGCGCGTACGTGCGCCTGGGCGACCTGCTGCTCGAGGTCCGGCGCGCCACCCGTCCCGACGCGGCGCTGATCCCGTCCGAGGACGGCGCCGGGCTGGACTTCAACCGCCCGCCGCGGCTGCTCCCCCCGGTGCCGCGCACGGTGTTCACCCTGCCCAGCGAGCCGGACGCGCCGCGCCGGCGCACCCTGCCGGTGCTGGCGGTGCTGGCCCCGCTGCTGATGGCCGCCGTGATGGTGCTGGTCCTCGGGAGCCTGCGCTACGCGATCTTCGGCCTGATGAGCCCGGTGCTGGCGATCGGCAACCACTTCAGCAGCCGCAGCGGCGCGGCCAAGCAGCACCGCGACGACATGGCCCGGTTCGTCGAGCGCACCGAGAAGGTCACCGCGGACGCCCACGAGGCGCTGCGCGCCGAGCGCGCGGTCCGCCGCGACTCCGCGCCGGACCCGGCGGAGCTGCTGCTGTTCGCCAGCGGCCCCAGGGCGCGGCTGTGGGAGCGCCGTCGGGACGACCCCGACTACCTGGCGCTGCGGGTCGGCACCGCCGACCTGCCCTCCGCGGTGCTGCTGACCGACCCGGCGGAGCCCGAGCACCGGCGCGAGGTCACGTGGCAGGTGCCGGACGCGCCGGTGACGGTGTCGCTGCCCGAGCGCGGGGTTCTCGGGCTGGCCGGCCGCGGCGACCTCGTCCGGCCGCTCGCCGCGTGGCTGGTGGCGCAGGTGGCCGTGCTGCAGAGCCCCCGCGACGTGCAGGTCGTGGTGCTGACCGACGCCTCCTCCGCCGACACCTGGGACTGGCTGCGGTGGCTGCCGCACTGCCGGCCCGGGCCGGGCCAGGACGGCGTGGTGCTGCTCGGCAACGACGCGGACAGCGTCGCCCGGCGGGTCGGCGAGCTGCAGGCGGTGCTCGCGGCGCGGGCCGGCGGCGGCGCCGACGGCACCCGCACCGACGTGGTCGTCGTGCTCGACGGCGCCCGGCGGCTGCGCGCCCTGCCCGGCGTGGTGCAGCTGCTCAAGGAGGGCCCCGCCGCCGGGATCCACGCGGTGTGCCTCGACGCCGAGGAGCGGCTGCTGCCCGAGGAGTGCACCGCCGTCGTCGTCCAGACCGGGCCGGCGACCGTCACGGTGCGCCAGCAGCGCGCCGACGTCGTCAGCGACGCCCGCGTCGACCTGGTGCCGGCGTCCTGGTTCCCGCAGGTCGCGCGGGCCCTCGCGCCGGTGCGCGACGTCACCGACGACGGCGGCGAGGGCGCGCTGCCGGCCGGCTGCCGCCTGCTGGACGTGCTCGGGCTCGAGCCGCCGACCCCCGCGGGGATCGGCGCGATCTGGGCCCGCGGCGGTCGTACCACCGAGGCCGTCGTCGGCCTGTCGCTGGACGGCCCGTTCGCCCTGGACCTGCGGCGCGACGGGCCGCACGCGCTGGTCGCCGGCACCACGGGCGCCGGCAAGTCCGAGCTGCTGCAGACGCTCGTGGCGAGCCTGGCGATCGCCAACCGGCCGGACGCGATGACGTTCGTGCTCATCGACTACAAGGGCGGCAGCGCCTTCAAGGACTGCGTACGGCTGCCCCACACCGTCGGCATGGTCACCGACCTCGACACCCACCTGGTCGAGCGCGCCCTGGTCTCGCTCGGCGCCGAGCTGCACCGCCGGGAGCACCTGCTGGCGACCCTGGGCGCCAAGGACATCGAGGACTACACCGACCTCGTCGACAGCCGCGGCGGCGACCCGCTCCCCCGGCTGCTGCTGGTCATCGACGAGTTCGCCTCGATGGCCCGCGAGCTGCCGGACTTCGTCGCGGGGCTGGTCAACGTCGCGCAGCGCGGCCGCTCGCTCGGCATCCACCTGCTGCTGGCCACCCAGCGGCCCTCCGGCGTCGTCTCCCCCGAGATCCGCGCCAACACCAACCTGCGGATCGCCCTGCGGGTCACCGACAAGGCGGAGAGCACCGACGTCGTCGACTCCCCCGACGCCGCGCTGATCGGGAAGAGCACACCCGGGCGGGCGTACGTCCGGCTGGGCCACAGCGCGCTGGTGCCGTTCCAGGCCGGCCGGGTCGGTGGCCGGCGGCCGGGCGCGGTCGCTGCCGGCGTCCTGCCGCCCTGGTCCGCGCCGCTGGGCTGGGCCCGGCTGGGCTACCCGCCGCCGGCCCGGCCGCGCACCGCCGAGCCCGAGACCGACGCCGCCGAGACCGACCTGGGCGCGCTCGTGGCGGCGGTCTGCGCCGCCAGCGAGCACCTCGGGATGGCCCAGCAGCACAGCCCCTGGCTGCCGGCGCTGCCCGACCTGCTCCGCCTGCCCGACCTGCCGCCCGCCGGTGCCGGCGAGGGCGACCTGCCGGCGGTGCCGTGGGCGCTGTCCGACCTGCCCGCGAGCCAGGCCCGGCGGCCGGAGGTCATCGACCTGGCGACTCTCGGCCACAAGTACGTCATCGGCTCGGCCCGCAGCGGCCGCACCCAGACGCTGCGCACCATCGCCGGCGCGCTCGCCGCCGGGGTGAGCAGCGCCGACGTGCACCTGTACGGGCTGGACTGCGGCAACGGCGGCCTGCTCGCCCTGACCGCGCTGCCGCACTGCGGCGCGGTCGTGCTGCGCACCCAGACCGACCGCGCGGCCCGCCTGCTCGGCCGGCTCGTGCAGGAGCTGGTCCGCCGCCAGGAGGTCCTGGCCGCCTCGGGCTTCGCCAACGTCACCGAGCAGCGCGCCGCCGCGTCCGCCACCGACGCCCTCCCCCACCTGGTGCTGTTCGTCGACCGCTGGGAGGGCTTCGCCGCCGCGCTGGCCGAGCTCGACAACGGCAGCATGCAGGTCGCGATGACCACGCTGCTGGGCGAGGGGGCGAGCGCCGGCGTCCACTGCGTGCTGTCCGGTGACCGCAGCCTCACGTCGTACCGGATGTCCTCGATGACCGAGGACAAGATCGTGCTGCGGCTGTCCGACCGCGGCGACTACACCGCGGCGGGCCTGTCGGTGCGGGCGCTGCCCGAGGTCTTCCCGGACGGGCGCGGCTTCCAGCCCGACGGCACGGTCGAGACGCAGGTGGCGGTGCTCGACGGGCCGCTCACCGGGCAGGGGCAGGCGGAGGCGCTCGCGGTGATCGGCGCTGAGGCGGCCGTGCGGGACGCCGGTGTGCCCCGCGTCCGGCGGCCGTTCCGGATCGACGTGCTGCCCGCCCAGCTGTCGTACGCCGAGGCCTGCAGCTCCCTGACCGGCGAGCGGCCGCCGCTGTGGGGGCTGCTCGGGGTCGGCGGGGACGACCTCGACGCGTACGGGCCCGACCTCGGCCGTACGCCGGTCTTCCTGATCGCCGGGCCGCCCCGGTCCGGGCGCAGCACCGCCCTGCTGACCGTGGTCACGTCGCTGCTGGAGCGGTCGGTGCCGGTCGTCGTCCTCGCCCCCCGCGTCTCGCCGCTGCGCGAGCTGCCGGTCGGCGGGTGCCTGCGGGCGGTGCTGACGACCGACGTGCTGACCGAGGACGAGCTCGCCCCGCTGCTGGCCGTCGAGGGCCCGCTGGTGCTGGTCATCGACGACGGCGAGCTGCACAAGGACGCGCCTGCCGGCGAGCTGCTCAAGTCGTTCCTGCGTACCGCCGGCGACCTCGGCCGCGGCCTGGTGGTCGCCGGCGAGTCCACGGCGCTGGCCGCCGGCTACAGCGGCTGGCACGCCGAGGCGCGCAAGGCCCGGGCCGGCGCCCTGCTCTGCCCACAGGCGTCCTCCGACGGTGAGCTCATCGGCGTCCGCCTGCCGCGCAGCAGCGTCGGCGAGCCGGTGCGTCCGGGCAGGGCGCTGCTGCACCTGGGCGACGGCAGCCCACTGGCCGTCGCCGTGCCGCAGACGACCCCCCTGCCGGGATGAGCCGGCTCACCTCGTCCGGACGCTGGATCGGCCTCTGGCCCTTTCTCGCCGGTGCGGGGCTTGGCGCTGTCGCGACGGCGCGGCTGGAGCGGGCCGGTGAGCTCAGCGACCGGCTGTTCGCCCGGGACCTGCAGGCGCTGCTGGCCGTGGCGGCCTTCGCCGCGGTGGCGCTCGCCCTGGTCCTGTACGTCGTCGGCGTCGCCGTGGGCGGGCTGACCGGGCCGCGTACGGCCGCGCGGCTGCTCGTGCCCGCCCTGCTCAGCTGGTGGGCCGGCGTCGCGCTGTGCGGCTGGTTGGCCGTCCTGGCGCTGTGGCTGCCGGTGTCCTGGGGCGAGATCCCGTGAGCCGGCGTCCGCGCACACGTGGCCGCAAGTGCCGACGCCGGCCGCTGTCGGCGTCGGCCGACCCGACCGGGCTGCCGCTCCTGCGCTACGGCGTGCCGTTCGCCGCCGCGGTCACCACCGGCACGCTGGGCTACGGCGAGGACGTCGAGGTCTGGGTGTGGGGCGGCCTGCTGGTCATCGGGGTGCCGCTGTTCCTGCTGGGTCTGATGTACCACGTGATGTTCCGAGGGCTGACGCGCCTGGAGCGCCGCTGGAGCCCGGACCTGGGGGCGCACCGGCCGGCGCCGCAGCTGCTGCGCCTGGAGCGCGTCCTGCTGTGGCCGGGCGCGGTGCTGACCCTGACCTGGCTGCTGCTCAGCGGCGCGCTGCTGCTGCGCGGCGAACAGCTGTTCTGAGGTTCTCCGCCGGCCGGGCCGGTCAGGACGCTCCCCGACCGGCCCGACAGGTGTCGTGCGTGCTCAGCCGCGCAGTGCCGCGGCCTGTGCCTTGTCGGCCTCGTCGAAGTTGCGGACGAAGTTGTCGATGAACGCGGCCAGCGCGTCGAAGGCCGGCAGGGCCGCCTTCAGCTGCGTGATGAGCTCGCTGACCTTGCTGTCGAAGGCGTCCGCGGTGCTGGTGCCGGCGAGCGCCTGGTGGATCTCGGCGACGGCCTGGCCGTTGAGGGAGGTCAGGATGCCCTCGAGCTCCTCGTGGCCCGACTTGAGCTTGGCGCCGAGTGCCTCGACCTTGCCCTGGTCGACAGTTGCCTGCATGGGATCTCCTTCATCGGGTGACCGGCGGGGTGCCGGCCGTCAGAGCCGGCCTGGGGAACAGGCCGGGAACTGCGCGCGGGAGCGCACAGGGCTTGGGGGGCGCCGGGCGGGGCGCGGTGGGGGGCGTCATGCGCCCCTCGGCACGGCGGTGCTCTCGGTCGCCGCGGGCAGCAGCTGCTGCACCAGGGCGTCGGTCTCGGGTTCGGCGCGCAGGCCGCGCGCCGCGAGCACCTCGTACGCCTCGCGGGCCGCGGCGGCGGCCGGGGCGCCCGGGCCGAGCAGGCGCAGCAGGTCGCGCCAGAGCGGCTCGGCAGCCGGGACGAGCTGCAGCCCGGTACGCAGGACCTGCTCGGCGGCGGCGCGGTCGTCCCGGGCCAGCGCGAGGGCGGCGGCGCGCCGGGCCACGGTCGTGCCGAGGGCCCGGGCGTCCCGGGCGGCGCGGTGGAAGACCAGCCAGCCGTACCGATCGCCGGGCACGCCGGAGAAGGCCTCGCCGGTGACGCCGGACAGCGCCCGCCGCAGCAGGGCCTCCTCGCCCGGGCCGCGGGCCTGCGCCGCGCCGGCGCGCAGCAGGTCGTCGTCGCAGTGCACGTCGTCGGCCAGCGTCCAGCGCCCGTCGGCCGCCCGGGCCAGCCGGTCCACGCCGCCGGGCCCGCGGCCGAGCCAGGCCTGCGCCTGCAGCAGGGTCGCGGCCAGGACGTCGTCGCCGACCCCGCGCGGCCACACGCGGGAGCGCAGGACCGCCTCGTGCACCCCCTCGCGCTGCAGGGCGACGGCGACGACCAGCTCGGTGAGGCGGGCCCGTGCGGCCGGCTCGACCGGGCCGGGGGCGGTCACCGAGACCGGGCCGAGCAGCTGCACCCGGGCGCCGGCCGGGCCGGTGGGCAGCGGCGGCGCCGCACCCGCTGCGGCGGCCGGGGTCAGCGCCGCGACGGCCCGCGCCTGCTCGGCGCGGTCCTCGGCGGCCTGCCGCAGCAGCTCGTGCAGGCGCTGCTGATGGTGCCGGGCCAGGCGCCGTGCCTGCGCCCGCACCCCGAGCACGCCGAGGTCCAGCGTGCCGTCCGCCTCGACCACGAAGCGCCAGCGGGCGGACGGCGCGTCGCCGACGCAGACCACGGCCAGGGCGGTGCGCCCGTGCTGGACCAGGGCGGACAGCCGCTCGGCCTGCTCGGGGGTCGGCGGGCCGGACAGCACGACGACCCGCGGGCGGTCGCGGTCGGCGCTACGCGCCAGGCGCCCCGACAGGACGCCCTGCGCGCTGTGCGGCGCCGCGTCCTCGAGGGCCGGGAGCACGTCGTCGAGCCGGTCGACGGTGCGTACGGCCGTGGAGTCGATCGCGCCGAGGTCGTCGCCGAAGCCGACGGCGGTGACGTCGATGCCGTCGGACCAGCGGTTGGTCACCAGCTCGACGACCAGCGACGTGACGATCTCGCGGGCCACCAGCCGGTCACCGCCAAGCGCGACCAGGCCGGGTGCGGCCTCCAGGTCGACGAGGACGTCCACACCCGACAGCACGGCGATGCCGGCGAGCGCCGGGTAGGGCGCCGGGGCGTCGGGGGTCGTGTCCGGCAGGTCCACGGCCGACAGCGCCCAGCCGCGGCCGTCGCCGACCAGGCGCCACGGCGCCGGGGGCTCGGCGCCGGCGCCCACCAGGGACAGGACGAGCTCGTCGTCGTCGCAGGTCGCGAGCACGACCTCGGGCAGGTCCAGCGACTGCGCGGCGCAGGTCGCCGCCAGGGTGCGCAGCCCGCGGTCGAGCAGCAGCGCGCGGCCGGGGGTCGCCGCGACCCGCAGCTGCTCCTCCACCTCGTCCTCCGTCGGCCGGCCGTACGGCCCGCGCCGGGCGGTGAGCGCGACCAGCAGGCCGGCGGCCAGCAGGCCGCCGCCGAGCAGCAGCCGGTCGGTGCCGATGCCCGTGTCGGTGCTCGCGTCCGTGGCAGCGAGGGCGGGCGTGCCCTCCGCGGCCGGGGCCGGGGCCTGGGCCGGCGCGGGTGCGGGCGCGCTCGCCGGCAGCGGTGCCACCGGCACCAGGGCCGGCGTGGAGACGCCCGGCCCGCGGGCGTCGGCGGGCAGCCGCAGCACCCAGCCGGGCTGGATGAGGTCGGCGTCGACGAGCATCCGGCCGTCGTCCTGCCGGCGCTCGCGGTTGAGCTCGAAGATCTCCTTGTAGCGCAGCGGGTCGCCGAGGGTGCGCTCGGCGATGTCCCACAGGCAGTCGTAGCGGCGCCCGTCGGGCGGCAGCACGGTGTACGTCTTCGGTGCGCCGGCGACGCCCTGCGGGGCGGCGGCGGGGTCCGCAGCGGGCACGACCGGCGCCGGGTCGGCGGCCGGCGTACGCAGCGTCTGGGACACCGCGGTGTCCGCGGGCTGTGCGGGCGTCGAGCCGGGCGCGGTCAGCGTCGCGGCACCGGCGAGCAGCAGCGCGGCGGCGACCAGGCGGCGGGCCAGCAGCTGGCTGCCGCCGCCGAGCGGCACCTGACCGGGCAGCCCCCGGCCCCGCCACGCGGCCCGCCACTCGGTGAGCACGCAGGCGGCGAAGTGCGCCCACGCCAGCCACAGCGCGGCCGCGAGCACGTGCAGCACGGTGGTCGTGGAGACGTCGGCGGTCAGCCAGTCGCGGCTCGGGGCGGTGGTGGGCAACGGGTTGCCGACCAGGAGCAGCAGCGCGACGGGGACGCCGACCACGACGGCGAGCAGGCCGAGCACGCCGAGCAGACCGGTGCGCAGCTCGGACGGCCGCCGGTCGGGCCGGGGCGCCGGGCTGGGCAGCCGGTCGGCCGCCGGCGGGCGGGTCCGGGTGCTCATGCCCCGCTCCCGGTCACCACGAGGGTCTGGACCTCGGCGACGCGGAGCTGGTTGACGGCCGTCTTGTCGAACGGCCTCAGGGGCTCGGCGCCGTCGCCGAACTCGACCCGCCACCTGGCGGTCACGACGGCCGGGTAGCGGTCGTCGTCCCCAGCCCCGAAGCTGGACCGGGTGTAGCGGTAGGCGCAGAGGTCGTCCTCCTGGTCGTCGAGGTCAGCCGTGTCGACCTCCTCCGGGCGCAGCTCCCGCCCGCTCCCGGTGCACGTGACGGTCGGGCCGGCCGCGCCCTCGGGCTGGACGCTCAGCCCCTCGAGCACGCCGACCATGGTCACGTTGCCGACCGTCAGGGTGCGGGTCCGCTCCGGCCCGATCAGCGAGAAGGCCGCCACCTCGCCGACCCGCGGCGTCGGCGACGGGGACACGTCGAGGAGCGGGAACGGCAGCGGCACCTGGCCGCGCTCCACGACCGCGTCGACGAAGACCTGCTGGGACCCGGTGAGCCGCGTCTCGTCCCCGGGCGGGAGGAACGTGTACTCGTAGCTCAGCTGGATGCCGCCGGGCCGCTCGATGATGAGGGTGTCCGCGTCGATGCCGCCCAGGCAGATCTGCAGCCACCACTGACCCGGCTGCTGCCGGGGCGGCGCCTCGAACTCCTGCGGTGGGGGGCCGTTCCAGCAGGTCGGTACGGGGTCGCCGCGCAGCAGCTCGCGCAGGGTGACGGTGCTGCCACCTGCTCCGCGGCAGCCGACCCCGAAGCCGCTCGACGAGCCGTAGGCCGTGCAGCTGCCGATCGTGCGGTCTTGGTAGCCCGGGCTGCTCCCACCGGATGCGGCCGAGGCCGGGGGTGCAGCCGTCGCGGTGGTGGCGGCGCACAGCAGCCCGGCGACCAGGGCGACGGCGGAGCGGCGGATCGGGGTGCGGGTCATGCGAAGGGCCTCCGGTCGAGGGGGACGGCGGAGCAGGAGACGGCGGAGGTGAACTCGAGAAGGTCCACCTGCCAGTCGGCGTCCTGCAGGACGAGCTCCGCGCGCAGCGCGACGGTCTGGTCGGGCCCGAGCGGCGGGCCGCCCCGGGCCGCGAGCACCCAGCCGCTCTCGACCGCGCAAAGCAGCACGGCGCGGCGGGTGTCGGACAGCGGCGTCACGGCGAGCGGGGTGAAGGGCGTGGGCCCGGGCACGTAGCCGCCGCGGTCGGGGAGGAACACCGAGTAGGCGATGTCCTGCCGGCGCGGGGTGCTGAGCGCCCGCAGCTCCGGCAGGTCGAGGTCGTCGGCGTTGACGGCCCGCGCGGCGGCGACGTAGTAGGCGCGCAGCGCGGCGACGGCCGGGTCCACCTCCAGCGGGCCGGAGCTGGCGCCGGACACCGAGCCGTCCTCCGAGGACCCGCCGGCGGACGGGCCGGGCCTGCCGGTGGTGTCCGGGCCGGGCACGGAGGAGCCGCCGGAGCTGGGACCCGGGCCGGCCAGCACGCCGGGGCTCGGGGATGCGGGGCCCGGGGATGCGGTGCCCGCGGCGACGGTGGGCGGGCGGGTGGCGGCCCGCTCGGCGCCGCCGCAGCCGGCCAGCGTCAGGCCGGCCAGCGCGGCGCCGACCAGCGCCCCGTGGCGCAGGCCGGTCATCCGGGAAGGCCCGGCGGCGGCGGACAAGCGGGCGGCGGCGGCCGCGGCTCGTCCGGGACCCCGTCGTTGTCCAGGTCGCACGGGTCCGGGTCGCCGAGCGGCAGTCTGAAGCCGCCCGGTTTGTCCGGCGGCGCGTCGGGGACGGTCACCGCCGGCGGCGGGTCGTCGACGTCGCCCGCGTCCACGCCTTCGTACGGCCGGGCCCGTCCCTCGGCGGACGCCGACAGGGTGCGGACACCGACGATGCCGAGCAGGGTCGGGGAGATCTGGAGCGACACGCGGACCCGGACCACGAGCTCGCGCGGCTTTTCGTCGGTCGTGGCCTCGATGGACTGGAACGCGCAGCCGCCGGAAGCCAGCCCGGCGTCCTGGGCCTCGTCGGCGGCCAGCGCGCCGCAGTAGTCCAGCACGCGCTGCTCGGCGAGGTCCCGGTCGAGCTCGAGCCCGCCGGGGCGCACCGCCGAGGCGCCGGCCCGCGCGGCCTCCTCGGCGTACGCCACGGCCCGGCTGCGTGCGTTGAGCTGGCGGGACCCGTCGACGACCAGCCCGCCGAGCAGCAGCATGGCGATCGCCAGGAACGGCACGAGCGGGGTGATGAACCCCCGGTCGTCGGTCCGGGCCCTCACGTGGCGTCCCCGACGCCGCGCAGCGGGTCCACCGGGCTGGTGAACACCGAGCGGGCCGTCACCTCGCCGGGCAGCCCGGGCAGGCCGAGCCCGGCCAGGCTCGAGGTGCAGCTGGCGGTGACCCGTACCGTGCTGCCGGCCGTCAGGTCCTCGTCCAGCACGACGGTCAGCGAGGTCGCGCAGGGCGAGCTGTCGCCGCCGAGCGAGGACAGCACCGCGGCCCGGGCGGCGGTCTCCGCGCTGTCCGTGCTGCGGGCCTGGCTGGCTGCCCGGGCGGCGTCGCGGGTGCCGGCCTCCAGGGTCCCGTTGAGCTGCGCCATCTGCCCGTAGGCGTAGACGAGCCCGAGCAGCAGCAGTGCGATCGGCGCGAGGAAGACCATCTCGACCGCGATCGACCCCTCGTCGGAAGGGCTCGCGTCGGCGGGCCCCCTCACGGCCGGGGCCTGTCGTCGCCCTCGAAGCGCTCGATCTGCCCGGTGACGCGCTGCGTGACGGTCAGGTCAAGCCCGGGCACCAGGCTGATCACCTGGCCGGTGACGGTCACGCTCACGACGCCGCCGTCCTCGTCGTACGCCGTCTCGGCGGTCGGCGCGAGCAGCGTCTCCCGGCCGACGTTGCGGGCGTACGCCGTGACGCTGTCGGCCACCGGCCCGCGGGTCTCGTCCGCGCGGTCGGCGTTCTGGGCCAGCCGGAGCAGGGAGACGCCCTCGCGGGCGGCCTGCTCGGCCACGACGCGACCGTAGAAGTACAGCGCCGCCTGGACGCCGAAGAAGATGAGCAGCAGCAGCCCGGGGGCGACCAGCACCAGCTCGACGGCAGCGGCGCCCGACTCGCGGCGCCCGTCCGGCCGCGTGCGGGTGCTGGAGCCGCGCACTAGGAGCCCGAGGCCGTGTCGCAGGCGTCGGAGCCGACGGGCTGCGAGGCGCACGACTCGAGCGTCGCGCTCTTGTCCTGGACGATCTTGTAGACGACGGCACCGACGACGGAGGCGGCGACCACCACGATCGCCGCGATGATCGCGAACTCGATCGCCGACGCGCCGCGGTCGCCGGCCCGGCGACCCTGTGTCAGCCGGCGGCGGACCGCCGCGACGACGGCCAGCAGCGCGCCGACCACGGCCTCGGCGTAGCGGGCGGCGGCGGAGGTGGTGGAGCGGGTCAGGGTCTGCGCGGTCATGAGGTCTCCTGGAGCTGAACGGGTGCGGACGGGGTGCGCGAGGTGCAGGTCAGGTCTCCAGCAGCCGGCCGACGGCCGGGTAGGCGAGGAACAGCAGGAAGGCCGCGCAGATCAGCAGCTGGGCGACGAGCATCGACTGGGAGCGCTCACCGGCCGCGCCCTCGGTCTCGGCCAGGTCCTTGCGGCGCAGGGTCGCCGCCCGCGCCGACAGCGAGCTGCGGATCTTGGCGCCGTCGTCGGCCGCCAGCCCGAGTGCGCCGGCGAAGTCGCGCAGCTCGTCGACGCCGAGCTCCTCGCCGAGATCGCCCAGGGCCTGCCACGGTGTGAGGCCCAGCAGCCGGGCGTTGGCCAGCGCCTGGCGCAGCCGCACCACGCTCCAGTGGTCGCTGATGCTCGCGGCGGCAAGCAGGGCCTCGGGCAGCCCGCGGCCGCCGGCCAGGTTGAGGGCGACCAGGTCGAGGAAGACGCCGACGACCCGACGGAAGTCGCGCCGGCGGCGGTCGGCCTCCGCCCGCAGCGCGAGGTCGGGCAGGAAGAAGCCCAGCCCGCCGAGCACCAGCGCCGCGAGCACCGGCACGCTCGAGGGCAACGGCACCCCGGCCAGGCGCAGCGCCGCCCACACGAACGGCGCGAGCAGGAACAGGACCAGCGCGAGCGCGACCTTGCCGGCGAGGAAGGTGCCGACGGAGCGGTTGAGCACGGCAAGGTCGCTGCGCACCCGGCCCAGCCGCCAGCCGCGCTCGGCCACCAGCACCTCGAGCCGGTCGCCGAGCCGGTCCAGCTGCGGCTGCACCGCGCCGGACAGCCCGCCGCGGGTCTCGCGGGTCGGCGCCGTGTGGGTGCGCATTGAGCGCTGCCCGTTGTCGATCCGGGCGACGAGCGCGGCGATGCCGGGCTGCGGGCGCAGGAAGACCCGCAGCAGCGCGTAGAGGCCGGCGCCGGCGAGGGCGCCCGCGAGCAGGGCGGGGGTCAGCACGTCACGCCCCCGCCGCGAGGGCGACCCGCGCGCCGAGCAGGCGGTCGGCCGGCTCCGGACGAGCCAGCTTGCGCAGCCACAGCAGGCCGGCCAGGAACAGCAGGGCCACCACCAGCAGGACCGCCTGGCCGGTGACGGTGTCGTACGGCGCGACGTACGTCCGGTTGAGCACCGACAGCATGCCGACGACGGACAGCACGATGAGCAGCACGATCCGAACGCTGCGGCGCACGCTGCGCCGGCTGGACTCGATCCGCCGACGCATGTCCAGCTCCTCGCGGGTGGACGACGCGAGCGCGGTCAGCACGTCGCGCAGGCCCGGGCCACGCAGCCGGGCGTTGAGCACCAGTGCGGCGACGACGGTGTCGGCGCTGGGGTCGTCGAGGTCGTCGGCAAAGGCCAGCAGGGCCTCCGGGAGCGGCTCGCGGATGCGGAGCCGGTCGACGAGCAGGTTGAGCGAGGGCCGCAGCACCGGCGGGGTCGCCTCGACGCTGGACGGGATGGCCTGCTCCAGGCCGACGGCGCCGGCGATCGTGTCGCGCAGGGACTCGGTCCAGACGGCGAGCGCGTCGAGGCGCAGGATCGCCAGCCGCTCCTGCCCGCCGCCGCCGGCGATCCGGTCCCACTGGGCGACCAGCAGCCCGATGCCGAGCGCCATGACCGGCCAGCCGGTGGCCGCGAGGACGACGACCCCCACGGCGAGGGCGGCGCCGACCCGCCCACCGATCCGGCGCGTGCTGGCGGCGGTACGGGACCAGAGCGGCGGCGTGGAGGGGTCCCGGGCGGGCAGGCCGACGAGGGCGGCGACCAGCAGCAGCAGGCCGAGGCCGGTCACGGCGCCGGCCAGCACCGCCAGCAGCGTGGTCGTGCTCACGACCACCGCCCCCGCACGTCCGGGTCCCAGCCGGCTTCGGCGAGGTCGTCGACGCACTCCACGGGTGCGTGCGAGCGGGCCCGGCCGTCGGTGCCCATCGCGAAGATCTCGCTGGACAGCACCCGGCCGTCGACGCCGGTCACCTCGCGGACGCTCTCGATGACGCGGGTGAGCGCGCCGCCGGACTCGTAGTCGTTGCGACGGCGCAGGAAGACCACGAAGTTGATCGCACCGGCGATGAGCATGTGGGTCGCCTCGATAGGCAGGTGCTCCTGCGCCTGCAGGGCGTACGTCGAGATCCGGTTGAAGACCTCGACGGAGCTGTTGGCGTGGATCGTCGACAGCGACCCGTCGTTGCCCTGCGACATGGCGTTGAGCATCGTGACGATCTCGTCGCCGAGGACCTCGCCGACGATGACCCGGCTGGGGTTCATGCGCAGGCTGCGGCGCACCAGCTCCGCCATCGTCACCGCGCCCAGGCCCTCGGAGTTGGCCAGGCGCTCCTCGAACGAGACGACGTTGGGGTGCAGCTCGGGGAAGGAGTCGAGGCCGAGCTCGAGCGCGCGCTCGACGGTGACCAGCCGCTCGCTGCTGGGGATCTCGTTGGCCAGCGCCCGCAGCATGGTGGTCTTGCCGGCGTTGGTGGAGCCCGCGATCATGATGTTCTTGCGGGCCCGTACGGCCGCGCGCAGGAAGTCCGCCAGGTCGGGGGTCATCGTGCCGGCCCCGACCAGGTCGTCGAGGAACACCTTGCCCATCCGCGACCGGCGGATGCTCACCGACGGCCGGGAGCACACGCCCATGACGGCCGACAGGCGGCTGCCGTCCGGCAGGCGCAGGTCCAGCTGAGGGTTGGCGGCGTCGAACGGCCGGCTGGTGAGGCCGACGTTGGCGGCCAGCACCTGGATGAGCTCGACGAACTCCTCGTCGTTCTCGGCGACCGGCGGGTGCCGCTCCTCGCGGCCGTCGCTGTAGCCGACGAA
>DASTLY010000043.1:0-15717 GCA_035714445.1 Mycobacteriales bacterium
CGAGGTTGCGCCGGTAGAAGGCGTTCGACAGCTCTGCCGTCGAGAAGCCCGCGTACTGGCGCAGCGTCCACGGCTGCGTGACGTACATGGCGGGGTACGGGCCTCGCACGAACGGCGGCAGACCCGGCCAGGTGGAAGGGAAGTCGAGCTCATCGGTGTCGTCGGCCGTGAAGACCGGTGGCACGGCGATGCCTTCGGGCGTGTGCCAGAGCAGGTCGTCCGGCGTCCGGCCGGTGGCCGCTGCCACCTCCTGCAGCCAGCCGGCGACGTCGGCGCCCGCGGAGCCGTCCTCCGCGGAGCCGTTCCGGTCGAAGGGGACGTCTGCGAACGACGGGACTCGTGCGGTCACCTCGGCACCTCCAGGCGGTCGAGCACATCGGTCAGGAACGCGAGCGCGTCGGCCCCGAGGGCCACGGCGTCGTCGGCCTCGGGCAGCGCCTTCGCCTTGCCGGCGACCACCACCCGGGAGACGCCCGCGTCCCGCAGCGACTGCACCGCCGCCGCACCGGACTCCGCGTAGTCCTTGTCGGCACCCGCCACGACCGCGACGGGACGCCCACCGGCGGCCTCGGCGACGTCGTGCGGCGCCGTGGGGACGGCCTCGATGCCGCCGGCGGCCAGCAGGTTGCTGACGAAGCCGAGCCGGGCGGTGTGCCGGCCGGGCGGCCCGAGGACGACCACCGGCACGCTCGGGCGGTGCCGTCCCGACAGGACGACGCCGTCGACCCGGTCGCGCAGCTCCTCGAAGTCCTCGGCCAGCCGGACGACGGGCAGCCCGGCACCGGTGTCCTCGTGCGCCTCACCGCGCAGCCCGGCCTCTTCGGTCAGGTCGGGGAACTCGCTGACGCCGAGCAGGGGGGTCGTGCGCTTCGCGACCGCGTCGCGGCGGCGCTGCCACGTACCGGCGACGCGGCGGGCGACGGAGCCGTCCTGCAGGGCCGCACGCATCCCACCGGCACGCTCGACCTCGGTGAACACGTCCCAGGCCGCCTCGGCGACCGCCAGGGTGCGCTGCTCGACGTAGGCCGAGCCGCCGGCCGGGTCGCGCACCCGGGCGGCGTGCGCCTCCATCACGAGCAACGACTGGGTGTTGCGGGCCAGCCGCCGGCCGTGGGTGTCGGAGCGCCCCTCGGTGCGGCCCAGCGCGTGGTCGAAGGGCAGGACGGTGACCGCGTCGGCTCCCCCGACCCCCGCCGCGAAGGCGGCGACGGACGTGCGCAGCAGGTTCACGGGCGCGTCCCGGCGGGTCATCATCACCGTCGAGGTGACGGCGTGCTGCAGCTGCCCGCGGACGGACTCCGGCAGTCCCAGCTCCTGCGTGACGCGGTTCCACAGCAGCCGGGCGGCACGCAGCTTGGCGATGGTCGCGAACTGGTCGACGGTGGCGGCGTAGCGGAACTCCAGCCGGGCGGCGGTGGTCCCGGGGTCGACGCCCTCCTCGGCGAGCTCACGCAGGTAGGCGACCCCGGTGGCCAGCGCGAGCCCGAGCTCCTCGACGTCGGAGGCACCGGCCCGGTGGTACGGCAGGGCGTCGGCCACCAGGGCACGCACGCCGGGCGCCTGCGGCAGCTCCCCCAGCAGGGTCGCGATGTCTGCGGCCGACGGCGACCGGCCCGGCCGCGCGTCGGCGCCGCCACGGGCCAGCTCTCCCAGCGGGTCGATGCCGAGCTGCAGCCGCAGGTCGGCGTCGGCCACGCCGGAGGCGACGGCCAGCACGGCCCGGGCGGTGGCGAGCGCGTCGTCGTGCGGCTCGATGGCGACGGGAGCGACGTCGAGCAGCACCCCGTCCAGCGCGCGGGTCAGGTCGGCGACCGGGACGCCGCGCGACCCGCCGACCGCCAGCCAGATGGACGTCGTCCCGTTCTCCAGCTCGGCCAGGGCCACGTCGTTGGCCGTTGCCGCGTCACGCTCAACCACCCGCTGCCGCACCTGCCAGCCCGTCTCGTCGCGGGCGATGGCACCGCCGCGGACGAAGGGCGCCTTGCCCGGCAGCCCGGTGACGAGCGCCGGCCGGTCGTCGGGCGTGTAGAGCGCCTGCAGCCGCAGGCCGTCGACCGTCTCGTGCTCGAGCAGCGACTCCGGCGCCTCGGGCTCCTCGCCCTCCCGGATGCGCCGCGACTTCTTCAGGACGGCCGCGACCATGCGCTGCCAGTCCTGCCTGGTCGCGGCAGGCGGACCGGCCGCCGGCGTCTCGACGTCTGACTGCGTCGTCATCTGCCGAACCCTAGCGGCGATCGCGCAGGTCGCACCCCCCACGGCGGCCGGGCGTTCTCGGGCTCACGAGCCAGGTCGCGAGCCGGCTCGGGGACCTACCGCGGACGCCGCCGGGTGGTCCCGCGTCAGCGGACGGACAACGACGCGTGAGGCAGCTCGTCGACCGAGAGCGCCCCGCTCCACAGGTAGCCCTGTCCGGCCACGCAGCCGAGGCGTCGCAGGAGGTCCAGCTGCTCGGGTGTCTCGACGCCCTCGGCGACGGTTCGCAGGCCGACGGCGCGACCGAGCTCCACCAGCGAGGTGACGATGGCGAAGTCGTCGGCACGGTCGGTGATGTGCTGGATGAAGGAGCGGTCGATCTTGATGGTCGTCACCGGCAGCGTCCGCAGGTTGGTCAGGGAGGAGAAGCCGGTGCCGAAGTCGTCCAGGGCGACGGTGACCCCGAGCCGCCGCAGCGCGGAGAGGGCCTGGCCGGCCCGCGCGGCGTCGGCCAGCAGCGCCGTCTCGGTGACCTCCACCTCCAGCGCGTCGAGCGGCAGGGCGGATGCTGCCGCCGCCTCCTGGACCCAGCGCAGGAGCTCGACGTCCCCGACGTTGTTGGCCGAGATGTTGACGGCGACCCGTGCGGCCGCGGGCAGGAAGCCGAGGCTGCGCAACGCCGCGGCGTCCGCGCAGGCGCGCCTCAGCACCCACTGGTCGAGCGCGGACGACAGGCCGTTCTGCTCGGCCAGCGGGACGAACAGGTTGGGCGGCACCCAGCCGCGCGTCGGGTGCTGCCATCGGGCGAGTGCCTCGAGGCCGACCAGGCCGCCCGTCGCGAGGTCGATGACGGGCTGGTAGTGCAGCTGCAGCGCCTCGCTCTCGAAGGCCTCGCGCAGGTCCGACGTCAGCTCGAGACGCTCCGCCGACCGCTGGGACAGGGACGCGTCGAAGATCCTGCTCCGGGCCCGCCCGCTGGACTTCGCCTCGTACAGGGCGGCGTCGGCCGAGCGCAGGAGCACGTCCGGCTCAGGCTGCAGCGGCGGTGACACGGCGATGCCGATGCTGGCCGACACCCGCAGGCTGTGCTGACCGACCCGGATCGGAAGGCGGAAGGCGTCCTCGATGCGGGCCGTGAGGGCCAGCGCGGCCTGTGCGTCGAGGTCGTCGCAGACGACGACGAACTCGTCCCCGCCGAACCGCGCCACCGTGTCGGCCGGGCGCGTCACCGCCCGCAGACGCCGGGCGACCTCGACCAGCAGCTCGTCGCCACCCAGGTGCCCGTGCACGTCGTTGACGCCCTTGAACTGGTCGAGGTCGATGAAGAGCACGGCGACCGGCACCGCGCGCCGCTCGGCGCTGGCCAGGGCCTGCGCCATCCGGTCGGCGAGCAGGGTGCGGTTGGGCAGACCGGTCAGCGCGTCGTGGCTGGCCTGGTGGTTCAGCTGGTCCTGCATCTGCTGCCGTTCGGAGGTGTCGCGCGCGATCACCGAGACCCCGGCCGCGTCGCCGTTCTCGTCGTAGATCGGCGACGCCGTGATGGAGACGGCGAACGTGCTGCCGTCACGGCGCCGCCCCCGCGTCTGGTGGCCGCGCATCCTGTGGCCGGCGCTGATCTCCTGGATCGCCTGGGCGGCCGCGTCGGGCCCGATCACGGACAGCACGCGGGCGTGCTGTCCGACGATCTGGTCGGCGGTGTAGCCGAACAGCCGCTCGGCGCCGGCGTTCCACGTCCTGACGGCGCCGGCGAGGTCGTGGGTGAACACGGCGTCCGCGGTCGACTCGACGATCGCCGAGAGCGCCCGTGCGGCCTCCTCCGCCCGCTTGCGGGCGGTGATGTCCGACGACACCCCGATCAGCGCCACCAGGTCGTTGCGGTCGTCGTAGACGGGCCCGACCGACACGAGTGCCTGGAAGTGGCTCCCGTCGCGCCGCCGCAGGAGGTAGTCGCCGGCCCACCCGCTGCGGTTGCCGACGTTCAGCCGCATCCTGCGGGCCATCTCCTCCGGCTCCGCCGACGGGGTGACCTCCATGACGGTCCTGCCGACCGCCTCCTGCGCGCTCCAGCCGTAGAGCGCCTCGGCCGCGGGGTTCCAGAACAGCACGGTGCCGGCCGGGTCGCTGACCACGACCGCCTGGCCGATCGCCGACAGCAGCGCAGACTGGAAGCGGGTGGACTCCTCCATCGCGAGGTGCTCGCTGCTGTCGCGCAACGAGGCCACCACCACGTCGGAGCCCGGTTGCGTGGACGTCGTCAGGAACACCCGGGTGACGGCGCCGCCGGCCGCACGTACGCCGAGATGGCCGGTGCGCGCCAGCTCCGTCGACCCGAGAGCCCCCAGCGAGGCGCGGTCGGCGACGACGAGGGGGACGTCGTTGCGGTCCACGAACGACCACGGCACGTCCGCCAGCGCGAGCCCGTGCAGGGCCGCGGCCCGAGCTCCGAGGAAGCGCTCGGCGACGGCGCTGACCGCCTCCACCCGGCCGTCGCCCGAGACGACGACGAGGCCGTCGGTCGACCCCGCGGCCAGAGCCTGGAGGCGGCAGGACAGCTCGGCGTTCGCGCGGGCGGCCGTCGCACGTCGGACGGCGTTCTCCACCGCCCGCCGCAGCTGCCGGGTCGACAGCTCGTCCGGCAGCACGTAGTCGTCACCGGCGTGCGCGGCGACCTGAGCCTCCGCCACCTCTGCACGGCTCGGCAGCAGCACGAGCCCGGTCGAGTCGGCGGCCTTCCGGAGCCCCCGGACGGGCGAGGCGTCGGACGCCGGGTACGGGCCCACGTCGACGAGGAGGCAGCCGACGCTGCCGGTGCCGGTGCGCACGAGCTCGAGGGCTGTTCCGAGGTCGTCCACCGGGACGACGCGCCACCTACCGTCGGCGGCGAGGCCCGCCACGACCACGGCTCGGACATCGGCCTCCGCGACCACCAGCACGGACGTCGCCCCGCTGCCGTCCTCGCGGAGCCCCATCTCGACTGCTCCCGTCGTTCGGTGCGGACGACGACCGCAGCTGCCGGCCCTACCCCCTGGCCAGAGGCGTCATCGGCCCGATCGGTGCGGATCTTGAGCCCGCGCACATGGTCGGACGTGGAGCAAAGTGGGTCAAGCCCATCGCGCCGGGTCGCCCTGCGGTGGGGTCCGCGGTGCCCACCGGCACCCTCGACCGGGTCCGCCCGCCGCCACGGGCGCGAGCGCCCTGCCCGCCGCCGAACCACCGGAGCGGCGACCGCATCAGCGTCCTCCGTGACGTCCACAGCCGGGCGGCGCGCACCGTCGCCCGCTGCTCCGCGGCGTCGGGGTCAGTCGCGCACGGTGCGGTTCTTCGCCGCCATCGCGCGCCGGGCCTCCATGTTGTCCTGACGCTCGCGCAGGGTGTGCCGCTTGTCGTAGTCGCGCTTGCCCCGGGCCAGGGCCAGCTCGACCTTGGCGCGGCCGTCGGAGAAGTACAGCTGCAGCGGGACGATGGTCTGGCCGGACTCGCGCACCTTGCCGGCCCACTTGTCGATCTGCTCGCGGTGCAGCAGCAGCTTGCGCTTGCGTCGGGGGGCGTGGTTGTTCCACGTGCCCTCGGTGTACTCGGGGATGTGCACGCCCTCGAGCCACGCCTCGCCGTCGGTGATCGAGGCGTACCCGTCGATGAGCGAGGCCCGGCCCATCCGCAGTGACTTGACCTCGGTGCCGGTCAGGACGATGCCGGCCTCGAGCACGTCGTCGAGGTGGTAGTCGTGGCGCGCCTTGCGGTTGCTCGCGACGACCTTGCGGCCCTGCTCCTTGGCCACCGCGCACCTCCCGGACTCCTCCGGCGGCACCGCGCACACCGGGCGGGCCAGTCTAGGCGGGTGGCGGCTGCCGGCCGGTCGAGCTCACCGCCGGAACGTCACAGCCAGCCCATCGGGTCGACGGTGGCACCGTCCACGTAGACCTCGAAGTGCAGGTGGCAGCCGGTGGAGGCCCCGGTCGTCCCCTCGTACCCGATCACCTGGCCGCGGGAGACGGACCCGCTGCGCACCGCGTAGCCGGACAGGTGGTTGTACGACGTGGCCAGGCCGGCGTCGCCCACCAGGCCGTGGTTCACGAGGATGCGGTTGCCGTAGCCGCCCGCGTAGCCGGCGCTGACGACGGTCCCCGAGGCCGCCGCCACGACCGGTGTCCCGCACCCGGCCGCCAGGTCGACGCCGGCGTGCAGCCGCCGGGCGCCGGAGATCGGGTGGATGCGGAACCCGTAGCCCGACGTGACCCGCCCGCTGGTCGGACGCTGCAGGACCCCGTCAGACGCAGCGGGCGGGGCGGCGCGGGCGGCGGACCGGCCGGCCGCGGAGTCCCGGCGCGCCTGCTCCGCGAGCCGGGCCTGCTCGGCGCGCCGGGCCTCCTCGGCGAGCCGGGCCAGCTCGGCGCCCAGCGCCTGCTGCTCGGTCTGCAGCTGGCCCAGCCTCGCCTGCTCCTCGGCCTGGCGGGCCACCACGGCCTGCGACGCGGCGACGCGGGCGGCGACCAGGCGGTCGACCTCGGCCCGTCGCTCGGCCGCCGTGGCCCGGGCCTCGGCGGCGGAGACGACCACCTCGGCCGCCTGCCGGCGCAGCTCGGCGACCTCGGCCTCGACGGCGGCGAGGCGGGCCTGGGCGTTGGCGCGCACCGCGCGCTCGCTCTGCAGCCGGTAGAGGGCGTTGTTCTGGTGCCGCTGCACCGAGTTGGCCATGACGTACCGGTCCGCGAACTCGTCCGGGTCCTCCGAGGCGATGACCGCCGAGACGCCCGCGGACATGCCGCCGCTGCGGTACGCCTCGGACGCCAGGCGTCCGATGGAGTCCTCGGTGTCGACGATGGCCTCGGCGTCCGCGGCGAGCTCCACCTGCATGTTGGCCTCGGCCTGCTCCGCGGCGGCCAGCCGGGTCGCCAGCGCGGCGTCCTCCCGCTCGGCCTCCGCGAGGTCGGACTCGGCCAGCGCCAGGGCCGCCTCCGCGACGGGCAGCTGCGCCTGCGACTCGGCCAGCGCCGCGTAGGCCGCCTGCAGCTCCGCGGACGTGCCGACCAGGTCCTCCTGCAGGGCGCTGATGCCGGCGTCGACCTCGCGCTTGCGGTCGTCCGGCCCGGCAGCGACGGCACCCGGACCCGCCGCGGCGCCCAGCCCGGACAGCAGGGCCGCCAGGACCAGCCCCGGGACGACGCCGGCAGGGCTCGGGCGACGGCTCGGGCGACGGCTCATGCGGTGCTGGCTCCTTCGCGCTCCGGCCGGACGTCCACGACCCAGGCGGGCCGTTCGGACCCGTTCAGCGGCCACGGCACCGCACGGCACCGGGCACTCACCTCACACCTTGAGGTACCGGGACAGCGTGACCAGTGACGACACGCCCGCCACGACGAGGCCTATCCCGAACAGCCAGGGTGCCACGGACACCACCGCGCCGGTGCCGATGTAGTCGAACAGGGGCAGGTTCGACTCCAGCCAGGGCACGCCGAGGCGCACGCCGAGCCACAGCGAGGCCGTCGCCAGCGCCGCCCCGATGCTCACCGCGATGACGCCCTCGAGCAGGAACGGAAGCTGCAGCAGCGTGTTCGACGCGCCCACGAGCCGCATGATCCCGGTCTCGCGGCGGCGGCTGGCCGCCGACAGCCGGATGGTGGTCCCCACCAGCAGGACGGCCGCGACGAGCATGACCCCGGCCAGCACCAGGGACCCCAGCGTCAGGCCGTTGAGGAACTGGAAGAACCGGTCGAGCAGCGCGCCCTGGTCGACGACCTCCTCGACGCCGGCGAGCCCGTCGAAGCGCTGCGAGATGACCTCGTACTCCTCGGGGTCGACCAGGCGGACGCGGTAGGACTCCGGCATCACGTCGACCGTGACGTTGTCCACCACGGCGGTGCCCTCGAACTGCTCCTGGAAGCGCTCGAACGCCTCCTCCTTGGACTCGTACTGCACGCTCTCGATGTAGGGGGCGAGGTCGTCGCCCTCGAGGTCGGCCAGGATGCCGTCGCGCTGGGCGGCGCTGACCTCCCCCTCGGCGCAGCTGGGCGCGAGGCTGTCCGCGGTGCACAGGAAGATCGAGACCTGGACGCGGTCGTACCAGTAGTCCTTCATGGTCGAGACCTGCTGCTGGGCGAGCATGGCCAGGCCGATGAAGACCAGCGACACGAACGTGACCAGCACGACGGACACCGTCATCGCCCAGTTGCGGCGCAGGCCGATGCCGATCTCGCTGAGGATGAACTGAAGACGCATGTCGACCTCCCCCGTCAGCGCTTCGCGCCGTAGACGCCGCTGGACTCGTCCCGCACCACCCGGCCGTCGTCGAGCTCGACCACCCGCTTGCGCAGCTGGTCGACGATCTCGTCGTCGTGCGTGGCCATGACGATGGTCGTCCCCGTCCGGTTGATGCGGTCGAGCAGCCGCATGATGCCGATGCTCGTGGTCGGGTCCAGGTTCCCGGTCGGCTCGTCCGCGAGCAGGATCGAGGGGTGGTTCACGAACGCCCGCGCGATGGCGACGCGCTGCTGCTCCCCACCGGACAGCTCGTGCGGCCGGCGCTTCTCCTTGCCCGCGAGCCCCACCATGTCGAGCGTCTCGGGCACCGTCTCGGCGATCGCCGACCGCGACTTCCCGATGACCTGCAGCGCGAAGGCGACGTTCTCGTAGACGTTCTTGGACGGCAGCAGCCGGAAGTCCTGGAACACGGCACCGATCTGGCGACGCAGGTGCGGCACCTTCCACGACGACAGGGTGGACACGTCCTTGCCGGCGACGTGCACCGTCCCCGACGTCGCCCGCTCCTCGCGCAGCACCAGCCGCAGGAAGGTCGACTTGCCCGACCCGGACGACCCCACCAGGAACACGAACTCGCCCCGGCCGACGTCGACGGTCACGTCCTCCAACGCCGGCCTCGGGGTGCGGTCGTACTGCTTGGTGACTCCGTCGAATCGGATCACGGAAGGCGCCCGGCCGGTCTCGGTGTCAGGGGTTGTCGTGGCGTCGCCTCCGGGCCCGGTCCGACCGGTCCTGCTCGGCAGCCTCGCACGCGGGACGCGCAGCACCCGGCCGCAGCCGAGTCTACGTCGGCGCCTCCGGTGCCCGTGACCCCGCGGCGCCGTGTCCGGCCGGAGTCCGCGCAGGTCAGGCGCCGGCCTTGTCCCGCTGGCGCCGCCAGCGGATGCCGCTCTCCAGGAAGTCGTCGATCTCGCCGTCGAAGACCCCCGAGGTGTTGCCCACCTCGTGCTCGGTCCGCAGGTCCTTGACCATCTGGTACGGGTGCAGCACGTACGAGCGCATCTGGTTGCCCCAGCTGCCCGAGTCGTCGCCCTTCAGCGCGTCGAGCTCGGCCTGGCGCTCCTTGCGCGCACGCTCCAGCAGCTTGGCCTGCAGCACCCGCATCGCCGCCGCCTTGTTCTGCAGCTGCGACTTCTCGTTCTGGCAGCTGACGACCGTGCCGGTCGGCAGGTGCGTCAGCCGGACCGCGGAGTCGGTGGTGTTGACGCTCTGGCCGCCCGGGCCGGACGAGCGGAACACGTCCACGCGCAGGTCCTGCTCGGGGATGTCGACGTGGTCGGTCTCGGCGACGTCGGGGAGCACCTCGACGCCGGCGAAGGACGTCTGGCGCCGGCCCTGGTTGTCGAACGGGGAGATGCGCACCAGCCGGTGGGTGCCCTGCTCGACCGACAGCGTGCCGTAGGCGTAGGGCGCGGCGACCCGGAACGTGGCGGACTTGATGCCCGCCTCCTCCGCGTAGGAGGTGTCGTAGACCTCGGCCCGGTAGTTGTGGCGCTCGGCCCAGCGCAGGTACATCCGCAGCAGCATCTCGGCGAAGTCGGCCGCGTCGACGCCCCCGGCCTCGGCGCGGATCGTCACCAGCGCCTCGCGGGGGTCGTACTCCCCCGACAGCAGGGTGCGGACCTCGAGCTCGCCGAGGTCCTTCTTGATGCCGGTCAGCTCACCCTCGGCCTCGACGATCGCCGCGGCACCGTCCGAGCTGCCCATCGCCTCCTCGGCGGCCATCTCGACCAGCACCTCGAGGTCGTCGATGCGCCGTCCCATGGACTCGATGCGGTCGAGCTCGGACTGCTGGTGGGACAGCGCGCTGGTCACCAGCTGCGCGGCCTCGGGGTCGTCCCACAGGTTCGGCGAGGCGGCCTGCTCGTTGAGCTCGGAGATGCGGCTGCGCAGGGCGCCCAGGTCCGTGACCTCGCTGATCGACTCCAGCGTCGTGCGCAGGAGGCGGATCTCGGTCTGGAAGTCGACGGCAGCCACGTCAGGAGAGCCTACGCCCGGCGCGTGCCAGGCCTGGTCAGCCGAACAGGCCGCCACCGCCGCCGCCGGCAGGCGGCGCCATCCCCTCGCTCGGCTGGAGGACGACGAAGCCGGGCCCGGAGAAGGACAGCTGGAAGGCCTCGCCGGACCCGCCGCGCAGCAGGGACCGGAAGTTCATGCTGTTGACGACGCCGGGGACCAGGTTCGCCGACCAGCACACGACGGCCTGCGGGTCGACGAGCACCGGCGCCTGCGAGCAGTCGAGCAGCAGCGGCGGGCCGTCGGTGGTGATCGAGACGTTGCCCGTCCCGTTGATCACGGTGTTGAACAGCCCGGACGTCGCCATCGCCCCGGCACCCTGCACCCGCTTGATGTCCCAGGCCAGCGAGGCGTCGAAGGCCAGCAGGCGCTTGCCGTCCACGCTGATGGCGTCACCCTCGAGCTGCAGGGTGAAGATGTCCTCGGCGAGCCGGGCGAAGTAGCAGACCCCGTGGCCGGCGACCCGCATCAACGGGGCGTCGTCGCTGCTGATCATCCGGCGCAGCATCCGGCTCGCGCTGCCGGCACCCTCGTGGGTGAACGTGAGGCCGCCCTGGTAGGCGACCATCGAGCCCTTGACGGCCAGCACGTCGGGGCCGAGGCCCACCCGCAGGAGCTTGGCGTTCTGGTTCACCCACCGCTCGGTCGTCTGGACGGCGGTGTTGGCCTGGTCGAAGAGCTGGCTGCGCATCTGGAGAGTGTCCGGCACCGGCGGCCCCGCGCACCAGCGCCGTGACCCAGGTTGCTGCAAGCGCGGCACGCGCGGACACTTCTGCTCGGCCGACTCCCGACACGCCGTGGCGAATGGCCGTCAGCACCGGCGTGTTCGTCGTCTGCCGAGCAGAAGTGTCAGCGGTTGCGCTGCGCCGGTGCTACCACCAGGTCTCGTCGAGCTTCGCCTCGACGCTGCGCAGGTGGGCTCGGACGCAGTCGCCGCAGAGCCAGTGCGGGCGGCCCCGCTCGGTGCCGCCGGACCAGCCCACGGGAGGCGGGACGGACGGCGGCACCGCGCCGCAGCGGGCGCAGTGCACGCCGTCCTCGCCCTCGCCCCCGCCCCCGCTCCCGAGCACGGCCGGAGCCTAGGTCGGAGCCCGGGCCGGCCGCCGGCCGGCAGCCACGGCTCAGGCCGGGGCCGTCGCCAGGGTGGCGGTGGCCAGGCGGGCCCCCGCCCGGGCCAGGGCCTGGTCGGACCGCTCGTGCCGGCGGCTCGCCCGGCGGTGGGCCCGCAGGGCGATGGCCAGGCGCTGCTCGTCGGCCCGCGCGAGGTCGCGCCCGTGGCGTTCGTGGGCCAGTCGCTCGTCCATGTACATGTCCGTTTCTCCTTCCTGTGTTCTGGAGCGGGGGCGCCACCGTCAGGCGGCGCTGTCCCCCGAGCTGGTGGTCCGGCCGGGCCGGCGTCCGATGAAGCGGGGGTCGTCGGTGTAGCGCGGGTCGTCCTTGCGCGGACGCCCCCTCGGCCGCTTCCGCGGCACGACGATCCCCGCCTCGAAGAGCTCGCCGCCCCAGACGCCCCAGGGCTCCTGTCGCTCCAGAGCGCCTGCGAGACAGCCCTTCCGAACCGGGCACGCCCCGCAGAGCGTCTTGGCGAACTCGACGTCCGCGGGGCGGTCGGCGAACCAGAGCTCGGCGTCGTTGTCCCGGCAGGGGATGCCGCCCGCGAGCTGGCGGGCGGTCGGCTCCGGGGCCGCGGCGGCGGTCCGGACGACGCCGGGCACTCCGTCGAGCCGATCGAGGTGGTCGAGCCGGTCGGGCCGGTCGAGCCGGTCGAGCAGGGCCGCGAGCTGCATCGCGGGGCCTCCTGGTGGTTCGGGCCATGGTGGTGGCCGGGTGTCAGGTCGACGTGAGGGCGGGTGCCGGCGAGCAGTCGGGTGGACTTCTGCCGGCGGAAGGACCTGCGACCCGTGAACGCACGAAGGCCGCAGATCCCGGTGGGATCCGCGGCCTGGAGGCTCCAGTGCGGGAGTCGACGACTCCTGGTCGTCGACGGTGCGTCGACGACCTACACGGGGTGTCCCCCAGGCCGGGTGGACATTGGGATCGCATCGAAGAAGCGGTTGGCCTTGGTGGCCGGGCGCGGACGGAGCTCTCCTGCGGAACCGAGCGCCACGCCGGGAGCCGCGGGGAACACCGGGCCGGCGGGACGGACGTGGGCGACGGCGCCTGTCGTCGTTGGGGTGATCACCACGTCTGCACCTCCCTGCGGTCTCGTCCGGGCGTCAGCCGTCCGGCTGTCGTCCCGAAAGGCTAGAGCCGGACGGCGAGCCAGCACAACGTCTTTAACGAACACTGTTCCGCGCCGTCTGCGCCGGCACCTCCGCGGGGGACAGGTCGAGGGTCGCAGGAACCTCGAGAGCCGTTGCGTCGCCTACGGTCTCGCCGTGCAACACGGCCAGCACCTCGGCTCCGTACCGGTCGAGCTTCGTGGGGCCGATGCCCGAGATGGCCGACAGCGCGGCCAGGTCGGCGGGGCGCCGCTCGGCCACCGCGACCAGCGTCGAGTCGGTGAACACGACGTACGCCGGCACCTTGGCCCCGGTGGCCGTGCGGGAGCGCCACTGCCGCAGCGCCTCGAACACCGTCTCGTCGTACGTCGGAGGGCAGGTGTCGCAGCGGCCGACCTTGCGCTGCGCCGGCGTGGAGATCGACCGTCCGCACACGCGGCACTCGCGGGGCAGCCCGGGACCCTTGCCCTTCCCCGTGCCCCGCGCGCCGTCGCGGCCCGCCCCGCCGTCGCGGCCGCGGCCCGCGGCTCCGGTCCGGGCGGTGCCACCGGGGCGCAGGCCGTCCAGGAACCGTGAGGGCAGGCGGCTCGCGCGGCCGCCGGGGGTGCGCGAGCGCGTCCAGGACACGACCACCCGGTCGCGGGCCCGGGTGACCCCGACGTAGAGCAGGCGGCGCTCCTCCTCGACCGCCGCGGGCGTGTCGGCGGCGAAGGAGATGGGCAGCAGGCCCTCGTTGACGCCGACGACCAGCACGACGTCCCACTCCAGGCCCTTGGCGGCGTGCAGCGACGACAGGGTGACTCCGTCGACGACGGGCGCGTGCTGGGCGGCGGCACGCTCGTCGAGCTCGGCCACGAGGTCGGCCATCCGCGCCTGCGGCCGGGCCGCGGCGACCTGGTCCGCCAGCACGGCGAGCGCCTGCAGCGACTCCCACCGGTCGCGCACGGCACCGGCACCGGCGGTGCCCGCGGGCGGCGTGCTCGACCAGCCGCCGCCGGCAAGCACGGCCCGCACGGCCTCGGGCAGCGGCGTCGTGCCGTCGTCCGCCCGCGCCGCCCCCCGCAGCAGCAGCACCGCGCTGCGCACCTCGGGGCGGCCGAAGAAGCGCTCGCCGCCGCGCACGACGTACCCGACGCCGGCCTCGGCCAGCGCCTGCTCCAGCGGCTGGGACTGCGAGTTGGTGCGGAACAGCACGGCGATGCCGGCGGCGGGCTGCCCGGCGGCGACGAGGGTGGCGATGCGCCGGGCGACGCCCTGGGCCTCCTCGACGTCGTCGGGGTACTCGACGAACTCCGGGGGCGGTCCCGCGTCCCGCTGGGAGACCAGCTGCACCCTCGCCGCGGTGGCCTCGGCCGGCGCCCGGTCGAGCAGGCCGTTCGCCAGCGCCACCACCTGGGGGGTGGAGCGGTAGTCGCGCACCAGCCGCACCACCGTCGCGGCCGGGTAGCGCGTCCGGAAGCCGGTCAGGTGACTCGGGCTGGCGCCCGCGAAGGAGTAGATCGTCTGGCTGGCGTCCCCGACCACGCACAGGTCGTCCCGCCCGCCGAGCCACAGGTCGAGCAGCACCTGCTGCAGGCCGGAGACGTCCTGGTACTCGTCCACGACGAAGTACCGGTACTGCGACCGCACCGCGGCGGCGACGTCCTCGCGCTCCGTCAGGATGCCGGCGGTCAGCAGCAGGACGTCCTCGAAGTCGATGACGCCGCGGTCGGTCTTGACGTCCTCGTAGCCGCGCAGGATGCGGGCGACCGTCCCCGGGTCGAGACCCGCGGGCGCGTCGCGTCCCGCGCGGGCGGCGGCGGCCGCGTAGGTGTCCGGGGTGAGCATGCTGACCTTGGCCCACTCCACCTCGGCCGACAGGTCGCGCACGGTGGCCTTGTCGGTGCGCAGCCGCAGGCGTGACGCCGCTGCCGCCACCAGCGGCGCCTTGTGGTCGACCAGCGGCGGCGGCGGCCCGCCGATCGCCTGCGGGTGGAAGTACTGCAGCTGGCGCAGCGCGGCGGCGTGGAACGTGCGTGCCTGGACGCCACCGACGCCGAGGTCGCGCAGGCGCGAGCGCATCTCGCCGGCCGCTCGGGCGGTGAAGGTGACCGCCAGCACCTGTCCGGGCGGGTAGACGCCGCTGTGGACGCCGTAGGCGATGCGGTGCGTGATCGCGCGCGTCTTGCCGGTGCCCGCACCGGCGAGCACGCACAGGGGCCCGCGCAGGGTGGTCGCGACCTCGCGCTGCTCCGGGTCGAGGGCGGCCAGGACGGCGTCCGCCCGGCCGGCGGTCGCCAGGTCGGCGGTTGCCAGGTCGGTGGTCGCCAGCGCGTGGCCGGCCCCCGTCGTCATGTGCGGTCCCCCATGTCCCGGACGGTACCCAAGACGGGTGACACGGCCGCCCGCGGAGCCGGCCGGCGGCCCGGCCCCGGCGCAGCACGGGCTGCGGGTGGTCCCTTGATCACTCGTCCGCGGGCGCGTCGTCCCCGCCGTGGTGCCCCCACTGCCCTGTCAGGGTCGCGGCCGGCACCGGGCGGCCCAGGTAGTAGCCCTGCGCGGAGTCGCAGCGGAGCGTCTCCAGGCCCCGCAGCTGTGCCGCCGTCTCGACGCCCTCGGCCACGCACCTCATGTCGAACTCGTGCGCCAGACCGATCACCGCGGCGACCAGGGCGCTGTCGCGGGAGCTGTGGGTCAGGGCGGCGACGAACGACCGGTCCACCTTCAGCTCGGTCACCGGCAGGTAGCGCAGGTAGGACAGGGACGAGTAGCCGGTGCCGAAGTCGTCGATGGACAGCGACACCCCCAGCTCGGCCAGTGCGTTGACGGAGTCGGTCATCGCGGACCGCTCTGACATGAGCGTCGTCTCGGTGATCTCCAGCGTGAGGGCGGCGGGCTCGAGCCCGTTGGCCGCGACCAGCCGTGCGACCGTTCCCGTCAGGCTCGCATCCAGGAGCTGTCGCGGTGAGAGGTTGACCGAGACGGCGAACCCGGGCGCGACCAGTCCCGCGTCCCGCCACGCGCTGAGCTGACGAAGAGCGGTCTCCAG
>DASTLY010000044.1:0-16504 GCA_035714445.1 Mycobacteriales bacterium
CTACCTGCGCCGCGAGCTGCGGGCCGAGGTCGCGGCCGCCGACGGCCAGCTGACGCTCGACGGGGGCGAGGAGGCCGAGGACGACGCGGCGGCCGACGCGACCGTCCTGCACGCGCGGGCCGTCGCCGACCTGGCAGTGGCGCTCGACGAGGACCTCGAGCGCCGCGCCGGCACGGCCCTGCTGCGCGACCTGGAGCTGCCGCTGGTGCGGGTGCTCGCCGACTGCGAGCGCACCGGCATCGCCGCGGACGTCGACCACCTGGTCGCGCTGGAGACCAAGCTCCGGGACCTGGTCAAGCAGGCCGCCGAGTCGGCGTACGAGAGCGTCGGGCACGAGTTCCACCTGGGCAGCCCGAAGCAGCTGCAGGCGCTGCTGTTCGACGAGCTCGGCCTGCCCAAGACCAAGAAGATCAAGACCGGCTACACGACCGACGCCGACGCGCTGCAGAACACCCTGCTCGGCACCCACCCGGTCATCGAGCGGCTGCTGCACCACCGCGAGATGACCCGGCTGCTGATGGTGGTGGAGAAGCAGCTGCTGCCGACGGTGGCCGACGACGGGCGGATCCACACCACGTTCAAGCAGATGGTGGCGGCCACCGGGCGACTGTCCAGCGACAACCCCAACCTGCAGAACGTCCCGATCCGCACGGCCCAGGGCCGCGAGATCCGGCAGGGCTTCGTCGCGGGGACCGGCTACGAGTCCCTGATGACCGCGGACTACTCGCAGATCGAGATGCGCATCATGGCGCACCTGTCCAAGGACGCCGGGCTGCTCGAGGCGTTCTCGACGGGCGAGGACCTGCACACGTTCGTGGCCTCCCGGGCCTTTGGCGTCCCGGTCGAGCAGGTCGACCCGGAGCTGCGCCGGCGCGTCAAGGCGATGTCGTACGGCCTGGCGTACGGGCTGTCGGCGTACGGGCTGGCCACCCAGCTGCGGATCTCCACCGAGGAGGCCCGCGAGCAGATGACGGTCTACTTCGAGCGGTTCGGCGGCATCCGCGACTACCTGCACGATGTCGTCGTGCAGGCCCGCAAGGACGGCTACACCTCCACCATCCTCGACCGCCGCCGCTACCTGCCGGACCTGCTCAGCGACAACGGCCAGCGCCGCGCGATGGCCGAGCGGATGGCGCTGAACGCCCCGATCCAGGGCAGCGCCGCCGACGTCATCAAGCTGGCGATGCTCGGGGTGTCGCGGGCGCTGCGGGAGCAGGGCCTGAAGAGCCGGCTGCTGCTGCAGGTGCACGACGAGCTCGTGCTCGAGGTCGCCGACGGCGAGCGCGAGCAGCTCGAGGAGCTCGTCCGCCGCGAGATGGGCTCCGCCTACCCGCTCGACGTCGCGCTCGACGTCAGCATCGGCGTCGGGCGCACCTGGGACGACGCCGGGCACTGACGTGCGGGGGCACCGCGTCGTAGGTTGCGCGGATGCGCTACGCCGCCTTCCTGCCCCTGTTCGACGAGCTCGCCGACCCGCGGGTGGTGGCCCGGATCGCGACCGAGGCGGAGCAGGCCGGGTGGGACGGCGTGTTCGTCTGGGACCACATCACCTACCGAGCGCCGGTCCAGGCGGTGGCCGACCCCTGGGTGAGCCTGGCGGCGGTGGCGTGCGCGACCGAGCGGGTGCGGATCGGCCCGCTGGTCACCCCGCTGCCGCGGCGCCGCCCGGTCAAGCTCGCCCGCGAGATCGCGTCCCTGGACCAGCTCGCGCAGGGCCGGGTCACCCTCGGCGTGGGGATCGGTGGGGACGGCAGCGGCGAGCTCAGCAGCACGGGGGAGCAGCTCGAGGACCGGGTGCGGGCCGTGATGCTCGACGAGGGCCTCGAGGTGCTCCGCGCCGCGTGGACCGGCGAGCGGGTCGACCACCGCGGCGAGCACTACCTGGTGGACGGGCTCACGCTGCGCCCGACGCCGGTCCAGCGCCCCGGGCCGCCGGTGTGGGTGGCGGTGCGCTACGGCAACCGGGCGCCGCTTCGGCGCGCCGCGCGGCACGAGGGCGTCGTCCCCGTGGACCTGGACCGGCCCGACCAGCTCGCGGAGATCGTCGAGGGTGTCCGCGGGCTGCGCGACCCGGCGCTGCCCGCGGTCGACGTCGCGGTCGGCGGGTTGCCCGGCACCGACCCGCGTCCCTTCGCCGAGGTCGGTGCCACCTGGTGGCTGACCGAGTTCGGTGCCTTCGACTTGCGCGCGGCCCGGGTCTCGGCGGTCCTGCGGGACGGTCCGCCGGCCTGAGCTGCGGTCGCCTGCCCCTGCCGCCACCTCAACGTATAGCGCGGCCGGGGGCTTGCGGCAAGCCCCGGGTCGTGGCCCAGACTCGCCCGAACCCGCCCCCGACCTGCGGGGACGCAGGGAGGGAGCCCGGATGTCGTCGGCGTCGAGCAGTCCGGTGGCAGCGCAGGTGGAGCCGGGACCGAGCGCCTTCCATCTCCCCGGGCACCTGGCCGTCAAGGCCGCCCCGGCACTGGTCGCCGGCGACGAGCGGCACTTCGCGGCGCTGGCCCGCAGCCTCGCGCAGTCCGTCACCGACCTGTCGGACCGCCTCGACGCCGAGCGCGCGGCGCCCGGCGGCGCCGGGCAGGCGGCGATGGACCGGGACCTGGAGATCCACCGGCTGACCGCCCGGCTGCGCACCCTGCGTCGCTACGGACTGGACCTGTGCCTCGGCCGGATGGTCGGCGCGGCCGACCCCGAGCCGGTGTACGTCGGCCGGCTCGGCCTCACCGACAGCGCCGGCCGTCGGCTGCTGCTCGACTGGCGCTCGCCCGCCGCGGAGCCGTTCTTCGCAGCGACGCACGCCCGGCCGATGGGGCTGGCCAGCCGCCGCCGCTACCGCTGGACGCGCGGCCGGGTCAGCGACTACTGGGACGAGGTGTTCACCCGCGACGGGCTCGAGGGGCACGCCGCGCTCGACGAGCAGTCGGCGTTCCTCGCCGGCCTGGGCGCGGCCCGGTCGGCGAGGATGCAGGACGTGCTCGCCACGCTGCAGGCCGACCAGGACGCCATCATCCGGGCCGGCTCGCGCGGCACGCTCGTCGTCGACGGCGGTCCGGGCACCGGCAAGACGGTCGTCGCGCTGCACCGCACCGCCTACCTGCTGTACGCCGACCCCCGGCTGGGCTCCCGCCGGGGCGGCGTGCTGTTCGTGGGTCCGCACCAGCCGTACCTGGCGTACGTCGCCGACGTCCTGCCCAGCCTCGGCGAGGAGGGCGTGCAGACCTGCACCCTGCGCGACCTGGTCCCGGAGGGCCCCGCAGCGGGGGTCGAGACCGACCCGGAGGTCGCCCGGCTGAAGTCGTCCGCCCGCATGGTGACCGCGATGCAGGCGGCGGTCCGGTTCTACGAGGAGCCACCGGCGCGGGGGATGACGGTCGAGACCGACGCGTCGGAGCTCCGGCTGACAGCGGCGGACTGGGCCGAGGCCTTTGCCGCGCCGGACCCCGTCACGCCGCACAACGAGGCCCGCGACCAGGTCTGGCAGGCCCTCCTCACGATCCTCGTGGACAGGGCCGACGCCGAGGACGGGGTCCGGGCGTCGCTGGAGGGGAGCCGGGAGCTGCGGGCGGAGTTCTCCCGGGCCTGGCCGCTGCTGCAGGCGGCCGACCTCGTGGGCGACCTGTGGTCCGTGCCGGCGTACCTGCGCAGGTGCGCTCCCTGGCTCAGCCGGGACGACGTACGGGCGCTGCAGCGCGACGAGCCGCAGGCCTGGACGGTGTCGGACCTGCCGCTCCTGGACGCGGTCCGGCAGCGCCTCGGTGACCCGTCGGCGTCCGGGCTCAGCCGGCGGCGGGACGCCTTCGTCGCCGGCGAGCGCGAGCGCATGGCCGACGTCATCGACACGCTCATCGAGGCCGACGACGACGGCGAGGGCCTGGTGACGAGCCTGCGCCAGGCCGACCTGCGGGAGGCCCTGGTCGACGCGACAGGCCTGCCGGCCGCCGACCCGGACCTGCTCGCGGGCCCGTTCGCGCACGTCGTCGTCGACGAGGCGCAGGAGCTGACCGACGCGGAGTGGCAGATGCTGCTGCTGCGCTGCCCGTCCCGCAGCTTCACCGTCGTCGGCGACCGGGCCCAGGCCCGGCACCGGTTCGCGGAGTCGTGGCAGGAGCGGCTCGAGCGGGTCGGGCTCGACCGGGTCCGGCAGGCCGGCCTCGGCATCAACTACCGCACGCCGGCGGAGGTGATGGCGGAGGCCGAGCCGGTCATCCGGGCGGCACTCCCGGACGCGAACGTGCCGACGTCCATCCGCAGCACCGGTGTCCCCGTCGTCCACGGGCAGGCGTCCGACCTGGGCCGGACCCTGCGGCGCTGGCTCGCCGCGCATGCCGACGGGACCGCCTGCGTGATCGGCGACCCGACGTTCCGGCCGGTGTCCCGCGTACGGTCGCTGACCCCGGAGCTGGCCAAGGGGCTCGAGTTCGACCTGGTCGTCCTGGTCGACCCCGCGGCGTTCGGCACGGGCATCGAGGGGGCGGTCGACCGCTACGTCGCCATGACGCGGGCGACCCAGATGCTCGTCGTCCTGACCCGTCCCTGACCGCTGTCAGCGCGGCTCGTGGGTGGAGTCGACGAGAGCCTGGGCGACGTCCCGAAGCTTGCGGTTGGCGCTCTGCGACAGCTCGACCAGCACCGCGAACGCCTCCTCCTCGGTGCAGCCCCGGGCGGCCATGAGGACCCCCTTGGCCTGCTCGATCCGCGCCCGGCTCTCCAGCGCGCGCTGCATCTGCTCGGCCAGGTCGCGGTGGCGGAAGAACGAGGCGGCTACCTGCATCGCCACCCCCGCCTGGGCGGCGATGAGCTCGCCCAGGGACACCTCCTGCGCGTCCAGGGCGTCGGGCCGGCGGGAGTACAGGTTCAGTGCCCCGACGATCTTGCCCTCGGCCGCCATCGGCAGGGAGACCATGCTCCGGGCCCCCGCGTCGCGGGCCCGGCGGACGTAGAACGGCCACCGCGACTCCTCCCCGAGGTCGCGCACCCGGAACACGTTGCCGGTGCGGACGGCGTCCAGGCAGGGGCCCTCGCGCTCCTCGAACTGCAGCTCGTCGAGGGCCTGGGCCCACACGCTGTCGGCGGCGGCGACGGTGGGCCGCCCGTCCTCGAAGCCGGTGATCGAGGCGCCGTCACAGCCCGGCAGCAGGCCGACGGCCAGCCGGGTCACGTGGACCAGGGTCGCGGGCAGGTTGTCCTGGCCCAGCACGGCGCCCGCGAGCGCGGGCAGCTGCCACATCGACTCCTCGGAGATCGCCATGATCAGGCTGTGCCCAGGATGCGGAGGCGCCAGACCCCTGCTGCGCGGGTCCGTCGCCCGCGGGCTCTGCAGCGGAGGGCGGGTCAGGGGCTGACGGCCAGGAACAGAAACGCTGCGAGCAGGACCAGGTGCGTGGCGCCCTGCAGCCGGGTCGCCCGGCCGGGCACGACGGTCAGCACGCCGACGACGACCGTTAGGGCGAGCAGGACCATCTGCGTGGCGGCCAGGCCGAGCACCAGCGGCCCGTCCAGCCACACCGACGCGACCGCGATGACCGGGATGGTCAGGCCGATCGAGGCCATCGCCGAGCCGAGCGCGAGGTTCAGGCTCGTCTGCACCAGGCCCCGCCGGGCCGCGCGGACCGCGGCGAGCGTCTCCGGCAGCAGCACCAGCAGCGCGATGACGACACCGACGAAGGAGGGCGGGAAGCCGACCGCCTCGACGCCGGCCTCGATGGCCGGCGAGAGGACCTTGGCCAGGCCGACGACGGCGACCAGTGCCACGAGCAGCAGGACGAGGCTCACCGTCGCCGCCCGGCTGGTCGGCGGCTCGGCGTGCTCGTCCTCCGGTGCCGTCCCCTGCAGCACCGGCAGGAAGAAGTCCCGGTGCCGCACGGTCTGGGTGGCGACGAACGAGCCGTACAGCACGAGGGAGGCGGTCGCGGCGAACGCCAGCTGCGCCGGTGAGAACTCCGGCCCCGGCTCGCTGGTGGTGAACGTCGGCAGGACCAGGGTGAGGGTCGCCAGCGTCGCCACCGTCGCGAGGGCCGCGCCGGTGCCTTCGGCGTTGAAGACGGCCAGGTGCTGGCGGCGCGCCGTCACCAGCAGCGACAGGCCGAGGATGCCGTTGCAGGTGATCATCACGGCGGCGAAGACGGTGTCCCGCGCGAGGGACGCGGTCTCCGGTCCGCCGGACACGATGAGCGTGACGATGAGCGCGACCTCGATGACGGTGACCGCGACCGCGAGCACCAGCGACCCGAACGGCTCGCCGACCCGGTGCGCGACGACCTCGGCATGGTGAACCGCGGCCAGCACGGCCCCGCCCAGGACGAGGGCCACGACGGCGACCAGCAGGCCCGGCAGGTCCCGTCCCCAGACCGCGGCGAGCGCCACCAGGGCGGCGGGCGGCAGCAGGACGTTCCAGGGCGGATGGCGGGTGGCGACGGGCATCTCCCACTATGTCGCAGCTCCGGCTTGTCGCAGGCGCGTCGCGGAGCCCTTGCCCGGCCTACGGTTCTCGGCATGAGCCGGATCACCAACGACCACGACGCCACCACCACCGCGCTGCAGGTGGTCGAGGGCGTCGACCTGACCGGCCGGCGCGCCGTCGTCACCGGGGCAGCGTCCGGCATCGGGGTGGAGACGGCGCGCGCCCTCGCCGCCGCGGGGGCGCAGGTAACGCTGGCCGTGCGCGACGTCGAGGCCGGCGCGCCGGTCGCCGCGGACATCGCCCGGACCAGCGGTCGTGACGACGTCACGGTGGCGTACCTGGACCTGGCCGACCTTGCGACGGTCGACGCCTTCACGGCCGCCTGGGAGGGGCCGCTGCACCTCCTGGTCAACAACGCCGGCGTCATGGACACCCCGCAGGGCACCACGGCGCAGGGCTGGGAGACGCAGTTCGGGACCAACCACCTGGGGCACTTCGCGCTGACGACGGGCCTGCACGACGCCCTGGCCGCAGCGGGGGACGCCCGCGTGGTCTCGGTCTCGTCCAGCGGCCATGCCGCGTCGCCCGTGGTGTTCGACGACCTGTTCTTCCAGGACCGCGAGTACACGCCGGGTCTGGCGTACGGCCAGTCCAAGACGGCCAACGTCCTGTTCGCGGTCGAGCTGACGCGGCGCTGGGCGGGCGACGGGATCACCGCCAACGCGCTGATGCCCGGCGGCATCTGGACACCGCTGCAGCGGCACTGGAGCGCCGAGCAGCGCGCCGCGAGCGAGCAGCAGGCCCGCGCGGCCGAGGACGCCGGGCTGTTCCGGATGAAGACCCCCGAGCAGGGCGCGGCCACGTCGGTGTACGTCGCCACCTCGCCCCAGCTGCAGGGCATCGGGGGGCGCTACTTCGAGGACTGCCACGAGGCCGAGGTCGTCCCGCAGCTGCAGGGCCTGTCGGGGGTGGTGCCGCACGCCCTCGACCCGGCCGCCGCCCGCCGCCTGTGGGACGTCTCCGAGCAGCTGCTCGCCGCCGCCCGGGCGCAGGTGCCGGCCGCTCCCTGACCCCGTCCGCGGCAGCGCTCAGCGGCCCGGCTCGACGACCCCGTTCTCGTACGCGAACACCACCGCCTGCACGCGGTCGCGGCACCCGAGCTTGGTGAGCAGCCCGCCGACGTGGGTCTTGACCGTCGACGGGGTGACCATCAGCGCCGCCGCGATCTCGGCGTTGGACAGCCCGGCCGCAAGCAGCACCAGGGTGTCGCGCTCCCGGACGGTCAGCCGGTTCAGGCGGGCGGTGTCCGCGCGCAGCGGCGGCACCCGGGCGAACTCGGCGATCAGCCGGCGGGTGACGGCGGGGGCGACCAGGCCCTGACCGGCCGCGACGAGCCGGACCGCGGCCACCACCTCGTCCGGCTCGACGTCCTTGAGCAGGAAGCCGCTGGCACCGGCGCGCAGCGCGCCGAAGACGTACTCGTCGAGGTCGAAGGTCGTCACCACCAGGACGGCGACCGGGTCGGGCACGCCGGGACCGGCCAGCTCGGCGGTCGCCCGGATGCCGTCGGTGCCCGGCATCCGGACGTCCATGAGCACCACGTCGGGCCGGGTCCGGCGGGCGACCCGCACGGCCTCGGCCCCGTCGCTCGCCTCGCCGACCACCTCCAGGTCGGGCTCGGCGGACAGGATCGTGCGGAACCCGGCGCGCACGACGGCCTGGTCGTCGGCCAGCACGACGCGGATCACCGGTCGCCGCCCGGCAGCAGCCGCACCTCGACCTGCCACCCGCCGTCAGGCGTCGGCCCGGCCCGCAGACTGCCGCCGGCCTGCTCGACGCGCTCGTGCATGCCCACCAGCCCGTGCCCGGGGCCGGCCGGGCCCGGAACCGGCCCCGGCAGGTCGCCCGGCGCAGGATGACGGACGACGAGGTCGACGCCCTCGTGCCGGGTGATGTGCACCGCGACCGGCGCGCCGGGCGCGTGCCGGCGGGCGTTGGTCAGCGCCTCCTGCACCACCCGGTAGGCGGTGAGGTCCAGCGCGGCCGGCAGCGGCGGTCCGGCACCGGCACGGGTCACGTCGACCTGCATGCCCGCCGCCCGGGCGCCGGCGACCAGCTCGTCGAGCCGCTCGAGGGTCGGCTGCGGAGCCCGGCCGCCGCCGTCGTCGTCGCGCAGGATGCCCACCAGCTGGCGCAGGGCGGTCAGGGTCTCCCGGCCCTGGGCCCGGATGTCGAGCAGCGTGCGCCGGGCGGCGGCCGGGTCGCGCTCGATCTGCCGGTCGGCCGCGCCCGCCTGCACCACGATCGCAGACAGGTCGTGCGCGGCGATGTCGTGCAGCTCCCGGGCGATCCGCGAGCGCTCCTGCGCGGCGGCGGCCCGGTCGCGGTCGGCCCGCTCGGCCTCGAGCCGCTCGGCGCGCTCGACCAGCTTGCCCGTACGCGCCCGTCGCCGGCGCACCGACGAGCCGAGCAGCAGCGGCAGCCCGAGGCTGGCGGTGCTCGCGAGCACGCGGGCCGCGACGTCGCCCGCCGGCACGCCCCACCAGGTGAAGGCAGTCACGTCCCCCCGGACCAGGGCCAGCCCGCCGAGCAGGTGCGCCACCGCGCAGGCTCCGAGGCACACCACTGCCCCGCGGCGGGGCAGCAGGGTTGCGACCGTGTAGGCACAGACCAGCAGGGCGATGCCGGGCCCCGGCCCCTCCAGCGACAGCGCCGGCGCGGGCGCGGCGAGCACGAGCACCGTCGCCGCGGCCAGCGCCGCCAGCGGCGTGCGTCGGCGGACGGCGACCGCGGCGCAGCTGGCCAGCGCGACGGCGGTGGCCAGCGCCAGCCGGTCCGCCGGGACGGGGGTGGGCACCGGCTGGTGGGCGGCGACCACCACGGCCGCGACCAGCGGCGCCACGGCCAGCAGCACCGCGAGCAGAGCGGCACCCACGACGTCCCGGCCCAGCGCCGTCCGCACCCCGACGCGGCGCAGCAGGCTGCGCCACCGCGCCAGGCCCGGCCCGACGTGCTCGACGCCGCCCGCGCCGCCCACATCGCGCGCGCCGCCCACGTCGCGGAGGTCGGACGACCGGGAGGGCGGGGGCACGTCGGAATCCTCGACCATGACCGCCGGCGGGGCATCGGCCGCAGGGTGGAGACGCCCTGGTCCTGTGGGCCGGGTGCCGCTCCGGCCCGCCCGCAGGTACCGGATCGCCGCAGGATGGACCGTTCTGCAGGGGGATGCGGTCGGGCCGGTCCCACGCTTACGTTGCCGCCCCGCCGGGCAATCCGGCAGTCCGCTCCCGTCCTGGAGGTGCCCCCACCCATGCGCCCACGCACGCTGCTCGCGCCGGCCCTCGCCGTCCTGCTCGCCGGCTCCGCCCTGCCGTTGCTGGCCCCCGGTCCCGCGCTCGCCGCCGGCCCGACACCCGCACCCGCACCCGCACCCGCGACTGCCCCTGCAGCCGCCCAGCCGGAGCGGACGGCGCTGTGGCTGCCCCGGCCGACCGGGCCGTTCCTGACCGGGACCACGCTGCTGCACCTGCGCGACCGTGACCGGGTCGACCCGCTCGACCCCGAGCAGCGGCGCCGCGAGCTCCGCGTGCAGGTCTTCTACCCGGCCGCGTCGACCGGCGGGCGCCCGCTCGCGCCCTACGCCCCGCCCGGGGAGGTGGCGGCGCTGCAGGCCTTCTACCCCGTGCCGAAGGGCGCGTTCACCGTGCAGACGCACAGCCGCCTGCAGGCGCCGGTCCGCGCCGGCACGCACAAGGTGGTGTTCTTCCACCACGGGTTGTGCGCCTCGCGCACCGACACCACCGCGGTCAACGAGCAGCTGGCCAGCCAGGGCTTCGTCGTGGTGGCGCTGGCCAGCACGCACGAGTCACCCGCGGTGGAGTTCCCGGGCGGACGGGTCGAGAAGACCACCGACCCCGAGTACTGCCTCGCCGGCGGCGACCCGTACTCCGCCAAGAGCCAGCGGGTCCTCAAGGACCTGCTGGCCGTCCGCGTGGCCGACACCCGGTACGTCCTCGACCAGCTCATCCGCCTCGACCGGGGGGCCAACCCCGATGTGGCCGGCGCGCCACTGCCGCCCGGCATCGCCGGCACCCTGGACACCGAGCAGGTGGGCATCTACGGGCACAGCTTCGGCGGAGCCACGGCGGCAGCGGTGATGCGCGAGGACCGGCGCTTCGTGGCCGGGGTGAACCTCGACGGCCTGCTTGTCGGGCCGGTGGAGCGCAGCGGCCTGGACAAGCCGTTCCTGGTGATGGGCAGCAGCTACCACTCCCAGGCCTCCGACCCCTCCTGGGCGAGCTTCCTGCCCCGGCTGTCCGGCTGGCACCGCTGGTTCCGGGTCCAGGGCGCCGGTCACTACCGCTTCATCGACCTCGGCGGCAGCGTGCGCCGGTGGGGGCTCGACGAGACGCTCAAGCAGCAGGACCCGGAGACCTGGCGGCTGGTCTTCGGCGACATCGGCGACGGCGTGAGCTCGGCCATCGTCCGGACCACGACGGCGGCGTTCTTCGACCGCTTCCTGCGCGGGCGTGCCCAGCCCCTGCTCAGCTCGCCGCACGCGTACTTCCCGCAGCTGCAGGACCGGACGGACCGGATCGACCCGGCTCCGCGCTCCGGGGCCGACTCCGTGGGGTGACGGCGGTCGCGCCCGCTCAGGTGCGCCACGTCGCCTGCCGAGCCTATGGGGGTGACCGTGGCGGCGTGGCGTGGCTACCTGGCGGGCGGCGCCGTCGTCGTCGCCGGGTACCTGCTGCTGCCGGCCGGCACGCCGCGGAGCGTGACGTACGTGCTGGTCGGGCTGTCGAGCGTCACGGCGATCTGCCTGGCCGTACGCCTGCACCGACCGGCCCGCCGGGCCCCGTGGTACTGCCTGGCCGCCGGCCAGCTCATCTGGTCGTGCGGCGACGCCGCCTACACGTGGTACGAGGACGCGCAGCACGTCGTGCCGTTCCCCAGCCCGGCCGACGGCTTCTACCTCGTGGCGTACGCCGTCCTCGGTGTGTCCGTCGTGCTCCTGCTGCGCGGGCGGAGCGGGGGCCGGGACCGGGACGGCCTGCTGGACAGCGCCATCTTCACCATCGGCTTCGGCCTGCTGTCCTGGGTGCTGGTGCTGGAGCCCACCGTCCGCGACTCGGGGGTGTCGGCGCTCGCCCGGGCCGTCGGCCTCGCCTACCCCCTTGCGGACGTGATGCTGTTCGCCCTGCTGGTGCGCCTGCTCACCACCCCGGGCGGTCGCACCCCCAGCTTCCGGATGCTGATCGGCGGCGGCGGGCTGCTGTTCGTCGCCGACACCACCTTCACGCTGGTGAACCTGACCGGCAGCTACGACGGTGGCGCGGTGGACCTGCTGTGGCTGGGGTCGTACGTGCTGTGGGGAGCGGCCGCGCTGCACCCGTCCATGCGCAGCCTGTCCGAGCCGGTGCCGGACCAGCAGGTCACGTTCACCCGCCGGCGGCTGGTGGCCCTGACCGCGGCCGGTCTCACCGCCCCGGGCACGCTGGCCGTCCAGCTGGCCCTGGACCTGACCGTGGACGCGTGGGCCGTCGTGGTGAGCTCGGTGGTGCTGTTCCTGCTGGTCATCATGCGGATGGAGGGGCTGCTGTCGCGGGTGCAGATCCAGGCCGGCGAGCTGGACGCGCTCTCCCGGACCGACGCGCTGACCGGGCTGCCCAACCGGCGCAGCGCCGACGCCGAGCTCGGGCGGGCGTTCGACCAGAGCGGCCGCACGCATGCACCGCTGTCGGTGGGTCTGCTGGACCTCGACCAGTTCAAGCTGTTCAACGACACCTTCGGCCACCACGCGGGTGACCGGCTGCTGACCCAGGCGGCGCAGGTCTGGGCCGCCCGCCTGCCCCGCGACACCGTGCTGGCCCGGTACGGCGGGGAGGAGTTCCTGCTGATCGCGCCCGGGCTCGACCCGGCCGCCTGCCGGGCGCTGCTGGACGCCTGCCGGCAAGCCACGCCCGCCGGGCAGAGCTTCTCGGCGGGCGTCGCCGCCTGGGACGGTACGGAGGACGCAGCCGGGCTCGTGCACCGCGCCGACGTCGCCCTGTACGCCGCCAAGCGGACCGGCCGCGACCGCGTCGTCCTGGCCGCCGCGCTGGCGCCCGTCTGACCGGTGGTCAGGGCAGGGTGAGCAGCATCCGGGTGTTGCCGAGGGTGTTGGGACGGACCCGGGCCAGGTCCAGGAACTCCGCGACCCCTTCGTCCGGTGACTGCAGCAGCTCCTCCAGCGCGCCGGCGTCGACCGCCACCCGCTCGACGGCGACGAAGCCGTGCCGCGCGAAGAAGTCGGTCTCGAAGGTGAGGCAGAAGACCCGGTCGACCCCGAGCTCGACGGCCTGCTGCAGCAGCCGGGCGAGCAGCAGGTGGCCGACCCCCTGGCCGCGGACGGCGGGGTCGACGGCCAGCGTGCGCACCTCGCCGAGGTCGGCCCACAGCACGTGCAGGGCGCCGCAGCCGACGAGCCGGCCGGCCTGCTCGGCGACGAAGAACTCCTGCACGTCCTCGTACAGGGTGACGGTCGCCTTGCCGAGCAGCCGGCGGTCGGCGGTCCAGGCGTCGACGAGGTCCCGGATCCCCGGCACGTCCGAGGTACGGGCCCGGCGTACGGCGGTGCTCACCCCGCTCGTCCGGACGTCGTCGGTCCCATCCGTCCTCCTCGTCCAGGCGTGGTGAGCGTGCACTGTGCCGCACGGGCGTACGGCCGGGCGCCGGGGGTGTGCACGTTCGTCGGGCGGGTAGCCGCGCTGGGACGCCCGTCCCTGTCCCTGGAGGCCCTGTGCAGCTCGACCCCGCCCCGCTCCTGCTCGACGGCACCCCGCTGCCCGGCCCCGAGGACCTGCTCGAGGTCCACGACCCGCGGACCGGCGAGCTGGTCGGGCGGGTGCCGCTGTGCGGCCGGGCCGAGGTGGACGCCGCCCTGTCGGGGGCCGCCAAGGCCGCTCCCGGCTGGGCCCGCACCAGCCCCGGGGAGCGGGCCGCCGCGCTCAAGGCGGCCGCCCGGGCCCTGCGGGCCCGGATCGACGAGGTCGCCGCCCTGCAGGCGCGCGAGACCGGCAAGACCGCCGGCGACAGCCTCGGCGGGGTCGAGGCCGGCATCGGGACGCTGGAGCAGTACGCCGAGCTCGGGCCGCTGCACCGCGGCCGCGCCCTGCAGGGCGGCTGGGACGCCACCGACGTGATGCGCTTCGAGCCCCGCGGCGTCGTCGTGGTGCTGACGCCCTGGAACGACCCGGTCGCCATCGCCCTGCAGGGCCTGGCCGCCGCGCTGGTCACCGGCAACACCGTCGTCTACAAGCCCACCGAGCGCACCCCGCTGTGCGGCGGGCTGGTGGCCGGCATCCTGGCCGACCAGCTGCCCCCGGGCGTGCTGCAGGTGCTGCACGGCGACGGCCGTACCGGCGCCCTGCTCGTCGAGAGCCCCACGGTGGATGCCGTCTACCACGTCGGGTCGTCGGCCACCGGCCGGTCGATCGCGCAGGCCTGCGCGCGCACCGGCGCCCACGCGGTGCTCGAGGGCGGCGGCAAGGACGCCTGCATCGTGGACGCCGGGGTCGACCCGGTGTGGGCGGCCGGGCAGGTGGCGCTCGGGGCCTTCGCCAACGCCGGCCAGATCTGCGTGTCCGTCGAGCGCATCTACGTGCACGCCGAGGTGGCCGAGCCGTTCGTCGCGGCGCTGGTGGAGCAGGCCCGGGCCCGCGCGGCCGACGCGCAGCCGCTCGTCGACCGCCGGCAGCGCGAGGTCGTCGCGCGGCACGTCGAGGACGCCGTGGCCGCCGGGGCGACCGCGCTGGCCGGGGGAGCGGTGCCGGCCGGGACCGGCGCCCACTACCCGGCGACGGTGCTGACCGGCTGCACGGACGACATGGCGGTGATGCGCGAGGAGACGTTCGGGCCGGTGGCCGCCGTACGCGTCGTCGAGTCCTTCGCCGAGGGACTGGCCGCCGCGGCGAACTCGTCGTACGGGCTGGCCGCGACCGTGCTCACGCCCGACTTCGCGCACGCGCAGCAGGCCGCGCGCGAGCTGCCGGTCGGCACCGTCAAGGTCAACGCGGTGTTCGGCGGCGCGCCCGGCGGCGCCGCGACCCCCGGGCGGGGCAGCGGGCAGGGCCTGGGCTACGGCCCCGAGCTGCTCGACGAGCTCACGCGGGTCAAGGTCGTGCACTGGGAGCCGGCGCCGGGCCGCCCGGCCTGACGGCGCAGAAGATGGCAGTGCCCGGCATGAGCCGGCCGCGCAGCGGCGACCACTGCCCCCACTCGCGGTCGTGACCCTCGGGCCACTCCGGCTCGAGCAGGTCGACGAGCACCAGGCCCGCGCCGACCAGCTCACGGACCCGGTCACCGAGGGTCCGGTGGTGCTCCACGTAGACCGCGGTGCCCTGCGCGTCCTGCTCGACGTACGGCGTCCGGTCGAAGTAGCTCTGGCCGACCGTGAGGCCGCCCGGGCCGGGGTCGTCCGGGAACGCCCAGCGCGTCGGGTGCGTCACCGAGAACACCAGCCGGCCGCCCGGCCGGAGCACCCGCGCGATCTCGCGCATGGTGCCGGCGGAGTCCGCGACGAACGGGATGCCGCCGAACGCGGACACCACGACGTCAAAGGCCTCGCTGGTGAACGGCAGGGCCTGCGCGTCGGCCTGCACCAGGCGCGCGACCCTCGGCCCGGTGCGCCGGTCCAGCACCCGCGCCTGCTGCAGCTGGCCGTACGACACGTCGAGCGCGGTCACCCGGGCTCCGGCGCGCACCAGCCACCGGGCCCCCTGCGCGGCCCCGCAGCCGACCTCCAGGACGTCGCGGCCCGCCACGTCGCCGAGCAGCTGCGCGTCGGCCTCGCGGACGCCCTCCGGGCACCAGAGCAGGTCCGCGTCGCCCAGGAACTCCCCGTGCTCGTCCTGGTAGGACTGTGCCGAGGCGTCCCACCACGTCCGGTTCGCCCGGGCGCTCTCGCCCGGCCCCACCGGGCGGTGGGCGACAGCGGCGGCGTTCGACGGTGCTGCGTCCATGCGGGTAGTCTGGGCGCCGGTGGCATCTGCCTGCGGCCCGACCCGGTCGTGCGCCTGATGTCCCTGGTGCGATTGATCGTGTCGCACCTGTTCGTGCCTCACGTGCACGTGACAGCGCAAGTGTTGTTGATCGAGTGCAAGTGTGACTGCCCAAGCCCTGCCCGCTCTTCCCGGTCGGCCCGTCGCGGGCCCGCCCCGAACCCACCCGCTCCGGAGCCTCTCCCTTGACGTCCACTCTCGACACCCCCTCCACCCCGCAGGTCGCGATCAACGACATCGGGTCCATGGAGGACTTCCTCGCCGCCATCGACGAGACGATCAAGTACTTCAACGACGGCGACATCGTTGAGGGCACGATCGTCAAGGTCGACCGCGACGAGGTCCTGCTCGACATCGGCTACAAGACCGAGGGCGTCATCCCCTCGCGCGAGCTGAGCATCAAGCACGACGTCGACCCCAACGAGGTCGTCTCGGTCGGCGACGTCGTCGAGGCCCTCGTCCTCCAGAAGGAGGACAAGGAGGGGCGCCTGATCCTGTCCAAGAAGCGCGCGCAGTACGAGCGCGCCTGGGGCACGATCGAGAAGATCAAGGAAGAGGACGGCATCGTCACCGGCACGGTGATCGAGGTGGTCAAGGGCGGCCTGATCCTCGACATCGGCCTGCGCGGCTTCCTCCCGGCGTCGCTGGTGGAGATGCGCCGCGTGCGGGACCTCCAGCCGTACGTCGGCAAGGAGCTCGAGGCGAAGATCATCGAGCTGGACAAGAACCGCAACAACGTCGTGCTGTCCCGCCGGCAGTGGCTCGAGCAGACCCAGAGCGAGGTCCGCAGCACGTTCCTGGCGACCCTGCAGAAGGGCCAGGTCCGGTCCGGCGTCGTCTCCTCCATCGTCAACTTCGGCGCCTTCGTCGACCTGGGCGGCGTGGACGGTCTCGTGCACGTCTCCGAGCTGTCCTGGAAGCACATCGACCACCCGAGCGAGGTCGTCGAGGTCGGCCAGGAGGTCACCGTCGAGGTCCTCGACGTCGACCTGGACCGCGAGCGCGTCTCCCTGTCGCTGAAGGCGACGCAGGAGGACCCGTGGCAGCAGTTCGCCCGGACCCACGC
>DASTLY010000045.1:0-6039 GCA_035714445.1 Mycobacteriales bacterium
GAAGCCGCCCGCACCGACGGCGACACCCGCAGCCCCACCGCCCGCAACGCCGACACCCTGGTCCGCTGGGCCACCGAAGACCTACAACGACAGTCCGCCGGGGACAGCCTGGCCACCGACGCGCACACCATCCGCACCCACATGCTGTTCACCTGCACCCCCGACCAGCTCGCCACCGCTGGCGCGACATCCCACACCGACGACGCGCCCGACGGCGCGGCGCCGACGCTGACCGACCTGATCGAGGCGGACCTCGCCGGCGCCGGCCCGGTCAGCCCCAGCATCATCGGCACCCACCACCCGCTGACCCGGGCAGCGCTGCGCCGCCTGGCCTGCGACGCGACCCTCACCCTGGCCGTGCTGCGCACCCCCGGCCAGGACACCTGCCCGGCCGGCTGCCCACCCAGCCAGCCCGGGCGGGTCTGCGAACACCTCGCCCAACCGCTGTACGTCGGCCGATCCGCCCGCACCATCAGCGGGCTGCAGTTCAAAGCACTCGTCCTCCGCGACCGGCACTGCGTCGTCAAAGGCTGCCACCGACCCCCCGCCCAATGCGCCGGCCACCACGTCAAGCACTGGGCCGACGGCGGCACCACCGACCTCGACAACCTCGTACTGCTCTGCCACGCCCACCACCACGACCACCACGACCGCGGACACGACCTCCCCCACCACGACGGACAACGCTGGCTCACCCAGACCGGCTGGGGCCGAGCACCCACCTGACCAGCCCGCGGCCGACGCGGCGAAGCATCGGCGCCGCGGCCAGGCCGCCGCCGCCGCCAGGTTCAACTCGCGGGCCGCCCACCCACGGCCAAGGGAGGGGCTCGACCCGAAACCAGGCCCCGCACCGGTCGGGACCCTCCCCTCGCGGAGAGGTCAGCGCGAGCATGGCCAGCCCGGCGCCGCTCGCGCGGGCAGCGTGGACGGGTCAGCTCTGAACAGCTGAAACTACATAAGGCAGCAGCGGCGGCCGCCGCATGACACGCTGCGGCGTGTCCGACCTGGAGATCCGCTCCCCGCTCGCAGCGCGGATCTACGTCGGGGTCTTCTGCACCCTCTGGTGCTCACTGGTCGTCTACGGCGGAGTCCGCGGCGCTCTCGCCGGTTCGGTGCAGACGCTCGTCCTGGTGCCGATGTTCGCGGCGGGCGCGACGGTCGGCTACCGGCTGTTCTGGCTCGGGGTCCGGACCGAACACGACACGATGACGGTCCGCAACAACTTCCGCACCCGGACGCTGAGCCGGGCCGACATAGAGGGTTTCCGCACGGGGTCGCTGAGGGCCGGCAGCCTGCCGGGCAGCGAGGCCGTGCACGTGCTGCTGCGTGACGAGAGCCTGCTGGCGCTCGACGTCACCGTGAGCGCGTTTCCCCTACCGGGCAGCCGCAAGCGGCTCCAGGAGCGGCTGCAGCAGCTGCAGGCGTGGCACCGCGGCTGACTCCTGCCGCCGCAGAGCGGGTCGACCCCGTAGCCGTCAGTCCCCGCAGCGGGCGCCGGCGTGGATGCCCGTCACCCTGGCGGCCGGCGTGGTGTCCGGCTCGAGGCTGCCCCGCACCGGCCCGGCCGGTGTAGCGAGCACGAACTGGGTCGGTCCCCGCTCGCCGTCGACGGCCGGCTGGAGCTCGAGGGCAGTCCCAGCCGTAGCCGTGACCGTCAGCTGGGCGGCGGTCATCCCGATGCGCACGCTGACGCCACGGGCGAGACGCTCGCCAGCGTCGTGCCCGCCGACGGGGTCATCTGTCGGCCGCACAGGGCGCCCGGAAGCCCGCTGGCCGTGAGATCCGCGGCGACGTCGCCGAAGTAGAGCTCCAGCCCGCAGTACGCCAGGACAGGCAGCTGGGGTGCCCGGGCACGTCCCGTACACGCTGGGGATGTCAATGACGCCTGTGTCGTGGCTCGGCGTCCCAGTGCCGCGTCCAGCAGCGGACGGGCCCGGGTGAAGCCGGTGCCGAAGCGCAGTGCCGCGAGGGCGAGGGAGAACCATCACTCCCTGCACGAGGTCGGGGGCCAGCTCCCGGTGACCCGTGAGGACCGCCGCGTACCCCAGGAGGGCGGGCAGCCGCTCCCGCGCGAACTCGTCGAAGTGCCGCGGCCGGGTCGTACCGGCGGTGGGAGCACCGTAGGGCGCCCCGCGACGCCTATCCGACGACTCGAGCGGCACCTCGACACCCAACGCGCTCATCAGTATTCCTGCCGCAGGTGCGGACGGCAACCGACGCAGGGACGGCGGATCTGCTGCACTTCGGCAGGTCACGCAACCCAACGGCGGTCCTGCGCGTGTAGGTGCTGTCGTCGCACGACGGCCCCCCTGAAGGACGCCCCCATGGTCACTGCCTCTGTCCTGCGCTCCACCTGCCTGGTCGCCGGGACCTCCGCTCTGCTGCTGCTCGGTCCGGCCGCGGTCGCCGCGGCATCGTCGCCCACCGCCAGGTGCGGCGTCGACCTGTCCGCACCGGAGATCGCCCGCGCCGTGGCGCAGGTTCCGCGACCTCGGATCGGCGGCGTGCCCCAGCGCTGGAGCACCACCCCGTCGAGCGGCAACTTCGACCCCTGCTCCCGCATCTCCGGCGTGACCATCGCCATCCGCGGCGGGACCGCCGGCTCGCCGGCCCAGGTGCTGCTGTTCGCGTACGGCCGGTACGTGCGCACCGCGGCCCCGTTCCCCTTCTCCGGCTCCTCCGTCGACTCCGCCGCCAGCAACCCGGGGGAGCTCGTCGTCCACTACCGGTGGCTGGAGTGGAACGACACGGTCGCCGACTCCCGCGGCCGTTCCACGGCGCAGTTCCGCTGGAACGGCAGCGCCGTCGTCCAGACCGGCGACCTTCCGCCGACACCGTGGGTGCCCGGCTCGGCGCTGCTCACCGCCGCCGACGTGGGCCAGCCCCGGTGGGCCGCCGGCAAAGGCGTGCGGCCCACGGCGTTCGACCCCTGCGGCGGCACGGCGTACCCGGCGGAGCAGCACCGTGTCGTCGGGCGGTGGCGCGACTTCGTGAGCCAGCAGGACGGCCAGCCGGTCGAGGGGCGCGGACTCCGGGAGGACGTCGTGCGCTACGGCACGGGCGACGACGTCGCCGCGGCGCAGGCGGGCTACCTGCAGGCGGCGCGGGCCTGCCCGCGGCGGGTCGACGGCACCCGCACCACGACCCAGGAGGTGCTGCAGCTGCAGCCCCTGATCGTGCGCGAGACCAGCGTCGATGCGGCGGTGCCGGCGCCGGTCGCGCCGACGTACTACGCGTTCCCCCGGGTCGGCAACCTCCTGGCGCTCGTCGTGACGGGCGACAGTGAAGGTGACGCCGGCCTGCCGTACGCCCGGGAGCAGGCCCGGCAGGCCCGCGCCCGGCTCCTTGCCGCCGACAGCCCGCACTGATTCCAGGCGGTCACGCCTGCGTGGCACAGCTCCCGGCTTCTCGTCGTGTCGGGAGGTGCGACGAGGCCGGTGAGCCTGCGCCGTCCCCGGGTGAAGACAGTCTTGAAGGCGATGCACTAGCGTATCCGTGGTGAGCGCAGAGCGGCTCCACGGGAGCGTCGGCGAGGCCGGACCGCCGCCCGGGCCTGCCGCCGGGGTGAGTCGAAAACGCACCCAGACGCGCGAGCGGCTGCTGGCAGCCGCGCTGGACGTGTTCGCCGAACGCGGTCTGAACGGCGCCACGGTCGAGGAGATCTGCGAGCGCGCGGGGTTCACGCGCGGCGCCTTCTACTCCAACTACGCCAGCAAGGACGAGCTGCTGGTGGCTCTGTACAGCCGCCAGTCCAGCCGTCTGCTGAACGCCATCAGCAGGGTCGTGCAGGCTCACGCGGACCGCGTGGGTGACCCGGCCGTGCCGGCGCTGTCCCTGCCGGAGGTCGCCGTCGCGCTGCTTCGCGCGATCCCGCAGGACAAGCGGTGGTTCCTGGTCAACAGCGAGTTCGTGCTGCACGCGGTCCGCAACCCCGAGGTCGGCGCGGCGCTGGTCAGCCAACGGGCGCAGGTGCGCCGTGGGGTGGAGGACGTGCTGCGGGCCTCGCTTGCCCATACCGGCCGGCACAGCACAGTGGATCTCTCCATGCTGGTCCGCTGGCTCGTGGCACTGCATGAGGGCGGCCTCAACCAGGCCTACCTCGAACCAGACACGCTGGAGCCCGAGAGCGTGGCGATGGCGGCGGCGCCGTGGCTGCTCGGCGCCGTCACCGAGCCGGGCGGGGTGCACCAGTGACGCCGGACGGGCTGCAGGTCTCGCGGGCCGGCCGGGTCAACGTCGACGGCGAGCGCGGTCCGGGCTCGGTCGCGAACGACCCGCTCGCCCACGTCGACCTGCTGCAGCCGGCGCGCAGCTCCGTGCCACCACGACCTGGCGCTGCCAGCCCCCACCACCCGAGCGCTGCACCCGGAACGGAAGATGTGACGTGACCCTGGACGCCGACGTCATTGTGGTGGGAGCCGGCCTGGCCGGGCTCGTCGCCACCGCCGAGCTCGCCGACGCCGGGAAGCGGGTGCTGCTGCTCGACCAGGAGGGCGAGCAGAACCTCGGCGGGCAGGCGCACTGGAGCTTCGGGGGTCTGTTTCTGGTGGACAGCCCCGAGCAGCGCCGCATGGGCATCAAGGACAGCTCCGAGCTTGCCCTGCAGGACTGGATGGGCACCGCCGCGTTCGACCGCCCCGAGGACCACTGGCCCCGCCGCTGGGCACACGCCTACGTCGACTTCGCGGCCGGCGAGAAGCGCTCCTGGTTGCACGCCCAGGGGGTTCGCTGGTTCCCGGTGGTGGGCTGGGCCGAGCGCGGTGGCTACGGCGCGCTCGGGCACGGCAACTCCGTTCCCCGGTTCCACGTCACCTGGGGCACCGGCCCCGGCGTCGTCGCCCCCTTCCTCTGGCGGGTCCGGGAGGCCGTCGCCCGCGGGCAGGTCGTGCTGGCCATGCGGCACCGCGTCGACCAGCTGACGACCACTGCCGGGGCCGTCACGGGGGTGGCCGGTGCGCTCCTGGAGCCGACGACTGCGCGGCGGGGCGCGTCGACCTCCCGTGTGCAGACGGGGCAGTTCGCGTTGTCCGCACAGGCCGTCGTGCTCACCACCGGCGGGATCGGCGGCAACCACGACCTGGTCCGGGCCTGCTGGCCCGCCCGCCTGGGCGCGCCGCCCGCGCACATGCTCTCCGGCGTGCCCGCCCACGTCGACGGCCGCATGCTCGCCATCGCGGAGGACGCCGGCGCCCGCGGCATCAACCCGGATCGCATGTGGCACTACGTCGAAGGAGTCCAGAACTGGGACCCCATCTGGCCGCGGCACGCCATCCGCATCCTGCCCGGGCCGTCGTCGCTGTGGCTCGACGCCACGGGCAGGCGCCTACCCGTCCCGCTGTTCCCCGGCTTCGACACCCTCGGCACGCTCAAGCACCTGCGCACCACCGGCCACGACCACTCCTGGTTCATCCTCACGAAGAAGATCATCGAGAAGGAGTTCGGGCTCTCCGGCTCGGAGCAGAACCCCGACCTCACGGGCAAGTCGATCCGCAAGGTGCTGTCGCGCGCCCGGCCCGGGGTCGCACCGCCGGTGCAGGCGTTCATGGACCACGGGCCCGACTTCGTCGTCCGCGACGACCTCCGCGGCCTCGTCGACGGCATGAACGCCCTGACCCCGGAGGCCCCGATCGCCTACGACACCGTGGAGCGGGAGGTCGTGGCCCGCGACCGGGAGATGGACAACACCTTCACCAAGGATCTGCAGATCGTCGCGCTGCGCCACGCGCGCACCTACCTCGGCGACAAGCTGGTCCGCGTCGCCGCTCCGCACAAGCTGCTCGACCCCGAGGCCGGCCCGCTGGTCGCCGTACGCCTGCACGTGCTCACGCGCAAGTCACTCGGTGGGCTGGAGACCGACCTGTCCGGGCGGGTCCTGCGCCAGGACGGGTCGCCGTTCGACGGCTTGTACGCGGCCGGCGAGACCTCCGGCTTCGGCGGCGGCGGCATGCACGGCTACAGCTCCCTGGAGGGGACCTTTCTCGGCGGCTGCCTGTTCAGCGGCCGTGTCGCCGGGCGCGCCGTCGCCGCCGCCCTCTGACC
>DASTLY010000046.1:0-13378 GCA_035714445.1 Mycobacteriales bacterium
ACCCCACCACGGACAGCTCACGGGGGACGGCCACGCCCGCGGCCCGCGCGGCCCGCAGGGCGCCGAGGGCGAGCTGGTCGCTGAGCGCGAGGAGGCCGGTGGGCCGGCGCGCCGCGAGGACAGGGGTGGTCGCCGCGAGGAGCTGCGTCGTCGCGGCCGCGCTGGCCTCCAGGTCGTTGGCCGCGCACTCCATCACCGGCACCTGCGCCGGGTCCAGGCCGGCGCGCTGCACGGCGGCCAGCGCGCCCTGCAGCCGGCGGCGCATCACCGGGTAGTCGCTGCCGAGCTGGCGCGCCGCGTCGGCCGGCCCGCGGGTGCCGTCCCGCCGCAGCGGCATCGCCAGCACGGCCAGTCGTCGGTGGCCGAGGTCCAGCAGGTGCTGGGCGGCGGCGGCCGCCCCGCCCTCGTCGTCCACCGCGACCAGCGGCGTGCCGGGCAGAGAGGGCTGGTCGAGGACCACCATCGGCCGGTTCTGCCCGCGGGCCGCCTCGACCGCCGCGTGCCCCTCGGGCAGCGACTGCACCACCCAGCCGTCGACGGCGGCGGACGCCACCAGGCCGGGGTCCGCACGGGCCGAACCGGCGTGCAGCAGCAGCCCGAACCCGTCGCCCTCGACCTCGCGCGCGAGGCCGTCGAGCAGGAGCACGGCCACCGGGTCGGAGAACGCGTAGGACAGGTTGCCGTCGACCAGCACCCCGATCGCCCCGACCCGGCCGCGCCGCAGGCCGCGGGCGATCGGGTCGGGACCGGAGAAGCCCAGCTCCGCGGCGCGCGCCAGGATCCGCTGGCGCAGGCCGGCGGACAGCTGGTCGGGACGGTTGTACGCGTTGGACACCGTGGCCCGCGAGATGCCCAGGTCCTGCGCGAGCGTCAGCAGGGTGACGCGAGGTCCTGTCGGCACGGGTCCTCCTCGCCGCGGTCGCCGTGATGGCACTCACGGTCGCGCCACAGCGTATCTCTGGATCGATCCAGTAACCTAGAGGACGTCAGCAGGCGCCACTCCGGTGCCTCTCGGTCCCTTGAACGGGGTGTTCTGATGCAGCTCTTCCTCGCCAACCTCTACGCCGAGCGGCTGGCCGGCGGCCCGACCGGGCCCACCGACCGTCAGACCCCCGCCGACCACCCGGCCGCCGACCCGGTGCCCGCCGGCACCCAGCGCTCCGACCGCGAGCTCGTCGCGGCGCAGCGCGGCTGATCGCCCAGCCCGGTCGTACGGCGGGTCAGGCGCAGCCGGCGGGGTCCTCCCGGGTGACGGCGACGAGCAGGCCGGCGCCGACCGGGACCAGCGCCGGCACCAGGCGCGGCTCCTCGCGTACCGCCCGGGCGAGCTCCCGGGCGGCCAGGACCTCGGGGTCCCGCGCGGTGGGGTCGGCGATCCGGCCGCTTGCGAGCGCGCCGGTGAACACCACGACCCCGCCCAGGCGCAGCAGCCGCAGCGCGGCCGGCAGGTAGTCGACCGCCTCGGCCGAGGCCGCGTCGCACAGCACGAGGTCGTAGCCGCCGTCCTGCAGGCGGGGCAGCACCTCCAGCGCGCGCCCGGCGATCAGCCTGACCCGGCCGCTCGGGACCCGCGCCTCGGTCAGGCTCTGCCGGGCGAGGCGCTGGTGCTCGGGCTCCGCGTCGATGCTGGTGAGCACCCCGTCGGGGTGCAGCCCGCCGAGCAGCCACAGCGTGGAGACGCCGGCCCCGGTGCCCAGCTCCACGGCGTGCCGGGCGCCCGACAGGGCGGCGAGCACCCGCAGCGCCGCGCCGGTCGCCTCGTCCACCGCGGCCACGCCGACCTCGCGGGCCCGCTGGCGGGCCGCCTGCAGGTGCGTGTCCTCGGGCTGCCACGCGCCGATCCACGCTCCGAGGTCGGGGGCCGCCGGGGCCGTGCTCGCGACAGGGGCAGGCGTACCGGCGGCAGGGCTGCTGGGGACGGGGGCGTCGCCGCGGCGCGGCGTTCCCGACTTCGGGCCGGACTCGATCACGGGACTCCTCGGCTCGGACCCGCCGAGCCTAGTGGCCCGTACGGGAACCGGGGTTGCGGCCTGGCCGTTCGATCCTGTGACTCCCCTCCCGGCGCCGCCGCTCCGTCCGGCCGCGCCGGTGACCCCGCGTCACCACACGCCGGCTTCACAGGAGGTCCGACAGCATGCTCGGCACCGGAGTGCTCCCTGCACGCCGGGAGCAGGAGGCGACCGTGAGCAAGGACGAGCACACCGACCCGTCGGGCCCGGTCGCGGGCTCGCCGGGTGAGGACGACTGGTCGCCGCCGTCGTGGGACGAGGTCGTGCAGCTGCACTCCGCCCGCGTCTACCGGCTGGCGTACCGCCTGACGGGCAACAAGCACGACGCCGAGGACCTCACGCAGGAGGTCTTCGTCCGGGTCTTCCGGTCGCTGTCGAGCTACACGCCGGGCACCTTCGAGGGCTGGCTGCACCGCATCACGACCAACCTGTTCCTCGACACGGTCCGCCGCAAGGCCCGGATCCGCTTCGAGGCGCTGCCGGACGACGCGGAGCGCCTGGTCAGCCGGGACCGCGGCCCGGCCCAGATCTACGACGACACGCACTTCGACGCCGACGTGCAGGCCGCCCTGGACGCGCTGCCGCCGGACTTCCGGGCAGCCGTGGTGCTGTGCGACCTCGAGGGCCTGTCGTACGAGGAGATCGCCGCCACCCTCCACATCAAGATCGGCACGGTGCGCAGCCGCATCCACCGTGGGCGCAGCGCACTGCGCGCCGCGCTCGCCCACCGCGCCCCGGTGCCGCCGCCGACCCCGGTGGGGCGACCTGCATGAGCCCGCACCTCGGCGCCGACCTGGCCGCGCTCGTCGACGGCGAGCTCGACCACCCGTCCCGTGAGCGGGTGCTCCGGCACCTCACCCGCTGCCCGGACTGTCGCGCCGAGGTCACCGAGCAGCGCTGCTTCAAGACCCGGCTGCGGGGCCTGACCGAGACTGCCCCCGCACCGGCCGCCGACCTCGCCGCCCGCCTGCGAGCGGTCGCCGCCCAGCCCGACGACGCGGGTGCCGGACCGGACGCGGACGTGCTGTTCCTGTCGCGGACCAGGACCTCCCGGGCGACCCGCCCGCCCGCCGTCGCCGCGCCGCGCAGTCCCTCCACGCCGCGCAGTCCCATTACGTCGGGCAGTCCGGCCACCCCGCGCAGCCCGAGACGGCCGGCGGGGCGCCGCCGGCTGCCGCGCGGCGCCGTCGGAGGTGCGGTCCTCGCCCTCGGCCTCGGCGCCGTTCTCGCGCTCAGCGGCCCGCAGCGCGGCCCCGTACGCACCCCCGTCGACCCCGCTGGGGACGCGGTGCTGGTCGACGTCGCCAGCACCAGCGAGCTGCCCCTGCCCAAGCCGGCCGGGGTGACCTCGGCCGGTCTGGGTCGCTGAGCCGGTCGTACCGCTCCGGCTGGAGGCTGCCGCGCCCACCGGATGCTCAGCCGACCGTGAGTGGGCACACTGGCAGCGGGGCGGTCGACGCTGCCCGACGCAACTGACGCGACGGCGTCCAGGAGGACCTGCATGGACGACCGCACCGAGCGCGCCGACGGCGGCGGGGTCGATGCCGGCCGGGCCGCCCCGCCCGACGAGACCGCCTGGTGGTCGCGCCCGGCACAGGGGCCCTACGGCACCCCGGCTGCCGACGACCAGCCCTCGCATGACCAGGCCTTGTACGGCCAGCCCTCGTCGGGCCGGCCGTGGTACCGGCCCGCCGGGTCCGACCCGTCCCCGTACGACGAGCCGGTCCCGGACCAGCCCGCCTCCGGTCGGCCGGGGCCGACCCAGCCGCCGTACGGCCAGCCGGGGTACGGCGAGAGCGACGGCTTCGGGCCGCCCGCCGGCGCGCCCGCCTACAGCGCGGCCGGCGTCGCGCAGCCGACGTGGGGGGCGGACCCGTACGCCGGCCCCACCAGCCCCAGCCCCAGTCCCGGCCCCGTGCCGTACGGCCAGGTCCCGTTCGGCCAGGGCTCGCCCGCGGGAGCCGGGGACGTCCGGGACGCCTACGGCTCGTCCGCGAACGGCCTGTCGCCGTACGGCCAGCCCGGCTACGGCCAGAACGGCTACGGCCAGAACGGCTATGCGCCGAGCGGGTACACGCAACCGGCTCCGTGGGGCGCGCCGGTCGACACGTGGGGCAGGACCTCGACGGGCCGCGGGTCGCGTACCGCCTGGACGGTCGCCGCGGCCGTGCTCGCCGCCGCCCTGGTCGGCGGGGTGAGCGGCGGCGTCGTCGCGTCGTCGCGGGACGGCAACGGCCTGACCGACCCGGACGCCGAGCTGGGCAGCGGAGCGTCCTCGACGACCACGATCGAGCGGGCCCCGGACTCCGTCGCCGGCATCGCCAACCGGGTGCTGCGCAGCACCGTCAGCATCAGCGTGCGGACCGGCAGCACCGGCGGCAGCGGCAGCGGTGTCGTGCTGCGCAGCGACGGCTACGTGCTCACCAACAACCACGTGGTGTCCGCCGGCGCGAACGGCGGCGTCATCACCGTGACGGTCAACGGCTCGACTGGCAAGGAGCTGCCGGCCAGCATCGTGGGCCTGGACCCGGAGACCGACCTCGCGGTGCTCAAGATCGAGACCGGGGCGCCGTTCGTCCCGGCGACGCTGGGGCGGTCGGCCGACCTCGTGGTCGGGGACCCGGTCGTCGCCATCGGGTCGCCCCTGGGGCTCAACGGCACCGTCACCACCGGCATCGTGTCCGCGCTCAACCGCACGGTGAACGTCCCGGGCGAGGACGGCGGCCGGGCGACGCCGCTGCTCAACGCCATCCAGACCGACGCCGCCATCAACCCGGGCAACTCCGGCGGCGCCCTGGTGGACGTCAAGGGCTCCGTCGTCGGCATCAACTCCGCGATCGCCACCCTCGGCGGGTCGGGCGGCGCCGACCAGGGCGGCAGCATCGGCGTCGGCTTCGCCATCCCCGTCGATGAGGCCCGGTCGGTGGCCGAGGAGATCATCCGTACGGGCAAGGCCACCCATCCCGCGGTGGGCGTGGAGGCGGAGAACCTGGTGGCCGACGACGGCAGCAAGGAGGGCGCCCGCATCACCCGGGTCGTCGCCGGCGGTCCGGCCGCCGATGCCGGGCTGCAGGTCGGGGACGTCATCGACAAGGTCAGCGACACGGAGGTGGGCAGCGTCGACGAGCTGATCCTGGCGCTGCGCCAGAACAAGGTCGGCGACCGGGTTCTGCTGTCGTACGTCCGCGGCGGCTCCCCTCGCACCACCGAGGTGGTGCTCGAGGACAAGGCCGCCAACTAGGCTGACGGCGCACCCGGCACGTCGAGGAGGCACCGGGCAGTCGAGGAGGCAGCGTGTTCAACCAGCTCGGCTGGCCGGAGCTGGCCGTCATCCTGCTGCTGGCGCTGTTCGTGTTCGGGCCGGAGCGGCTGCCCGGCATCGCGCAGGAGGCCGGCCGGGGGCTCCGGCAGCTCCGGCAGTACCTGCGGGGCATGACCGACGACCTGAAGACCGAGCTGGGCCCGGAGGTCGGCGACCTGGACCTCGCGTCGCTGCACCCCAAGACCTTTGTCAAGAAGCACCTGTGGGACGACGAGCAGGACGACGACGACGACCTCGTCGACCAGCTGTCCGGGCGGCCGCGCGGCTCCGTGCCGCTGGCGCCCGGCGAGACGCCGCCCTGGGACCCGGATACGACCTGAGCGGGCCTACCGCCGGGCGGGGGTGAGGCCGAGCGACAGCCCGGCCAGACCGCGCGGCTTGCCGGTCAGCGCCTCGGTGACCTTGAGCAGCTCCTTGGCGGCGACCGAGTCGGGGTCGGACAGCACCAGCGGCCGGCCGTCGTCACCGCCCTCGCGCAGGCGGATGTCGAGCGGCACCTGGCCGAGCAGCGGCACCTCGGCCCCGAGCGAGCGGGACAGGCTGGTGGCGACGGCCTCCCCGCCACCGCTGCCGAACAGGTCGATCCGGTCGCCGCAGTGCGGGCACGGCAGGTAGCTCATGTTCTCCACCACGCCGGCGATGCGCTGGTGGGTCTGCAGGGCGATCGAGCCGGCCCGCTGCGCCACCTCCTGGGCGGCGAGCTGCGGCGTGGTGACCACCAGGATCTCGGCGCTGGGAACGAGCTGCGCGACCGAGATCGCCACGTCGCCGGTGCCGGGCGGCAGATCCATCAGCAGGACGTCGAGGTCACCCCAGTAGACGTCGGACAGGAACTGCTGCAGCGCCCGGTGCAGCATCGGCCCGCGCCAGACCACCGGCGTGTTGTCCTTGGTGAACATGCCGATGGAGATGACCTTCACGCCGTGCGCCGACGGCGGCATGATCATCGACTCGACCTGCGTCGGGCGGTGCTCGACCCCGAGCATCCGCGGGATGCTGAAGCCGTAGATGTCGGCGTCGAGCACGCCGACCTGCAGGCCCTTGGCCGCCATCGCCACGGCCAGGTTGACCGTGACGCTGGACTTGCCGACGCCGCCCTTGCCGGACGCGACCGCGTACACCTTGGTCAGCGAGCCGGGCAGCGCGAACGGGATCTCGCGGACCGGGTCGTCGCCGCGCAGCAGCGTCTGCAGCGCCTGGCGCTGCTCGGTGCTCATCACGTCGAGCTCGACCTGCACGCGTACGACACCCGGGAGCGCGCCGACGGCCGCGGTGACGCGCTCGGTCAGCGTCTCCTTCATCGGGCAGCCGCTGACGGTGAGGTAGATCGCCACCCGGGCGGTGCCGTCCGGGTCGACGACGGCGCTCTTGACCATGCCGATCTCGGTGATGGGACGCCGGATCTCCGGGTCCTGCACCGTCGACAGCGCGGCGGTGAGCTGGTCCTGCGTGGGCATCGGCTGGGTCATCTGTTCCTGCTGGTCATGGTGCTGGTGGACAGGGGTCCGGGCGGGGGTCCGGGCTGCTGTCAGCCTACGGCGGGGCCGGGCCCGCTGCCGGGCCCGCCGGTGCGGGCGGGTCAGGGTCGGCGGGCCAGAACGACCTGCCGGGCGCGCTCGGGCGGGTCCACGAACGGGCTGACGGCCGGCCTCGGGAGGAGCACACTGCTCTGCCGTGAGGACCGGCACGCTGCGGGACGCCCGCCACGCTCCGGCCGGCGGGACCGCGGCCGGCGACACCCTCGTGCGGGTGCTCGGCCCGGTGTCCGCGACGATCGAGGGCCGGCTCTGCCCCATCTCCTCGCCGATGCTGCGCGCGGTGTTCGCGCTGCTCGCCGTGTCGGCCGGCCGCGTGGTCCCCCTCGACCGGCTGCTCACCGAGCTGTGGGGGGAGGAGCCGCCGGCCTCGGCCGCCTCCTCCGTCCAGGTGCACGTGTCGCGCCTGCGCCGGGCGGTGGGCGACGCCGCCGACCGCGAGGAGGGCCCGGCCGGGCCGCCGCTGCGGGTGCGCCGGAGGCCGCCCGGCTACCTGCTGGAGGTGCCCGACGGGGCGGTCGACGCGTGGCGGCTCGAGCGGGTCACGGACGCTGCCCGGGGGCGCCTGGAGGTCGCCCCGCTCGAGGCCCTCGACCTGGTCGACAGCGGCCTGGCGCTGGTGGCCGGGGAGCCGCTGGCGGACGTGGTCGAGGCGCTCGGCCCGGTCACGGCAGGGGAGGCGCGCCGGCTCGCCGAGCTCGTGCTCACCGCTCGGGAGGTGCGGCTGGACGCCCTGCTGGCCGCGGGCCGGCCGGGGGAGGCGGCCGCCGACGCCGAGCAGCTGCTGCTGCAGGAGCCGCTGCGCGAGAGCCTGCACGCCCTGCGGCTGCTGGCCCTGTACCGCTGCGGCCGGCAGGCCGACGCCCTGGCCGCCCACGAGGTGCTGCGCCGGCGGCTGGCCGACGAGCTGGGCGTCGACCCCGGTCCGGCCCTGCGCCGGCTGCACCTGCAGCTGCTCGAGCAGGACCCGACGCTCGACTGGGGTCCGCCGGCGGACGCCCCCGCGATCCGCGTGAGCACCGCGCCCCTCGCACCCACCGGGGCCGTCCCGGTGGCTCCGGCCGGCCCGGCGGGCGACCTCGTCGGCCGGCACGCCCCGCTCGCGACACTCGACGAGGCACTCGGCCGGGCGCGGGCCGGGGTCGGCGGGGTGTGGCTGATGTGCGGCGAGGCGGGGGTGGGCAAGACCCGGCTCGCTCAGGAGGTCGTCCGGCACGCGCACGCGGCGGGCCTGGCCGTCGCGCAGGGCGACGCCCACGAGACCACCGACGGCACCCCGTACTGGCTGTGGAGCCATGCCCTGCGCGAGCTCCCGGAGCTGCCGCGGGACGCGGAGGTCCGCGTCGTGCTGGGAGCCGGCGGCACCGACGCGCCGCCGTCGCTCACCCGGGCCGGGCTGCACGACAGCGTGGCCCGGGCGCTGGCCCGGCACGCGGCGGAGGTGCGTCCGCTGCTAGTGGTCCTCGAGGACCTGCACTGGGCCGACGAGGCCAGCCTCGACCTGCTCGGCGTGCTCGCCCCGCGCGTCGCCGCCGTGCCGCTGATCGTGCTGGCGACCTACCGGGTCGAGGACGCCTCGCCGGCCGGCCCGCTGGGGGCGCTGCTCGCGCGGCTGGCCCGCACCCAGTGCGTGCACCGGCTGCCGCTCGCCGGGCTCTCGCCGGAGGAGTCCGGACGCCTGCTCGCGGAGCGGCTCGGCCGGCCGGTCGACGCCGAGCTGGCCGCCGCGGCCGCCGACCGCACCGCGGGCAACCCGTTCTTCCTGCAGGAGCTCGCCCGGCTGGTGCGGGAGGCCGACGACCCCGAGCGGGCGTTCTGGGAGGTGCCCGGCAGCGTCCGCGACGTGCTGCTGCACCGGCTGTCGGGGCTGCCCGAGCCGGCGCGGCGGGTGCTCGACGTCGCGGCGGTCGCCGGCCGCGAGTGCGACCTCGGCCTGCTCGAGGCGGCGTCCGGGCTGCCGGGCGAGCAGGTCGACGAGGGGCTGGCCGCCGCGGTGCGGTCGGGCCTGGTGTGCGAGGTCGTCTCGCCGCGGCCCGTCCTGCGCTTCCCCCACGCGCTGGTGCGCGAGGCGCTGTACGACCGGCTCGGCGCCCGGGCCCGGATGCGGCTGCACGCCCGGGTCGGCGCGGCGATGGTCGGGCGGACGGACGTGGACGTCGACGACGTGGTCGCGCAGCTGCTCGCCGCCGGCGACCTCGCCCCTCCCGACGGCACGATCCCGGTGGTGCTCGCGGCGGCGGACCGGGCCGTGTCGCAGCTCGCCCCCGAGCACGCCCGCGGCCTGCTCGACCGGGCCCTGGAGCTGCTGCCCCGGCTGCCCGAGGGCCCGGACCGGGACCGCCTCGAGCTCGCCCTGCAGGCGCGGCGGGGCAACGTCGTCGGCACCCTGCTCGGCTTCGCCGCGCCCGAGGCCGAGACCGCGCTGCGCCGCGCGCAGGACCTCGCGCTGCGTGCCGGGTCGAGCAGCGACGCGCATGCCGCGCTCTACCGCCGCTACCTCTGGCTGCTGATGTCGGCCGACTACCCGGCCGTCCGCTCGCTGGCGGACGCGCTGCTGGCGCGGGCCGCTGCCGAGCCCGGTCGCCAGACCGGCGACCGGTTCGCCCTGCTCGGCCGGCTGGCCCGCGGCTCGGTCCTGTGGTGCCTCGGGCAGGCCGAGCCCGCGGTCGACGAGCTCGTCCAGGCGGTGCAGCTGTGCGACGACACCGGCGTCGGCCTGCCGGTCGAGGCGTTCGGCGACCCGGCGGTGCGGGCCCACATGTTCCTGTGCCACGCGCTGGCCTCCGCCGGCCGCGTGGAGCAGGCGAAGGCGGTCGCAGACGAGATGGTCCAGCGGGCCGCCCAGTCGGGCCCGGCGGACGAGAGCGACGCCCTCGCCACCCGCGGGATGATGTACGCCGCGTTCCGGGACCCGGAGCGGGCCCGGCTCGACGGCGTCCGCGGCGCGCACCTGGCGCGGCTGGCCGGCGCCTACCTGCTCGAGCAGTTCGCGGCCCTGAATGAGGGGTGGGGGGCGGCCGTCGCGGGCGGGCCGGCGGCCGGCGGCGCGGTGGAGATGGTGCGCGCCGCCGTCGACGCCTACTGCGCCACCGGCACCCGCATGCACGACCCGCTGGTCTTCACGATGCTCGCCGAGGCGGAGGCCGCGACCGGGCACCCGGAGCTGGCCGCCGACGCGGCCGCGACCGGCCTGGCCGCTCTCGAGCGCACCGGCAGCACGCTCTGGCGCGACCGGCTGCTCACGCTCGCGGGTGGCTGACCGGGCCCGTTCAGCCGACGGCCCGCAGCCGGCAAGCACCCTCCGCCACGGTGCCCGGGTCCCGACGACCCGAGCCCCTGGAGCCGACCATGACCACCACTCCCCTGATGACCGTCCCCGCGCAGCGCCCGCCGCTCGACGGCCTCGCCTCGCGGCTGCGCGGCCGGCTGCTGCCCGGCGGCAGCCAGGAGTGCGCCCGCCTGAGCACGCCCTGGAATGTCGCGGTGCCCGTCCACCCCTACGCGGTGGTGGCGGCGGCCGACGCCGGCGACGTCGTCGAGGCCGTCCGCTACGCCGGCCGCAGCGGCCTCGAGGTGCTCGTGCAGAACACCGGGCACGGCGCCTGGCAGAGCGGCGAGGGCGCGCTGCTGGTGCAGACCGGCCGCCTCGACGAGTGCACGGTGCACCCCGACGGCTGGGCCCGCGTGGGGGCCGGCGTCCGCTGGCAGCGGGTGCTCGAGGCCGCGGCGCCCTTCGGCCTGGCCCCGCTCGCCGGCTCCGCACCCGACGTCGGGGTCGTGGGCTACACCACGGGCGGCGGCCACGGTCCGCTCGCCCGGACGTACGGCCTGGCGTCCGACCGGGTGCGCGCGTTCGAGGTGGTGACCGGCGACGGCGAGCTGCGACGGGTGACCCCGACCGAGCATCCCGACCTGTTCTGGGGGCTGCGGGGCGGCAAGGGCGCGCTCGGGGTCGTCACGGCCGTCGAGTTCGACCTGCTGCCGCTCGCGGGGTTCTACGGCGGTTCGGTCTTCTTCGACGGCGCCGACGCCGAGACGGTCCTGCACGCATGGCAGCAGTGGTGCGACGGGCTGCCCGGTGAGGCGACGACGTCGTTGGCGCTGCTGCGGCTGCCGCCGCTGCCCGGTGTGCCCGAGCCGCTCGCCGGCCGCCTGACCGTCGCCGTGCGGTTCGCCTGGGCCGGCGACGCCGCCAGCGGCGCCCGGGTCCTGGCCGGGCTGCGCGGCTGCGCGCCGGTGCTGCTCGACGGTGTCGGCGAGCTGCCGTACGCCGCGCTCGGGCAGGTCCACCTCGACCCGGTCGACCCCTTGCCGGCCACCGAGGCGCACACCCTGCTGACCGAGCTGCCCCCCGAGGCGCTCGACGCGCTGCTGCCGCTGGTCGGGCCCGACGCGCCGGCCGGTCCCGGGCAGCTGCTGGTGGAGATCCGGCAGCTGGGCGGGGCGACCGCGCGGGAGCCCGAGCACCCGAGCGCCTTCTGCGCGCGCTCGGCGCCGTACAGCCTGCTCGCCGTCGGGATCGCGGCGCCGCCGGTCGTCGAGGCGGTCCGGGAGCACGCCCGCCAGGTGCTGGCGGCGCTCGCGCCGTGGGACAGCGGGCGGCAGCTGCCCAACTTCGCCGGCGGTGCGGACGCCGCGACCATGCGGCGGTTCTACGACGCCCCGACCCTGGCCCGGCTCGCGCAGCTGGCGGAGCGCTACGACCCGCAGCGGGTGATCGGGCTGGCCCGCGGCCTCCGGACGCCGTAGCTCGGGCGGGTCAGGCCTTGGCGGCGATGGCGTCGGCGGTGGCGAGGGTGCGCAGGGCGTTGTCGCGGTGCAGGTTCTCCACCATCCGGCCGTCGACGGTGACGACGCCGCGCCCGTCGCGCTCGGCGTCCTCGAAGGCCTCGACGACCCGCCGCGCGAGGGCGACCTCGTCGTCGGTCGGCGCCCACACCCGGTTGGCCACCTCGACCTGGGTGGGGTGGATCAGCGTCTTGCCGTCGAACCCGAGCTCGGCGCCCTGCCGGCACTCCGCCTCGAAGCCGGCCAGGTCCTTGACGTCGTTCCAGACCCCGTCGAGCACCGCGATCCCGGCCTCGCGGGCGCCGAGCAGCGCGGTCGCCAGGTGCGGCAGCAGCGCCGCCCGGCCGGGGGCGAGCACCGCGCGGAGCTCCTTGGCGAGGTCGTTCGTGCCCAGGACCAGCGCGGTGACCTGCTCGTGGGCCGCGATGGCGCGGACGTCGAACACCGCGGTCGGCGTCTCGACCATCGCCCAGATCGCCGTGCCGGCCGGCAGCAGCGCGGCCACCCGCGACAGGTGCTCCACCCCGCTGACCTTGGGGACGACGACCGCGTCGGGGGCGGCCGCGCCGGCCGCGCGCAGGTCGGCCTCACCCCAGGACGTGTCCAGCCCGTTGCAGCGGATGGTCAGCACGCGGTCGCCGTATGCGCCGGACGCAACCGCCTCGCAGGCCTGCCCGCGCGCCAGCTCCTTGGCGTCCGGCGCGACGGCGTCCTCGAGGTCGAAGATGATCGCGTCCGCCGGGAGAGCCTTGGCCTTCTCCAGGGCCCGGGCGTTGGAGGACGGCATGTAGAGCGCACTCCGCAGCACGCTCACAGCGCGTACGCCGAGGCCAGCTCGGGGTCGCGCGCGGCGAGGTCGGTGGCCAGCTGCACCACGACCTTGCACTGCTTGACCGAGGCGTCGTCCTGCATCTTGCCGTCGATCATGACCGCGCCGGTGCCGTCGCCCATCTGCTCGATGACCCGCTTCGCCCAGGCCACCTCGGCCGGGTCGGGGGAGAACACCTTCTTGGCGATGTCGATCTGCACCGGGTGCAGCGACCAGGTGCCGACGCAGCCGAGCAGGTAGGCGTTGCGGAACTGGTCCTCGCACGCCACGACGTCCTGGATGTCGCCGAACGGCCCGTAGTACGGGAAGATTCTCGCCTTGGCGCAGGCGTCGACCATGCGGGCGACCGTGTAGTGCCACAGGTCCTGCTGGTAGGTCTGACGCACGTCCGGGCCAGGGTCCTGGCGCACCAGGTAGCCGGGGTGGCCGCCGCCGACCCGGGTCGTCTTCATCCGCCGGTCGGCGGCCAGGTCGGCCGGGCCGAGCGAGATGCCCTGCATCCGCGGCGAGGCCTCGGCGATCTCTTCCACGCGGGCCATCCCGGACGCCGTCTCGAGGATCGCGTGCAGCTGGATCGGCCGGGCGACGCCGGCGCGGGCCTCGAGCTGGGCGACGAGGCGGTCGACGTAGTGGACGTCCTCCGGCCCCTCCACCTTCGGGACCATGATCACGTCGAGCCTGTCGCCGATCTCGGTCACCAGCGTGACGAGGTCGTCGAGCGCCCAGGGGGAGTCCAGCGAGTTGATGCGCGTCCACAGCTGGGTGGCGCCGAGATCCGCCGTGCGGCCGACCTGGACCAGGCCGGCGCGGGCGGCCTCCTTGTTCGCCGCCTGCACGGCGTCCTCGAGGTTGCCGAGCAGCACGTCGACCTTGGGCGCGAGGTCCGGCACCTTCG
>DASTLY010000047.1:0-6309 GCA_035714445.1 Mycobacteriales bacterium
GGCTGCCGCGCGTGGGTCGGCGGCGGCTGGGGGGTCGACGCGCTGGTGGGGCGGCAGACCCGTCCCCACCGGGACCTCGACGTGGTCGCCGACGCGGCGGCGGAGGCCGCGGCGCTCGAGGCGCTCGAGCGGCTCGGCTACGCGGTCGGGACCGACTGGCGTCCGGTGCGGGTCGAGCTCGGCGCACCCGGCCTCGGCTGGGTCGACCTGCACCCGATGGTGCTGGACGCGGCCGGCAACGGCCTGCAGGCCGGCCTGGACGGCGCCTCGTTCGCCTACCCCGCCGACTGCTTCGTGACCGGCACCATCGCGGGCCGGCCCGTCGGCTGCCTCTCGGTCGAGCGGCAGGTGCTGTTCCACAGCGGCTACGAGCCGCGCGAGGTCGACCGGGCCGATCTCGCCCTGCTGCAGGACCTGCTGGAGGGCACTGCGCCCGGCCCCATGACCCACGCCTGAGCGCGCGCGGCCGCCGCTGCAGGGTCAGACTCCGTGCATGCTGCACCTGATCCCCGAGAGCGTGCTGGCCCTGAGACGGCTGGTCGAGGACGGCGAGGACGAGCCGAGCGCCCTCGAGGCGGCGATCCGCGCGGCCGGCGAGGCCGTCGTCACCGTGGTGCCCGACTGCGTCGGCCTGAGCGTGAGCATCATGCAGGACGGGCGCGCGATCACCCTGATGGCCACCGACACCGGAACCGCCGAGCTGGACGCCGTGCAGTACCTCGACGGCGGCCCCTGCGTGGACGCCATCCTCGACGACACCGCCCTGCTGGTGCCGGACGTGCTCTCGGAGGAGCGGTGGGCGATGTACGCGCGCTCGGCGGCTCACGACGGGGTGCTGAGCTCGCTGTCCCTGCCGCTGCGCCACGGTGGCGTGGTCGTCGGAGGGGTCAACATCTACGCCCGCACCGCCCGGGCCTTCGACGGTCGACACGACGAGGTGGCCGCGGTCTTCGGGGCCGCCGCCGCCGAGGCGGTCACCAACGCCGACCTGCAGGTGCTGACCCGGCTCCGCGCGCTGCGTGCCCCTGAGGAGCTGCGGGAGGCCACGGAGGTCTCCCAGGCGGTCGGCGTCCTGGCGGCGGAGCGGCGGGTCGGCGCGGAGGACGCTCGGCGCCTGCTCGAGGACGCCGCCGCGCGCGCCGGCATCGACGTCGCCGCCGCCGCCCGGATGGTGCTCCGGCTCGCCATTCCGTGAGGTCCGCGCGACCCGCCGCCGTGCAGGCATGACCGCCGGGACCGAGCCGGGCCCGCCGGCCGCCACCGGGGCGTGGGCGCCGCTGCGGCTGCCGGTCTTCCGGGCGCTGTGGCTGGCCGTGCTCTTCAGCAACGTCGGCACCTGGATGCAGACCGTTGGCGCCCAGCTGCTGCTCGTCGACGAGCCGCGCGCCTCGACGCTGGTGTCGCTGGTGCAGACCGCGAGCACGCTGCCCGTCGTCCTGCTCGCCCTGCCCGCGGGGGTCCTGGCCGACATCTTCGACCGTCGCCGGATGCTGCTGGCGGTGCAGTGCTACCTGGCGGTGGTCGGCACCGCCCTGACGGTGCTGACCGCCCTCGACCAGGTGGGCCCGCCGCTGCTGCTGCTGCTGACCTTCGCGCTCGGCGTGGGCACGGCGCTCATGGCGCCCACCTACCAGGCGCTCATTCCCGAGCTGGTGCCCCGCGCGCAGCTGCCCGCTGCCTCGGCGCTGGGGGCGGTCAGCATGAACCTGGCGCGCGCAGTCGGCCCCGCGGTGGCAGGGCTCCTCATCGCCCGGGTCGGCACCGCCGCCGTCTTCGGCATCAACGCCGTGAGCTTCGTGGTGTTCGCGCTCGTCCTGCTGCTGTGGCGTCGCGAGGCCGTCGACGAGCCCGGTGAGCGAGAACGGTTCGGCCCGGCGCTGCGGGCGGGCGGGCGGTTCGTGCGCCACTCCCCGGTGGTGCGCCGGCTGCTGCTGCGGGTCGGGATGTTCCTCGTGCCTGCGGTGGTCGTGTGGGCGCTGCTGCCGCTGGTCGCCACCCAGCGGCTCGGTCTGGGCCCGAGCGGCTACGGCGTGCTGCTGGCGGCGCTGGGCATCGGCGCCGTCCTCGCGGTAGCGGTGCTGCCGTGGGTGCGCGAGCGGCTGTCCCCGAACGCCCTGCTGGCGGGGTCGACCGCGGTGTTCGCGGTGACCACGGCGGTCGTCGGTGCCGTCCCGTCCCTGCCGGTGGTGCTGGTGGCGCTGCTGCCGGCCGGGGGCGCGTGGGTCGCGGTGCTGTCGACGATGAACGTCACCCTGCAGCTGTTCCTGCCCGGGTGGGTGCGCGGGCGCGGCCTGGCGATCTACCAGATCGCGTTCTTCGGCTGCCAGGCCGCCGGCTCCCTCGCCTGGGGGCTCGTCGCCGAGCAGGTCGGGGTCGTGACGACGTTCCTGGCCGCCGCCGTGCTGATGGCGGTCGGTGGCCTGAGCCTGGCCGTGCTGCCGCTGCGGGAGGCGAGCAGCAGGGGCCGCGCGCCGGCCGCGGCGTGGCCGGAGCCCCAGCTCGTGCTCGACCCGGAGCCCGACATCGGGCCCGTGCTGGTGACGGCGGCGTACACCGTCGCGGAGGTCGACGTGGACGCCTTCCTGGCGCAGATGGCCATCGTGCGGCGCGCCCGGCAGCGCACCGGCGCCTACCGCTGGCAGATCTACCGGGACGGCGAGACGGCCGACCGGTTCGTGGAGGCGTACCTCGTGCCCTCCTGGCAGGAGCACCTGCGCCAGCACGACGGCCGTCTGACGGAGTCCGACGCGGTGCAGGACGCCCGGGCGCGGGCGTTCTCGACGGTCGAACCTCAGGTGCACCACCTCTTTCCGGCGTCCGCCGGTGAGGTGCACCGCAGCTGAGCCCCGTCCGGCCCCCTCGGTCGGGTGCCCCTCAGCACGCGCCGAGCACGGCGGCGACGAAGTCGGCCTTGCCGCTGGTGTACGCCTCGCGGTCGTCGGCGTGCGCGGCGGCGAGCTCTGCCTTGAGCGCCGCGTACCGCGCCGCCAGCGCCGGGTCGCCGCGCAGCGCGTCGCGGAAGGCCAGCTGGTCGCGCCAGGCGGGCGAGCCGGGCGGGAGCAGGTGCAGGTGGGCCGCGCGGTGCCCCTCGGCGACCAGCACGAGGAAGCGCCGGCCGGGCCGGCCGTCCAGGTCGGGCGGGACGTAGTGCCAGCCGGCCGGCGCCAGCGCTGCGGCCACCTCGCCCGCACAGCCGAGGTCGGCGACCGCGGCCTGCAGGTCGAGGACCGGCTTGGCCGCCAGTCCCGGCACCGCCGTCGAGCCGACGTGCTCGACCGGGGCGACGAGCCACGGCGCCAGCGCGACGTCCAGCCGGTCGGCCTCGGTGCGCCCACGCTGCTGCCACGACGCCTCGGCGGCCTGCACCTCGACGGCCTCCGTCGCCCACGCGGGCCAGTCGCTCACCCGCCCATCCTGGCGCGCGCCTGACGTGCACCCGTCAGGAGTGCTCACGAACCGACCGACACGCCGGCGTGTCGGTCGGTCTCTGCACATCGTGGGGACGGGGGCCCGACTCGGCCCGCAGAGGTCAGGCGACGGCCCGGGCAGGCCGCGTCCCCGGGGCAGAACCCGGGTGCCGGCGGACCGCGCGGCGCCCGACGAGGACGAGGAGCACCCCCATGTTCACCCACACCCAGGCCCTGCAGTTCGAGGCCAAGCCCGACGGGCCCGACCCCGCGTTCGCCCGTCGCTTCCAGGAGGTGCTCGGGGGCAAGTTCGGCGAGATGACCGTCGCGATGCAGTACCTCTACCAGGGCTGGAACTGCCGCCTGCCCGGCAAGTACAAGGACATGCTGCTGTCGATCGGCACGGAGGAGATCGGCCACGTCGAGATGATCGCGACGATGATCGACCGCCTGCTGGACGTCGCCCCGCTCAGCCCCGACGAGGGGAAGGCGACCAAGGGGATGGCGGCCGGCTACGGGTCGATGAACCCCCAGCACGCCATCGAGAACGGCGGGGGCGCCTACCCCAGGGACAGCAACGGGGTGCCGTGGTCGGGCGCGTACGTCACCTCCAGCGGCAACCTGATGGCCGACTTCTACCTCAACGCGACCGCCGAGATGCAAGGCCGGCTGCAGGTCGCCCGGCTCTTCCACATGACCGACGACCCGGGCGTCAAGGACCTCATCCGCTTCCTCGTCACGCGCGACCACATGCACCAGATGCAGTGGCTCGCGGCCATCGAGGAGCTCAAGGCGGACGGCCTGGACGGCATCCCGGTGCCCGAGGCGTTCCCCCTCGAGGAGGAGCACGAGGAGTTCGCCCGCGTCTTCCTCATCGGCTCGGACGGCCCCGCGGCCGCCGACGGGCGCTGGGCGTCGGGCGAGGGAGCGGACGGCCGGGGCCCCCTCACCGTCGGCGCGCTGACGGCCCACGCCGAGGCGCCGGTGCTGCCCCCGGGCGACCCCCGGCTCTACGGCACGCCGCCGGCCGACGGCGCCGGCCTCATCGCCAAGGTCAAGGACGCCCTGACCTGAGGCGGTGGCGACGGCCGCCGGCGACGGCGGCCGTCGCCCGGGCCGGACCGGAGGCAGTCGGAGCTGGGGAGGGAGGCGCGGTGCTCGAACGGCTGGTGCTGGAGCCGCTGTCGGCGGCGTTCGTCGACGTCGGCGTGTACGTCGCGGTGTTCGCGGCCGTGGCGGCGATCGTCCGCTGGCGGCACGGCGGTGACCTGCACGAGGCCCTGGCCCGCCGCCCGCACCTCGGGCCGGCGATCGGCGCGCTGCTCGGGGTGTCACCCGGCTGCGGCGGAGCCGTCCTGGTCATGCCGCTCTACGCGCGTGGGCACGTGTCGTTCGGAACGGTGGTGGCCACGCTGACGGCGACCATGGGGGACTCGTCCTGGGTGATCATGGCGGGCGCCCCCGGGACGGCCCTGGTCGTCCACGCCGTCCTGCTCGTCACCGGACTGGCCACCGGCTACGCGGTCGACGCCCTCGGCATCCGACCCCTCGGCTCCCCCGCGCCGCGGAAGGCCGGCGACCTCGTCGCCGCGCTGCCGGAGCTGCCAGGGGTGACGTCCGGGCCGCTGTCGGGGTCGCTGTCGGGGTCGCTGTCCGGGCCGATCCCGGGCCCGGTGCGCACCCTGGACCCGGTGCTGCGCAGCCTGTCGCGGCCGGCCGCCCTGGCCGTGGGACCGGTCGCCGTCCTCTTCTGGCTGGCCACCACCGCGGGCGCGACGGTCAGCGTCCCGCTCAGCTTCCACGTGTTCGAGGCCTCGGCGCTCACGGGGGGCCACGACATCGACCCCTCGCACCTGATCGGCGTCGTCGGCGGCATCGTCTGCCTCTCGCTGTACGTCGCGAGCGGCTTCCGCATGGCGGACGACCGGGACGGTGCGGGCGAGTGGGCACCCTCCTTGTCCTCGGGGCTGCGGCACGCCGCTCAGGAGACCTCGTTCGTCGTGGTGTGGGTCGCCGTGGCGTACTCGGCGCTGAGCCTGTTCGAGCAGGTGTCGGGGCTCGGGGTGGAGGACCTGCCGCTGCACGGCCTGGCGGGGGTCGCCGCCGGAGCGTTGATCGGCCTGGTCCCCGGCTGCGGCATGCAGATCGCCTTCACCGGTGCCTTCCTCGGCGGCGCGGCGAGCCTGCCCGCCCTGCTCGCCAACGCGGTCGCCCAGGACGGCGACGCCCTCCTACCGCTGATAGCGCTCGACCGCCGCGCCGCCGTCACGGCGTCCCTCCTGACCACCGTGCCCGCCCTGGCCGTCGGCAGCCTCGCGCTGCTGGTGGTCTGACCCGACCGGAGACCCCGTGATCCGCACCCTGCGCCTCGGCTGCTACGTCCTCGCCGACCTCGTCGCCCTCGCCGTCGGCACTCTGGCCGCGCTCGCCGCCGCCGCCGTGCTCGTCGCCGCGCTCGCCGTCCGTCCCGCAGTGCGCGCCTGGCTCGCCGCCCAGGTGCCGGCTCCGGCGGCCGTCACCCAGGTGGTGACGGCCCCGCTGGTGCCCCCACCGCTCGCGGCTCAGGCGGCGGTCGCCACCGGGCACGGCAGCACGACCCTGAGCACCCACGTCTGACCCCGCCCGTCGGCGGCGCGCACCGTCCCGCCCATCTGGTCGCAGAGCCGCCGGGCGATCCACAGGCCGAGGCCCCGGCGGCCGGCCGGCGGCTCGGCGGACCGCAGCGCGCGCAGCACGGCGGTGGGGACGCCGCCGCTCTGGCGCAGGTCGAGGCGCACGTGACCCGCGTCGAGCCGCGCGTGCAGCGACGTCCCCTCGGCGACGCCGTGGCGGGCGGCGTTGCCCACGAGGTTCTCCAGCATCACCGGCGCGCGCGCGCCGTCCACCGCGCTGCGCGACGCCG
>DASTLY010000048.1:0-11836 GCA_035714445.1 Mycobacteriales bacterium
GGCGGGTCCCGGTCATCATGCGCGGAGGGTACACGGGGGGGCTGGCGGGCCGCCGCGGCCGACACCGAGCTCGCCGGCACCGGCCGCGGCGCGCCGCCGACCACGGCCGTGGACGTGTTGGAAGATGCGCGGCGTGCCCCCTTCCCGCCGTCGCCTCGGCCTCCTGGTCACCGCCTCCGCCCTGGTGCTGGCCGGCTGCGGCGGCGAGGGCGGCACGCCGGCGGCCGCGCCGAGCCCAGCCGGCACGTCCCAGCCCACGTCCCAGCCCACGTCCCAGCCCAGCACCAGCCGGCCGACGTCGCCGTCGGGTCAGCAGGTGTCGGGCCAGCAGGTGACGCTGGCGTTCGCCGGCGACACGCACTTCGAGCGGCAGCTGGCCGACGGGCAGATCGGCGGCCTGCGTGCCCAGCTCGCCGCCGCCGACCTCGCCATGGTCAACCTGGAGACGGCGGTGACCACACGCGGCACTCCCGTGCCCAAGCAGTTCGTCTTCCGTGGGCCGGCGTCGGGCCTGCAGGGCCTGCTCGCCTCCGGGGTCGACGTGGTGACCGTCGCCAACAACCACGGGATGGACTACGGCACGACCGGCCTGCTCGACACCCTGGCGGCCGCGAAGGACGCGCAGCTGCCGCTGGTGGGCGCCGGCGTCGACGAGACGGCGGCGTACGCGCCCTACCGCACGACGGTCAAGGGCACCCGCCTGGCCCTGTTCGGCGCCACGCAGGTGCTGGACAGCTCGGTGAAGCAGGCCTGGACCGCCGGGCCCGGCAAGCCCGGTCTCGCGTCGGCGTACGAGGTCGACACGCTGCTGTCGGCGGTGCGGGCGGCCCGGCGCGACAGCGACACGGTCGTGGTCTTCCTGCACTGGGGCGTCGAGCGCAGCTCCTGCCCGCCCAGCCAGGCGCGGACGCTCGCCCAGCAGCTGTCGGACGCCGGCGCCGACATCGTCGTCGGCAGCCACGCGCACGTGCTGCTCGGCGACGGGCGCCTCGGCGAGACGTACGTGCACTACGGGCTGGGCAACTTCCAGTTCTACAACGGCAGCGGGCTGACGGCGCAGACCGGCGTGCTGACCCTGACCGTGCAGGGCCGCCGGACCGTGGCCGCGGCCTGGGAGCCGGGCGTCATGACGAACGGGCGCCCGCAGCCCCTGACCGGCTCGGCCCGGACCACCGCCCTCGCGCAGCGCGAGCAGCGACGGGCCTGCACGAACCTCGCTGCGCCCTGACGGGGCCTGTGACGCGCGCCCTGTGACGCGCGACAGTGACTTGTGACAGTGACTCGGTCGTCACGCCCCGCTGACCGCCGATCGCCCCGACAGCGGGCAGACTTGATCTGCCACCGGGTGCTCCCGTCCCCGTGCCGCCCCGGACCTGCCTGCGCAGCGATGACGCCGCAGCCACCTCCGGCTCCCGACCCCCTGTCGCATGAGGACCTGCCATGTCGTTGCCCGTCCGTTCCCGTCCCACCGGCCCCCCGGTAAGTCCGCCGTCCTTCAAGCCGCTGCCCCTCACGCCGCCGGCCCTGACGCCGCGCCGGCTCGTCACCGTGGCGGCCGGCCTGTTCGCCGTCGTCGGCGCCGTGTTCGGCACCTGGGCCGCGCGGGTGCCCGACGTCAGCGAGCAGGTGGGCGCGAGCCACGCCCAGCTCGGCGGCGCCCTGCTCTGCGTCTCCCTCGGGGCGCTCGCCGCGATGCAGCTCACCGGCGCGATCTGCGCCCGGCTCGGGCCCGGCCTCGTCGGTGCCGCCTCGCTCGCCCTGCTCAGCGTCTCGCTGGTGCTCCCGGCCCTGACCGCCTCGCCGGAGCAGCTGTGCGGCGCCCTCCTGCTGTTCGGGGCCGGCACCGGGGCGGCCAACGTGGCCGCCAACAGCCTCGGCGTGCTCGTCGAGGCGCGGCACGGCCGGCCGCTGATGCCCGCCCTGCACGCGGCGTTCAGCTTCGGCGGGCTGCTCGGCGCGCTCTCCGGAGGCCTGGCGTCCGCGTACCTCGGGCCCGCCCCGCACCTGCTCGTCGTCGCCGGGCTCGGCCTGCTGGCCGCCGCGGCCCTGGCCCCGACGCTCGTCCAGACCGACGCCACCGCGCCCGCCGGGCCGGCCACGACCGCCGGTCCCACCCGGCGCCGCCCGCTCGTGCTCGTCCTCGGCGCGCTCGCCGCGTGCACCGCCTTCGGCGAGGGCGCCCTCACCGACTGGGGCGCGCTGCATCTGCGCACCGAGCTGCACGCCGGCCCGGCGGTCGCCGCCGCCGGCTACGCCGGCTTCTGCCTGAGCATGGCCCTCGGCCGGCTGGCGGGGGCGACCCTGCTGCAGGAGCTCGGTGACCGGCGGCTGCTCAGCGGCGGAGCGCTGCTCGCGGCCGCCGGCGGACTGCTGGTGGCGCTGTCGCCGACCGTGGGACCGGCGCTGCTGGGCTTCGTCCTCGTCGGGCTCGGGCTGGCGAACGTCTTCCCGCTGGCGATCGGCCGGGCCGGCGCCGTCGGCGGCGCCGGTGGGGTCGCGCTCGCCTCGACGCTCGGCTACACCGGTCTGCTCGGCGGCCCGCCGCTGATCGGCCTGCTGGCGGAGTGGGCCGGCACCGCCCTCGCGCTGTGCTCGGTGCCGCTCATGGCGGTGGCCGCCGCCGTGCTCGCCACCCGGCTGCCCGTCGTCCACCGTGGCCGGGCCGCGCTCAGCCTCCCGGTCCTGTCGTTCCCCGCCCTGCCGCTGCCCCGCCAGCGCCTCGCGGAGCTCGCGGTCCGCTGCCGGGCCGTCGCCGACGGGCACGCGCAGGACCTGACCGCGCTGGTGCACAGCCCGTCCGCCAGCCGGGACCGCCGGTGCGCGCCGTCGGCCGGCATGGAGTTCCTGGCCGTCTGAGACCGCACCCCGCCCCCCGTACGCTGGCCGCGTGACCGAGCCTGCCAGCCCGTCCCTGTCGTACGAGGGTGCGCGCGACGAGCTCGTCGACGTCGTGCGCCGGCTCGAGGCGGGTGGCGCGACGCTCGAGGAGTCGCTGGCCCTCTGGGAGCGCGGTGAGGCGCTGGCCGCGACCTGCCAGGCCTGGCTGGACGGCGCGAAGGCCCGCCTCGACGCCGTGCTGGCCGAGCGCGGCAACCCGAACGCCGGCTCAGCGGACGGCGGCAGCCAGCTCGCGTAGCTCCTCGGCGGTCGCCGTCTCGCGCAGCCCGCCCACCACGACGGTGGCGCCGGCCTGCTCGCGCACCAGGGACGTGTGCCCGTCGCGGTCGCTGAACTCCCGCCACTCGACCGCCTGCCCGGTGCCCACCTGCACCGTGCCGGTCTGGGTGGCGCTGCCCGTGCTGTCCGGCAGGACCTGCGCGGCGGGGGCGGTGCCGGAGAGGTACTCGGCGTACTCACCGCTCGGGGTCACCCAGCCGATCCGCAGCGCGCCCGGCTCCAGCGTCGAGCTGGTGGCCCGCCACCCCGGCGGGAGCGGCCCCGGCACCGGTACGCCGGGGGCCGCCTGGGAGTACGACCGGATGTCGGCCGTCGGGTCGACCACCCGGATCTCCTGGGCGTCCTCGCCCGGCGGCTGGGCGAGGTAGAAGATCGGGACCACGATGAGCAGGATGAGCCCGATCGAGCGGATCATGTCGAGGGCCGTCTCGCGGCCCCGCCGGCTCTTGGCGGGCGCGGCGCTGCCGGGCGTGGCGACGGACATGGGTCCAGTCTCGCCGATGCGAGCCCAGACCGCCCGACAGCCGGACCGCCCGACAGCACGCCTGCCTACGGGCTCAGCCGGCCATCCGGCCGATGAGGGTGAGCACGTCGGCCGCCAGGCGCCGGGCGGAGGCCTCGTCGTCGCACACGGCGACCTCGTGCCCGGCCTCGCTGACGACGGTCGTGAGCACCAGCACGAGGGCGTCGCCCCAGGGCTCCCCCGGGTCGCCGGGCCCCGCCCGGAGCAGGGTGGCGTTGCGCCGGGTCCACTCGCGGTAGCGCCGCCGGGCCACCAGCTCGAAGCCGGGCGGGCCGCCGCCGGCCAGGAACAGCCGGGCGAGGTCGCGCTCGGCCCAGCAGCCGTCGAGGTAGGCCCGCGAGCCGGCGACGAACAGGCGTACCGGGTCGGTCTCGCCGTCGGCCCGCGCCGCGCGGACCGCCGCGGCGGCGCGCTCCTCCTGGCGTACGGCGTGGTCCTCGAACATCGCCAGGTAGAGGTCGGCCTTGCCGCCGAAGTGGTGGTAGAGGCTGCCGACGCTGGCGCCGGCCGCGCCGACGACGTCGGCGATGGACGACTCGGCGAAGCCGGAAAGGCTGAAGACGTCGCGGGCCGCGGCGAGCAGCGAGCTGCGGGTGGCGGCGGCCCGGCCGACCGTGGTCACGCGCCCTCCTTCAGCAGCCGGGCGTACGGCACCCGCGTGCGGTCCGTGACCTCGCCGACCGCCCCCCACTCGTTGGCCCCGAGCCGCGACACCGGGCGCAGCAGCCGGACCTCGGGCCGGTCGTCCTGCAGCACGGCGGTGTCGACGGCCGCCCACACCACCTCGCCGAACACCACGACCGAGCCGCCGCCGAAGTCGTGGGTGCCGACGACCCGGCACTCGAGGTTGACCGGCGACTCGGCGACCCGCGCGGCCCGCACCAGCCGGGCCGGCTCGCGGGTCAGCCCGCAGGCGTCGAACTCGCTGACGTCGGCCGGGTAGTCGGTGCCGGTGGCGTTGACCTTGTCGGCCAGCTCCTCGGTGCACACGGCCACGACGAACTCGCCGCTGTCCGTCGCGTTGCGCAGCGAGTCCTTGGCCCCGACGGAGGTGAACTGCACGACCGGCGGCACGACCGAGCTGACCGTGAAGAACGAGTGCGGCGCGAGGTTGTCGACTCCGGCGGCCGAGCGGGTCGACACCCAGGCGATCGGGCGCGGCACGACCACGCTGTTGAGCAGCGGGTAGAGGGCGGGGCCGAGCTCGGCGGGGTCGTAGTCGCGGCGGGACACTCCCGCACCCTCTCACCCGGTCGCCGGCACTACAGTCCGGCCATGAGCGCGGAGACCGGGAGCCTGCACGACGACGACGCCACCCGCGGGACAGGTCCCGAAGCACTGCCCGAGGAGCTGTCGGTTGCGCCGGAGGAGCCGGACCGCAACCTGGCCCTCGAGCTGGTACGGGTCACCGAGGCGGCGGCGATGGCCGCCGGCCGCTGGGTGGGCCGCGGTGACAAGAACGGCGGTGACGGCGCGGCCGTCGACGCCATGCGCCATCTCATCGGGACCGTGTCGATGCGCGGCGTCGTGGTGATCGGCGAGGGCGAGAAGGACCAGGCGCCGATGCTCTACAACGGCGAGGCTGTGGGCTGCGGGGAGGGCCCGGAGTGCGACGTCGCGGTCGACCCGATCGACGGCACCACGCTCATGGCCAAGGGCATGCCCAACGCGGTCGCCGTGATGGCGGTGGCCGAGCGCGGCACGATGTACGACCCGTCGTCGGTCTTCTACATGGAGAAGCTGGTCACCGGGCCGGAGGCCGCGGGCGTCGTCGACATCACCGCGCCGGTCGCCTACAACGTCAAGGCGGTCGCGAAGGCCAAGGGCGGCGCCGTCGAGGACGTCACCGTCTGCATCCTGGACCGGCCGCGGCACGAGGACCTCGTGGCGGCCGTGCGCGAGGCCGGTGCCCGCATCACGTTCATCTCCGACGGCGACGTCGCGGGCGCGGTGATGGCCTGCTCCGAGGGCACCGGCGTGGACCTGCTGCTCGGCATCGGCGGCACGCCCGAGGGGATCATCACGGCCTGCGCCGTCAAGTGCCTCGGCGGCGTGATCCAGGCCAAGCTGTGGCCGCAGAAGAAGAGCGAGTTCCGCAACGCTGCGGCGGCAGGGCTCGACCTGGACGCGGTGCTGTCGACCGACGACCTGGTTCGCAGCGACAACGTCTTCTTCGTCGCGACCGGGATCACCGATGGCGAGCTGGTGCACGGCGTGCGCTACCGGGGCGGCGGCGCGACGACCGAGTCGCTGGTCATGCGGAGCAAGTCCGGCACGATCCGCCGGGTGACCAGCCAGCACCGGCTGTCCAAGCTCCGGGCCTACTCCTCGGTCGACTTCGACCACCACGGCAGTTGACCGGTGCGACCGTGACGTGAGGCTGGCCACCTGGAACGTCAACTCGATCGGCGCGCGGCTCCCGCGCCTGCTGCCCTGGCTCGAGGAGACCGCACCCGACGTCGTCGCGCTGCAGGAGACCAAGTGCGCCGACGCCACCTTCCCCTACCTGCCGCTGCAGGCCCTCGGGTACGAGGTCGTGCACGCCGGCGACGGCCGCTGGAACGGCGTCGCGGTGCTGTCGCGGCTCGGTCTCGAGGACCTGTCGACCTCCCTTGAGGGCCATCCCGAGCCCCGGCTGGCGTCGGCGCAGTGCGGGCCGGTGCACGTGACCAGCGTCTACGTGCCCAACGGCCGGGCCCTGGACGACCCGCACTACGCGTACAAGCTGGACTGGTTCGCGGCGCTGCGCCGCCGCCTCGACACCTTCGACCCGGCCCGGCCGCTGGTCGTCATGGGCGACTTCAACGTCGCGAGGACCGACGAGGACCTCTGGGACCCGTCCCTGTTCGTCGGGTCGACGCACGTCACGCCGGCGGAGCGCGCCGCCATGGACGAGCTCGAGGCATGGGGGCTGGTCGACGTGCGGGCCCGTCCGGGCAAGGGCGACCGGGCCTACACCTACTTCGACTACCGGGCCGGGATGATGCACAAGAACCTCGGCATGCGGATCGACTACGTGCTCGCCACCCCGGCCGTACGGGTGACCGACGCGTACGTCGACCGCGAGGCGCGCAAGGGCAAGGGCGCCTCCGACCACTGCCCGGTCGTGGTCGACGTCGAGGTCCCGGTCGAGGGCTAGCTCGTGAGCCGGCTGTTGTCCGGCAGCGGGTGGCCGGGCGTCCGCGCACCGGGTGCGGGCGTCGACCGGCCGAACATCTGGCAGATCGCGGTGTCGAGGGTGAGCTGCGTGAGCGGCCCGAGCCGGGCGTCGAGCTGGGTCGGCACGGCGAGCACGACGCTACGGCGGCCGGCGCGGTCGTTGAAGGCGAACGTCGCGTAGCCCGGCACCGAGCCGTCGTGGCCCCACGCGGTGCCGCAGACGCTGCGCTGGGCGTACAGCCCCAGCCCGTAGCCGAAGGTCGGGTCGACGTCGACGGTCGTCTGCATCTCGCGCAGCTGCGCCGGTGCCAGCAGCTCCCCCGACAGCAGCGCGCGGTAGAACCGCTGCAGGTCCGGCCCGTTCGACACCAGCGCGCCGGCCGCCCCCGCCCAGGACGCGCTGATGGCGGTGACGTCGACGTAGCCGGCGCCGGTGAGCGACGGGGGGTAGTAGCCGTGGGCGTGCGGACCGTCGATCTTCCAGGTGAACGTCGGGAAGGACGTCGAGGTGAGGTTCAGCGGCGCGATAATCCGGTCGTGGATCAGCTCGCCCACGCGGCGGCCGGTGACGGCCTGCGCGATCAGCCCGACGAGGATGAAGTTGGTGTTGGAGTACGACCACCCCTTGCCGGGCGGGAACAGCGGCGGCTGGGCGGTGCTGAGGGCGACGAGCTCCCGGGGCGCGCGGTAGACCTTGGGCTGCGTGAACAGCTGCGTCGCGAAGTCCTCGTCGGTGTAGTTGTAGAGCCCGCTGGTGTGGTTGAGCAGCTGCCGCACGGTGATCCGGTCGCCGTTCGGCACGAGACCGGGCAGCCAGCGCTCGACGGTGTCCTCCAGCGCCAGCCGGCGCTCGCCGACCAGCTGCAGCGCGACCGTGGCGGTGAAGGTCTTGGTGATGCTGCCGGCGCGCACCCGCGCGTCCGGCTCGAGGGCGCGGCGCGGCGCCAGCGTCGCCGCGCCGCTTGCGAGCCGCGTCGTGCCGGAGCCGTCGTTCACCAGGGCGTAGGCACCGCTGGCGCCGTTCGCGACCAGCTCGTCGAGCAGGGCCTGCAGCCTCGCGGGTGGCGGCGCGGCCGGAGCCGCCTGTGCGGCGGGCGCTATCGCGCCGACCAGCAGGGCCGCGCAGGCGGCGAGAGCGGTGCGGCGAAAGAAACCGGACATTCAGGTCCTCCGGGGTCATGGGTGGACGCGGGTTGTAGCACCCGGCGCTCCGCCGGTCCAGCAGGGACGGCTCAGTGCAGGGGCGGCAGCGTCGTACGCGCCCGCTCGGTGGAGATGCCCACCCCGACCAGCAGGTCCACGACCGCGGAGCGCAGCTGGGCGACGACGACGTTGCCGGACAGGCCGGCGCCGCCGGAGACCGCCGGGTCGAGCAGGGCGTCCGGGTCGAGCTCGGCTCCCAGCGCGAGCAGCTCGGGCGGCGGACCGCTCTGGGTCGAGGTCCGCAGCGCCTCGACCGCCCGCGCGAACAGGTCCAGCTCGTCGGCGACCGCCGGCGGCAGCCGCTCCCCGGTCTCCAGCGCGAACAGCACCCGCCGCACCAGCACCCGCAGGTTGCGGCTGGCCCGGTCCACGCCGTCGTGCAGCCGGAGCTGCGAGCTGTGCGTGCCGTGGCGGTCCCGGCGCAGCGGCGAGAGCCGGGTGATGTCACGGCCGGTCCCCAGCGCCTCGGCCCAGGCGTCGAGCCCGGTCTGGGTGGCCCGGGCCTGCACGAGGGCGTCGGCCGCCTGCGCCGGCTCGGCGCTGCGCAGCGCCGCCGCCGCGAGCCGCGCCGCCTCGGCCAGGTCGGCCAGGGAGCGCTCGGCGGCGTGCCGGGCGGCCCGCCACGGGTCGGCGGGCAGCAGGGCCGCGACGAGCAGGGCGACGGCGCCGCCGACCAGCGCGTCCTCCCAGCGCATCAGGCCGCTGCCGGGGGTGCGCGGCAGCGCGACGACGAACACCGCCTGCAGCCCGGCCTGCGCGGTGAGCAGCGGCCCACCGTCGAGCGCGAGCGCGAGCAGCAGGGCGACCCCGACCACCAGCCCGATCTGCCAGGCGCCGGTGCCGATCTGCTCGACCAGGAGGTCGCCGACCGCGACCCCGACCGTGACGCCGACCGCGAGCTCACCCACCCGGCGCAGCCGCTGTGCTGCCCGCACCCCGAGGCACACCACCGCGGCCACGCACGCGAAGAACGGCAGGCTGTGCCCGAGCACCTCCGTCGCGAACGCCCACGCGAGGACGGCCGCCAGCGCGCACTGGACCACCGACCACGAGCCGTCGCGCACCCGCTGCCACGCGGCCGCGAGCCCGGTACGACCGGCGGTGCGCACGCTGGCCGCCGCCAAGGCCGGCGAGGTCGGGGTCCGCACCGGCCGAGCCTAGACGCGGGCCACCGGCAAGCCCGTCGGCAAGGCCGACGGGGCCGGCCCTGCCCAGAGCGAGGTCGACGGCGCGACACGCCGGCGTGTCGCGCCGCTGACCTCGCTCTCGACCTCACCGACGGGCTAGGGCTCACCGACGGGCTAGGGCAGGGCGCGGGTCAGCTGCCGGACCGCGTCGCCGCTGCGGCCGGCGCTGAGCGCCACGTCGGCGTCCGCGATCAGCCGGGCCGCATCGGGGGCTGCCGTCCCCTCGACGACGGCATCCTGCGCGAGGTCGCGGACGACGGAGACCACGGCGGACTGGAGCGACGCCGTGTCGGCCGGGGAGGCCTGCAGCCGGTCGGCGCTCTGCTGCAGGAGCGGGAGCACCGCGGCCGGGTCGCCGAGGCGGCCGTCGGCCCCCCAGCCCGCGGCCGCCCCGGCGCGCCCGACGTCGCCCAGCGCCGCGGACAGGCCCGGGTCCTGCGTACCGGCGGCGGCTGTGGCGGCGCTGTCCAGCCGGCCGCGGGCGGCGTCGGCGCGCAGCCCCCACCCGTACGGGAACTGCGGGTCGTACCGCGCGTCACCGACGTTGATCGGCACCTGGCGGGCACTCCGCGGCCAGGTCACCGGCAGCTGCCCGGTGAACGGGCGCCGCCCGAACAGCACGTCCGCGACGCCCTCGCCCTCGGTGCCCGGCAGCCACGACGCCACCAGCGCGTCGATGCCCGGGAGCTGGTCAGCCAGGACCTGCGGGCGGCCGGAGACGACCAGCACCACGCAGGTCGGCAGCAGCCGGCACACCTTCTCGACGGTCTTGCGGTCCTGCGGCTGCAGGGTGAGGAGCTTGGGCTCCCGGGTGGTGCCCCCGCCGACCCAGCGCGGCCCGCCGACGTCGCCGTAGCCCTCGGCGTACGGCGTCTCGCCGACGACGACGATCCCGACGGTGCTGCCGACCGTCGGCGCCGAGGCGTCCCGGCTGTACGTCACCCGGGCGCGCGGCGCGACCTGGCGGATGCCCTGCAGGATCGTGGTGCCGAGCTCCCGACCGCCGCCGGAGAGCCCCTGCCAGGTCCGGGACCAGCCGCCGAGCTGGTTGCCGAGGTCGTCGGCGTTGCGCCCGGCGACGTACACCCGGGCGTCCGGCGACAGCGGCAGCACCCGGCCGGCGTTCTTCAGCAGCACCTGCGACTGCGCGGCGGCCCGGCGGGCCACCGCCCGGTGCGCCGCCCCGCCCACCTCGTCGAGATGGCGCCGGTCGGCGTACGGCCGCTCGAACAGCCCGAGCCGGACCTTGGCCCGCAGGATGCGGGCGACGGCGTCGTCGACCCGGGCCCGCGGCACCGCGCCGGCCTGCACCAGGGCGACCAGCGTCTGCTGGAAGACGACGGCGTCGGTCGGCGCCATCACCATGTCCACGCCGGCGTTGACGGCGGTTCCCACCTGGGCCCGGTAGTCGCCGGGCAGCAGCTCCACGGCGCGGTAGTCCGAGACCACGAAGCCGTCGAACCCCAGCTCGTTCTTGAGCACCCCGGTGAGGAGCTGGCGGTGGGCGTGCAGCGGCACCGGGCCGCCGGCCTCGTCGGTGAAGTCCACCCGGGAGTACGACGGCATGACGCTGCCGAGCCGGTGCTGGCGCACGGCGGTCACGAACGGCGCCAGGTCGATCCGCTCGAACGCCGCCCGGGTGGTCCGGGTGATGCCCCGGTCGATGGGGTAGCCGGAGATGCCGGTGCCGTAGACCGTGTGCCCGTCGCCGGCGAAGTGCTTGGCGGTCGCGAGGACGTGCTCGGGCCCGCGCAGCTGCGCCGGCGTGCTGCCCTGCAGCCCGTCGATCTGCACGGTCATCTGCCGGACCAGGCCCGGGTCCTCACCGAACGCCTCGTAGCTGCGTCCCCAGCGCTCGTCGCGGCTCACGCACAGGCAGGGCGCGAACACCCACGGGATGCCGGTCGCCCGCACCTCCTGCGCCGTCACGGCACCCACCGCCCTGGCGAGCTGCGGGTCGCGGCTCGCGCCGATCCCGACGTTGTGGGGGAACAGCGTCGCGCCCTGCACGTTGCCGTGCCCGTGCACGGCGTCCACGCCGTAGATCATCGGGATGCCGAGCCGCGTGTTCAGGGCGTGCGCCTGCAGGCCGTCGACCAGGTCCGCCCACTGCTTCGGGGTCCGGTTGACCGGCTTGCCGACCGGGGTGGACAGCACGCTGCCGAGCGCCCAGCGCCGGACCCGGGTCGGGTCGTCCGCGACCTGCCCGCGGTCGGCCTGCGTCATCTGGCCGACCTTCTCCAGCAGGGTCATCCGGCCGAGCAGGTCGCTGACCCGCTGCTCGACCGGCAGCGCCGGGTCGCGGTACGGCGCCGGCGCCGCGGGGAGCGGGGGATCGGCGCCGAGCGCGGGAGCCGGCACGGCGATGAGCCCGGCCAGCACGGCCAGGGCCGGGACGCCGGCGAGCGCGGAGCGTGACAGGGGCTGGCGCATCGGGGGCCTCACGGGACGGTCCGAGGTACAGGACCGTGGGGACGTCGACGCGAGAAGGGTGGGACTGAAGCCCGCGCGGGGAAGAACGGCGCGCGGCGAGGCGTTGAGGGAGGTCCCTGCCTGAGCACCGCCTCCCGAGGAGCCCCGTGCCCAC
>DASTLY010000049.1:0-36265 GCA_035714445.1 Mycobacteriales bacterium
GGTCGTGGCCGCCCTCGACGTGCAGGTCGAGCTCAGCGGCGGGATCCGCGACGACGCGTCGCTGCTGGCCGCGCTCGGGACCGGCTGCGCCCGGGTCAACCTGGGCACCGCGGCGCTGGAGTCGCCCGAGTGGTGCGCCCGGGCGATCGCCGAGCACGGCGACCGCATCGCGGTGGGCCTGGACGTGCGCGGCACGACGCTGTCCGCCCGGGGCTGGACGAAGGACGGCGGCGACCTGTGGGACGTCCTGGCGCGGCTCGACGCGGAGGGCTGCGCGCGCTACGTCGTCACCGACGTACGTCGGGACGGCACGCTCACCGGGCCCAACCTGGACCTGCTGCGCGAGGTGTGCGCCCGCACCGACCGGCCCGTGGTGGCCAGCGGCGGGGTGAGCTCGCTGGCCGACCTGGTCGCGATCGCGGGCATCGACGGCGTCGAGGGCGCCATCGTGGGCAAGGCGCTGTACGCCGGGCAGTTCACCCTGCCCGAGGCGCTGGCGGCCGTCGCCGGCTGAGCCGCCGGTGTTCCCTGCCGGATCGGGTGCCGGGCCGGGCGTGCCGGTGGGCAGGGATCAGGCGACCGCGGGGTCGTGGCGGCGGGGGACGGGCAGCAGCCCGTCGTGCTCCATGAGCACCCGGCCGTTGCACAGGAGGGCGTAGCCGCACTCCTGGAGGTGCTCGGCCACGATCTTGGCGGCGGCGGCGTCAGGGGCGTCGGACGGGGGGCAGGTCGGGGTGTGGGGGCAGGCACTCATCGTCGGTCTTCCTCGTCCGGCGCGCCGGCCGGACCTCTCGTCGTGTGGATGAGGGCTGCAACCCCGGCGCGCGCGGGCAGATTCCGGTGCGCCGGGGTCGTCGGCAGCCCGGCTAGCGGCCGAGCAGACCGCCGAGGCCGCCGGCGCCGCCGCCCCCGCCGGCGAGCTTGGTCACCAGCTCCATGGGCGACAGCCCCAGCTTCTCGAGCAGCCCGGCGTGCTGGTCGGTGTCGACCTGGTCGGGCAGCTCCTGCTCGGCCTGGCCGGCCTGGTCGTGCTGCCCCTGGCTCTTGAGCAGCTCCAGGATCTGGTTCTTGTCGATCTGCACAGGGTGCTCCTCGGTCTCGATGGTCGTGGTCCGGGCCGGGCCTACCCGCTGGGTAGCGTCGCGACCATGACCCGAGCCGTCCGCGTGATCCCCTGCCTGGACGTCGACGCGGGTCGGGTCGTCAAGGGCGTCAACTTCACCGGGCTCGTCGATGCCGGCGACCCGGTGGAGATGGCCCGGGTCTACGACGCGGAGGGCGCGGACGAGCTGGTGTTCCTCGACATCACCGCGAGCAGCGGCAGCCGCGAGACGACGTACGACGTCGTACGCCGGACCGCGGAGCAGGTCTTCATCCCGCTCACCGTCGGCGGCGGGGTGCGCACGGTCGACGACGTCGACCGCCTGCTGCGCGCGGGCGCCGACAAGGTCGGGGTCAACACCGCCGCGATCGCGCGGCCGGAGCTGCTGAAGGAGATCGCCGCGCGGTTCGGCAGCCAGGTGCTGGTGCTGTCGGTCGACGCCCGGCGCGCCGTAGGGACCGCGAGCGGCTTCGAGGTGACCACGCACGGCGGCCGCACCGGCACCGGCATCGACGCCGTCGGGTGGGCGGCGCGCGGCGAGGAGCTCGGCATCGGGGAGGTGCTGCTCAACTCGATGGACGCCGACGGCACCCGCCGCGGCTTCGACGTGCAGCTCCTGCGGGCCGTACGCGCGGCGGTCCGGGTGCCGGTGATCGCCAGCGGCGGGGCGGGGGCGGTGGCGGACTTCCCGCCGGCGGTCGCGGCCGGCGCCGACGCGGTCCTGGCCGCCAGCGTCTTCCACTTCGGCAGCCTGCGGATCGCCGAGGTCAAGGCCGGCCTGCGGGCGGCCGGCCACCCGGTGCGCTGAGGGCGGTCCCGGGAGGGCGTTCGCCGGAGCGCACGCCCTCCCGCCCCCCCGCCGGACCTGCCGCGCCGGGTGCTCCGGCGACAGCGATCGAACTTCTCCCACCCTGGCCCTCGCCGGGCACGGCGACAACGGCCCGAAAGGACCAGATGCGTGACCCGGCCGGGGGGTCCGGGAATCCGGACGGGCCCCCCGGTGTCGTCCTTGCGGGGACTCCCGAGCGATCGGGCGACCCAGCCAGGCCGGCTCCGCGCGCGCGGGAGCCGGGCACCACCGCCGCACCGTCGCGGCAGACCTGAGGAGAGCCGTGACCAGCCCTGCACCGCCACCCGGGCGGGGCGTGATCCGGCGGGGCTTCGGCGTGCTCTGGGTGGCCGTCCGCGAGCAGCCCTGGATCTTCGCCGCCTCCGCGGTGGGCAGCCTGCTGTTCGCGCTCACCACCATCGGCCAGGCGTACGTGTTCGGGGCCGTCACGGAGCGGGTGATCGTGCCGGGCATCCGGGACGGGCGGGTCGTGGCCAGCGCGCTGGCGATCTCGTTCCTCGCCATCCTGGCGACCGCCGTGCTCAAGGTCGTGGGCATCGTCGCGCGGCGGCTGGGCGCCGGCCTGATGCAGTACCGGCTGCAGGCCACCTACCGGCGGCGGGTCACCCGGCGCTACCTGGAGCTGCCCTTCTCCTGGCACCAGCAGCACCCGACCGGGGAGCTGCTGTCCAACGCCAACTCCGACGTCGAGGCGGCGTGGTCCCCGATCGCGCCGTTCCCGTTCGCCGTCGGCGTCCTGCTGATGCTGGTCGTGACACTGGGCCTGCTGTTCGTCACCGACCCGGTGCTGGCGGCGGTGGGCTCGGTGGTGTTCCCGACCATCGCGGCGCTCACCGTCGTCTACAGCCACCGCATGTCCCCGCTCATGACCCGCGCCCAGCAGCTGCGGGGCGAGGTCAGCGGCATCGCGCACGAGAGCTTCGACGGCGCGCTGGTCGTCAAGACCCTGGGCCGCGAGGCGGACGAGACCGAGCGGTTCCGGCAGGCCGCGCACGAGCTGCGCGACACCAACATCGCGGTCGGGCGGGTCCGCGGGCTGTTCGACCCGCTCATGGAGGCCCTGCCCACCGTCGGCGTGCTCGTCGTGCTGCTGGTCGGCACCTCCCGGGTGGGCAGCGGCGCGATCGACGCGGGCCAGCTCGTGCAGGTGGCGTACCTGTTCACGCTGCTCGCCTTTCCTGTACGCGCGATCGGCTGGGTGCTCAACGAGCTGCCGCGCAGCGTCGTCGGCTGGGACCGGGTGCAGCGGGTGCTCACCGCCGAGGGCGAGCAGGCGTACGGCCAGGTCCGGCTGTCGGGCGGCGGCGGCGCGGTCGCCCTCCGGGTCGAGGACGCCAGCTTCTCGTACGGCGACGCGCAGGTGCTCTCGGAGGTGTCCTTCGACGTGCCGGCCGGGCGGACCGTGGCGATCGTGGGGGCGACCGGGGCCGGTAAGTCCTCGCTGGCCACCCTGCTCGTCCGCCTGGTGGACCCGGCCGCCGGCACGGTGTCCTACGACGGCGTCGACGTGCGCGACCTCGAGCCCGGCGCGCTCGCCGAGGTCGCGGCGCTGGTGCCGCAGAGCGCGTTCCTGTTCGACGACAGCGTCCGCGGCAACGTCACGCTCGGCGCTGACCTGCCGGACGCCGACGTCTGGGCGGCGCTGCGCGTGGCGCAGGCCGACGGGTTCGTCGCCGCCCTGCCGGCGGGTCTCGACACCCTCGTCGGCGAGCGCGGCACCACCCTGTCCGGTGGCCAGCGGCAGCGGCTCGCGCTGGCCCGCGCCGTCGTCCGGCAGCCGCGGCTGCTGGTTCTGGACGACGCGACCAGCGCGGTCGACCCGAGCGTCGAGCAGCGCATCCTGGACGGGCTGCGCGGTGGCGCCGGCAGCGTCGTGGTCGTGGCGTACCGCCGGGCGACGATCGCGCTGGCCGACGAGGTGGTCTTCCTCGAGGACGGCCGGATCACCGACATCGGCACCCACGAGGAGCTGTCCGGGCGCTCCGGTGGCTACCGCGACCTGGTCACCGCGTACGCGAGCGCCGACCCCGCCGGCGTCGAGGTGACGGCGTGAGCACCGCGCTGGCCGAGACCCCGGTGTCGGCCGCCGCCCCCGAGCGGGGGGCGATGGCGACCCTGCTGCACGGGATCCGGCTCGCGCCGGAGTTCCGCGAGGGCCTGCTCGGCACCCTGCTGCTCGCGCTGCTCGCGACCGCCGGCCGGGTCGTCGTGCCGGTCGCGGTGCAGCAGACGATCGACCGCGGGCTGTCCGGCGACGAGCCCGACACCGGGCTGGTACGCACCGCCGTCCTGCTCGCCGGCATCGCCGTGCTGGTCACCGCGTGGGCGAGCTACCGGATGAACGTCCGGCTCTACCGCACCACCGAGAACGGCCTGGCCGCCCTCCGGGTGCGCGCCTTCCGCCGGGTCCACGACCTGTCGGTGCTGCACCAGGCGGCCGAGCGCCGCGGGTCGCTGGTGTCGCGGGTGACCAGCGACGTCGACACCATCAGCACCTTCATGCAGTGGGGCGGGCTGCTCGTCGTGGTGTCCAGCGCGCAGATGCTGCTGGCCACCGTGGTGATGCTCGTCTGGTCCTGGCAGCTGACACTGCTGGTGTACGTGTGCTTCGTCCCGCTGTTCCTGGCCACCCGGAGCTTCCAGGTGCGCCTGCAGGCGGCGTACCGGCTGGTCCGCGAGCGCGTCGGCGAGATGCTGGGCGCCGTTGCCGAGTCCGTCGTCGGCGCGCCGGTGATCCGGGCGCACGCGGTCGAGGCGCGCACCGCCACCCGGATCGACGGGGCCGTCGAGCGGGCCAAGACGGCGCAGGTGAAGGCGCAGACCATCGCCGCCGTCACCTTCTCCGCCGGCGAGCTGACCGCGGCGGTCGCCAACGGCGCCGTCGTCGTGGTCGGCGTGCTGCTCGGCGTCGACGGGCAGATCACGGTCGGCCGCCTGGTCGGCTTCCTGTTCCTCGTCACGTTGTTCGTCCAGCCCGTGCAGGTCGCCACCGAGGTGCTCAACGAGGCGCAGAACGCCGTCGCGGGCATGCGCCGGGTGCTCCAGGTGCTCGACACGCCCACCGACGTCGCCGACCCCACGCCCGGCGTCGCGCTGCCCGCCGGTCCGGTGGAGGTCGCCTTCGAGGGCGTCGCCTTCGCCTACCCGGACGGCCCCGAGGTGCTGCACGGGGTCGACCTGGTCATCGCGCCGCGCAGCCGGGTCGCCGTGGTGGGGCAGACCGGCAGCGGCAAGACCACCCTCGCCAAGCTGCTGACCCGGCTGATGGACCCGAGCCGCGGCCGGGTGCTGCTGTCCGGCGTGCCGCTGGACGAGGTCGCGTTCGGCTCGCTGCGCAGCCGGGTGGTGATGGTGCCGCAGGACGGCTTCCTGTTCGACTCCTCGGTCGCCGACAACGTCCGGTACGGCCGGCCCGGGCTGTCGGACCGCGAGGTCGAGCAGGCCTTCGACGAGCTGGGCCTCGGCGACTGGCTGGCCGGCCTGCCGCAGGGCGTCGCCTCCTCGGTGGGCGAGCGCGGCGAGTCGCTCTCGGTGGGCGAGCGGCAGCTCGTGGCGGTGGCCCGGGCGTACGTCGCCGACCCCGACCTGCTCGTGCTCGACGAGGCGACCAGCGCCGTCGACCCGGCCACCGAGGTCCGCCTGCAGCGGGCGCTTGACTCCCTGACCCGGGGGCGGACGAGCATCACCATCGCGCACCGCCTGTCGACGGCGGAGGGCGCCGACGAGGTGCTCGTCGTCGACGCCGGCAAGGTCGTGCAGCGCGGCTCGCACGCCGAGCTGGTCGACGTGCCGGGGGTGTACGCCGACCTGCACGCCAGCTGGCGGGTGCAGTCGCGGTGACGGCGCTCGACGTGGGCGGCACCCGGTCGCCCGCGGCGGTCCGGGAGCGGCGCGGGCTGCTGCTGGCCTTCGCCGCGTTCGGCCTGTTCTGGGGCGCCTGGGCGGCGGTGCTGCCGGACGTGCGCGGCCGGTCCGACCTCACCGACGGCTCCCTGGGGCTCGCCCTCGGTGCCATCGCCGTGGCCGCGCTGCCCGCGATGCCGCTGGCCGGGCGGCTCGTCGACCGGTACGGCCCCCGGCTGCTGCTGCCCGGCGCGCTCGGCGCCTTTGCCGTCGTCACCGCGCTGCTGGGGTTCGCCGCGCCGCCGGCGGCCCTCGTCGGCGCCCTGGTGCTGCTGGGCGCCACCACCGGCGTGCTCGACGTGACCGTCAACGCCGCGACGGCCGCGTGGGAGCGGGTCGAGAGCGGCCGGCTGATGAGCGCCGGCCATGGCTGCTTCTCGCTCGGGGTGCTCGCCGGCGCGGCCCTGACCGGGTTCGCCCGCGGCGCCGGCGCCGGGCCGGCCGCCGTCCTCGGCGTGGTCGCGACGGTCGTGGGTGCCAGCGCACTGGCCCAGCCGGCCTACCGCCGGACCGACGGGGCCGCGGCGCCGCCGGCGGCGGAGCGGGGCGCGCGGCGGCTCGCCCCAGTGCTGCTCGGGCTCGGCGCCGTGGTCGGCTGCTCGTTCCTCATCGAGGACGCCGTGCAGTCGTGGAGCGCGCTGCACCTGGAGGGGTCGCTGGACGCGCCCCCGTGGGTCGGCGGGCTCGGGCCGGGGCTGTTCGCCGGCACGATGGCGGCGGGCCGGCTCGGCGCGCACCTGCTCGTCCGCCCGGGGCGCGAGGCCGCCGCCGTCGGGGTCGGCGGCGTCGTCACCGGCCTGGGCCTGCTGGTGCTGGCCGCCGCGCCGACCGCCTGGGTCGGCCTCGCGGGCGCGGCCGTGGCCGGCGCGGGCGTGTCGGTGCTCGCCCCCACCCTGCTCAGCGCGGTCGGCGCGCGCAGCGAGCCCGGCCGGCAGGGGGCCGACCTCGCGTTGGTCACCGCGTTCGGCTACAGCGGGTTCGTCCTCGGCCCGCTGCTCGTGGGGCTGCTGAGCGCCGCCCTGTCCCTGCCGGTCGCCCTCGGGCTGCTGGCCGTCCTCGCCTCGGCGATCGCCGCAGCGGGGCCGCTGCTGCTGCGCACCCGCCCGCGCGCATCGGCGCGCCCAGAAGGGGCACGCTGAGAGTCGCCGGCACCGGCCGGCATTCGACGAGGACGGGGAACTGACATGGCATCGGGACTGTTCGGCAAGGTGGCGAAGTTCGCGAGCTCGCCGCAGGGGCAGCGGGCGATCTCCAAGGCCAAGATCGCGGCGGGCGACCCCAAGAACCGGGCGAAGATCAACGGCCTCGTCTCGAAGCTGCAGCGCAAGGGCGGCCAGCCGCCGCGCTGACGCGGCCCGGCTCCCGCGGCGGGGCCGCTGGCAGGATGGGGGCATGAGCACCCAGGCCGTCCGGCCGACCGACCTCGACCCGGCCATCGCCGGCCGCCTCAAGCGCGACGCGGCCGGCCTGGTCGTCGCCGTCGCGCAGCAGCACGACACCGGCGAGGTGCTCATGGTCGGCTGGATGGACGACGAGGCCCTGCACCGCACCCTGACGACCGGCCGGGCGACGTACTGGTCGCGCAGTCGCCAGGAGTACTGGGTCAAGGGCGACACGTCCGGCGCGCAGCAGTGGGTGCGGTCGGTGGCGTTGGACTGCGACGGCGACACCCTGCTGGTCCGGGTCGACCAGGCCGGCTCGGGCGCCTGCCACACCGGCGACCGCACCTGCTTCGACGCCGCCCCCCTGCCGGCGGTGGTCGGCGGCGGCGTGGCAGCGACCCCGGCCGCCGACCCCGACGCCGCGAGCCCCTCGTGAGGGGCGCCACGAGCCCGACCCGGGAGGAGTTCGCCGCCGACGACGCGCCCGTCGTCGCGGTGACCCGCCGGCTGCTGGCGGACGGGGAGACCCCGGTCGGCGTCTACCGCAAGCTGGCCGGCAACCGCCCCGGCACGTTCCTGCTGGAGTCCGCGGAGCAGGGCCGGCAGTGGTCGCGCTGGTCGTTCGTCGGGGTGCGCTGCGCCGGCACCCTGACCGAGCGCGAGGGCCGCGCGGTGTGGCTCGGGGAGGGCGACCTGACCCTCGGGACCGACCCGCTGCAGGCCGTCCTGGCGCTGTCCCGGAGCCTGCGGAGCCCGCGCCGGGAGGACCTGCCACCGCTGACCGGCGGGCTGGTGGGCTACCTGTCGTACGACGTGGTGCGGCGGCTGGAGCGGCTGCCCGAGACCAGCGTGGACGACCTGGGGATGCCCGAGCTGGCGATGATGCTCGCGACCGACCTCGCCGTGCTCGACCACGCCGACGGCACCGTGCTGCTGATCGCCAACGTGGTGCGCGGGGTGACGAGCGGGGGCTACGACGACGCGGTCGCCCGGCTCGACGTGATGGCGGGCGACCTGGCCAAGGCCGCGGAGCCGAGCGTCGCCACGCTCGACCTGGCCGCGGTCCCGGAGGTCCGCAGCGGCACCTCGGCCGAGGACTACATGGCCGGCGTCGAACGCGTCCGCGAGCACATCCGCGACGGCGACGCCTTCCAGGTCGTGCTCAGCCAGCGGTTCGAGACGACCACCGACGTCGACGCGCTCGACCTCTACCGGGTGCTGCGGGCGACCAACCCGTCGCCGTACATGTACCTGCTGCGCTTCGCCGGCCGCGAGACGCCGTACGACGTCGTCGGGTCCTCGCCCGAGGCGCTGGTCACCGTGAACGGCAGCCGCGCCGTGGTGCACCCGCCGGCCGGCACCCGCCCGCGGGGGACGACGCCCGAGCAGGACGCCCGCTTCGCGGCGGAGCTGCGCGCGGACCCCAAGGAGCGCAGCGAGCACGTGATGCTCGTGGACCTCGCCCGCAACGACCTCGGCCGGGTCTGCCGGCCGGGCACCGTGGACATCGCGGACTTCATGCGGGTCGAGCGCTACAGCCACGTCATGCACCTCGTGTCGACGGTGTTCGGCGAGCTGCAGGAGGGCCTGGACGCCCTCGACGTGCTGCTCGCGACGTTCCCGGCCGGCACGGTCAGCGGCGCGCCCAAGCCCCGGGCGATGGAGATCATCGAGTCACTGGAGCCGACCCGCCGGGCGGTCTACGCGGGCACGGTGGGCTACCTCGACGCCGCGGGCGACATGGACATGGCGATCGCGATCCGGACCGCGGTGCTGCACGGCGGCACGGCGTACGTCCAGGCCGGGGCCGGGCTGGTGGCCGACAGCGACCCCCGCACCGAGCACGAGGAGTGCCGCAACAAGGCGGCGGCCGTGCTGCGCGCGGTGGCCGCGGCTGCCACCCTGCAGCGCCTGTGACGACCACCGGTTGCCGGGTCGCGTGAGGCGGGAGCTGCAGCTCGCCCTGCTGCTCGTGCTCGCCGGCAGCGCCCTGCTGCTGCTCGGCGCGGGCCGGGCGTGGGTGGACCTCGCGCTGCCGCAGCCGCCGCCGCTGCCCCCGAGCAACGAGGTGCGGACCGGGAGCGACCTGGTGGGTGGGCTGTCGCCGCTCGGGCTGGTCGGCCTGGCCGGGGTCGCCGCGCTGGCGGCGACCCGCGGGCGCGGCCGGGTCGCGGTCGGCGTCCTGCTCGTGGTCACCGCCGTCGTCGCCGCCGTTGCCACCCTCCGTACGGTCTCGCGAGGCGCCCTGCCGGCGCTGGCCACCGACCGGCCCGGGCTGCAGGTCGTCACGAACGAGCCGCTGGGGTTCACCGCCTGGCCGTGGGTCGTCGTCGCCGGCGCCGTGCTGCTGGGCCTCGGCGGCCTGCTCGTCGCCGTACGCGGACAGCACTGGGCCGCGCTGTCCGCCCGCTACGAGCCGCCGGCCGCCCGGGCGCAGCGGCCGGCCCGGCCGGAGGTCGAGGCCTGGGAGGCCCTGGACCGGGGGGAGGACCCGACGGCCGGCGAGGCCCCCGACGGCGACCCCCACGAGCCCCGGCCCGGCCCCGGTGGCCCTAGTCTCGGAGCGTGACCGCAAGCGTGCTGGACGACATCCTCGTGGGGGTGCGCGAGGACCTCGCCGTCCGGCAGGCCCGGCTGGGGGTGGACGAGCTGCGGGCCCGCGCCGCCGCGGCGCCCCCCGCGCTCGACGGCGCGGCCGCCCTGCGGGGCCCCGGCGTCGCGGTGATCGCCGAGGTCAAGCGCAGCAGCCCGAGCAAGGGGGCGCTGGCGCCGATCGCCGACCCGGCCGCGCTCGCCGCCGACTACGCGGCGGGCGGCGCGAGCGTGATCAGCGTGCTCACCGAGAGCCGCCGCTTCGGCGGCAGCCTCGCCGACCTCGACGCTGTCCGCGCCCGGGTCGACGTCCCGCTGCTGCGCAAGGACTTCGTGGTGTCGGGCTACCAGGTGCTGGAGGCCCGCGCGCACGGCGCCGACCTCGTCCTGCTCATCGTGGCCGCCCTCGAGCAGCCCGCCCTGGTGTCCCTGCTCGAGCGGGTCGAGTCCCTGGGCATGACGGCGCTGGTCGAGGTCCACGCCGAGGACGAGCTCGACCGGGCGCTGGCCGCCGGCGCCGGCGTGGTCGGCGTCAACGCCCGCGACCTGCGCACCCTGCAGGTCGACCGCAGCGTGTTCGGCCGGCTGGCCGCCCGCATACCCCCCGGCGTCGTCAGGATCGCGGAGTCGGGCGTACGCGGCCCGCACGACCTGCTGGCCTACGCCGCGGCCGGCGCGGACGCCGTGCTGGTGGGCGAGGGCGTGGTCACCGGCGGCGACCCGCGCGCGGCCGTCGCCGAGCTGGTCGCCGCCGGCCAGCACCCCGCCGCCCGCACGCCGACCGTCAGCCCCGAGCCCGCCGGCACCGAGACGGAGAGCGGTACCGCCCCGTGACCCTGCAGATCCCCGGCGCTGCCCCCGAGCTGCCCGACGCCGCCGGCCACTTCGGCCCGTACGGCGGGCGCTTCGTCCCCGAGGCCCTCATCGCCGCCCTCGACGAGCTCACGCTGGCGCACGACGCGGCCAAGCGCGACCCGGTCTTCCAGGCCGAGCTCGACCGCCTGCTCACGACGTACGCCGGTCGGCCCACCCCGCTGACCGACGCGCGCCGGCTGTCCGGGCACGCCGGCGGCGCCCGGATCCTGCTCAAGCGCGAGGACCTCTGCCACACCGGCAGCCACAAGATCAACAATGTGCTGGGTCAGGCGCTGCTCACGCAGAAGATGGGCAAGCAGCGGGTCATCGCCGAGACCGGCGCCGGGCAGCACGGGGTGGCGACGGCGACCGCCTGCGCGCTGTTCGGCTTCGACTGCACCGTCTACATGGGCGAGGAGGACACCCGCCGGCAGGCCCTCAACGTCGCGCGGATGCGCCTGCTGGGCGCCGAGGTCGTACCGGTGAAGAGCGGCACCCGCACGCTCAAGGACGCCATGAACGAGGCGATGCGCGACTGGGTGACCAACGTCGAGACCACGCACTACGTGATCGGCTCGGTCGCCGGCCCGCACCCGTTCCCCGCGATGGTCCGTGACTTCCAGCGCATCATCGGCGTCGAGGCGCGCCAGCAGTGCCTGGACCTGGTCGGCCGGCTGCCCGACGCCCTGGTGGCCTGCGTCGGCGGCGGCAGCAACGCTATGGGCCTGTTCCACGCGTTCATCCCGGACCTCGAGGTGGCGCTGGTCGGCTGCGAGGCCGGCGGCGACGGCGTCGACACCGGCCGGCACGCCGCGCCGCTGACCGCGGGCAGCCCGGGGGTACTGCACGGCTCGCGCAGCTACCTGATGCAGGATGACGACGGGCAGACCCTCGACACCACGTCGATCAGCGCCGGCCTGGACTACCCCGGCGTCGGCCCGGAGCACTCGTTCCTGCGCGACAGCGGCCGGGCGACCTACTCGGCGATCTCCGACGCCTGGGCGATGCAGGCTCTGGACCTGCTCGCCAAGCGCGAGGGCATCCTGTGCGCGATCGAGACCGCGCACGCCTTTGCCGGCGCCTGCGACTGGGGGCGCGCCCAGGTCGCCGCCGGCCGCGACGCGCGCGACCTGGTGGTCATCGTCAACACCTCCGGCCGGGGCGACAAGGACGTCGACACCGCCGCCCGCTGGTTCGGCCTGGTCACCGGGGAGGAGGTGGCCGAGTCCGAGCTCGTCCGCGCGTACGAGGGGGAGCAGTCCTGAGCGGAGCCCGCGGGCGCCGCCCCGCGACGAAGGAGCGGGCGTGGCGGTTGCGTGCGGAGCGGAAAGGCCGGCGGTGAGCGCGCTCGACGACCTGTTCGCGCGCTGCCGCACCGAGGGCCGCGCGGCGCTGATCGGCTACCTGCCGGCCGGCTTCCCGTCGTACGACCTGGCCGTCGAGGCCCTGCTGGCGATGGTCGAGGGCGGCGTCGACGCCATCGAGGTCGGGATGCCCTACAGCGACCCGCTGATGGAGGGCCCGGTCATCCAGGCCGCGCACCACGCCGCGCTGGCCGGCGGCACGCGTACCGTCGACGTGCTGCGCACCGTGCGCGCGGTCGCCGACACCGGCACGCCGACCCTGGTGATGGGCTACTGGAACCCGGTGCACCGCTACGGCTTCGCGCGCTGGGCCGCCGATCTCAAGGCGGCCGGCGGCGTCGGCGCCATCACCCCGGACCTCATCCCGGAGGAGGCGCCGGAGTGGCTGGCGGCCACCCGCGAGCACGACCTCGACCCGGTCTTCCTGGTCGCCCCGAGCTCCACCGACGAGCGGATCGCGGTCGTGGGCCGCACCAACCGGGGCTTCGTCTACGCCACGGCCGTCATGGGGGTCACCGGCGCCCGGTCGGCGCTCGGCAGCCGGGCGCAGGAGCTGGTCGGCCGGGTGCGCGCGCAGACCGCCCTGCCGGTGGCGGTCGGGATCGGGGTGAGCACCGGCGCCCAGGCCGCGCAGGTCGCCGGCTTCGCGGACGGTGTCATCGTCGGCTCCGCGCTGGTGTCGGCGCTCGGCAGCGGGGGACCGTCGGCCGTACGCGCGTTGACCGCCGAGCTCGCGCAGGGCGTGCGGGTCCGCTGACAGGCCTACGCTGAGCCGGTGACCCTGGCCTTCCTGCCGAGCCCCTCCAGCGGGGTCCTGCACCTCGGGCCGATCCCGCTGCGCGGCTACGCGTTCTGCATCCTGCTCGGCGTGCTGGTCGCCGTCGTGATGGGCAACCGCCGCTTCGTCGCGCGCGGCGGGCAGCCCGGCGCGGTCGCCGACGTGGCGGTGGTCGCCGTGCCGTTCGGCCTGGTGGGCGCCCGGCTCTACCACTGCATCACCAGCCCGGCGGCCTACCTCGACGACCCGGTCCGGATCCTCTACATCTGGCAGGGCGGGCTGGGCATCCCCGGCGGCATCCTCGGCGGGGTGCTCGCCGGCCTGGTCGTCTGCCGCCGCCGCGGCATCGCTCCCGGCGCGTTCGCCGATGCCATCGCCCCCGGCGTCGTGATCGCCCAGGCGATCGGCCGGTTCGGCAACTACGTCAACCAGGAGCTGTTCGGGCGGCCGACGACGCTGCCGTGGGGGCTGCGCATCGACCCGGACAACCGCCCGGCGGAGTACGCGGGCGTCGCCACCTTCCACCCCACCTTCCTGTACGAGGCGCTCTGGAACGTCGGGGTCGCTCTCATCGTGATCTGGGCTGACCGGCGTTTCCAGCTCTCGCGCGGCCGCGCCTTTGCGCTCTACCTGGCGCTGTACGCCGTCGGCCGGGCCTGGATCGAGGCGCTGCGCGTCGACGAGGCCACCACCTTCTTCGGGGTGCGGCTCAACGACTACGTCATGGCCGTGGTGTTCGCCGGCGCGGTCGCCTACCTGGTCGCCCGGCGCGACGCGCCGCGCGAGCAGGTCGTCCAGCGCGGGCCCGACGACGAGCCGGCCGGGCCGTCCGGAGAGGCGCCGGATCCCGGGGCGGACGTAGCCTCGAGGGCGTGACGTCCCCCGCCGAGCTGCCCGTGCCCGGCGGCGTGGGCTCGGTGCGCCTGCTGCCCGAGTCGCACCACGACCACCGCGACGTCACCGGCGGCTGGCTGCGCCCGGCGGTGTTCGGCGTGACCGACGGGCTGGTCAGCAACACGGCGCTGATCGCCGGGGTCGCCGGCGGCGGCGCCCCCGCGCGCACCGTGCTGCTCGCCGGCCTGGCCGGGCTGGCCGCCGGGGCGTTCTCGATGGCGACCGGGGAGTACGTCTCGGTCGCCTCCCAGACCGAGCTCACCGTGGCCGAGATCGAGATCGAGAAGGCCGAGATCCGCCGGGTGCCGGTCGCCGAGGAGGCCGAGCTGGCCGGGCTGTTCCGCAGCCGCGGGGTCGACGACGCGACGTCCCGGGAGGTCGCCCGGCAGCTGTCCGCGGACCCCGAGCAGGCCTGGCGGGTGCACGCCCGGGAGGAGCTCGGCGTCGACCCCGACGACCTGCCCTCGCCGTGGGTCGCGGCCGCCTCGTCGTTCGTCGCGTTCACCCTCGGTGCCCTGGTGCCGGTGCTGCCCTACCTGCTCGGCGGCGACGGCCTGCTGCTGCCGGTGCTGCTGGCCCTGCTGGCACTGTTCACCGCGGGCGCCGTCGTCAGCCGGTTCACCAACCGCAGCGCGCTCTACAGCGGCACCCGCCAGCTGGTCCTCGGCGGGCTCGCGGCACTGGCGACCTTCGGCATCGGGACCCTGGTGGGCGCGTCCGGCATCTGAGCCGGCTCAGACCGCGATCCGCCGGTCGTCCTCGGCCAGGTCGACGCAGTCCAGGCGCAGCTCCACGGTCGTCCAGCCGCCCTCGCTGCGCAGGGCCACGCTGCCGCCGTAGACCTCGACGAGCCGGCGGACGACGTACAGCCCCATCCCCAGCCCCTCCCGCTGGCGGGTGGGGCCGCTGTCGAGCTGGGTGAACGGCTCGAACAGGCGGCGGGCCGTGTCGCTGTCCAGCGTCGTGCCCTCGTTGCTGATGGTGAGCCAGACGCCGCGCTCGTCGGAGCCGCCGGCCACCAGGGGCACCGCCCCGGCGGCGCCGTGCTGCTGGGCGTTGTCGACCAGGTTGGCGAGCACCTGGTGCAGGGCCTGCCGGTCGATCCGGGCGGTCGTGCCGGGCTCGACGAGCAGCGACACCGGCGGACCCTCCGGCCGGGCCGCGTCGGCGAGCATCGCCACCTCCGCGGCGACCGCGTCGACCTCGGCGGCCGCGCAGGGGTCGGTCGCGGTGGCCTGGGCAGCGGTCAGCATGTTCTCCAGCAGCCGGGACAGCCGCTCCTGCTGGTCGAGCACGGCGAGCAGCAGCCGGGTGCGGCCCGCGTCGTCGAGCCGCTCACCGCGCTTGAGCAGCGTCAGGGCGGCCCCGCGGATGCCCGTCAGCGGCGTGCGGAACTCGTGGCTGACCGTGCCGATCAGGTCGGTGCGGATGCGGTCGGTCTCGGCCAGCCGCGCCTGCACGCTGGTCTGGCCGACCACGAGGGCCTGCCGCATCCGCTCCTGCTCGGCGCGGGCGGCCTCGTTGGCCTGCCAGAACACCACGAGCACCGCGGCCTCCGCGAGCACGAACCCGGCGTGCACCAGCGCCCAGGTCCAGCCCCCCGGCAGGTCGAGCAGCCCGTACTGCAGGCCGACGAAGCCGACCGCCAGCGCGTAGACGACCCAGTCCTGGTACAGCGCCACCACGGCGACCGCGACAAAGGAGTGGAACATCAGGTCGGTGCGCTGGTCGAACAGGTGCACCAGGCCGGCCGAGCACCCCAGCAGCGCGAGCGTCGCCGCGGACGCCTGCAGGCGCCGGCCCGGCAGCACGGTCGCGCCGAGCAGCAGCGCCGCCACCGGCAGGATCTGCAGCAGGCCGAACCCGTGGTCGCGCAGCTGGGCGACGATGACGAGCACGGGCAGGTGGGCCGCGATCAGCAGCCGGACGACCCGGTGGCGCCACGCGTAGTCGGCCGGCAGCAGGTCGTGGCCCGCGGGCAGTCGCCAGCCGCCCTGCGGCCCGCCCGCCCACGACCCGCTCCACCGCGACACCGGATCAGCCTGACGCCCACGGGTCAGTTGCACCATGGCCCGAACGTGTCATCCCGGTGCGGCGGGTGGGCGCACCGGCAGGGCGGCGAGGTGTCCGCGCCCTGGATCTGATGGTCAGGGGCCAGCCGTGGGCGCGGTCGTCCCGACGCGCGCCGGGACCCCGCGCCCGTGTAACCTGCGCGTCATCTGCAGCAGGGCCAGTGCCGTCCCGGGTGAGCAGCTCAGCACCACCGCACGATCACCCGACGGAAAGGCCAGCTCGATGTTCCCCTCGTCCCAGCCTGCCGGCTATCCGGCCGCGCTGCCCGCTGCCCAGGGCCTGTACGACCCCGCGCAGGAGCACGACGCCTGCGGTGTCGCGTTCGTCGTCGACGTGCCCGGCCGCCCCAGCCACGACATCGTGGAGCAGGGCCTCACGGCGCTGCGCAACATGGAGCACCGCGGGGCGTCGGGCCAGGAGCCCGACTCCGGCGACGGCGCGGGGATCCTGGTGCAGGTGCCGGACGCGTTCTACCGCGCGGTCGCCCCCGCGGAGCTGCCCGCGCCGGGCCACTACGCCGTCGGCACCGCGTTCCTGCCGACCAGCCCCCGCGCCGCGGTCGACGCGCAGCTCGCCTTCGAGAAGATCGCCCGGGAGGAGGGCCTGGCCGTCCGCTGCTGGCGTGACCTGCCGGTCGACCCGCAGGGCGCGGGCGTCGGGGTCACCGCGACCTCCGTGATGCCGGTGTTCCGGCAGGCCTTCCTGGTGGCCGGGGAGCCGCTGGCGGGCTGCGAACCGCTCGACGCCTACTCCCTGGAGCGCCGGGCCTACGTCGTGCGCAAGCGCGCCGAGCACGAGGCGAAGCTGTACTTCCCGTCCCTGTCGACCCGCACGGTGGTCTACAAGGGCATGCTCACGACCGGCCAGCTGCAGCCGTTCTTCCCGGACCTGTCCGACCCGCGGTTCGTCAGCGCCCTGGCGCTCGTGCACAGCCGGTTCTCGACCAACACCTTCCCGAGCTGGCCGCTGGCCCACCCCTACCGCTACATCGCGCACAACGGCGAGATCAACACGGTGCGCGGCAACCGCAACTGGATGCGGGCCCGCGAGGCGCTGCTGCGCGGGCCGGCCTGCCTGCCCGACGACATGACCCGGCTGTTCCCGGTCTGCACGCCGGGGGCCTCCGACAGCGCGAGCTTCGACGAGGTCCTCGAGCTGCTGCACATGGCCGGCCGCTCGCTGCCGCACGCGGTGCTGATGATGGTGCCCGAGGCCTGGGAGAACGCTCCCGGCATGGACCCGGCCAAGCGGGCCTTCTACGAGTTCCACGCCTCGATGCTCGAGCCCTGGGACGGGCCGGCGTGCGTTACCTTCACCGACGGCTCGCTGATCGGCGCGGTCCTGGACCGCAACGGGCTGCGGCCGGCGCGGTGGTGGGAGACCGCCGACGGCCGGATCGTGCTGGCCAGCGAGGTCGGCGTCCTCGACATCCCGGCCGACCAGATCGTGCGCAAGGGTCGCCTGCAGCCCGGGAAGATGTTCCTCGTCGACACCGCGCAGGGCCGGGTGGTCAGCGACGAGGAGGTCAAGGCCGAGCTCGCCGCCGAGCACCCGTACGCCGAGTGGCTGCACGCCGGCCTCACCGACCTGGCCGCCCTGCCCGCCCGCGAGCACCACACGCCGTCGCACTCGAGCGTGCTGCGCCGCCAGCAGACCTTCGGCTACACCGAGGAGGAGATCCGGATCCTGGTACGGCCGATGGCCGCCAGCGGGCTGGAGCCGATCGGCTCGATGGGCACGGACACCCCGGTCGCGGTGCTGTCGGAGCGCCCCCGGGTGCTGTTCGACTACTTCAGCCAGCTGTTCGCCCAGGTCACCAACCCGCCGCTCGACGCCATCCGCGAGGAGCTCGTCACCAGCCTGTCGCGCACGCTCGGGCCGGAGCAGAACCTGCTCGACCCAGGCCCCGCCAGCTGCCGGCAGATCGTCCTGTCGTTTCCGGTGATCGACAACGACCAGCTCGCCAAGATCGTGCACGTCAACGCGGACGGCGACCGCCCGGGGCTCGCCGCGGTCAAGGTGCACGGCCTCTACCCGGTCCACGGCGGCGGCGAGGCGCTGCGCGACGCGCTCGACCGGGTGCGCCGGGAGGTGTCGACCGCGATCGCCGCGGGCGCCCGCATCATCGTGCTGTCCGACCGCGACTCGACCGAGTCGATGGCGCCGATCCCGTCCCTGCTGCTCACCGCCGCCGTGCACCACCACCTGATCCGGGAGAAGAGCCGCACCCGGGTGGGCCTGGTCGTGGAGGCCGGCGACGCCCGTGAGGTGCACCACGTGGCGCTGCTGGCCGGCTACGGCGCGGCCGCGGTCAACCCCTACCTCGCGTTCGAGACGGTCGAGGACCTGATCGTGCGCGGCGAGCTCCCGGGGGTCGACCTCGACACGGCGCTGCGCAACTACGTGAAGGCCCTCGGCAAGGGCGTCCTGAAGGTCATGAGCAAGATGGGCATCAGCACCATCGGCTCCTACACCGGCGCGCAGGTCTTCGAGGCCCTCGGCCTGTCCCAGGACCTGGTCGACGAGTATTTCACCGGCACGACCAGCCGGCTGGGCGGCATCGGCCTCTCGGTCGTCGCGGAGGAGACCGCCGCGCGGCACCGGCGCGCCTACCCCACCAACGCGGCCGAGCGGGCGCACCGCGGGCTCGAGGTCGGCGGGGAGTACCAGTGGCGCCGCGAGGGCGAGGTGCACCTGTTCAACCCCGAGACGGTCTTCGCGCTCCAGCACAGCACCCGCCACCAGAAGTACGACCTGTTCCAGGACTACACCGCCAAGGTCGACCAGCTGTCGGCGCGCGCGGGCACCCTGCGCGGGCTGTTCAGCCTGCGCGAGGGGCTCCGGCCGGCACTCGACGTGGAGCAGGTCGAGCCGGTGAGCGAGATCGTGAAGCGCTTCAACACCGGCGCGATGTCGCTGGGGTCGATCTCGCCGGAGGCGCACGAGACGATGGCGCTGGCGATGAACATCCTCGGCGGCCGGTCCAACACCGGCGAGGGCGGCGAGGACCCCGAGCGGCTGTACGACCTGACGCGGCGCAGCGCCATCAAGCAGGTCGCCAGCGGCCGGTTCGGGGTGACCAGCGAGTACCTCGTCAACGCCACCGACATCCAGATCAAGATGGCGCAGGGCGCGAAGCCCGGCGAGGGCGGGCAGCTGCCCGGGCCGAAGGTCAACCCCTACATCGCCAAGACCCGCTACTCCACGCCCGGCGTCGGCCTGATCAGCCCGCCGCCGCACCACGACATCTACTCCATCGAGGACCTCGCCCAGCTGATCCACGACCTCAAGAACGCCAACTCGCAGGCCCGGGTGCACGTCAAGCTCGTGGCCGAGGTGGGCATCGGGACGGTCGCCGCGGGGGTGTCCAAGGCGCACGCGGACGTGGTGCTGGTGTCCGGCCACGACGGCGGCACCGGCGCGTCGCCGCTGACCAGCCTCAAGCACGCCGGCTCGCCCTGGGAGCTCGGTCTCGCCGAGACCCAGCAGACCCTGCTGCTCAACGGGCTGCGGGACCGCATCACCGTGCAGGTCGACGGGCAGCTCAAGACCGGTCGCGACGTCGTCATCGCCGCGCTGCTCGGCGCGGAGGAGTACGGCTTCGCGACCGCGCCGCTGGTCGTCAGCGGCTGCATCATGATGCGGGTCTGCCACCTCGACACCTGCCCCGTGGGCGTCGCCACGCAGAACCCCAAGCTCCGCCAGAACTTCTCCGGCAAGGCCGAGTACCTCGTGACCTTCTTCGAGTACATCGCCCAGGAGGTCCGCGAGCACCTCGCCGCGCTCGGCTTCCGGTCGCTGGAGGAGGCGATCGGGCACGCCGAGGTGCTCGACACGCGCACGGCGGTCGAGCACTGGAAGGCGGCCGGGCTCGACCTCGCGCCGGTGCTGCACGTGCCCGACCTGCCGGTCGGCGCGGCGCTCACCCGCGTCCACGCGCAGGACCACGGCCTGCAGCACGCGCTCGACAACACCCTCCTGCAGCTGTGCGAGGGGGCGCTGGCCGACGGCACGCCGGTGACGCTGGAGCTGCCGGTCCGCAACGTGAACCGGACGGTCGGCACCATGCTGGGCGCCGAGCTGACCCGCCGGCACGGCGGCCGCGGCCTGCCCGAGGGCACGATCGACGTGAGCTTCACCGGCAGCGCGGGGCAGTCCTTCGGGGCCTTCCTGCCGCGCGGCATCACGCTGCGGCTCGAGGGCGACGCCAACGACTACGTCGGCAAGGGCCTGTCGGGCGGCACCGTCATCGTGCGGCCGCCGCGCGACGCCCGCGTCGTCAACGCCGACGACGTGATCGCCGGCAACGTGCTGGCGTACGGCGCGACCGGCGGCAAGCTGTTCGTCCGCGGCGTGGTGGGGGAGCGGTTCTGCGTACGCAACTCGGGGGCCACCGCCGTCGTCGAGGGCGTCGGCGACCACGCGCTGGAGTACATGACCGGTGGCCGGGTGGCGATCCTCGGCCCGACCGGGCGCAACGTCGCGGCCGGCATGAGCGGCGGCACGGCGTACGTCCTCGACCTCGACCGGGACAAGGTCAACCCGGAGATGGTCGACCTGGAGGAGCTCGACAACGGCGACCGCGAGACGCTGCGCCAGATGCTGGCCGAGCACGCGGCCGAGACCGGGTCCTCCCGGGCCCAGGCCCTGGTCGACGCGGCCGCCGGCTCCGAGGGCTGGGCGGCCGGGTTCACCAAGGTCATGCCGCGCGACTACAAGCGGGTCCTCGCGGCCATGGAGAAGGCCCGCGAGGACGGCTCGGACGTCGACGAGGCGATCATGGCCGCGGCCAAGCCGGCGCCGGCCACGGCCACCGTCGACGTCGGTGCCCGGCCCACTGCCGGCACCTCGTTCTCGTCCACCCCGTCGGCGTCCCCGGTCGCCGGCTCGCGTCAGGGAGTCTGAGCAGATGGCCGACCCCACCGGGTTCCTCAACCACGGCCGCGCCACCCCCACGAGGCGGCCGGTCGACGTCCGCATCCGGGACTGGCGCGAGGTCTACGAGCCGTTCCCGGCCCAGGCGCTGCACGACCAGGCGGCCCGCTGCATGGACTGCGGCATCCCCTTCTGCCACAACGGCTGCCCGCTCGGCAACCTCATCCCGGAGTGGAACGACCTGGTCTACAAGGACGACTGGTCCGAGGCCGCGGAGCGCCTGCACGCGACCAACAACTTCCCCGAGTTCACCGGGCGGCTGTGCCCGGCGCCCTGCGAGGCCGCCTGCGTGCTGGGCATCAACGAGGACCCGGTCACCATCAAGCAGGTCGAGGTGGAGATCGGCGACCGCGCCTGGGCCGGCGGGCACGTGCAGCCGCAGCCGCCCCAGGAGCGCACCGGCAAGCGGGTCGCGGTGGTCGGCTCCGGGCCCGCGGGCCTGGCCGCCGCCCAGCAGCTCACCCGGGCCGGCCACGAGGTGGTCGTGCTCGAGCGGGCCGACCGGGTCGGCGGGCTGCTGCGCTACGGCATCCCCGAGTTCAAGATGGAGAAGCGCGTGCTCGACCGGCGGCTGGACCAGATGCGCGCCGAGGGCACGCAGTTCCGCACCGGTGTCGACGTCGGGGTCGACGTCACCGTCGAGCAGCTGCGCGGCGAGTACGACGCCGTGCTGCTGGCCGGCGGGGCGACGCTGGGCCGGGACCTGCCCGCACCGGGCCGCGACCTCGCCGGGATCCACCTGGCGATGGAGTACCTCGTACCCGCGAACCGGGTGCAGGAGGGCGACCTGCAGCGCCCGCCGATCAGCGCCGAGGGCAAGCACGTGGTCATCATCGGCGGTGGCGACACCGGCGCCGACTGCCTGGGCACCGCGCACCGGCAGGGCGCGGCCAGCGTGACGCAGCTGGAGATCATGCCCAGGCCGCCGGAGACACGGGCCGACACGACGCCCTGGCCGACCTGGCCGCTGCAGTACCGCACCTCGAGCGCCCACGAGGAGGGCGGCGAGCGGCTGTTCGCGGTCAACACCCAGCGCTTCACCGGCGACAACCAGGAGGGGACTGCCGGCCGCGTCACGGCCATCGAGCTGGTCGACGTCGAGATGGTCGAGGGGCGGTTCACGCCGGTGGAGGGCACCGAGCGCAGGCTGCCCGCCGACCTGGTGCTGCTGGCGATGGGCTTCACCGGACCGCAGCGCACCGGCCTGCTCGAGGCCCTCGACGTGCAGCTCGACGGGCGCGGCAACGTCGCGCGCGACGAGGGCTGGGCCACCAACGTGCCCGGCGTGTTCGTCGCCGGTGACATGGGACGCGGCCAGTCGCTGATCGTCTGGGCGATCGCCGAGGGCCGGTCCGCGGCGGCCGCCGTCGACCGCGCCCTGTCCGGGGAGACCCTGCTGCCCGCCCCGGTGCTGCCGACCAGCCGCTGAGCAGCTGGGCGGCAGACCGGGCCGGTGCGGTGCGGCCGACCGCGGGTTAGGGTCCCCGGGCCGCCGCCGGGCGGCCCGGACGGAAGGCAGATGCATGCGCAGGTTCGCTCTCGCCGCAGCGGCGACGCTGGTGGCTCCCCTGGCGGGGGTGCTGGTCGTCGGTGGCGCCGGCACCTCCGCCGCCGCCCCCGCAGGCGGCCCCGAATCCCGCTACGTGGTGGTCCTCAACGACGGGGCGGCCGGCCTGGCCGCCGTCCGGCGCCTGGGCGGCACCGTGGTCAGCGAGAACGCGGCCGTCGGGGTGGCCAGCGTCGTGACCCGCAACCCGTCCTTCGCCACCCAGGCGGCCGCGGAGCGCTCGCTGTTCGGCGTCTCGCGGGACGTGGCGATCGGCCGCGCCCCGGGCGCCGGGGACAGCCGGTCCCGGGCCGCCTCCGGCGTCGTCCGTGAGCGCCTGGAGTCCGCGGCCGCGCCCGGCGCACCGGCTGCAGCGGTGCCCGCGGCGGCGCCGGGGGCTGAGCCGCTGTCCGCCGACCAGTGGGACATGCGGATGATGGACGCCACGCCCACGGGGTCCTACCGCGTCGAGACCGGCCGCAAGGGCGTCACTGTCGGCATCATCGACACCGGCGTCGACGGCACCCATCCCGACATCGCGCCGAACTTCGACCGGGCGCTGTCCCGCAACTTCGTCACCGACCTCCCGGTGGACAGCAACGGGGAGGAGCTCGACGGCCCGTGCGAGTTCGCGTCCTGCAAGGACCCCGTGGACCACGACGACGACGGGCACGGCACGCACGTCGCCAGCACGATCGGCTCGCCGCAGAACGGCGTCGGCATCGCCGGCGTCGCGCCCAACGTGCGGCTGGTCAACATCCGCGCGGGCCAGGACTCGGGCTACTTCTTCCTGCTGCCGACCCTGGACGCGCTGACCTACGCCGCCCAGGCCGGCATCGACGTGGTCAACATGTCCTTCTACACCGACCCGTGGCTGTTCAACTGCGCGGCCAACCCGAAGGACAGCCCGCAGCAGCAGGCGCAGCAGCGCGCCGTCATCGAGGCGACGCAGCGGGCGGTCCGCTACGCCCGGGACCACGGCGTCACCCTGGTCTCCGCGTCCGGGAACGAGCAGACCGACCTCGGCAACCCCACCCTGGACGAGACCAGCCCGGACTACCCGCAGACCGGTGCGGCCTACCCCCGCGACATCGACAACTCATGCCTGTCCATGCCGACCGAGGCCGACGGCGTCGTGGTGGTCAACGCGGTCGGGCGCTCCGGCCGGCTGGCCTACTACAGCAACTACGGCACCGAGCAGACCAACGTCGCCGCTCCCGGCGGTGACCGTCGAGAGGGCTACGGCACGCCCTACTACGACCAGGCCAGCAACCGCATCCTCGCCGCCTACCCCCGCAACGTCGGCGTCGCCACCGGCAACATCAACCCGCGCACGGGTGCCGTGATCCCCCAGGAGGGGGAGTACATCGTGCGCAGCTGCGCCGGCGTGGGCGACTGCTCGTACTACCAGTACATCCAGGGCACCTCGATGGCCGCACCGCATGCCGCCGGCGTCGCCGCGCTCATCGTCAGCCGCTACGGGACCGCGGACCCGGTGCACGGCGGGCTGACGATGAGCCCGACCAGGGTCCAGCGGGTGCTGCAGCAGACCGCCACCGAGACGGCCTGCCCGACGCCGCGCCGGTTCACCTACGACGACCCGGCGTACGCCGACTACCACCCCTACTGCGCCGGAACCCCGCAGTTCAACGGGTTCTTCGGCCACGGCATCGTCAACGCGCTGCGGGCGGTGACCGCGGGCTGACCCGCTCCGCACGGCCGGCGCCGCTCTCCCTCCGGGGGGCGGCGTCTGCCGTCTCCTAGGCTGACCGGGTGACGCGCCGCGCGAAGATCGTCTGTACCCTGGGTCCCGCCGTCGGGTCGTACGAGCAGATCCGGGCCCTCGTCGACGCGGGCATGGACGTGGCGCGGCTGAACTTCTCGCACGGCAGCCACGCCGACCACGAGCAGAACTACCTGTGGGTGCGCCGGTCCAGCGACGAGTCGGGCCGCGGGGTCGGCGTGCTCGCGGACCTGCAGGGGCCCAAGATCCGGCTGGGCACGTTCGCCGACGGCCCGGTCGTCTGGGCGACCGGCGAGAGCGTCACCATCACCACGGAGCCGACCGCGGGGTCGCACGACCTGGTGTCGACGACGTACGCCGGGCTGGCCGGCGACGTCGCGGTCGGCGACCGGCTGCTCGTCGACGACGGCCGGGTCGGCCTCCGGGTGCTGGGTGTCGACGGGCCGCAGGTCCGGCTGCTCGTGACCGAGGGCGGGCCGGTCTCCAACAACAAGGGCCTCTCGCTGCCCGGCGTCGCGGTCAGCGTGCCGGCGATGTCCGACAAGGACGAGGCCGACCTGCGCTTCGCGCTCGGGCTGCGCGTCGACATGATCGCGCTGTCGTTCGTACGGTCCCCCGACGACGTGATCGGCGTCCTGCGGGTGATGGACGAGCTCGGCGTGCGCATCCCGGTGCTCGCGAAGATCGAGAAGCCGCAGGCGGTGGAGAACCTCGACGCGATCGTGGAGGCGTTCGACGGGCTCATGGTGGCCCGCGGCGACCTCGGGGTGGAGATGCCGCTGGAGCGGGTGCCGCTGGTGCAGAAGCGTGCCGTGCAGTGCGCGCGCGAGCAGGCGAAGCCGGTCATCGTCGCCACCCAGATGCTCGAGTCGATGATCAGTGCGCCGCGGCCGACCCGGGCCGAGGCCAGCGACGTCGCCAACGCCGTCCTGGACGGTGCGGACGCCGTGATGCTCTCCGGGGAGACGAGCGTCGGCGCCTACCCCGTCGAGGCGGTCGCGACCATGTCGCGCATCGTGGTCGCGGCCGAGGAGGAGCTCGGGCGGGTGCCGGCGATCGTGTCGGAGCCGACCGGCATCAGCGGCGCCATCGCCCGCGCGGCCGCCGGGGTCGCCGCCACCGTGGGGGCCAGCGCCATCGTCGCGTTCACGCAGTCCGGCGACACCGCCCGTCGCCTGGCCGAGCAGCGGTCCCCGATCCCGCTGCTCGCCTTCACCCCGACCCCCGACGTGCGCAGCCAGCTCGCCCTGGTCTGGGGCGTCGAGACCTTCCTGGTGCCCACGGTGACGCACACCGACGAGATGGTGCGCCAGGTCCAGCGCGCGATGCTCGACCTCGGCCGCATGCAGCCCGGCGAGCTCGTGACGATCGTCGCCGGGAGCCCGCCGTCCACGGCCGGCTCGACGAACGCCCTGCGGGTGCACCGCCTCGGCGGCTTCCTGTCCTCGCCGCCCGAGGGCGCCTCTCCGCTGTAGCTCCCGCCGCCGGGAGTCCTCGCCGCTGGATGTCGGGGCGCGTGCGCGGTGCCCCCGGTGGGATTCGAACCCACACTGTCGGTGGTTTGAGCACCGTGCGTCTGCCGGTTGCGCGACGGGGGCGCGACCGGCAGCCTAGCCAGAGCCGGCCGCTAGTCTGACCGCTCGACGAGCCCCTGGAGCGACCGTGTCACCTGCCACGCCCCCGCCGCACCTGCCCGCCCGTCGCGTCCTCGTCGCCGAGGACGAGGCCCTCATCCGCCTGGACCTCGTCGAGATGCTCGGGGAGGAGGGCTACGAGGTGGTCGGCGAGGCGGGCGACGGAGCCACCGCCGTACGACTCGCGGAGGAGCTGCGACCCGACGTCGTCATCCTGGACGTCAAGATGCCGGTGCTGGACGGCATTGCCGCCGCTGAGCAGATCGTGCTCGCGCGGATCGCCCCGGTCGTGCTGCTGACCGCGTTCAGCCAGCGCGACCTCATCGAGCGCGCCCGCGAGGCCGGCGTGATGGCCTACCTCGTCAAGCCGTTCCAGAAGCACGACGTGCTGCCCGCGGTCGAGATGGCGGTCGCCCGCTTCGCCGAGGTCGTCGCGCTGGAGAGCGAGGTCTCCGACCTGGCTGGGCGCCTGGAGGCCCGCAAGCTCGTCGACCGGGCGAAGGCCCGGCTGCAGGCCGAGCACGGGCTCGGCGAGGCCGACGCCTTCCGCTGGATCCAGCGCACCTCGATGGACCAGCGGCGCACGATGCGCGCCGTCGCCCAGGACGTGCTCGACGGGGTCGCGGCGCCCGCCGCGCCGGGGCCCGCCCCCGTCTGACGGGCTCCCCGCTGCGGCTGCGTGACCGCGCCGTCGCCCTGGAGTGACCTGCCCCCCGCCGCAGCGGCAGCCAGGTCACGAGACGACAACGGGCGTGTGGCAGAGCCGCGGGAGCGGGATTGCTGACCTAGGGTCGCACCATCTCGTCGGGCCACGCTGCACGCGTGGCCACCCTTTATCTAGGAGATGGTGGATGGCTCAGCCCTTGCGCACGTGGCGGTCGCTGGCAGTGATCAGCGTCAGTGCCCTTGCCCTCGCCGCCTGCGGCAGCAACGACAGCGAAACCGGCTCGGCAGCGCCCTCCTCGTCCGCCGGTGCCTCGTCGTCCGCACCGGCTGCGGCGAGTGCCGCCGACGGCGTGTTCACCGTCGGGACGCTGCTCCCGCAGACCGGCTCGCTGGCCTTCCTCGGCCCGCCCGAGTTCGCCGGCGTCAACCTCGCGATCAAGGACATCAACGAGGCGGGCGGCGTGCTGGGCAAGCCGGCCGCCAAGTTCGACTCGGACTCCGGCGACACCTCGACCAACATCGCCTCGTCCTCCGTGGACCGGCTGCTGAGCCAGAAGGTGGACGTCATCGTCGGCGCCGCCAGCTCCGGTGTCACGAAGACCGTCATCGACAAGATCACCGGTGCTGGCGTCGTGCAGTTCTCGCCGGCCAACACGTCCCCGGACTTCACCGACTATCCCGACAAGGGCCTGTACTTCCGGACGGCGCCCTCCGACGTCCTGCAGGGCCGCGTGCTGGGCAACCTCATCGTCGAGGACGGCAACCAGACGGTCGGCATCCTCGCGCTGCAGGACGCGTACGGCACCGGCCTGTCCAAGAACGTCTCCGAGGCGGTCACGGGCAGCCAGGGCCAGGTCACTCCCGCGCCGGTGATCTACGACCCCAAGGCCGCGGAGTTCTCCGCGGAGGTGGGCAAGATCAAGGCCGCCGACCCCGACGCGATCGTCGTCATCGGCTTCGACGAGAGCTCCAAGATCATCCAGGAGCTGGTCAAGCAGGGCATCGGCCCGCAGCAGGGCAAGAAGCTCTACCTGGTCGATGGCAACACCGGCAATGCGCTCGGCAAGACGCTGCCCCCGGGCACCCTCAAGGACGTCAAGGGCACGGTGCCCGGCGTCGCCGCCACCGGCGACTTCCAGGCCCGGCTCAAGACGGTCGACCCGGCCCTTGCCGACTTCAGCTACTCGGCGGAGTCCTACGACGCGACCGTGCTGTCCGCCCTGGCGGCGATCAGCGCCAAGAGCGACTCGGGCACCGCGGTGGCCAGCAAGCTCGTCGACGTCAGTCGCGAGGGCACCAAGTGCACGACCTTCAAGGCCTGCAGCGACCTGCTGGCTTCGGGTCAGAACATCGACTACGACGGCCAGAGCGGGCCGGTCGAGTTCAGCCCCAAGGGTGACCCGCTCGAGGCCAGCATCGGCGTCTACACCTACGACGCGGCCAACACCATCCCGGCCACCGCTCAGGTGTACGAGAGCGGCAAGCTGGACGGCTGACCCGTACGACCTGCACCACCCGGAAGGGCTCGGCCGCGCTGCGGTCGGGCCCTTCCGGCCGTTTCCGCCGGCTCCCTGCGCGGTAGGCTGCCGGCATGAAGGACCTGGTGTACATGGGCATCGGCTGTCTCGCCTTCAGCGTCATCGTGTTCGGCGCGGTGACTGCGGGCGCGGAGAGCGCGGACGGCAGCAACACCCGCAACGGCGTCATCCAGGGGCCGGCGCTGCCGGAGGGCATCACGGCAGAGGCGAACCGGCTCCAGGCCCCCAACGAGTGACGTCACCTGGCTGGTGACGGCCGCCTCGCGGTCGCGTCAGAGCGGGCGCCCCGGGCCCGCGCCTAGGCCTTGGCGAGCGTGCCGAGGTAGAGCTCGATCACCTTGGGGTCGTTGATGAGGTCCTTGCCGCTTGCGGTGTAGGCGGTCCGACCCTGGTCCAGGACGTAGCCACGGTCGCAGATCTGCAGGCAGCGGCGGGCGTTCTGCTCGACCATGACCACCGACACACCGGTCCGGTTGATCTGGCGGACCCGGATGAACACCTCGTCCTGCAGGGCGGGGGACAGGCCCGCCGAGGGCTCGTCGAGCAGCAGGACCGAGGGCTGCATCATCAGCGCCCGCCCCATCGCCACCATCTGGCGCTCACCGCCGGACAGCGAGCCGGCCCGCTGCTTGCGTCGCTGCCCGAGCGCGGGGAACAGGTCCGCCACGAAGTCGAACCGCTCGGCGAACGTCTTGGGCGCCTGGAACGCGCCCATCTGCAGGTTCTCCTCGATGGTGAGGCTGGGGAAGACGTTCTCGGTCTGCGGCACGAAGCCGACGCCCTTGCGGACCAGCGCGTGCGCCTTCATGCCGGTGATGTCCTCGCCGCGCAGGGTGACCGTCCCGCTGCGCACGTTGACCAGGCCGAACAGCGACTTGAGGGCCGTCGACTTGCCGGCCCCGTTGGGGCCGATGATGCCGACGAGCTCACCCTCCTGCACGTACATGTCGCAGCCGTTGAGGATGTTCACGCCGGGCACGTAGCCGGCCACCAGGTTGTCGCTGATCAGCAGCGCCCCGGACGCGCCGCCGGTGTGCGCGGAGCGGCCCCCCTCGTCGTCGATGCGGGTGCTCATCGCCTCTCCTCCGGTACGGCCGCCGGCAGCCCTGGACCCGACAGCCCTGGACCCGACAGCCGTGGACCCGACAGCCCTGGACCCGACAGCCCTGGACCCGACAGCTCTGCCTCGGCGGCCTCGATCTGCCGCTGCTCCTCCTCGGGGGTGAGCGCAGCGTCGTGGTGCGCCCCGAGGTAGGCGTCGATGACGGCGGGGTTGGCCATGATCTCGTCGGGCGTGCCCTCGGCGATAATGCGGCCCTGCGCCATGACCACCACCCAGTCGCTGATGTCGCGCACCATGTCCATGTCGTGCTCGACGAACAGGACGGTCATCCCGTCCTCGCGCAGGCTCTTCACGTGCCCGAGCAGCGACTGCTTGAGCGCCGGGTTCACGCCCGCCATCGGCTCGTCGAGCATCACCATGTCCGGCTGGACCATGAGGGCGCGGGCCATCTCCAACAGCTTGCGCTGGCCGCCGGACAGGCCACCCGCGAAGTCGTCACGCTTGGCGTCCAGCTTGAAGCGCCGGAGCAGGTCGTCGGCGCGCTCGGTGTTGGCGGTCTCCTGCGCCCGCCAGGTGCCGGGGATGATCGCGCGCAGAAAGCTCTCCCCGCGCTGACCGGTGGCGCCGAGCAGCATGTTCTGCATGACCGTCAGGCGCGACAGCGCCTTGGTCAGCTGGAACGTGCGCACCATCCCGCGGCGCGCGACCTTGTAGGACGGCACGCCCGCGAGGGACTTCCCGTCGAAGGTCCAGGTCCCGGCGTCGGGCTTGTCGAACCCGGTGAGGAGGTTGAAGAAGGTGCTCTTTCCGGCCCCGTTGGGGCCGATCAGCGCGGTGACCGAGCCGCGCTGCACCTCGAAGTGCGTGACCTCCACCGCGGTCAGACCGCCGAAGCGCCGGGTCACGCCGTCGGCCACGAGGACGGGGTCGGGCTTGGCGCCGCCCGGTTCCGCCGGTGCGTCCCGCAGGGCCGCGACCGCGGCGTCCCGCCGGGCTGTCCGGGCGGCGCCGGGGACGCTGTCGTCGGGCACGATCGCTGCGCCGGAGGGCTCCCCGGCGGTCTTGTCGAGGCGGACGGAGCCGCCGTCGGGCTGGTCAGCGGGCATCGAGCGCGATCTCCCTGCGGTCACCGAACAGGCCCTGGGGGCGGAAGATGGCCAGAGCCATGAGGCCCAGGCCGACGAGCATGATGCGGACCACGCCGACCTGGCTGGACGACAGGATCGAGTCGGAGATGTAGCCGGCGTCGCGGGCCTGGTTGAGGACGTTGTCGGTCAGCGACAGCAGCGTCCAGAAGATGATCGCACCCACAACCGGCCCGAGCACCCGCGCGGCGCCACCCAGGATCACGATCGTGAGGGCGTAGTTGGTGGTCTCGACGCCGAACGTGTCGGGCTGCACGACGGCGTTGCCGAACGCGGTCATGAAGCCGCCGAGGCTGCCGAGGACCCCCCCGAGCACCAGGCTCTGCAGCTTGTACGAGTAGACGTTCTTGCCCAGGCTGCGGACGGCGTCCTCGTCCTCGCGGATCGCCTTGAGCACCCGCCCCCAGGGGCTGCGCATGAGCAGGAACACCAGCAGGCAGGACAGCACGACCAGGGTCCACCCGACGGTCAGCACCCAGGTCTGCCGCTCGTCGAAGGACACCCGGCCGAGGCCGTAGCGGCCGGTGCCGAACGGGTTGAGGGAGTAGAAGCCCTCCGAGAACTGGCCGAGCCCGTCGGAGCCCTTGGTGTACTCCGACAGCGACACGGAGCGCACCAGCAGCCGGACGATCTCGGCTGCGGCCAGGGTGACGATGGCCAGGTAGTCGGCCCGCAGGCGCAGGGCCGGTGCACCCAGCAGCAGGGCCAGCACGACGGCTCCGGCGAGCCCGATCGCGATGCCGAGCAGCGTCGGCAGGCCGAACGTCGCCACGGTGATCGCCAACCCGTACGCCGCCACGCCCAGGAAGGCGGCCTGCCCGAAGTTGAGCAGCCCGGTGTAGCCGAAGTGGACGTTGAGCCCGATCGCCGCCAGCGCGAAGATCACGGTGTCCAGCCCGATGGCCGCCCGGAGGGCGTTCGTGATGATCAGTCCCCAGTCCACGGGTACGCCTCTCGGATCGGGGTCAGCCCACCCGCTCGCGCCGGCCCAGGATGCCCTGGGGCCGGACGAGCAGGATGACGATGAGGATGACGAGGGCGCCGGCGTTCTTCAGCTCCGTCGGGACGACGAGCGTGGACACCTGCGTGAACACGCCCACCACCAAGCTGCCGAGCAGCGCCCCGAAGGCGGTGCCGAGCCCGCCGAGCGTCACGCTCGCGAACACCAGCAGCAGGATCTGGAAGCCCATCTGATAGCTGACCTGCTGCGACAGGCCGAGCATCACGCCAGCGAGACCGGCGAGGCCACCGCCCGCGATCCAGACCGTGGCGATGACGCGCTCGACGTCGATGCCCGAGGACGCGGCCAGTGCGGGGTTGTCCGCGACCGCGCGGGTGGCCTTGCCGATCCGGGTGCGCAGGAGCATGAACGCGAAAAGCAGCAGCATCGTCGTACAGATGATGATGCTGAAGATGTCTTTCGTGGTGAGTGAGAACAGGCCGTAGTCCTTGGCGACCTGCCCGCGATAGGCGTCGTAGGGCCGGGACGACCCGCCGAAGACGTACAGGTAGGCGCCGCGGGCGAACAGCGCCAGGCCGATGGTGACCACCAGCATGGCGATCAGGCCGGTGCCGCGACTTCGCAGGGGTCTCCACAGCACCCGGTCCTGCGCCCCGCCGAGCAGCGCCGACCCCACCACGGCGAGCAGCGCCGCCAGCAGGAACGGCAGTCCGAGCGTGGCGTTGAACAGGTACGCGAGCAGGCCGCCGAGGGTGATCAGCTCGCCGTGAGCGAAGTTGACCAGCCCGGTCGTGCCGTAGATCAAGGACAGTCCGACGGCTGCCAGCGCGATGATCAGACCGAAGTTCAGGCCCTCGACGGCGAGCTGGACCGTGCGCTCCAGGTCGCTGGTCGTCGCGCGCTCCCGGCCGGCACCGAGCGGGAAGAGCACGTTGCGCTGCTGCCCCGAGTTGACGACCAGGGGCACGCTGCCGCGCACCCCTTCGCTGAGGTCGACACCTTCCGGCAGGGTGTCCTCCTGCAGCGTCACGGTGTAGTTGCCCGGGCCGGGCACGGGCACCGTGAAGCGGCCCTCGGCGTCGCTCTGGCCGGTGCCGACGGGGCTGCCCTCGGCCGTGGCGACGCTGATGGTCACCCCCGCGACGCCCTCCGTGCCGTTGCGCAGACGCCCCTGCACCGTCTCGCCCGCCGCCAGTGCCGCGGTCGGACTGAGCAGCAGCAGCCCCAGGAGCGCCACGGCGCCGGCGAGCACTGCCAGCACGAACCTGCGCACTCGTCCTCCAGTTGATCGGGACAGGGAAGGGGGTTGGTGAGACGGTCGTCGTGCGGGGAGGGGGTCGTCCGGACCGGCGGGACGGCTCCGGTGCGGGAGCATAACCACAGGTCGGCGGGGGTTCGTCGTACTCCTGAACTGTCCGGCAGCAGCGATCGTGACGTGCCGTCGTTTCGTGGTTGTTTCGATGTCGTTGCCGGTGTCAGCGCACCAGCTGGACCAGGGCGGCGAGGGCGGGAGCGGCGACCAGTGCCGGGAGCAGGTCGCCGACGGGTACGGCCTTGACCGCCAGCAGCCGCAGCCCGACGCCGAGCAGGAGCACGCCGCCGGTGGCGGTCAGCGCCGCGATCTCGGCGGCGGGGAGCAGGTCGCCGAGCAGCGCCCCGAGCAGGGTGAGCGAGCCCTGGACGACCGCCACCGAGAGGGCGGACGCCGCCACGCCCCAGCCCAGCGAGGCGGCAAAGGCGAGGGCGGCGAAGCCGTCGAGGGTGCTCTTGAGGGCGAGCTGCTCGATGCCCCGGCCCAGCCCGTCGGACAGCGAGCCCAGCACGGTGAGCGGCCCGACGCAGAACAGCAGCGAGGCGGCGACGTAGCCCTCGACGAAGCGCCGCCGGGCCTCCCCGACGCCGGCCGCGCCGGTCAGCCGGCGCTGCAGCCAGGCCCCGCTGCCGGCCAGGCCGTCCTCGATGCGGAGCAGGCTGCCGCAGATGCCGCCCAGCACCAGGGCGCCGAGCACGACGAGCAGCGCGCCGCCGGACCCGACGGCCGCGCGGTAGTCCGGCGAGCCCAGTCCCTCGGCGACGTTGAGGCCGCCGATCACCAGCGTGACCAGGCCCAGGGCGTCGGTGACCGTGCTGCGGACGCGCTCCGGCAGCCGCCCCCGCAGGGCGATGCCCAGCCCCGAGCCGAGCAGGACCGTACCGACGTTGAGCAGCGTGCCGAGGCCGCGCATCACCTGCTGCCCACCTTCCCGCGACCGGGCCGGCCCCGACCGATCGGATTCCCTCACCCGTCTGCGCTCGTCGCGGGGCGCTGCGAGCAGTACCGTCTGCTGCCAGGTCGGGGGAGCCTAGGACGTCTCCCCGCGCCGACCGTCCCGCGACCTTCTCCTGGTCCTCGATCTCTCACTGGGGAGTCCCATGGCTCGGCCAGCGCTGCGCGTCCGGCCCGCGACGGAGGCTGATCTGCCCGCTCTGCTCGGCCTTGCGGAGGAGCTTCGCGAGCAGCTGCTGCCCGGGGACACCGCGCGGGCCCGGCAGGGCGGCGTCGGCGGGCAGCGGGTCGGCGCCGAGGCCCGCTACCTGGACGCGCTCGAGGACCGCCGCCGGCACCTGGTCGTCGTCGTCGACGGACCGGCCGACGCCGAGGAGGTGCTCGGGATGGCGCTGCTGACCGTCGCGCCCGCCAACGCCCTGCTCGACCACCTCGCGGTGCACATGAACCACGCCGTCGTCGCCGACCGGCACCGTCGCAAGGGCGCCGGCCGGGCGCTGGTCGCGGCCGCCGCCGGCTTCGCGGAGGAGCGCGGGGTCGACCAGATCGTGGTGTCGGTGCACCCCGGCTCACGCGAGGCCAACCGCTTCTTCGCCCGGCTGGGCTTCGGTCCGGTCGCCGTACGCCGATCGGCGCCGGTGGCCGCGGTCCGTCGCCGGCTGGTCACCGCCGAGGCCCGGCCGCTGGAGCACGCCGTACGCCGGCGCCGGCGCCCGGAGCGGACGGTCGGCAGCGCCCTGTCCTTCCCCTTCGCGACCGGCATCGTCGAGCGGCGGGGCGAGATCGGCCCGCTGCCCGAGTAGGCCGGGTCCTGCCGGCTGTCGGACGTCGCTCCTAGACTCGCCGGCGTGGCCGCCCCCCGCAGCGCAGCTCAGGACCCCGCACCACCCCGCTCCCGGCTGCTCCTGCTCGACGGGCACTCGCTGGCCTACCGGGCGTTCTTCGCGCTGCCGGTGGAGAACTTCTCGACCACCGACGGCCAGCCCACCAACGCCGTCTACGGCTTCACCGCCATGCTCATCAACGTGCTCCGCGACGAGCAGCCGACCCACCTGGCCGTGGCGTTCGACGAGAGCGCGCCGACCTTCCGGCACGCGGCGTACGCGGAGTACAAGGCCGGCCGGGCCGAGACGCCGACCGACTTCCGGGGCCAGGTGAGCCTGGTGAAGGAGGTGCTCGACGCGCTGCGGGTGCCGCGGGTGAGCAAGCCCGGCTACGAGGCCGACGACGTGATCGCGACGCTGGCGACCCAGGCCGAGGGCGACGGCATGGACGTGCTCGTGGTGACCGGCGACCGGGACGCCTTCCAGCTGGTCAGCGACCGGGTCACCGTGCTCTACAACAGCCGCGGCGTCTCCGACATGCGGCGGATGACCCCGGAGGCGGTGCAGGACAAGTACGGCCTGAGCCCCGCGCAGTATCCCGAGTTCGCGGCGCTGCGGGGCGACCCGAGCGACAACCTGCCCAACGTCCCCGGCCTCGGCGAGAAGACCGCGACCAAGCTCATCCAGCAGTACGGCGACGTCGGCTCGCTGATCGACTCCGTGCACGAGGTCAAGGGCAAGATCGGGGAGAGCCTGCGGTCGCACGCCGCCGACGTGCTGCGCAACCGGCAGCTGACCGAGCTCGACCGCGAGGTGCCGCTGGAGGTCGCGCCGCACGACCTGCGCCTGGGCCAGTGGGACCGCGACGAGGTGCACAAGGTCTTCGACGCCCTGCAGTTCCGGGTGCTCCGCGAGCGGCTGTACGCGACGCTGTCGTCGGTCGAGCCGGAGGCCGAGCAGGGCTTCGACGTCGACGCGCGGGTGCTCGAGCCCGGGGAGCTGCGGGCGTTCCTGGCGGCGCTGCCCGCGGGGGTGCGGGTGGGGCTGCACGTGCGGGGCACCTGGGGGCGGGGGACCGGCGACGCCACCGGGCTGGGGCTGGCCTGCGTCTCGCCGCCGGAGGGGGAGGCCGCGCGCCCGGACGACGCGGGCTACGCCGACCTCACCCAGCTGACCCCCGACGACGAGCAGGCGCTGGGCGCCTGGCTGGCCGACGCCGCAGCGACCAAGGCGATGCACGACGCGAAGGGGCCGCTGCTCGCGCTGGAGTCCCGCGGGTGGCAGGTGGCCGGGCTCACCAGCGACACCGCGCTGGCCGCCTACCTGGCGCTGCCCGGCCAGGGCAGCTTCGACCTCGGCGACCTGGCGCTGCGCTACCTGCGCCGGGAGCTGCGCGCCGAGGCGGTCGTGCAGGACGGCCAGCTGACGCTGGGCGACCAGCTCACGCTGGAGGGCGGCGAGGAGGCCGAGGACGACGCGGCGGCCGACGCGACCGTCCTGCACGCGCGGGCCGTCGCCGACCTCGCGGTCGCCCTCGACCAGGACCTCGAGCGCCGGGCCGGCACCAGGCTGCTCGCCGACCTCGAGCTGCCGCTCGTCGAGGTGCTGGCCGCCTGCGAGCGCACCGGCATCGCGGCCGACGTCGAGCACCTCGCCGACCTCGAGAGCCGCCTGCGCGAGCAGGTCAAGCAGGCGGCGGAGGAGGCCTACGCCACCGTCGGCCACGAGTTCCACCTCGGCTCGCCCAAGCAGCTGCAGGCGCTGCTGTTCGACGAGCTCGGGCTGCCGAAGACGAAGAAGATCAAGACCGGCTACACCACGGACGCCGACGCGCTGCAGAACCTCATCGGCACCCACCCGGTCATCGAGGCGCTGCTGCTGCACCGCGAGATGACCCGCCTGCTCATGGTGGTCGAGAAGCAGCTGCTGCCGACCGTCGCCGACGACGGCCGCATCCACACGACCTTCAAGCAGATGGTCGCAGCGACCGGGCGCCTGAGCTCGGACAACCCGAACCTGCAGAACGTCCCGATCCGCACCCAGCAAGGCCGCGAGATCCGCCAGGGGTTCGTCGCCGGCGCCGGCTTCGAGGCGCTCATGACGGCCGACTACAGCCAGATCGAGATGCGGATCATGGCCCACCTGTCGGA
>DASTLY010000050.1:0-5364 GCA_035714445.1 Mycobacteriales bacterium
GGGCGCCCGACCGGCCAGCGTCTCGGCCAGCCGGAGGTTGACCGCCAGCGCGACCAGGTGCTGCTGCGCCCCGTCGTGGATGTCGCGCTCCAGCCGGCGGCGCTCGGCGTCCTGCGTCTCGATCAGCCGCTGCCGGGACGCGCGCAGCTCAGCGGTACGGGCCGCCAGCTCCTCGTGCCGGGCCGCGAGCTCGGCGCGCAGCGCCACCCGCTGCAGGACCAGGCCCGCCTGCGCCGCGAGGCCGGTGAACAGCCGCTCCTCCACGGCGGTCAGCGGCTGACCCGGCCGCTCCTGCAGCCGCAGCACGGCGAGCAGCCGGCCGCCGTGCCGCACCGACAGCGCCCGCCGCCCGGCGGGGTCGGCGGCGGCCCCGGGCACCGGTGAGCAGCGGTCCCCGTCGACCGGCCAGGCGGCCGCCAGCCCCAGCTCCCCCCGCACGCTGACCCAGACCTGGGCCCACGCCACCCCGGTGCCCTCGGCGAGCACCCGCGCCATCCGGGCCGGCAGCTCGGCGGTGGCCTCGGCCCCGGTCAGGGTGGCGGTGCCGCGGAGCACGTCGTACGGGGAGGGCCGCCCGCCCGCGCTCGCGGCGAGCCGGGCCTGGACGGGCGCGACGCCGAGCGCGACGACGACTGTCGCGAGCAAGGACAGCGGCAGGCTCGGGGACGCGGTGCGCCCGAGCAGCGCGCCGCCGCCCAGCACGACGACGACGTAGACGGCCGCGACGAAACCGATAAGGCCCAGGGGGACCAGCAGCCGGGACCGCCGCCTCGTGCCGGACCCGGGCCGCATGGCCGCAGTGTGGACCTGATGCGGCAGGGGTGGGGTGAACCGCCGGGTCGGGGTGGGGTCGGCCGCACTCTTGCCCGCCGAAGCGGCAGCGGATCGCCCCCGCCGGCATGTGGCTGGCCCGATCGCCGCGGGGTCGTCGGCCCGGTCTGCTGGTGACCTCGCCGCTTCCGAGCGGCAACCGAGCCCCGGAGCCGCTGTCATGACCGTCCTGTCCACCCGCCGCAGCGCGCAGGCCCCCCTCCCCGTACCCGGCCCGCCCGGGACCGCCGCCCGCGCCGTCGGGGTCACCCGCTCGTACGGCCGTGGCGACGCCGCGGTCTGCGCCCTGCAGGACGTGACGGTGTCCATCGAGGCCGCCAGGTTCACGGCGATCATGGGGCCTTCGGGCTCCGGAAAGTCGACGCTGCTGCATGTGCTGGCCGGCCTGGACCGGCCGACGTCGGGGCTGGTCTACCTGGGCGACACCGAGATCACCTCGCTGAACGACCGGCAGCTCACCCTGCTGCGCCGCAACGAGATCGGCTTCATCTTCCAGTCCTTCAACCTGCTGCCGACCCTCACCGCGATCGAGAACATCGAGCTGCCGATGCGGATCGCGGGGCGCCGGCCCGACCCGCACTACGTGGCCTCGCTCGTCGAGACGGTCGGGCTGACCGACCGCCTCGGGCACCGGCCGAGCGAGCTGTCCGGCGGCCAGCAGCAGCGGGTGGCCGCGGCGCGGGCCCTCGCCAGCCGGCCGCAGGTCGTGTTCGCCGACGAGCCCACCGGAGCGCTCGACTCCCGGGCCGGGGCCGAGCTGCTGGCGTTTCTGCAGGGGGCGGTGCGCGGCGTCGGCCAGACCGTCGTCATGGTCACCCACGACCCGGTCGCGGCGTCGTACGCCGACCGGGTGCTCTTCCTGGCCGACGGCCGCATCGTCGACGAGATGTCCGACCCGACGGCCGACGCGGTCTTCGACTTCATGAAGACCCTGGGGGGCTGAGCCGTGTTCACCGCCACTGTGCGAGCGATGCTCGCGCACAAGCTCCGGCTGGTGCTCACCACCGCCTCGATCGCGCTCGGCGTCGCCTTCCTCGCCGGCACCCTGCTGCTCACCGACACCCTGCGGGTCGCGTTCGACCAGCTGTTCGGCTCGGTCTCGTCGGGCACCGACGCCGTCGTACGCCAGGAGGCCGCCTACTCCGCCTCGGCCGGGGTCGGTCTGCGGCACGAGCCGCTGCCGGCCGACGTCCTCGACCGCGTCCGCGCCGTCGACGGGGTCGCCGTGGCCGAGGGCGCCGTCAGCGGCTACGCGCTGATCGTGGACCCGGGTGGCCGCGCGGTCCTGACCGAGGGCGGGGCGCCGACCATGGGCTACAGCCTGCCGGTGGACGAGGCGCTGCGCGGCGACGTGCACCTGCGCAGCGGCCGCGCGCCACAGGGACCCGACGAGGTGGCTCTCGACGCGTCCTCCGCCGAGAAGGGCCGGATCGCGCTCGGGGCCAGCGTGGGCGTGCTGTTCCGCGGCCCGGCCCGCACCTTCACCGTTGTCGGCACCGTCGGCTACGGCGACGAGAAGGACCTGGGCGGGACCACCGCCGCCTACTTCGACCCGGCTGCGGCCCCGCAGCTGCTCGGCTCCGCCGGCACCTTCGACCAGATCCAGGTCCGCGCCGCCACCGGCGTCAGCGACGCGGCGCTCGCTGCCCGGCTCGCCTCGGCCCTGCCCGACGGGCTCGAGGCCGTGACCGGCGCGCAGGTCGCGACGGAGTCCGCGGACGCCATCCACGAGCAGTTCGGCTTCCTCACCGTCCTGCTCGCCGCCTTCGCCGGGATCGCGCTGTTCGTCGGCTCGTTCATCATCTGGAACACCTTCACCATGATCGTCACGCAGCGCTCCCGCGAGATCGCCCTGCTGCGGGCGATCGGGGCGACCCGGGGGCAGGTGCTGCGCAGCCTCGTCCTGGAGTCGGCCCTGCTCGGGCTCGTGGCGTCGGCCGTCGGGGTCGTCCTCGGGGTCGGCGTGGCCCGGGGTCTCACCGCGCTCATGGACGCGGTCGGGCTGAGCCTGCCGACCACCTCCCTGCAGGTGCTGCCGCGCACCGTCTGGCTGTCGCTGCTGGTCGGCACCGGGGTCACCGTGCTCGCCGCGCTGGTCCCGGCCCGCCGCGCCACCGCCGTACTGCCCATCGAGGCGCTGCGGGACGCCACGCCCGGCACCTACCACGCCTCCCGCGTCCGGGCAGCTCTCGGCTCGGTGCTCGCCGCCGGCGGGGTCGCGGCCATCCTGCTCGGCCTGTACGGGGAGGCCGGTGGCACCGCCGTCCTGCTGGGCGTCCCCGCAACGCTGTTCGGGGTCATCACGCTCGCGCCGCTGGTCGCCCGCCCGCTGGCGTTCGCCCTCGGCGCGCCGCTGGCCCGCACCGGCATTCCCGGCGAGCTGGCCCGGCAGAACGCGATGCGCAACCCCCGGCGCACGGCCGCCACGGCCACCGCACTGATGATCGGGCTGACCCTGGTGGTCGGGATGGGCGTGTTCGCCTCGTCGCTGAAGGCCTCGTTCGGGCCGATCCTCGGCGAGTCGACGCGGGCCGACCTGTTCGTGTCGCCGGCCAGCAGCCAGGGTGAGGGCTTCAGCCCCGAGGTCACCCGGATCGTCGCCGACGTGCCGGGGGTGGACGTGGTCGCGGCCAGCTCCTACGGCCAGCTGCGGGTCGACGGGGGCGACACGTCGTACGCCAGCGTCGACCCCGCGACGGTCGAGCAGGCCATGGTCCTCGACCTGACCGAGGGCACCGCCCGCGGGCTCGGCACCGACGGGGTCCTCGTCTCGACGGCGGCAGCGGCGCAGCACGGCTGGAGCGTCGGTGACCCGGTCCACGCCGAGTTCGCCGCGAGCGGCGCCCGCGACCTGACGGTGCGCGGCATCTTCGCCAACAAGGGCTTCCTGGGCAGCGACTACGCGATCAGCCTGGCGACCCAGGACCAGAGCGACGGCGGCGGGCTGCACGCCAGCGCCCTGGTCGTGCTCGACCGGGGGGCGGACGCCGGCGCGACGAAGGCCCGGATCGCGCAGGCCCTCACCGGTCACCCCGACGCGAAGGTCCTGGACCAGCGCGAGAAGGAGCAGGAGGTGGGCGGGATCGTCGACCAGCTGCTCACCTTCGTGCTCGCGATGCTCCTGCTGGCCGTGGTGATCGCCCTGCTCGGCATCGTCAACACCCTGGCGCTGTCGGTGTTCGAGCGCACCCGCGAGCTCGGCCTGCTGCGGGCCGTCGGGATGACGCGGAGCCAGGTCCGCGCCATGGTCCGCCGGGAGTCCCTGATCCTCTCCCTGATCGGTGCCGGCCTCGGTGCTGCACTGGGGATCGGTCTCGGAGCCGCCCTGTCGCAGTCGCTCAAGGGCGACGGCATCACCGAGGTGGCCGTCCCGGTGCTGCAGGTGGCTGCCTGCGTGGTGGCCGCTGCCCTCGCCGGGGTGCTGGCCGCGGTCGGCCCCGCCCGCTCCGCCGCCCGGGTCGACGTGCTCCGCGCGGTCGTCACGGACTGACCGGCCCTGCCGCTGCGGCGGGGCCCCCCCCCGGGGTCCCGCCGCATCGTCACGTGCGGGCGCCGCCCGCCTCCAGGAACGCCAGCACCGCCATCACCCGGCGGTTGACCTCGTGCTCGTCGGCCAGGCCGAGCTTCTGGAACACCGCGCCGATGTGCTTCTCGACGGCGCGCTCGCTCATGAACAGCCCCTTGGCGATGGCGGCGTTGTTGCGGCCGGTCGCCATCTCCTGCAGCACCTCCCGCTCGCGGTCGGTCAGGCCGAGCAGCGGCGAGCGGGCCTCGCGCGCGCTGCGGTTGAGCAGCCCCTCGACGATCTTCGGGTCGAGCGCCGACCCGCCCCGGGCCACCTCCTGCAGCGCCCGGACCAGCTCGTCCACCTCGGACACGCGCTCCTTGAGCAGGTAGCCCAGGCCGGCGACGCCGTTGCCGAGCAGGTCCAGCGCGTAGTCCTCCTCGACGTACTGCGACAGCACCACGACCCCGATGCCGGGATGCTCGGCCCGGATCCGCTTGGCGGCCTCGATGCCCTCGGTGGTGTGCGACGGCGGCATCCGGATGTCGGTGAGCACCACCTCCGGCCGGTGCTCGGCGACCGCCCTCAACAACGCGTCCGCGTCGGCCACCGCGTCGAGCAGCTCGATCTCCGGTGCCTCGGCCAGCAGCGCCGCCACCCCCTGACGGACCAGGTAGTTGTCGTCGGCGAACACCAGCCGCAGAGGCATGGCCGGACTGTAGACCGCGCCGCCGCCTCTCCTACGGTGTCGGGATGACCGGGCTCGACGTGGCCGCCTTCCTCGCCGAGCTGGTCCTGCTCGCGGCCCTGGCCGTCGCCGGGGCCCGGCTGGGCAGCGGCGGCTGGGGCGTGCTGCTGGCCGTCGGGTTGCCGGTGCTGCTGGCGGTCGTGTGGGGCCGGTGGCTCGCGCCCAGGGCGGCCCGGCCGCTGGCCTGGCCGGGGCCGCCGGTCGTCAAGGTCGGTCTGTCCCTGGGGTCCGCCGGGCTGCTGGGGCTCAGTGGCCTGTGGCCCTGGGCCGGCGTCGTCAG
>DASTLY010000051.1:0-20108 GCA_035714445.1 Mycobacteriales bacterium
GGCGATCCGCAAGGACGTGCTCGCCAAGTGCTACGGCGGTGACATCACCCGCAAGCGCAAGCTGCTGGAGAAGCAGAAGGAGGGCAAGAAGCGGATGAAGATGGTCGGCCGGGTCGAGGTGCCCCAGGAGGCCTTCATCGCGGCGCTGTCCACCGGCCAGGAGACCGCCAAGTAGGGCTGTGGACAACGTCTGCCGGCGCTCGCACGTTGGCAGGGTGACCTGTCGTGGAAGGGGCAGCAGATGACCGCGGTGCGCAGTGACCTGGGCCACCCGGGACTCGTCGAGTGGCTCGATGAGCACGACATCAAGTACGAGGTCATCGACGGGATGCTTGTCGTGAGCCCTCCGCCGACCGTCACCCACGAGCGGATCATCATCCGGGTGATCGCCGCGTTGTACGCCGCTGCCGTGCCGGGCACGGAGGTGCTCGCGTCGGGCGTCAAGAGCTTCTACGTCGGCGACTTCCACGTCTACCCGGACGTCAATGTCGTCCGGACCTCGGACGCGGACCTCGACGACGAGGGCATGCGGGTGCCGCCGCTGCTGGTGGTCGAGGTGCTATCGCCGAGCACCCGCCGCAAGGACCTGCTGCTCAAGCGGGAGATCTACGCGGAGTTCGGCGTGCCGTCGTACTGGCTGGTCGACCCGAAGACGCGCACGCTCACGGTGCTGTCGCTGCGCGACGGGGCGTACGTCGAGACGGCGCGCGGGTCGCGGCTCGAGCTGGAGGAGCCCTTCCCGGTGGTCGTCGACCTGACGTGAGTAGCCCCTTCGCCGACCTCGACGCGTTCCTGGCCCTGCCCCGGGTGTCCGGCCTGGCGCTGTCCGGCGACGGCAGCCGCCTCCTGACCTCGGTGGCGACCCTGTCGCCGGACCGCACGCGCCACGTGACCGCGCTGTGGGAGGTCGACCCGGCGGGGGAGCGGCCGGCCCGGCGCCTGACCCGCAGCCGCACCGGCGAGGCCGATCCGGTCTTCGCCGCCGACGGCTCGCTGCTGTTCACCTCCGCCCGCCCCGACCCGGACGGCGACGAGGACGCCGACGAGGGCCGGCCGGCGGCGCTGTGGCAGCTCCCGGCCGTTGGGGAGGCGCGGGTGGCGGGCACCTGGCCGGGCGGGCTCGCCGCCGTGGCGGTCGCCCGCACCGCCGGGACGCTGGTCGGGCTGGGGGACACGCTGCCGGCGTCCGGCGACGGGGACGACGACGCCACGCGGCGGGCCCGGCGCAAGGAGCGCGGGGTGGGTGCGGTCCTGCACGCCGGTTACCCGGTGCGGCACTGGGACGCCGACCTCGGCCCGGGCGAGCCCCGGCTGGTCGTGGGCGAGCTGGTCGACGGCGGCCCGGTGCTCTGGCGCGACCTCACGCCTGAGCCCGGCCGGGCCCTGGACCGGGCCGAGCTCGACGTGAGCGCTGACGGTCGGACCGTCGTGACCACCTGGCGGGTGGCCGAGCCGGGCGGTGCGCACCGGTCGGTGCTGGTCTCGGTCGACACCGCGACCGGGGAGCGGCGCACGCTCGCGGACGACCGGCGCCACGACTACGGCTCGCCGCGGCTGTCCCCGGACGGCGGGCGGGTGGCGGTGCTGCAGGAGCGGCGGGGCACGGCTACCGAGCCGGTCGACACCCGGCTGCTGGTGTTCGTCCTCGGTGAGGAGCAGCCGCCGTTCGTGGTCGGGGTCGACTGGGACCGGTGGCCCGCCGAGGTGCGCTGGGCACCCGACGGCGCCGCGCTGCTCGTCACCGCCGACGAGGCCGGCGGCCGGCCGGTGTTCCGGGTCGACCTCGGGGACGGCGAGGTCACCCGGCTGACCGGCGACCGCGGGCACTACACCGACCTGCAGGTCTCGCCGGACGGCGCAGTCGTGTACGCGCTGCGCGACGCGGTCGACGCCCCGCCGGCGCCGGTTCGCCTGTGTGCGCGCGCCGTCGACCAGCAGCCCGTCGCGCTGCCCGGGCCGGCCGACGTGGTGCCCGTGCCCGGCACGCTCACCGAGGTGCACGCGACCGCGGAGGACGGCACCGCACTGCGCTCCTGGCTGGTGCTCCCCGAGGGCACCGGTCCGCACCCCCTGCTGCTGTGGGCGCACGGCGGTCCGCTCGGCTCGTGGAACGGCTGGTCGTGGCGCTGGCAGCCGTGGCGGCTGGCCGCGCTCGGCTACGCCGTGCTGCTGCCCGACCCCGCGCTGTCCACCGGCTACGGGCTCCAGATGGTCCGGCGCGGCTGGGGGCAGTGGGGCGGGGCGCCGTACGACGACGTGCTGGCGCTGACCGACGCCGCGCTCGAGCGGCCGGACCTCGACGCGGCCCGCACCGCGATGATGGGCGGGTCCTACGGCGGCTACCTGGCCAGCTGGACCGCCGGGCACACGGGCCGGTTCCGGGCGGTCGTCACCCACGCGGGCCTGTGGGACCTGAAGCAGTTCAGCGGCACCACCGACGTGGCGTACTACTGGCTGCGCGAGATGACACCGGAGATGGTCGCGGCGAACAACCCGCGGGCGCACCTGGACGCGATCCGGTCGCCCATGCTCGTCGTGCACGGCGACCGCGACTACCGGGTGCCCGTCGGCGAGGGGCTGCGGCTGTGGTGGGACCTGTGCTCGCGCACGACCGGCGACTCGCCGCACCGCTTCCTGCTGTTCCCCGACGAGGGGCACTGGGTGCTCAAGCCGCAGAACGCAAAGGCCTGGTACGAGACGGTCGAGGCGTTCCTCGCCTGGCACGTGCTCGGCGGTGCGTGGGTGGCGCCCGACGTCCTCGCCTGAGCGCCCCGACAGGATGAGCGCCCCGACAGGATGAGCGCGGCCGGCCCGCTCAGCCCGGGCGGCCGGCGAGCAGGTCGCGGACATGGCCGGTCTCGTTGAGGCTGATGACGCCGCGTCGCCCGTCGCGGGCCGCTCCCACCCGGCTGAGGGAGCAGTACGCCGGGGCGAACCAGATCGCCTTCGACTGGCCGAGCACGTGACCGAGGTAGGCGTTGCAGGCGCCGGCGTGCGAGAACAGCACGGCGCGCCCGCCGGGGTGGCGCTGCGCGACGGCCTCGACCGCGGCCACCACCCGGGCCCGGAACGCCGCCGGGTCGACCCCCGCGCTGTAGAGGTCGCCGCGGGCCAGGGCATGCCAGCGCGGGTCGCCGGCGGCCTTCAGCTCCTCCACCGGGACGTACGACGGGTCGGCGCTGTCGAACTCCGCGATGTCCGGCTCCACCAGGGCTTCGAGGCCGAGGGCCTGCGCGAGCGGCGCCGCGGTCTGCCGGGCCCGGGCCAGCGGCGAGGTGTAGACCGCGCTCACGTCGTCGCCGGCGAGCGCCTGCACGACCCGGGCGGCCTGCTCGATCCCGCGCGGCGCAAGCGGCGGGTCGGCCGCGCCGCCACCCGCCGTCACGTCGACGCGCAGGGGTAGGGCGTGCCGGACCAGGACGATCTCCATCCGGACGACCCTAGGGCCAGGGCCGGTCAGGTGACGCGGCGGTAGCGGCGCACCGCCAGGAAGGGCAAGACGATGATGATGCCGGCGATCCAGGCCAGGCTGGTCAGCAGGGGTCGCTCGACCACCACCGCGTCCATGCCGCGCATCCTGGCAGGACCCTCGGACAGTCTTGCCCGGGTTCGCGGCGGGCGGATACTGGAGGGTGCCCTCAGCCCTGCCCGACGGTGAGCCCGTCCCGGCCGGTGGCCGGCTCCCGCCCGGTGTGCGGGTGCGCGCCCCGTTCGGCGTCTACGTCCACGTGCCGTTCTGCGCCGCCCGCTGCGGCTACTGCGACTTCAACACCTACACCGGGCTCGACGCGCTGCAGTCGACCTGGGCGGGGACGGCCGCGGCCGAGGTGCGCCTGGCCCGGCAGGTCCTCGGGCCGCTGCCGGTCGAGACCGTCTTCGTCGGTGGGGGTACGCCGACGCTGCTGCCGGCCGCCGACCTCGTCCGGGTGCTGCAGGAGATCGACGACTGCTTCGGACTCGCCCCCGGCGCCGAGGTCACCACCGAGGCCAACCCCGACTCGGTGACCCCCGCCTCGCTCGCCGAGCTGCGCGCGGGCGGCTTCACGCGCATCTCCTTCGGCATGCAGTCGGCGTCCACGCACGTGCTGCGGGTGCTGGACCGCACCCACACCCCCGGCCGCCCCCAGGCCGCGGCGCGGGAGGCCCTCGCCGCCGGCTTCGAGCAGGTCTCGCTCGACCTGATCTACGGCACCCCGGGGGAGAGCGACGACGACTGGCGCCGCTCGCTGGCCGCCGCGCGCGAGGCCGGCCCGACCCACGTCTCGGCGTACGCCCTGATCGTCGAGGACGGCACCGCGCTGGGTCGCAGCGTCGCCCGCGGCGCCCTGCCGGCGCCCGACGACGACGTGCTTGCCGACCGCTACCTGCTGGCCGAGCAGGCCCTGGCAGACCTCGGCTGGTACGAGGTGAGCAACTGGGGCGAGCCCTGCCGCCACAACCTCGGTTACTGGCGGGGAGACGACTGGTGGGGGGTCGGCCCCGGCGCGCACAGCCACGTCGGCGGGGTCCGCTGGTGGAACGCCAAGCACCCGACGACCTGGACGCGGGGGGTGGCCGAGGGCTCGCCGGGCGCCGGGCGGGAGGTCCTGACGCAGCAGGACCGCCGCGTCGAGCGGGTGCTGCTGGAGGTGCGGCTGCGCGAGGGCCTGCCCCTCGACGTGCTGCGGCCGCAGGGGCTGGCCGCCGCGGCCCGGCACGTGGACGAGGGCCTGCTCGAGCCGGGAGCCCACGCCGCCGGCCGGGCGGTGCTCACCCTGCGGGGGCGGCTGCTCGCCGACGCCGTCGTCCGCGACCTCGTGGACTGAGCCGCTGCCGGTACAGCTAGCGCAGCAGGTGCAGCGTCAGCGGGTAGCGGAACCGCCGGCCGTTGCCCGCGGCGATCGCGGCCAGCACGCTGCACACCAGGAAGAAGATGCCGAGCGCGATCAGCACGAACAGGCCGACGACCAGCAGGACCAGCACCGCGCCGATGGTCGCGTAGACGGCCGTCGTGATGTGGAAGTTGACCGCCTCTGCCGCGTGCTCGCGCACGAACGGCACGTTGCCGCGCACCAGGTAGATCACCAGCGGCACCAGGATCGGCAGCCCGATGATCCACGACAGGTGCGCGGCGAGCGCGAGCAGGGTGTCCTCGGAGCGTACGGGCTGGGTCATGCGCCGAGTTTAGAGCCGCGCGCGCCGGTCCTCGACGAACGCGTCGGACGGCGCGAGCAGCACCGCGGCTGCGGTGACGCAAGGCATGCGGTGACGCACGGCATGCGGTGACGCACGGCATAAGGCCGTACGACGCGGAATGTCGGCCCGACGGCGTAGGTTGAGCCCACGACGGCCTTCGGTGCCGTCCCTCCCGCGGGCGAGCCGCCCGTGAGGTCGTTGCGTACCGCGCTCCCCCTGTCGCCCGTCGGTCAGGCCCTCGCGCTCCTGCACGTCGCGACCCCTGATCAAAGATGGAGCTCCTCTGTGCCTGCCCCCCGGCAGCCCCGCCCGTACTCCGGGCGACCCTCGCGAGGCTCGGCCTCGCGCCGTCCCACCTCCTCCTCCTCGTACACCCCGGTGAAGAACGAGCTCGAGCTCGCGCTCGACGCCGCCGCCGAGGTGCCCGCGCCCGAGGTCGTCCCGACCTTCGGCCAGCTCGGCCTGCCCGACGTGCTCGTGACGACGCTCGCCCGCCGCGGCATGGAGTCGCCGTTCGCCATCCAGGTGCGGGCGCTGCCCGACGCCCTCTCCGGCCGCGACGTCCTCGGCCGGGGCCAGACCGGCTCCGGCAAGACCCTCGCCTTCGGGCTGCCGGTCCTGACCCGCCTCGTCGGCGGCCGGCGCACGGCCAACAAGCCGCGCGCCCTGGTGCTGGTGCCGACCCGCGAGCTCGCCCAGCAGGTGCACGACGCGCTCGCGCCGCTCGCCCAGCCGCTGGACCTGAAGATGTGCACCGTCTACGGCGGTGCCTCGATGGGCCGGCAGATCGACCAGCTGCGCCGCGGTATCGATGTCGTCGTGGCGACCCCGGGCCGCCTGCAGGACCTCATCGAGCAGCGCGAGTGCGACCTGTCGCAGATCGAGATCACCGTGCTGGACGAGGCCGACCACATGGCCGACCTCGGCTTCCTGCCGGCGGTCACCGCACTGCTCGACCTGACGCCCGCGGGCAGCCAGCGGATGCTGTTCTCCGCGACGCTGGACCGCGGCGTCGACCGGCTGGTCCGGTCGTTCCTGAAGGACCCGGCCATGCACGCCGTCGCCTCGGCCGAGTCGCCGATCGACAACATGGACCACAAGGTCTTCGCGGTGACCCACTCGGCCAAGACCGACATCGCCGCCGAGATCGCGGCCCGCCCGGCCCGCACGCTGTTCTTCGTACGTACCAAGCACGGCGCCGACCGCCTCGCCACGCAGCTGCGCATGGTCGGCGTCGAGGCGGCCGCCATCCACGGCAACCTCACCCAGGGCGCCCGCAAGAAGGCCCTCGACGACTTCAGCACCGGGCACGCCCGGGTGCTCGTCGCCACCGACGTCGCGGCCCGCGGCATCCACGTGGACGACGTCGACCTGGTCGTGCACTACGACCCGCCGGCCGACCACAAGGACTACCTGCACCGCTCGGGGCGTACGGCGCGGGCCGGCAACACCGGCACCGTTGTGTCGTTCGTGCTCTCGGACCAGGTCCGCGACCACCAGCGGATGCGCGAGCGCGCCGGTGTCGAGGCCAACGCGGTCGCCGTCATCCCCGGCCACCCGGCCGTTCGCGAGGTCGCGGAGTCCGGTGAGGCGATCGTCGTCCAGCCGCGGATCCACAGCCCGCGCGGTCGTTCCGGCGGCGGCAGCGGCCGCCCGCGCCGTCCCGGCGCGTCCTCCGGCCGTCCCTACAGCGGCGGCGCGCCCCGCACCGGCGGCTCCTACGCCGGTCGCAGCAGCAGCCCGACGCACTAGGCCACACCAGCACGACTGCGGGGCGTCACCTCTCGAGGTGGCGCCCCGCAGGCGCGAGCGTCAGACGCGACGGCCGGGCGGGATCCCGTCCTTCGGCGGCTCGCGCAGCAGCCACACCGGGTTGCCGACCCCGATGAGGGTGCCGCGCTCGTTGCGCACCTGGGCGCGCACGAAGCACGAGCTGGTGGTGTCGACCGTGCGCACCACCGTCTTGCTGCCGGTGCGGAAGGCCGACGCCGGCACCCGGTCCAGCACGAACGTCTTCGGGTCGTCGCCCCGGTAGTCGACGGCGCCCTGGACCAGCTCGACCGTGCCGCCGCCGGCCAGTCCGTCGATGTAGACCGCGAGCTTGCGGCTGCGGTCGGGGGTGTCCCTGACGGACACCTTGCCCATCGGCACCGAGCCGTCCACGAGCATGTCGAGCTGCCCGCCCTTCCAGTTGCCGAGGTGCTTGGCGAAGGCCCGGCCGCCGCGCAGCGCGCGCATCACGGCCGTGTTGCTGGTGGAGTCGGCCCAGATGCCGGTGGCAAAGCCGTTGTCGAGCGAGCCCCAGTGCTTGCCCTGGTGGTCGTCGTTGACGCCGTTGCCGGTGAGGAACCGGCCGTGCCGCGAGAACGTGTCCCACAGGTCGAGGTGGGTCCCGAGGGTCACCTGGCCGCGCACCGAGTAGCCGACCTCGAGGATGTCCGTGCCGTACAGGTCGTTCTGCCGCAGCTGCGCGAACAGCGAGCGCCGCTTGTCGGCCTGCGCGGCGGCGCTCAGCACCGGCCCCTTGTTGGCGCCGAACGGGTGGTTGTAGGAGACCAGCCCACCCTGCGAGTGGACCGACCGCACCATCTGCACGTAGTACGCCTGGAAGTTGTCCTGCGTCGTCCTCGACTGGTCCGGCAGGAACTGCGGGACGCCGTACACGTTGACGTGCGGCTCCTGCTGGCTGATCTCGACGCCGGGCCGGCCCGTCACCTTCGGGAACTGGCGGGCGTACACGTCCACGATGCGCTGCTGCTGGCGGACAAAGGACCGCTCGTTCGCGTCGTTGCGGTCGATGACCATGCCCTGCACGGTCACCTCGGCGATGGCGCCCCGCTGCGGGCTCGTGGCGACAAAGGCCAGGCTGGTGAAGCCGTTGTCGAAGGCGAGCAGGTCCGGCCAGAGCGCCGCGATGTCCTCCTCGGGCCGCAGCACGCTCACCGCACCCGGTGCCGGCGGGCGGTCGGAGACGATGCCGGTCAGGCCGCGGCGGTCCAAGGAGCGGCCCGGCTGCCCGTCGCCGAAGCGGTAGCGCAGCTCCAGCTCCCCGCGCGGCCGGTCGCCGTGCGCCTCGTGCAGCGACAGCCCGACGACGACCTCGTACGTCGTGCCGGGGTCCAGGCGCCAGGCGGCCCAGGTGTGCCGCAGCACGGTGCCGCCGATGTTGGTGCGCAGCCGGTTCAGCGCCTGCGGGCGGGGCTCGATCTCGAGGCCCGCGCTCGCCGGGCCGCCGCCCGCGCTCTCCACGAGCAGACGGAAGCCGCCGCCGACCTCGCCGGCCTCGCGCAGCTCCGCCGCCCCGCTCTCGCGCCGCTCGAACCGCGCCCCGCGCAGGTGCGGCAGGTACTTGAAGGCGAGCGCGCGGTGGTCGTGGTCGGTCATGCAGAGCAGGTCGACGCCGGACTGGCTGGCCTGGGCGAACTGCGACTCCCAGCTGCCCACGCCTTCGGACCAGCTGCCGTGCACGTGCATGGCCGCCGAGATGGACCTGCCGCCCGACAGGCTGTCCGCCGCCTCGGCGGCGTGCGCCTGTGTCACGGGCACCAGGCCCGAGCCGGCTGCCGCCCCGAGCGCGGTCAGGAAGGTGCGGCGGGTGAGCGGGCTCGGCCCGGTGGTGTCGTCGTCCACGTGGTCCTCCGGAGCTCCTGACGCCAAGCGGACGCCGACGCCCGGCCGCGGGGGCCGGAGGTGTGCTGCACCCCACTGTAGGAACCGCTGCCGGATGTGCCCGCGGGGCGCGGACGCGCTGCGACCTGTCCAGGGCGTGGCAGGGTCGGCACCATGTCCGGACCGCTGTCTCTGCGGCTGCCGCCTGCGCTCGCCGAGCAGCTGGCGGCCCAGCTCCCGTCACTGGCCGACGAGGTGCTCGCGGCGATCGCCCGCGAGGTCCCCGCGTACGCCAGGCCGCTCGAGGGCGCGTTCGGGGCAGGAGTGCGCCGAGGGGTGCAGATGGGGCTGTCGCGGTTCCTGTCGCTGGCCGGCGAGGAGCCCGGCGACGACGAGGACCGGGCGGCCATCGGCCGGGAGCTGTACGCCGAGCTGGGCCGCGGCGAGGCCCGGGTCGGCCGGTCCCTCGACGCGCTGCTGGGGGCCTACCGGACCGGCGCGCGGGTCGCCTGGGCACGGCTGGCGCAGCTCGGGCTCGAGGCCGGGCTGCCGGCCCGCGAGCTCGTGGAGCTGGCGGCGGCGGTGTTCGCCTATATCGACGAGCTGTCGGCGGCCAGTGCCGCGGGCTTCACCGCCGAGCAGTCCGCGCTCGCGGGCGACCGGGAGCGGCGGCACCGCACGCTGGCCCAGCTGCTGCTGTCCGACGTGCCGGCCTGGCAGGTCGAGGAGGCGGCGACGGTCGCCGGCTGGCAGCCGCCCGCCACCCTCACGGCGGTCGTCGTGCCGCTCCGGGCCGGCCGCGAGGTCGCCGCCCGCTGGGACGGCCGGGCGCTGCTCGCCGTCGAGGACGACACGGCCGGGACCGCCCTGCTCCTGCTGCCCGACGTCGACGGACCCGGCCAGCGGGAGCGGCTGGAGCGGCTGCTGGCGGGCCGGCCGTCGGTGGTGGGGCTGCCCCGGCCGTGGGCCGAGGCGCGGCTGTCGGTGGCCCTGGTGCGGCGGGCGCCGCTGGCGGAGGGCGGCGGCGTCCGGCGCGTCGAGGACGCGCTCGCGGCACTGGTCGTCGGCGCGGACCCGCTGGCACTCGCGGAGCTCACGGGGCGCCGGCTGGCGGCCTTCGCCGACCTGACCGACAAGAGCCGCGACCGGCTGCTCGACACGCTGCGCTCCTGGCTGGCGCACCAGGGCGACCGGCAGTCGGTGGCGGCCGACCTCGCCGTGCACCCGCAGACGGTCCGCTACCGCCTGGGTCTGCTGCGGGACCTGCTCGGCGCGGACCTCGACGACCCGCGCCGCCGGTTCGAGCTGTCGCTGGTGCTGCACGATCGGCCGGCGGGGTCGGGCGGCCGCGACGCCGATGACGGACCCGCCCGGGACACCTGACCGGCGGCCCCCGTACCGCGGGCCGAAGGGCGCCCGCCCCGTACACTTGGCACTCCTCTACGAGGAGTGCCAGTCGCTGCCGCGGCTGGGCCGACCGACCGTGTCGCGGAGGTGACCCGTGCTGGACGACCGCAAGCTCGAGGTCCTGCGGGCCATCGTCACCGACTTCGTCTCGAGCAACGAGCCGGTCGGCAGCAAGGCCCTGGCCGAGCGGCACAGCCTCGGGGTGAGCCCGGCCACCGTCCGCAACGACATGGCGGCGCTCGAGGACGACGGGTACATCACCCACCCGCACACCAGCGCCGGCCGGATCCCGACCGACAAGGGCTACCGGCTGTTCGTCGACCGGCTCTCGCAGGTCAAGCCGCTGTCGGTGGCCGAGCGGCGGGCCATCCAGACCTTCCTCGAGGGCGCGGTCGACCTGGACGACGTCGTCCGTCGTACCGTGCGGCTGCTGGCCCAGCTCACCCACCAGGTCGCGGTCGTGCAGTACCCGAGCCTGTCGCGCAGCTCGGTGCGGCACCTCGAGATCGTGCACCTGGCCCCGAACCGGCTGCTCCTGGTGCTCATCACCGACACCGGCCGGGTCGAGCAGCGCCTGCTCGAGCTGCCTGCGGTGCTGTCCGAGGACGACGTGTCCCAGCTGCGGCACGCCTTCGGGCTGCGGCTGCACGGCGCCCGGCTCGTGGACGCGCCCGCCGCGCTGGCCGACCTGCCGGACGCCGCGCCGGTCGCGATCCGCCCGGTGCTCACCAGCATCATGTCGGTCGTTCTGGAGACACTGGTGGAGAAGCCCGAGGAGCGCATCGCGCTGGGCGGCACCGCCAACCTCACCCGGCACGCCCTCGACTTCCCCAAGACGCTGCGGCCGGTCCTCGAGTCCCTCGAGGAGCAGGTGGTGCTGCTCAAGCTCATCGGTGAGGCGAACGACCCCACCACCGTGCACGTGAAGATCGGCGAGGAGAACAGCGTGGAGGGCCTTCGGTCCACCTCCGTGGTCACGGTCGGCTACGGCCCCGAGGACGGCGCGTACGCCGGGCTGGGGGTCCTCGGGCCGACCCGGATGGACTACGCGGGCAACATCAGCAGCGTGCGCGCGGTCGCCCGGTACGTCGGCGACCTGCTGGCCGGGGGCTGAGCATGGCGGACTACTACGGTGTGCTCGGCGTCGCCTCGGACGCCTCCGACGACGAGATCAAGAAGGCGTACCGCAAGCTGGCCCGACAGCTGCACCCCGACGTCAACCCCGACCCGGCGGCGCAGGAGCGCTTCAAGGCCGTCACGGCGGCGTACGAGGTGCTGTCCGACCCGCAGAAGCGCCAGGTCGTCGACCTCGGCGGCGACCCGCTGTCCTCCGGTCCCGGGAGCTCGGGCAACCCCTTCGCGCAGAGCGGCTTCGGCGGCCTGGGCGACATCATGGACGCGTTCTTCGGGGGCGGCAGCGGCCGCGGCCCGCGCAGCCGCGTCCGCCAAGGAGCCGATGCCTTGATCCGCATCGAGTGCGACCTGTCCGAGACCGTCTTCGGCACCACCCGCGAGCTGAGCATCGACACCGCGGTGGTCTGCTCCACCTGCACGGGCGCGGGCGCCGCGCCCGGCACACATCCGCAGGTCTGCGACACCTGCCGGGGCGCCGGCGAGGTGCAGCAGGTGCAGCGCAGCTTCCTCGGCCAGGTCATGACGGCCCGGGCCTGCCCGCGCTGCCAGGGCACCGGCACCGTCATCCCGACGCCGTGCTCGGAGTGCGGCGGCGACGGGCGGGTGCGGGCCCGGCGCACGCTCACCGTCAAGGTGCCGGCCGGCATCGAGAGCGGCATGCGCATCCGGCTGACCGGCGAGGGCGAGGTGGGCCCGGGCGGCGGCCCCTCGGGCGACCTGTTCGTCGAGGTGATGGAGCGCGAGCACCCCCAGTTCGTCCGGGACGGCGACGACCTGCACCACCGGCTGGCCGTCCCCATGACCGCGGCGGCACTCGGCACGACCCTCAAGCTCGAGACCCTCGACGGCGAGGAGCAGGTCGACATCGCGCCCGGCACCCAGCCGGACGAGGTGCTGACGCTGCGGGCCCGCGGTGTGCCCCACCTGCGCGGCACCGGCCGCGGCGACCTGCACATCCACCTCGACGTGAAGGTGCCGACCCGGCTCGACGCGGAGCAGGAGCGGCTCCTGCGCGAGCTCGCCGTGCTGCGGGGCGAGGAGCGCCCGAACAATTCGGGGAAGGGCTCGGGCCTGTTCGGCCGCCGCCGCCGGTGAGCCGGCGAAGCCAGGTGTCACCCTGAGCGCGCCGGTCTTCCTGTGCGAGGACCTCGCGCCGGACCGCCTGCTGCTGCAGGGCGCGGAGGGCCGGCACGCGGCCGGCGCGCGCCGCCTGCAGCCGGGCGAGGCGGTCGACCTGGTCGACGGTCGCGGCGCGCGGGCGCACTGCCGGGTGGTGCGGGCCGGGCGCGACGAGGTGCTGCTCGACGTCGTCGGGCGCGACTACGAGCCGGAGCCGGTACCGCGTCTGCTGCTGGTGCAGGCCCTGCCCAAGGGCGACCGGGGCGAGCTGGCGGTGGAGCTGGCGACCGAGGTGGGGGTCGACGCCGTCGTGCCCTGGGTCGCCGCCCGCTGCGTGATGCAGTGGAAGGGCGAGCGCGGCGAGCGCCAGCGCGAGCGCTGGCAGGCCACCGCCCGGGAGGCCGCGAAGCAGTCACGGCGGGCCCGGGTGCCCGACATCGCGCCGCTGCACACCACGGGGCAGCTGCGGGCGAGGCTGGCCGGCGCGCAGGTGCTGGTGCTGCACGAGGCGGCGTCGACGAGGCTGAGCGAGCTGCCGCTGCCGACAGCGCCCGAGGTGGCGCTGGTCGTCGGGCCCGAGGGCGGCATCACCGTGGACGAGCTCGACGCGCTCGGCGGGACGACCGTGCGCCTCGGGCCGACCGTGCTGCGCACCTCGACCGCGGGAGCGGCGGCGGTCGCCGTGCTCAGCACCCGGACGGGACGCTGGTAGGCGCCGGACCGGCCCACGACACGCGGCCCGGAGCGGCGGCACCGCGACGGGGCCGCCCGGTCGTAGGCTCCGCCCGTGACCCTGATCCGGCGCCGACGGGCGGTGTGCGTGGCCCTGCTGGTGCTCGCCGCCGGCGGCCTGCCCGCGGCCGCGGGCCCGGCCTCGGCGGTGTCCGCACCCGCGGCGCCGGTGACGACGCCCACCAAGGCTGTCGCGGCGCCCACCAAGGCTGTCGCCACGCCCACCCGCGCTGCGGCGACGCCCACCCGGGCCGCTGCCACGCCCACCCGCGCTACGGCGACGCCCAGCCGGGCCACGCGCTCGGCCACCCCCACACCCCGCGCGGGCACGGCCCGGCCGGCCGCGTCGGCGAGCGTCACCCCCAGCCGGTCTGCCGTCCGCGCCACGCCGACCCGGACGCCCGCCACCACCGCGTCCCCGACGTCCACCCCGACGAGCCCCGCGCCCGTGCTCCAGGCCGTCGCGCCGGCTCCGGCCGTGACCGTGGCAGCCACCTCGACGGCTGCCGACCCGCTCGCGACCCTCGAGCTGGGCCTGCTGGGCGCCGCCGTGCTCCTCGGCATCGCCGGCGGCACCGGCCTGTGGCTGACGAGGTCCCGCAAGTGACGGGCGTGCCGGAGCCCGGCTGCCTGTTCTGCGCGATTGTGGCCGGCGAGGTGCCCGCCCAGGTCGTGCACGAGACCCCGCAGACGATGGCTTTCCGCGACGTCGCGCCCCAGGCGCCGGTGCACCTGCTGGTGATCCCGCGGGACCACCACCGCGACCTGACCGCGCTGGTCGACGCCGACCCGGCGCTGGCGGGTGAGCTGATGGCGGTGTCGGTCGCGGTCGCGCGGCAGGAGGGGCTCGAGGAGGACGGCTACCGGCTGGCCGTCAACACCGGCCGGGACGGCGGCCAGACGGTCTTCCACCTCCACGTGCACGTCCTGGGCGGCCGCCACCTCGGCTGGCCGCCGGGCTGACCGCAGCTGCCCACGGCGCCGCAGCGCGTACCTGCGCGGGTAGGATGGCGAGGGTCCGAGCCGCCGTCTGGAAGCAGGCGAAATTCCCTCCGTGCCCGACACCACCAGAAGCGGTGCCGCCCGCCCCACCAGCGCGGCACCGGCCGGCGGTCGCCCCACCTCGCCGCCAGACCCCCAGCAGCCGCCCGGCCGCCCCGTCACCACGCGCATCGTCGTGCCCGGCGGGCACTCGATGGTGAGCCTGCTCGGCAGCGGGGACGAGCTGCTCCGCGTCGTGGAGGGACTGGTGCGCAGCGACGTGCACGTCCGGGGCAACGAGATCACCCTGACCGGGTCGCCGGCCGACAACGCGCTGGCAGCAGGCCTTTTCGAGCAGCTGCTGCTGCTGCTCGACCGCGGTGAGCCGCTCACCCGCGACGCGATCGAGCGCAGCCTGACGATGCTCACCAAGGACGAGGGCGACCGGCCCGCCGACGTGCTCACCCTCAACATCCTGTCCAACCGCGGCCGGACGATCCGGCCGAAGACGGCCAACCAGAAGCGCTATGTCGAGGCGATCGACAAGCACACCATCGTGTTCGGGATCGGCCCGGCCGGCACCGGCAAGACCTACCTGGCGATGGCCAAGGCTGTCCAGGCGCTGCAGGCCAAGCAGGTGAACCGGCTCATCCTCACCCGGCCGGCGGTCGAGGCGGGCGAGAAGCTCGGCTTCCTGCCCGGGACGCTGTACGACAAGATCGACCCCTACCTGCGGCCGCTGTACGACGCCCTGCACGACATGCTCGACCCGGAGTCGATCCCGCGGCTGATGGCGGCCGGCACCATCGAGGTCGCCCCCCTCGCGTACATGCGGGGGAGAACTTTGAACGACGCGTTCATCATTCTCGACGAGGCGCAGAACACCTCGGCCGAGCAGATGAAGATGTTCCTCACCAGGCTGGGCTTCGGCAGCAAGATCGTGGTGACCGGCGACGTCACGCAGGTCGACCTGCCCAGCGGCACCACGAGCGGCCTGCGGGTCGTGCGGGACATCCTCGAAGGCGTCGAGGACGTGCACTTCGCGCAGCTGACCAGCAGCGACGTCGTCCGGCACAAGCTCGTGAGCCGGATCGTGGACGCCTACGACGCGTACGACGCCGAGCAGGAGACGCTCGCGCCGGGGCAGCGCGGCCCGCAGCGCCAGGCCGGCCGGCGCGACGACGCCAAGCGCAGGTGAGCGTCGAGGTCGCGAACGAGAGCGGTGCCGCGGTCGACGAGGCGGCGCTGGTGCGCCTGGTGCGCTACCTCCTGGACCGGCTCGGGATCTCCCCGCTGGCCGAGCTGTCGCTGCACGTCGTCGACGTCCAGGAGATGGAGCAGCTGCACGTGCGTTGGATGGGCGAGCCGGGCCCCACCGACGTGCTCGCGTTCCCGATGGACGAGCTGGACCTGCGCGGCTCCCGCGGCGTCGGCCACGACGGGGTGGACGAGCCGGACGAGCCGAGCGCGGTCGACCTCGGCGTCGTCGTGCTGTGCCCGGTCATCGCCGAGCGCCAGGCCGCCGAGGCCGGTCACGGGACCGACGACGAGCTGCAGCTGCTGTGCACGCACGGGGTGCTGCACCTGCTCGGCTACGACCACGCCGAGCCGGCGGAGCACGAGGAGATGTTCGGGCTGCAGGGCGAGCTGCTGCGCTCCTGGTCAGAGGCGCGTGCCGCCGGCTCGTGATCCGTACCGATGTCGCACCTCTCGTGGTGGCAGTCCTGTTCGTCCTGGCTGCCGGCCTGCTCGCCTGCCTCGAAGTGGCTCTCGCGCGGGTCAGCCGGGTGCGCGTCGAGGAGCTCGTCCGCGAGGGCCGGGCCGGCGCGGGACTGCTGCAGCGGGTGCTCGCCGACCCCCCGCGCTCGCTGAACCTGCTGCTGCTGCTGCGCCTGGCCGCGGAGCTGTCAGCCGCCGGCATCCTCACGTCGTACTGCGTCGACCGGGTGACCGGGTCGTACGCCGTCGTCCTGGCCGTCACCGTGATGGTCCTCATCAGCTACATCTTCATCGGGGTGGCTCCGCGCACGATCGGACGCCAGCAGGCCGAGCGGGTCGCGCTCATCGGGGCGCCGCTCGCGCTCGGGCTGACCCGGGTGTTCGGACCCGTGCCCCGGCTGCTGATCGTGCTCGGCAACGCGCTCACCCCGGGCAAGGGGTTCCGCGAGGGGCCGTTCGCCTCGGAGGCGGAGCTGCGCGACCTGGTCGACCTGGCCCAGGAGCGCGGTGTCGTGGAGGAGGCCGAACGCGACATGATCGACAACGTGTTCGACCTCGGCGACACGATCGCCCGGGAGGTCATGGTCCCGCGCACCGACATGGTCTTCCTCGAGCGCGACAAGACGGTCCGCCAGGCGCTGAACCTGGCGCTGCGCAGCGGGTTCAGCCGGGTCCCCGTGGTCGGGGACGGCGCCGACGACGTGCTCGGGGTCGCCTACCTCAAGGACCTCGTCCGCATCGAACGAGCCGAGGGCGGCGCCGACCGGCCGGTCCAGTCGGTCATGCGCGAGCCCCGGTTCGTGCCCGAGAGCAAGCCGGTCGACGACCTGCTCCGGGAGATGCAGACCTCGCTCGGCCACCTCGCGATCGTCATCGACGAGTACGGCGGCACCGCCGGCCTCGTGACGATGGAGGACGTGCTCGAGGAGATCGTCGGCGAGATCGTCGACGAGTACGACCGCGAGCGGCCGCCGGTCGAGCAGCTCGACGCCGACACCTACCGGGTCACGTCCCGGCTGCCGGTGGAGGACCTCGAGGAGCTGTTCGAGGCGGAGCTGCCGCACGAGGACGTCGAGACCGTCGGGGGGCTGCTCGCGAGCGCCCTCGGCCGGGTGCCGATCCCGGGCGCCACCACCACCGTCAACGGCATCACCCTCGTCGCGGAGACCGCGGCGGGGCGCCGCAACCGCATCACCACCGTGCTGGCCAGCCGTACCGGCGAACAGGAGGAGTAGAACAGTGCACCCCGAGGACGACAAGATCGTCACGCTCGCGCGCGGCGCCCGGCTCCGCGCGCACGCCCCGCACAGCGGGCTGCGCGAGGGTGCGGCCGTCCGCGACACCGACGGCCGGACGTACGCCGCCGCCACGGTCGAGAACGCCGACCCGGCGCTGACGACCTCCGCACTGCGGGGCGCCGTGGCGGCCGCGGCCTCGAGCGGCGTGCGCACCTTCGAGGCGGCGGCGCTGGTGACCGACGGCCTGGTGTCGGAGGCCGACCTCGCCGTGCTGCGCGAGTTCGGGGTGGGCGTGGCGATACATGTCGCGGGACCCGACGGTCTGGTGACGGAGACGCTGCACACCTGACACGGCAGACTGGGCGGACCATGACGTCGCCCCCAGAGTTCCGCTCCGGTTTCGCCTGTTTCGTCGGCCGCCCCAACGCCGGGAAGTCGACGCTCACCAACGCCCTGACCGGCACCAAGGTGGCGATCACCAGCAGCCGGCCGCAGACCACCCGGCACGCGATCCGCGGCATCGTGCACCGGCCCGACGGCCAGCTGGTGCTCGTCGACACGCCCGGGCTGCACAAGCCGCGGACCCTGCTCGGCCAGCGCCTCAACGACCTGGTGCGGGAGACGTACGCCGGCGTCGACGTCATCTGCTTCTGCGTCACCGCTGACGACAAGGTCGGGCCGGGGGACCGGTTCATCGCCGCCGAGCTGGCGCAGGTGACGACGCCAGTGATCGCGGTGCTCACCAAGACCGACCTGGCCGGCAAGCAGCAGATCGGTGAGCAGCTGCTGGCGCTCGACGGGCTCGGCGAGTGGGCCGAGATCGTCCCGGTGAGCGCGGTCTCCGGCAAGCAGGTCGACCTGCTGTCGGACCTGCTCATCGCCCGGATGCCGCCCGGGCCGGCGCTCTACCCCGACGGCGAGCTGACCGACGAGCCCGAGCAGGTGCTCGTCGCCGAGATGATCCGCGAGGCCGCGCTCGAGGGCGTCCGCGACGAGCTCCCGCACTCCATCGCGGTGACCATCGAGGAGATGACGCCGCGCGAGGACCGGCCCAAGGAGCGCCCGCTGCTCGACATCTACGCGACGCTCTACGTCGAGCGCGACAGCCAGAAGGCGATCGTGCTCGGTACGGGCGGCGCGCGGCTGCGCGGCGTCGGCACCATCGCCCGGCGGCAGATCGAGACGCTGCTGGGCACCCAGGTGTTCCTGGACCTGCGGGTCAGCGTGGCAAAGGACTGGCAGCGCGACCCGAAGCAGCTGCGCAAGCTGGGCTTCTAGTGCCGCTCTACCGCGACGAGGGTGTCGTCCTGCGGGTGCAGAAGCTCGGCGAGGCCGACCGCATCATCACCGTCCTGACCCGCACGCACGGCCGGGTGCGGGCCGTGGCGAAGGGCGTACGGCGCACGCGGTCGCGGTTCGGGGCGTCGGTCGAGCCGTTCAGCCACGTCGACCTGCAGCTGTGGGAGGGGCGCGGCGGCCTCGACACGGTCACGCAGGCCGACAGCCTCGTGTCGTACGGGCAGCGGCTGGTCGGCGACTACCCGCGCTACACCTCCGGCACCGCGGTGCTGGAGACCGCGGAGCGGCTGACCGCCGAGGAGCGGGAGCCCTCGCTCAAGCTGTTCCTGCTGGTCGTCGGCGCGCTCCGGGCGCTGGTGGGGGAGCCGGTCGCCCGCGACCCCGGGCTGGTGCTCGACGCCTTCCTGCTCCGGGCGATGACGGTCGCCGGCTACGCACCGGCGCTCGACGGCTGTGCGCGGTGCGGCGCGGCCGGGCCGCACAGGGCGTTCTCGGTCCCGGCCGGCGGCGCGGTCTGCGCGTCGTGCCGCCCGGCCGGCGCCGCCTCGCCGGCTCCTGCGGCCCTCGCGCTCATGCTCGACCTGCTGCAGGGCTCGTGGGACGCCGCGGACACCACCGACGCGCGCACCCGCCGGGAGGTCAGCGGGCTGGTCGCCGCGCACCTGCAGTGGCACCTCGAGCGCGGGCTGCGCAGCCTGCCGCTGGTGGAGCGCACCTGACGTGATCGCGTCCACAAGGTGCTACCGTGTGCTACATGGAACGGATCGGGGTGCGCGAGGCGCGGCAGAACCTCTCCGTCTACCTCGAGCGGGTGCAGCGGGGCGAGGTGTTCACCGTGACCCAGCACGGCCGGCCGGTCGCGCTGCTCTCGCCGCTGGCGCCCGGCGACGACCCGCTGGCCGACCTGGTCGCCGCGGGGCTGGCCGATCCGCCTGTCCGTCTCGTCGACCTGCCGGAGCCGGTTCCCAGCACCTCGGGCATCCCGTACAGCGAGCTGCTGAGCCTGCTCCGGGACGAGGAGCAGGACTGAGTCGCTACTGCGTCGACTCGTCCGCCCTGGTCAAGCTGCTCGTCGACGAGGAGCACAGCGGGCCGGTGCGCACGCTGCTGCAGGGCGCGGAGTGCATCTGCAGCGCCCTCGTGCTGGTCGAGGTGCCGCGAGTGCTGACACGCCGTCGGCAGCGGGACTGGCAGGACGGCTGGCGGCTGCTCCGCGCCGGTCTGCGCGTCGTGGACCTCGGGCGTCCGGTGGTCGAGCGCGCCGCCGTCCTGCCACCGGCGGGCCTGCGCACGCTCGACGCGCTGCACCTGGCGACCGCCCTGATCGTCGGACCGACGGACGGGTTGGTCGCGTACGACCTGCGCCTGCTGGACGCAGCGGCAGCAGCCGGGCTCGCCGTCCAGCACCCGGGCCTGGTCCGAGCATGAGGAGGCGTCCGGCGCCGGTTCCCCGAGCCGCGGTGCGGGCGCCCAGCCCGCACCCGTCCGGGGCCACGCCACCGCCGATCCCGCCCGACCTCGTACCCCGGCACGTGGCGATCGTGATGGACGGCAACGGCCGCTGGGCCAAGGACCGCGACCTGCCCCGCACCGCCGGCCACAGCGAGGGCGAGAGCTCGCTGTTCGACGTGGTCGAGGGCGCCATCGAGCTCGGCGTGCAGTGGGTGTCGGCGTACGCGTTCTCGACCGAGAACT
>DASTLY010000052.1:0-3574 GCA_035714445.1 Mycobacteriales bacterium
CGTCCGCGGGTAGCTGTTCCCGACGTTCTCGACGTCGTAACGCCCGGCGCCGTCCTTGTACACGCGCGAGACGTAGGGCTCGCTCGCCGTGATGACGTGCGATATCGGGAGGCCCTGCTCGAGCGCGGCGGCCGCGGTGAACACCTTGTAGGTGGAGCCGGAGCCCTGGCCGGGGACGACGTTGAGGTTCACCGACTCGCACTCGGGCCCGGCGCAGCCGAAGCGGCGGTTGGCGCTCATCGCCAGCACGTGGCCGGTGCCCGGCTCGACGGCGGTGAACGTGCCCGCCAGCGAGTCGCCCATGGCCAGCTCGCCCAGGACCGCCTGGTCACCGGAGCGCTGCAGGTCCGGCCGCAGCGTCGTCTGGATCGTCAGGCCGCCGTCGTCGAGCAGCTCCTGGCTGAGCCCGAGCGTGTTGCGGAGGTAGTCGGCCAGGTAGGCGCAGAAGAAACCACCGACCGTGGCGTCGATGCAGCCGTTGGGCGCGGCGGCGCCCGGCGCCACCTGCACCGGCTGCGCCGAGATCTCGTCGACCTGGGCCTGGTCGATCTGGCCCGCGCTGACCATCGCCTGCAGCACCTGGTTGCGACGGGTCTGCCCGTTCTCCGGGTTGGTGATCGGGTCGTCGTTGGACGGGCTCTGCACCAGGCCGGCCAGCATGGCCGCCTGCGGCAGGGTCAGGTCGGCGGCGTCCACGCTGAAGTAGCGCTGCGCGGCGGCCTGCACGCCGTAGGCGCCCTGCCCGAAGTACACGAGGTTGAGGTAGCGGGTGAGGATCTCGTCCTTGGAGTACTCCTCCTCCAGGGCGAGGGCCATCCGCGCCTCCCGCAGCTTGCGGCCCACGCTCTCCTCGGTGGCCGCCTGCCGCTCCTCGGCGGTGTCGGCGGTCTGCGCGAGGGTCTGCTTGACCAGCTGCTGGGTGAGCGTCGAGCCGCCCTCCTGCACCGAGCCCGCCGCCACGTTGGTCGCCAGGGCGCGCAGCGTGCCCTGCACGTCGAGGCCGTTGTGCAGCTCGAAGCGGGCGTCCTCGATCGCGACGAGCGCCTGCTTCATCACGGGGGCGATCCGGTCGGAGGCCACCGGCGTCCGGTTGTTCCGGTAGAACATCGTGATCAGCGAGCCGTCGGCCGCCAGCACGCGGGTGTTGCCCGCCGGCGTCTCGTCGGTCAGCTCGACCGGCAGGGCGTCGAGCAGTGAGGCGGAGTTGCGCGCGGCGAGACCGGTGCCGCCCACGAACGGCAGCAGCATGCCGGCGACCAGGGCACCGGCGAGGACGATCGTCGCGGCGAGCTTCGCCAGGACCCGGGGGCGCTCGGAGGCGTCGGCAGACATCGGGCGCCAATGTACGTGGCGGCGGGCTGCCGAGCGTCCGCGCTCAGCGACGGCGCGCGGGGAGGATGCGCCGCCGCGGCACACCCGTCGGCGTGTCGCCGTCCGGACCGGTCAGCGCGTCGGCCATGACGCGCAGCCCGTCGAGGTCGTGCACGTCGCCGGCGGCGGCCGGCACCGTGCGGACGGCGACCTCCGGGTGGGCGCTGGTGAACCGGTCGGCCAGGTGCTGCTCACGGGTGGCCAGCGTCATCCGCTCGGCGTGCACCCGCAGCGCCCCGGCGGCGAGCTCGGCGCCCTCCCGGCCGGACTCGAGGGCCTCCTCGGCGGCACCGTCGGCCCGGGTCGCCGACAGCGCCGTCGTCGTCGGCGGGTGGGTCCGGTTGACCACCAGCCCGGCCAGCGGCATCTGCTCGGCCGAGAGCCGGTCGACGAAGTAGGAGGCCTCCCGGAGCGCGTCGGGCTCGGGCGTGGCCACGACGACGAACCAGGTCCCCGGCCGGCGCAGCAGCTCGTAGGTGGCGGTCGCCCGCTCCCGGAACCCGCCGAACATGGTGTCCAGGGCGGACACGAACGCGGAGATGTCCCGCAGCAGCTGCCCGCCGAGGATCTTGGAGATGATCCGGCTGAAGAACAGGAAGCCGGCGCTGGCGATCTTGAAGCCGGTGCGGCTCGGCGCGGTGAGCAGCCGGATCATCGTGCCGTCGAGGAAGCGGCTCATCCGGTTCGGGGCGTCGAGGAAGTCCAGCGCCGACCGTGACGGCGGGGTGTCGACGATGATCAGGTCCCACCGGTCGCCGGCCCGCAGCTGGCCCAGCTTCTCCATCGCCATGTACTCCTGCGTCCCGGCGAAGGACGAGGACAGCGCCTGGTAGAAGGGGTTCTCGAGGATCTGCTCGGCACGTTCGGGCGTCGAGTGCGCGACGACGATGTCGTCGAACGTGCGCTTCATGTCCAGCATCATCGCGTGCAGCTCGCCCCGGGCCCCGGGGACGTCGACCCGCCGCGGCTCGTTGTCCAGCTCCACGAGACCGAGGGACTGGGCGAGCCGGCGCGCCGGGTCGATCGTGAGGACGACGACGATGCGGCCGGCCTCCGCCGCGGCGAGCGCCAGGGCCGCGGACGTCGTCGTCTTGCCCACGCCGCCGGCGCCGCAGCAGACCACGATCCGGGTGTCCGGGTCGGTGATCAGCTCGGCGAGCTCCAGCGGCAGGGCCTCCGCGGTGGGGGGTGCCGGCGGCCGCGGGGACCGGCGGGTGCGCCCGGTCGTCGCCTCGGTCGCTGCGCTCATGCCGCCACCTCGGTCCGCAGGTGCTCCTCCAGCCGGCCGGCGAGCTCGAACAGCGCGCCGAGGTCCATCGGGCCGGGCAGCAGCGGCAGCTCGACCGTCGGCCGGTCGAGCGCCTCGACCTCGTCGCGCAGCTCGTCCTGCGCGGCCCAGCGCCGGGCGTGCTCGGTGGCCTCGGCGGCGAGCGCGTCGGCCAGCCCCGCGACGTCCTGCAGTCCTGCCGCGGCCAGGGCCGGGGCCAGGTCGGCGCCGGTCAGCCCGTCCTGCGCGGCTCGGGCCAGCGCGGGCTCGGGCAGCGCCGGCTCGGTGGCCATGTTCACCACCACCGAGCCGACCGGCAGCCCGGCCGCGGTGAGCTCGGCGATGGCGTCGGCGGTCTCCTGCACCGGCATGTCCTCCAGCAGCGTCACCAGGTGGACCGCCGTCTGCGGCGACTTGAGCACGGCCATGACGCCGTCGCTCTGCGTCTTGATCGGCCCGGACCGGGTCAGCCCGGCCATCTCGCCGGTGACGTTGAGGAAGCGGGTGATCCGGCCGGTCGGGGGGGCGTCGACGACAACGGCGTCGTAGACCGGGCGGCCGTCGTGGCGGCGGGTCACCGCCTCCTTGATCTTCCCGGTGATCAGCACGTCGCGCAGGCCCGGGGCGATCGTGGTGGCGAAGTCGACGGCGCCCATCTTGCGCAGCGCCCGGCCGGCCCGGCGCAGGTTGTAGAACATCTCGAGGTACTCCAGCAGCGCCTCCTCGATGTCGATGGCCAGCGCCTTGACCTCGCCACCGCCCCGCGCGACGGCCACCCGGCGCTCCTCGTAGGGCAGCGGCGGGGTGTCGAACAGCTGGGCGATGCCCTGCCGACCCTCGGTCTCGACGAGGAGCACCGAGCCTCCTCCGGCGGCGAGGGCCAGGGCGAGGGCCGCGGCGACCGTGGTCTTGCCGGTTCCGCCCTTGCCGGTGACG
>DASTLY010000053.1:0-3563 GCA_035714445.1 Mycobacteriales bacterium
CCGCCGCCGAGGCCGCCGCCGGGGCGGGGGAGCCGCTGCCGCCCGTCCCGCCGGGGCTCGACGGCAGCTCGGTGCGGCTGGCCGCCGGCCCCGGTGTCGCCCAGGTCTGGGGGTCCTCCGCGGGCGCACCGGCCCTGGTCGTGGGCCGGGCGGTGGCACCGACGGCGTCGTCCACCGGGGTGCCCTTCGACGTGGTCCGCGACTACGTGCTGTCGCTGCCCGGCCTGCCCGCCGACGTCGCCGACCAGCTGCGGACGTTCACCGCCGACGGGTCCACGCTGCCGATCCCCGTGCCCACCGACGAGGTGACCACCACGCCCGACGAGGTGGACGGTGTCCCGGCCACGCTGCTCACCACCCGGGACGGGACGCTGGCAGCCGTCGTGTGGGTGGACGCCGGTGTCGTCACCGTCGTCGCCGGCGCGGTCGACGCCGACGAGGCGCTGGCGGTCGCCCGGGGCCTGCGGTGACCGGTACCTCTCACGAGACCGGCACCTCCCGCGAGGCTGGGCTGCTCGAGGCGCTGCCGCCCTCGCCCGCCGTCTGGTGCTCGGGCCTGCGCAAGCGGTACGGCCGCCGGTCGGCGGTCGAGGACGTGTCCCTGCAGGTCGGGCGGGGCGAGGTGGTCGGGCTGCTCGGCCCCAACGGCGCCGGCAAGAGCTCGGTCATCAAGATGCTCCTCGGCCTCGTGCACCCCGACGCGGGCGAGGTGCTGCTCCTGGGCCGGGACGCCACCGACCCGGCCGCCCGTGCCCGGGTGGGGTACCTGCCGGAGCTGTTCCGCTACCAGCCGTGGCTGAGCCCGGCCGAGGTGCTGAGGCTCCACGTCCGGCTGTCGGGGATCGCCGTGCCCGCCCGGGAGCAGCGGGACTCCCTGTCGCTCGTGGGCCTGGCCGACCGCGCGGACGACCGCCTCGGCGGGTTCTCCAAGGGCATGCAGCAGCGGCTGGGGCTGGCGGTCGCCCTCGTGGCCCGGCCCGAGCTGGTCGTGCTGGACGAGCCGACCAGCGCCCTGGACCCGCTCGGCCGCGCCGACGTGCGCGACATCGTGCTGGCGCTCAAGGCCCGCGGGGTGGCCGTGCTGCTGAACTCGCACCTGATCGGTGAGGTCGAGCGGGTCTGCGACGAGGTGGTCGTCCTCGACCGCGGCCGGGTCGCGGCGTCCGGCACGCTGACCGACCTGCTCGGCAGCCGAGAGCTGCGGCTGCACCTGACCGACCTCCACCCCGCGGCCCTGGCGCGGCTGGCGGCGTGCGCGGCGCACCGCGACGGCGACTGGTTCACCGTGGCGCTGCCGGCCGACGACGTCGGGACGGCCGTCCCCGGCCTGGTCGCCGAGCTGGTCGCCCTCGGGGCGAGGGTGCACGCCGTCGAGCCCGGCCGCATCACCCTGGAGGAGCGCCTGCTCGGCATCCTGCGCGACGGTGCCGACGCCCGCGCGCAGGGTCTCCCGGCGACGGGCGGACGGCGGTGAGCACGGTCCGCACCGTCGCGACCATCGCCGGGCTCACGCTGCGCGAGGCGTCGCGGCGTCGCGTGCTGCTGGCGGTCGCCGTCCTGACCGTCCTGCTGCTCGCCCTCAGCGGCTGGGGCTTCTCCCGGCTCGCCGCGGAGTCGGCGTCCGGCGGGCTCACGACCGGCGAGACGCGGCTGGCCGCGTCCCAGATCCTCAACCTGGTGATGTTCGGGTACAGCCTGCTCGCGGCCCTGGGCACCGCCTTCCTCGCCGGTCCGACCCTGTCGGGGGAGACCGAGTCGGGCATCGCGCTGTCCGTGCTGGCCCGGCCCATCCGTCGTCCGGCGTTCCTGCTGGGCAAGTGGCTCGGGCTCGTCGCGTTCGGCAGCGGCTTCATCGTCCTGGCCGGCCTCGCCCAGATCCTCGTCGTGGGCGCGACGGCGGACTACTGGCCGCCCGCACCGGCGACGGCGCTCGCGCTGCTCGCCGCGCAGGCGGTCGTGCTGCTCACCCTCGCGACGCTGCTCGCGACCGCCGTCTCACCGATGGCCTCGGGCGTCGTCGCGGTCGGCCTCTTCGGTGCCACCTGGCTCGCCGGGGTGGTCGGCGGGGCGGGGGAGGGCCTGGGCAACGAGGGACTGGCCCGCGTCGGCACCGTCTCGCGGATGCTGCTGCCGACCGACGGGCTCTGGCGCGGCGCCATGAACGCGCTCCAGGACCCGATGGTGCTCGTCCAGCTCACGGGACCGGAGGTCGAGGCCTTCCCGTTCCTCAGCCTGGCGCCGCTGACGCCCGCCTACCTGACGTGGGCCGCGGTGTGGGTGGCCCTGGTCTGGGCGCTGGCGGCCACGGCCTTCGTCCGCAAGGACCTGTGAGCCGACCGGTCCCTCCCGAGGGGGTGCGCGGGGCGCAGGATGGGGGGATGGACGACATCTCCGGCATCGACCGGCACGACGGCGACGACGAGCCGGCGAACGACGGCAGCCCCACGGTGGACGACCTTGCCATGCGGCTGGCGGACCTGGCCCGGTCGATGCAGGGCGAGGAGGACGTGCAGGCCACGCTGGACGCGATCGTCCACGCGACGGTCGACACGGTCCCCGGTGCGCGGCACGCGAGCATCTCCACGATCCGGGCCCGCCGCGAGGTCTACACCCAGGCGTCCACGGACGACCTGCCGCGCGCGCTGGACCAGGCGCAGTACGACACCGGCCAGGGCCCCTGCCTGGACGCGCTGTTCCAGCAGCAGACCGTGCGGCTGGACGACCTCGCCAGCGAGCCGCGCTGGCGGGCGTTCACCGCTCTGGCCCGTGAGCTCGGCGCCGGCAGCATGCTCTGCGTGCAGCTCTACGTCGACGGGGAACGGGGGAACCTCGGGGCGCTCAACGTCAGCAGCGGGCACGCCCACGCCTTCACGGACGAGTCGGCGCAGATCGCCCTCGTCCTGGCCGCCCACGCGGCCGTGGCGATGTCCGACGCGCAGACGGCGGCGCAGCTGCGGGCGGCGGTGAGCAGCCGTGACCTCATCGGCATGGCCAAGGGCGTCCTGATCGAGCGGCACCGGCTGACCCCCGAACGGGCCTTCACCGTCCTCGTCCGGGCCAGCCAGCACGGCAACCGCAAGCTGCTCGACGTCGCCCGCGAGCTGGTGGAGACCGGCAGCCTGAGCACGCCCGTCCCCGGGCGGCCCGGCCCTCCTTCGCAGCGCCGGCCGCTGCCGACCCCGCCGAGCGCTCACCCGACCTGACCGGCACCGCCGGCCGGCGGTGCCGCGCGGGCCGGTATTCGGTGGCTCCGACGTGTGCCCGCGACCTACGCTCGCGGGACCATGCGGAACTTCCCCCCGGCCTTCACCACCTTCCTGCCGGCGGCGGAGGGCGAGCCCGCGACCCACCCCGACACCCGCAGCGCCGGGGCGTTCCTGCGCTGGCACCTGCGGCAGCAGCCCGGCGTCATCGCCGCGGCCACGTTCGTGGGCTTCCTGTGGCAGCTGCCCCTGACGGTCGGGCCGTGGCTGGTCGGCAAGGCGGTCGACGAGGGCATCGTGCCCGGGTCCACGCCGGACCTGCTGCGCTGGGCCGGCCTGCTGGCGGTGGTGACCGCCGTC
>DASTLY010000054.1:0-17328 GCA_035714445.1 Mycobacteriales bacterium
ATGAACCGGGCGCAGCCGGTGCGAGGGCAGCGGGTGCGGGCGCAGCGGGTGCGGGCGCGACTGGCGCGACGCTCGCGGGAAGCGCCGCAGCGGGGAGCGCGGCGCCCACCGCTACCGCCTCCCCGGCCGCCTGCCCGGCCATAGGCCCGGCCGCCTGCCCTGCCGCCTGCCCTGCCGCCTGCCCGGCCGCAGGCGCGGCGGGCGCCCCGTCGAGCGGAAGCAGGCGCACCGGGCCGCGCTCCACCAGCGCCACCGGGTCGAGGTAGACCTCCCCCCGCAGCAGCCCCCAGTGCAGGCAGGCCTGCGCCGGGCAGCCCGCGTGGCCCGGCTGCAGCACCCCGATCGGGGCGCCGGCGGCGACCGGCTCGCCGCTGCGCACCAGGGCCGAGACCGGCTCGTACGTCGTGCGCAAGCTCCCGTGCACGACCACGACGACCCCGCGGCCGGCGAGCAGCCCGGCGTACGACACCCGCCCGGCGCCGGCCGCGCGTACCGGCGCCCCTGGTGTCGAGGGCAGGTCGGCGCCGCGGTGGCCGGCCGAGTAGCGGGTCGGACCGAGCCCGAAGGGTCGGCTCACGACGTGCGGGCCGTCCAGCGGCCACACCCACGCCGCCCCGGCGTGGGCGGCGGGCGACCGCGCGAAGGCCGCCGCCCCCAGCAGGAGGACGACGGCGCCGAGGACGACGGCAATCAGGCGGAAGGGGGCGGCGGTGCGCGGCGGGGAGTCCACGAGCGGGAGGCTGCACGATCCCGGCCCGGTGCGGCGGCCCGGACGGCCAGGGTGTGGACAACCGCGGCCGGCGACGGCGCCTGTGGACGACCGCCCGCACGACCGCCCGCACGACGGGCACCGCGCCGGCGACTCCGCGTACACTCGGGTCAGCGTCCCGGTCCGCCGGGTCGACTTCGCGCGTCCGAGCACCAGTCTTCACGATGGCGGGCGCATCCCAGCGGTCCCCTTCACGTCCGTCGTGACGTGGTCGGGGTGGGGTGCACCCCGGGCGCCAGGGCGGCCGCCACCCGGCAGCCGCGACAACCGACAGCACGCCTGCCGGGCCCGCTCCCCGAGCGGGGCCGGTCGCGGCGTGCGCCACCTGAAGGGGCCTCATGGCCGTCGTCACCATGCGCCAGCTGCTCGAGAGCGGCGCGCACTTCGGGCACCAGACCAAGCGCTGGAACCCGAAGATGAAGCGCTTCATCTTCACCGAGCGCAACGGCATCTACATCATCGACCTGACGCAGACGCTCGGGTACATCGACCGGGCGTACGACTTCGTCAAGGAGACCGTCGCCCACGGCGGCACCATCATGTTCATCGGCACCAAGCGCCAGGCGCAGGAGTCGATCGTGGAGCAGGCCGGCCGCGTGGGCATGCCCTACGTCACCGAGCGCTGGCTGGGCGGCATGCTCACCAACTTCTCGACCGTCTTCAAGCGGCTCCAGCGCCTCAAGGAGCTCGAGCTGATCGACCAGACCGGCGGGCAGACGGTGCTGACGAAGAAGGAGGCGCTGGTCCTCGACCGCGAGCGCAAGAAGCTCGAGCGCACCCTCGGCGGCATCCGCGAGATGACCCGTACCCCGAGCGCGGTGTGGGTGGTCGACACCAACAAGGAGCACCTGGCCGTCAACGAGGCCCGCAAGCTCGGCATCCCGGTCGTCGCCATCCTCGACACCAACTGCGACCCGGACCTGGTCGACTACAAGGTGCCCGGCAACGACGACGCGATCCGCTCGATCCAGGTCCTGACCAGGGTCATCGCCGACGCCGTCGCCGAGGGTCTGATGGCCCGCGCCGGGGCGCAGGCCAACGCCGGCAGCGACGACAAGCCCTCCTACGACAACGCGCCGACCGGCCAGGTGGCCGGCGACGAGCCGCTCCCGGACTGGGAGAAGGAGCTGCTCACCGGCGGTGCCGCGGACGCCGCGGGTGTGTCCGCTCCGGCCGCCTCGGTCGAGGGCGCGGGCGCCGGCGAGGCCGCTGCGGTCGAGGCCGTCCCGGCTGCGGCCGACCCGAGCCCGGGCGTCGAGCCCGCCGGCGAGATCCCGACCCCCTCCTAGCCCTGCGCACGTCCCGCGGGGCCGGCTCCGGCCGGCTCCGCGGAGCTGCCCCCTGACCACGAAGACGAGGACGACATGGCTGTCACCGCTGCCGACATCAAGAAGCTCCGCGAGGCCACCGGCGCGGGCATGACCGACTGCAAGAACGCCCTGGTGGAGGCGGACGGCGACTACTCCAAGGCCGTCGAGTTCCTGCGCATCAAGGGTCTCAAGGGCGTCGCCAAGCGCGAGGGCCGGGCCGCCAGCAACGGCCTGGTCGCCGCCGTGCTCGACGGGACCAGCTCGGGCACCATGCTCGAGCTCAACTGCGAGACCGACTTCGTCGCCAAGGGCGAGCGCTTCCAGGCGCTCGCCGCGCAGGTGCTGGCCGCCGCGACGGGCAGCAACGACCTGGGCTCGGTGACCGTCGACGGGACCGCGCTCAAGGACGTCCTCGACGACGCCGGCGCCATGCTCGGCGAGAAGATCGAGGTCCGTCGCGTCGTGAGCTTCACCGGCGCGTACGTCGGGCTGTACCTGCACAAGACCAACCCCGACCTCCCGCCGCAGCTCGGTGTCCTCGTCGAGCTGTCGGGCGAGAACGCCGAGGTCGCCAAGGACCTCGCGCAGCACATCGCGGCGTTCTCCCCGACCTACGTCTCGCGCGAGGAGGTCCCGGACGAGGTCGTCGCCAAGGAGCGCGAGATCGCCGAGGCCACCGCCCGCGAGGAGGGCAAGCCCGAGGCCGCCCTGCCCAAGATCGTCGAGGGCCGGGTCAACGGCTTCTTCAAGGACGCCGTCCTGCTCGAGCAGCCGTTCGCCAAGGACAACAAGAAGTCCGTGGCCAAGGTGCTGTCCGAGGCCGGCGTCGAGGTGAAGGGCTTCGCCCGCTTCAAGGTCGGTCAGGCCTAGTCTTCCGTCACACCCCGCAGACCGGAACGACGAGGAGGCCGCACCCATGAGCCAGACCGAGGGTGCGGCCTCCCCACCGGCGTACAGCCGGGTGCTGCTCAAGCTCTCCGGCGAGGTGTTCGGGGGCGGCCGGATCGGCCTCGACCTCGACGTGGTCACCGACATCGCCCGGCAGATCACGGACGTCGTACGCAGCGGCGTGCAGGTCGCCGTGGTCGTCGGCGGCGGCAACTTCTTCCGCGGAGCGGAGATCGCCCAGCGGGGGATGGACCGGGCGCGCGCCGACTACATGGGCATGCTCGGCACGGTGATGAACTGCCTGGCGCTGCAGGACCTGCTCGAGCAGGGCGGCGTCGAGACCCGCGTGCAGACGGCCATCACCATGGGACAGGTCGCCGAGCCGTACATCCCGCGGCGCGCCATGCGACACCTGGACAAGGGACGCGTCGTCATCTTCGGGGCCGGCGCCGGCATGCCCTTCTTCTCCACCGACACCGTGGCCGCGCAGCGCGCGCTGGAGATCGGCTGCAAGGTGCTGCTGATGGCCAAGGGCGTGGACGGGGTCTACGACGACGACCCCCGGGCCAACCCGGAGGCCGTCAAGTTCGACACCGTGAGCTACAGCGAGGTCCTCGCCAAGAACCTGAAGGTCGCGGACGCGGCCGCGTTCTCGTTGTGCATGGAGAACTCGCTGCCCATCGTGGTGTTCAACCTGATGGAGGACGGCAACATCGGTAGGGCCGTCCGCGGCGAGAAGATCGGGACCATCGTGAGCGGAGACCAGACGTGAGGGACCAGTGATCGACGACACCCTCCTCGATGCCGAGGAGCGCATGGAGAAGGCCGTCACGGTCGCCAAGGACGACTTCGGCGGCATCCGTACCGGCCGCGCCACGCCCGCCATGTTCAACAAAATCGTGGTCGACTACTACGGCGCCATGACCCCGGTCATCCAGCTCGCCTCGCTCACCGTGCCCGAGCCGCGGATGGCCGTGATCACGCCCTACGACAAGAGCTCGATGGGATCCATCGAGCGGGCGATCCGTGACTCCGACCTCGGGGTGAACCCGACCAACGACGGCACGATCATCCGGATCAGCTTCCCGCAGCTGACCGAGGAACGCCGCCGCGAGTTCATCAAGGTCGCCCGCGGCAAGGCGGAGGACGCCAAGGTCTCGATCCGCAACATCCGTCGCAAGGCCAAGGACGAGCTCGACCGGCTGGTCAAGGACGGCGAGACCGGCGAGGACGAGGTCGTCCGCGCCGAGAAGGAGCTCGACAAGACGACGGCGCAGTACGTCGCCAGCGTCGATGACCTGCTGCGGCACAAGGAAGCCGAGCTGCTCGAGGTCTAGTGGCTGACCTCGACCTGGGGCGCCTCGACGCGATCCCCGACGACCGCGACGCCGTCTCGGAGAAGACCCCGGGGCGCGCCGGCCGCAACCTTCCCGCCGCGATCGCCGTCGGCGTCGCGCTGGCGCTCCTGGTCACGGTCCCGCTGTACTCCCCGGCCCGCTGGGTCTTCGTCGTCGTCCTGGTAGCGGCCGCCTGGACGGGCCTGTACGAGGTGACCAGCGCGCTGCGCACCCTCGGCGTACGCCCACCGCTCGTCCCGCTGCTGGCCGGCGGCGCGGCCATGGTCGTGCTGGCCTACCGCGAGGGCGCCGACGCCCTGGTGCTGGCGCTGCTGCTCACCGTGCTGGCGTGCGTGCTGTGGCGGCTCGCCGGCCCCACCTCGCGACAGCTGCCCGACCTGGCCGCGGCCGCCTTCACGGCGACATACGTGCCCTTCCTCGTCGGGTTCTGCGCGCTGCTGGCCGAGCCGGCCGACGGACCGCGCCGGGTCACGACGTTCATCGCCACCGTGGTCTGCAGCGACGTCGGCGGCTACGTCGCCGGCGTGCTGCTCGGCAGGCACCCGATGGCGCCGAGCGTGTCGCCCAAGAAGTCCTGGGAGGGCTTCGGCGGCTCGGTGCTCGCCTGCGCGGTCGGTGGCGCCGTGTTCTTCGGCACCCTGCTGGACGCCTCGCCGCTGCTCGGCGCGGTGTACGGGCTGGCGGTCGTGTGCACGGCGACGCTCGGGGACCTCGGCGAGTCCATGGTCAAGCGCGACATCGGCATCAAGGACATGGGCAACCTGCTGCCCGGGCACGGCGGGCTCATGGACCGGCTCGACTCGCTGCTGCCGACCGCGCCGGTCGCCTGGCTGCTGCTGCTCGCGTTCGTCCCACTGCCGTGAGGACGGCATGAGCACGCTGGACCGGCTCGCCGACGGCCCGGTGTACCCCGTGCTCACCGCCCTGATGATGGTGATCTGGCTCGTGGTGATGATCCGGCGGCGCTGACGGGGAAGAGACCGGCCGCGCGCGATGCTGACTCCGGGGTGACCGCTCTGCCGCTGGTGTTCGACGCGCCCCGCCGTGGGCTGCCGCCGCGGCACCTGCTCGACCTCGACCCGGAGCAGCGCCGGGCCGCCGTGGTCGAGGTGGGCGAGAAGCCCTTCCGGGCCGAGCAGCTGTCCCGGCATGTGTTCGCCGGCCGGGGCCTCGACGCGATGACCGACCTCGGGGCCGCCAGTCGGGCCCGGCTGGCCCCACTGCTGCCCGACCTGATGACCGTCGCGCGTGAGATCGACTGCGACGGCGGGGCGACCCGCAAGAGCGTCTGGCGGCTGCACGACGGCACGCTGGTCGAGTCGGTGCTCATGCGGTACGCCGACCGCACCACCGTCTGCGTGAGCAGCCAGGCCGGCTGCGGGATGGCGTGCCCGTTCTGCGCCACCGGCCAGGCCGGGCTGACCCGCAACCTGTCGACCGCCGAGATCGTCGAGCAGGTCGTCCGGGCCGGTGAGCGGGTCACCAACGTGGTGTTCATGGGCATGGGCGAGCCGCTGGCCAACTACCGGCGGGTGGTCGCCGCGGTCCGCCGGCTGACCGACCCCTCGCCGGCCGGCTTCGGGCTGTCGCAGCGCAGCGTGGTCCTGTCCACCGTCGGGCTGGTGCCGGCCATCGAGAAGCTCACGCAGGAGGGCCTGCAGATCACCCTTGCGCTGTCGCTGCACGCCCCCGACGACGAGCTGCGCGACACCCTGGTCCCGGTCAACACCCGGTGGCCCGTCCGCGAGGTGCTCCGGGCGGCGCTCGGCTACACCCGGCAGACCGGCCGGCGGCTGTCCATCGAGTACGCCATGATCCGCGGCGTGAACGACCAGCCCGAGCGCGCCGACCTGCTGGGTGCGCTGCTGCGCGGCAAGCTCGTGCACGTCAACCTCATCCCGCTCAACCCGACGCCGGGCTCGGAGTGGGACGCCTCCCCCAAGCCCGTCGAGCGCGAGTTCGTCCGCCGGTTGCGCGCCGCGGGCGTGGCCACGACCGTGCGCGACACCCGCGGCCAGGAGATCGCCGGCGCCTGCGGCCAGCTCGCCGCCGTCGAGGCCTGAGCCGGCCCTGCCGCTGGCCCGCCTGAGCCTCGTGCCTGGGCGGCGGAGCGTCAGGCGGTGGTGCGCGGGTCGGTGCCGCTACCCGTGACCTGGAGGGTGGCCGGCGGCGTCACGGTGACGCTGCGGCGCAGGACGCCGAACGGGCCGTACCGGAACGCCAGCCGGACCGGCTCCGCGCGGCGGTCCCCGGACCCGGCAGCCGTGAGCAGCAGCCGGGTGCAGACCTGGTCGCCGGCCGGCACCGTCGCGCCGACCAGCGGCGCCAGCGCGTCGGGCTCCACCGGGAACGCGACCGTGACCGGCGCGCCCGCGGGTCGCAGCCCGAGGCGGGTGCCGCCCGACGAGGACACGTCGTCGACGGTGACCCCGATCGAGCTCGCCCGCAGGCAGAGCAGCCCGTCGAAGGCGTACGTCGTCCCGTCGTACGCCGCCGGGACCGTCACGGGGGAGTACACGTCGACCTCGGGGCGCACTGAGCTGCGGGCGACCAGCAGGGCGCCGACCACGCCCACGACCAGCAGCAGGATGAGGATGGGCCCGCGCTTGAGACGGTACTCGGCGGCCACCCGGCCAGCCTCTCCCGGCCGCTCACCCGGCGCACGCCGGCGGACCTGGGACACTGGTCACGTGGAGCCGGGGCGCAGTGCGGGGGCAGGGCCCCGGGAGGTCGTTGTCCTGGGCTCGACGGGCTCGATCGGCACCCAGGCGGTCGACGTCGCGAAGGCCAACCCCGCGGCCCTGCGCGTCGTCGGGCTCGGCGCCGGCGGCGGGCGCGTCGAGCTGCTCGCGCAGCAGGCCCTGGAGCTCGGCGTCGAGGTCGTCGCGGTCACCCGGGCCACGGCGGTGCAGGACCTGCAGCTCGCCTTCTACGCGGCGGCCCAGGCCCGGGGCTACAGCAGCGGTGGCCACCGGCTGCCCAAGATCCTGGCCGGCCCCGACGCGATGACCGAGCTCGCCGGCTGGCCCTGCGACGTCGTCCTCAACGGCATCACCGGCTCCGTCGGGCTGGCGCCGACCCTCGCGGCGCTGGCCGCCGGGCGCACGCTCGCCCTCGCCAACAAGGAGAGCCTGGTCGTCGGCGGGCCGCTGGTGCAGGCCGCCGTGCAGCGGCCGGACCAGATCGTGCCGGTCGACTCCGAGCACAGCGCGCTGGCCCAGTGCCTGCGCGGCGGCTCGGCCGACGAGGTGCGCCGCCTGGTGCTCACCGCGAGCGGCGGGCCCTTCCGGGGGCGCAGCCGCGCCGAGCTCGCCGGGGTGACGCCGGAGCAGGCGATGGCGCACCCCACCTGGGACATGGGCCCGGTCATCACCGTCAACTCCGCGACGCTGGTCAACAAGGGCCTGGAGGTCATCGAGGCGCACCTGCTGTTCGGGGTGGCGTACGACGACCTCGACGTCGTGGTGCACCCGCAGTCGGTGGTGCACTCGATGGTGGAGTTCGTCGACGGCTCGACCCTGGCGCAGGCCAGCCCGCCCGACATGCGGCTGCCGATCGGGCTGGCGCTGGGCTGGCCGGCGAGGACCCCGCGCCCGTCGTACGGCCTGGACTGGACGGCCGCCACGAGCTGGACCTTCGAGCCGCTCGACGAGGACTCGTTCCCGGCGGTGGCCCTGTGCAAGGACGCCGGCCGGCGCGCAGGCACGGCCCCGGCCGCCCTCAACGCCGCCAACGAGGTCTGCGTCGAGGCGTTCCTCGCCGGCCGGCTGCCGTTCCTCGGCATCGTGGACGCGGTGGCGACGCTGGTCGGCGCGCACGGCTTCAGGGAACGCCCGGACCTCGCCGAGGTGTTGGACGTGGAGCAGTGGGCGCGCGCCCACGCACGCGAGCTCGTCCAGAAGGTGGCCCCGTGAACGACCCCGCGATCTACCTCGCCGGAGCGCTGTGATCTACCTCGCCGGAGCCCTGGGGTTCCTGGTCGCCCTGCTGCTGTCGGTGATGCTGCACGAGGGCGGCCACTTCCTGACCGCCCGGCACTACGGCATGAAGGCGACGCACTTCTTCGTCGGGTTCGGTCCCACCCTGTTCTCGCGCCAGGTCGGGGAGACGGAGTACGGCGTCAAGGCCATCCCGGCCGGCGGCTACGTCAAGATCGTCGGGATGACGCCGCTCGAGGAGCTCGAGGAGGCCGACCAGGAGCGTGCGTTCTACCGCCAGCCGGCCCGCCGCAAGGTCGTCGTGCTGGCCGCCGGTTCGACCATGCACTTTCTCATCGCGGTCCTGCTGGTGGTCGGCGGCACGTTCGCGATCGGGACGGTGCAGGAGCAGCCCCCGTCGGTGGGCGCCCTGGCCTGCGTCGTACCGACGGTGGCCGACAGGTGCAGCCCGACGTCCCCTCCCTCGCCCGCGCAGCTCGCCGGGCTGCAGGCCGGCGACCGGGTCCTGGCCATCGACGGCCGGCCGGTGCCGAGCGTCGAGGCGTTCCAGAAGGCGGTGCGCGCGGCAGCCGGGCGGCCCCTGGCGATGACGGTGGACCGCGACGGGGCCCGGCAGGACCTGCAGGTCGTGCCCGTCCAGGCGACCCGGCCGTCGCTGACCGACGCGCGGGTGACCGAGCAGGTCGGCGCGGTCGGCGTGCAGCTGGCGCTCAACTACGCCACGGAGCGGGTCGGGCCGTGGGAGAGCGTGCAGGCCAGCGGCACCGTCATGAAGACGTTCGCGATCGGCATCAAGACGACGGTGACCGAGAAGCTCGGCACCGTCACCAAGCTGTACGGCGACGAGCGCGACCCGGCCGGCCTGGTCGGCATCGTCGGCGCCGGCCGGATCAGCGGCGAGGTGCTGGCCAGCACCGAGACGGCCGGGGTCAAGGCGCTGTCGTTCGTGCTGCTGGTGGCCAGCCTCAACCTGTTCGTCGGCCTGTTCAACCTGCTGCCGCTGCTTCCCCTGGACGGCGGGCACATCGCCGTCGTGGTGTTCGAGAGCCTGCGCGACAAGGCCCGCCGGCTGCGCGGCTACCGCGGCCCTCTGCAGCGCGTGGACTACAACAAGCTGGCGCCGTTGACGTACGGCGTGGCTGGCGCGTTCCTGCTGCTCACGCTGTTCATCCTGGGCGCCGACATCGTCAACCCCATCCGCATCGGCTGAAAGAGCCACGTGACCATCAGTCTGGGCATGCCCGCCCTGCCCCCGCCCGTCCTCGCGCCCCGGCGCGCCACCCGGCAGATCGACGTCGGCGGCGTGCTCGTCGGCGGCGGCGCGCCGATCAGCGTGCAGTCGATGACCACGACGGTCACCGCCGACGTCAACGCGACCCTGCAGCAGATCGCCGAGCTCACCGCCACCGGCTGCCAGATCGTGCGGGTCGCCGTCCCCGACCCGGTCGACGCCGACGCGCTGCCCCAGATCGTGAAGCACAGCCAGCTGCCGGTGATCGCCGACATCCACTTCCAGAGCAAGTACATCTTCAAGGCCATCGACGCCGGCTGCGCCGCGGTGCGGGTCAACCCGGGCAACATCCGGGAGTTCGACGGCAAGGTCGGCGAGGTCGCGAGAGCAGCCCGCGAGTCCGGCACCCCCATCCGGATCGGAGTCAACGCCGGCAGCCTGGACAAGCGGATCATGGCGAAGTACGGCAAGGCGACGCCCGAGGCGCTGGTGGAGTCGGCGCTGTGGGAGTGCTCGCTGTTCGAGGAGCACGACTTCCGCGACATCAAGATCTCGGTCAAGCACAACGACCCGGTCGTCATGGTCGAGGCCTACCGGCAGCTGTCGCAGGCCTGCGACTACCCGCTGCACCTGGGCGTGACCGAGGCCGGGCCGGCGTTCCAGGGGACCATCAAGTCCGCCGTCGCGTTCGGGGCGCTGCTCGCCGAGGGGATCGGCGACACGATCCGGGTGTCGCTGTCCGCGCCGCCGGTCGAGGAGGTCAAGGTCGGCCTGGCGATCCTCGAGTCGCTCAACCTCAAGACCCGCGGCCTGGAGATCGTGTCCTGCCCCTCGTGCGGGCGCGCGCAGGTCGACGTCTACACCCTGGCGGAGCAGGTGACGGCGGGCCTCGAGGGCCTCACCGTGCCGCTGCGGGTGGCCGTCATGGGCTGCGTCGTCAACGGTCCCGGGGAGGCCCGCGAGGCCGACCTCGGGGTGGCGTCCGGCAACGGCAAGGGCCAGATCTTCGTCAAGGGCGAGGTCATCAAGACCGTCCCCGAGTCGCAGATCGTCGAGACGCTCGTCGAGGAGGCCTTGCGCCTGGCCGAGCTGTACGAGGGCCCGGCGGGCCAGCCGATCGTCGCCTGAGCTGTCCGTACGCCCCCCGCCCGTACTGTGGGCACGTGCCGAGCCCTGTCCCCGCCCGTGGGTGAGCGGTTCGCGGGGCGCTACGAGCTGGTCGACCACCTCGGGGAGGGCGGCACCGGCAGCGTCTGGCGGGCCTGGGACAGCCGCCGCGGGCAGTACGTCGCCGCCAAGCTGCTTCGCCAGCGCGACGCCGGGGCGCTGCTGCGGTTCGTGCGCGAGCAGTCGCTGAGGGTCGAGCACCCGCACGTCGTCGCCCCCACCGGCTGGGCGGCGGAGGACGACGACGTCCTGCTGACGATGGACCTGGTCCGCGGCGGCTCGGTCGCGGCGCTGGTCGGCGACTACGGCCCGCTGCCGCCGCAGCTGGTCGCCGTGCTGCTCGACCAGCTGCTCGACGCCCTCGCTGCCGTGCACGGGGCCGGGCTGGTGCACCGCGACGTCAAGCCCGGCAACCTGCTGCTGGAGCCCACCGGGCTCGGCCCGCCGTTCCTGCGGCTGGCCGACTTCGGCATCGCCGTCCTGCGCTCCGACCCGCGGCTGACCGAGTCGGGGTACGTCGTCGGCACGGTCGGCTACGTCGCGCCCGAGGTGCTGCGCGGGGCGGAGCCCGACCCGCGGCAGGACCTGTGGCAGGTCGGCACCGTCGGCCTGCAGCTGCTCGGCGGGCCGGCTGCCCGGGCCGGGACCGGACCGCGCGCCCGGCTGGCCGACTGGCTGACGACCCTGACCCGCGACGACCCGGCGCACCGGCCGCCGGACGCGGCCACCGCCCGGGCGCAGCTGCTCGCGCTCGGACCGCTGAGCGACGACGACGACGAGCCGGTCGAGGTGTTCGACCACTTCCCGCCGCTGCCCCCCGGTTGGACCGAGCAGGGCCCCCAGGCCGGCGCGGGGAGCGTGCGCATCGACAAGGCCGCGCCGGGAGCCGGGCCGGTCGTGCCGGGAGCCGGCCCGGCGCTGCCGGACGGCGCGCCCACCCGGCAGGTCCCGCGGGCGGCGGCGACCCGGCCCCTGGTCCAGCCCGCCACGACCGCCGCGCCCGGCTCGACCGGCGCGCCCACGCCCGCCCGAGCCGGTGCGCCGGCCCCGGTCCCCGACGACCCTCCTGCAGGCGCTCCCGAGCCGCCGGAGCCCGACCCGGCCCGGCGGCTCGGCCTCGGCCTGGCGCTGCGGCTGGCCGCGGTGGCCGTCCTCGTGGTGCTCGCGCTGCTCGCCTTCTCCCGCGCCAGGTCCGGCGGTGCCACGCCCGAGCCGGCGCCGGGCGGGCTGCCCACCACGACCGCGCAGGTGGGGGATGCCTGCTCGTTCCTCGACGTCGGGGTGGCCCGCGCGTCGGGGGGCCGGCAGATCAGCTGCCGGCTCGAGCAGGGCCGCTACCGCTGGACGGCCGACTGAGCCCTGGGCGGGGGCCCAGGGCTCAGCGTCGGTGCAGGGTGCAGGTGCTAGCGCTGCGGCCGGTGCCGCCGGCTGCGCAGGGTCGGCAGCAGGAGCAGCGCGCCGGCGAGGGCCAGCGCGGCCACGCCGCCCCCGGTGTAGCCGACCGTCTGCCACGGCACCCCGTCGGTGGACGTCTCGGTGCGGCTCGTCCCGGCGGCCTCCTGCCCGGAGCCCTCGCCCGACCCGTCCTGGGTCGTCTCGTCCTGGGCCGGCTCGCCGACTGTCGAGTCTGGGACAGTCGGGTCCTGGGCACCGCTGGCCGTGCCGTAGTCGACCGTGCCGGTCTGCGGTCCGACGACGTCGACGGCGAGCCGGAGCGGCACCGCGGTGTCGCTGTCCTTGGTCGCCGCGAGCTGCACCAAGATGTAGTGGTCGCCGGCGAGCGCCTCGGTCTGCAGCGCGTCCTCGCTGACGTCGCGGTTGCGGAAGACCACCGGAGCCGTGGAGCCCCCGACGGTCGCGCCGTCGTCGTCGTACACGCCGCTGTAGTAGGCGGTGTCGGTCGCGCCGCTCAGCAGCTTCACCTTCTGGCGGGTGGGGTTGGCCACGTAGCTGCGCAGCGAGGTGCTGGGCAGGGAGGCGCCGTCCCCCGCCTGGATGGGCGGAACGGTCGCGGTGTAGGCCAGGCGCTGGCCCCAGCCCACCGGGACGCGGTAGAAGAGGGTCTCGCCGGGCCGGATCGTGTCGGCGGAGCTGCCCGGCCGCAGCTGCGCGGCGGTGCTGAAGCTCCCGCCGCCGGCGACCGGGGTCAGCGGCGACCGCAGGACCGGTGCCGGCAGCGCCGCCGGCAGCGCGACGTCGGCGGCCGGCAGGCTGGAGCGGTCGGTCGGCGGCGGCTCGAGCAGCACCCGCAGCTCCAGGGGGAGCGCGGCCTGGCCCTTGCCGTAGGCGTCCCGCTCGACCGAGAAGGTGTAACGCCCGGCCGGACCGCAGTTGCCTGCGGCGCTGGAGAAGGTGGACGTCCACTTGCCACCGACGGCGCCGGGCGCCGCCACCGTGGTCGCGGCCGTACCGCCGTACGACTGCGACGTGCTGTCGGACACCTGCCCGCACTTCCTGCCGTCCAGGCCGTACACCGCCACGGTGAGGTTGTCGAAGCTGCTGCCGGCCACCGGGCCGACCGGGTGGACCAGGGTGCCCGCCAGGTAGGGGCTCACGCCGTCGGCGAGGTCGATCGCGTAGTACGACCGCTCGCCGGGGTCGAGGGCGTCGACGAACTGGCCCGGAGCGAGCACCGGCGCGTCGAACGGGTCGACGGTCCCGGTGACGCGCGTGCCGGTCGGCTGGTAGCTGCGCAGCCCGGTGTCGGCGGCCGCGGCCAGCTGCACCGTGAGGGCGTCGCCGTCGGGTGCCTCGGTGTACTGGCCGCCGGTCGCCGCGGCGACGCAGCCGAGCTGGGTTCGGGTCCGCTCGTCGACGCCGTAGCCGACGGTGTCGACGCGCAGCCCCACCCCGGCGCCCGCCAGCTCCCGCGCCACCGCGCAGGGGTCGCCGCCGCAGGTCTCCTCGCCGTCCGACACCAGCACGATCGTCCGGGGGCCGGAGGCAGGCAGGTCGGCGGCAGCGGCGCGCAGGGAGGCCGCGATCGGCGTGTAGCCGGTGGGCTGCAGGCCGGCCAGCGCGGCCGTCGCGGCGCTCGCCCGCGCCGGTCCCACCGGAACGACCAGGCGGGTGTCGGAGCAGCCGCGCTCGCGGTCCTCGTAGGTCCCGCCGTACGCCCGGACGGCGACCGGCGTGCTGCTGGGCAGCGCCCCGAGCATCCCGGTGATGGCCCGCCGGGCGGCGTCGATCTTCGTACCGCCGGACGGGTCCGGGCCGGCCATCGAGCCGGAGGCGTCCAGCACCAGCTCGAGCGAGCCGGGGGTCACCTTCGCGGGCGACAGCGCGTGGGCGGGGGTGGCGGTGGCGCCGGTCGCGGCCAGCGCGAGGCCGACGACCAGCACGGCGGGTGTCCCGCCACGAGGGGATCTCATGCTGTGCATCTTCGCTCCTCCGAACGGTAGAGTGCTTGCGTCCGTGAACCGTACGTTTGCAACCGTGAATTTGCAAGTGCGAATACGTGGGGGGCTGACATGGAGCAGGAGACGGTCGACCGCAACCGCGCGCAGCAGGCCGACTGGTACGGCGAGCCGGTGGGCGACACGGTGCGGCGGCTCCTGCCTGCTCTCGGCCTGTCGCAGGGGCAGCTCGCCGGCCTGGTCGGCTTGTCCGCGCCCATGCTCAGCCAGCTGGCCACCGGCCAGCGGGCGAAGATCGCCAATCCGGCGGTGCTGACCCGGCTGCAGGCGCTGAGCACCCTCGCCGAGGACCCCGGACTGCCCGACCTGTCCCGCAGTGAGCTGGCCCGGCGCACGGCCGCCGTCCGCGACCTCGAGCCGACCGGCGTGCTGACGACCAGCTATGCCGCACCGAGCCCGAGCGGCGGCGCGGCCGCCGTGCAGGCGGTGCTGCGGGCGGTGGCCTCCGCGGACGAGGTGCAGCGCGCGGCGGCGCTGCTCCAGGACCGGCACCCGGCGCTCGCCGAGGTGCTGCGGGTGTACGGGCTCGGTCGTACCGCCGACGCGCGAGCCCACTACGCGGCGGTGGTCGAGGCCTGACGCGTGCGGCCGGGGCTGCGCGGGACGCCGCCCCTGCCCCGAACGACGGCTCCAGTACTACGCTCGGACGGTGCTCCGAACGGCGTCCACGCGGGTGCTCGACGCGCGTGACCTGTCGGCCGCGCGGGCGCTGCTCGACACCGACCCCGTCGCCGACGTGTTCGTGGCCTCCCGCGTGCTCGCCGCGGGCCTGGACAGCTGGCGCCTCGGCGCGGACGTCTGGGGGTTCGGCGAGCGCGGCCGCCTCGACGCGCTGTGCTACTCCGGCGCCAACCTGGTGCCCGTGCAGGCCGGGCCGGAGGCCGTCCGTGCCTTTGCCGAGCGGGCCCGCCGGCAGGGCCGTCGCTGCTCCTCGATCGTGGGGGAGCGGGCGGCCGTCGACCTGCTCTGGCAGCTGCTGCGCCCCTCCTGGGGACCGGCCCGCGAGGTCCGGCCCCGCCAGCCGCTGCTGGTGATCTCCGGGCCGCCCGCGGTCCCGGCCGACCCCCGTGTACGCCCCGTGCACCGCTCGGAGATCGACCTCCTGCTGCCGGCGTGCGTCGCGATGTTCACCGAGGAGGTGGGCGTCAGCCCGCTGGCCGGCGACGGCGGCGCGCTGTACCGGGCGCGCGTCGAGGAGCTGGTCGCGCAGGGACGGGCGTACGCCCGGATCGAGGGCGGCCGGGTGCTGTTCAAGGCCGAGGTCGGCGCCGCCACCCCCGCCTCCTGCCAGATCCAGGGGGTCTGGGTGGACCCCGCCCTGCGGGGCCAGGGCTGCGGCACCGCCGGGACAGCCGCGGTCGTCGAGCTCGCCCGGGCCCGCGTGGCGCCGGTGGTCAGCCTCTACGTCAACGACTTCAACGTCGCCGCCCGACGGTCGTACGAGAAGGTCGGCTTCCGCGCGGCCGGGACGTTCGCCAGCATCCTGTTCTGACCCCGGCGGGGAGGGCGGTGTCCCGCGCCGGGACGGGTGTGGTGCACTCCCCGGACATCGACAGGCTCGCGGAGGCTCCAGTGCTGCAGCTCAAACCAGGGACGTCCTGGGACGACGTCTATGCCCGCGCCCGTGCGACCGCCCCCGAGGCGTTCGACGCGGACCGCATCTCCAACCTCAGCGGAGGGGAGTGGAAGGCGATCGGCGACCCCGGCCCGCACGTCGTCCCGGTGGACGGCTCCCGGATCCAGGGACCGCCGCGGATCAGCCACGACGAGGCCATCGAGGCCGTGCACTACGCCAAGCGCGAGCACGACGCGTGGCAGTCGGTCGACCTCGACGACCGCAAGGCGCGGGTGGCCGAGGCGGTGGCCAGCATGCGCGAGCACCGCGACACCCTCGCGCTGCTGCTGGTGTGGGAGATCGGCAAGCCGTGGAAGCTGGCCTGCGCCGACGTCGACCGGGCCCTGGACGGCGTCGACTGGTATCTCGGGGAGATCGAGCGGCAGCTGCAGGGTCGTCGGGCGCTGCCCGGCCCGGTGAGCAACATCGCGTCCTGGAACTACCCGATGAGCGTGCAGGTGCACGCCGAGCTGGTGCAGTGCCTGGCCGGCAACGGCGTGGTCGCGAAGACGCCGTCGCAGGGCGGGTTCCACACGCTGACGCTGGCGCACGCCTTCATGAAGCGGGCTGGCCTGCCGGTGACGCTGCTGTCCGGCGTCGGCGGGCAGCTCGGCGACGCGCTCATCAGCAGCCCGGAGATCGGGGCGCTGGCCTTTGTCGGCGGCCGGGCCAACGGGCGCAAGGCCGCCACCACGCTCGCCGACACCGGCAAGCGGCACCTGCTGGAGCAGGAGGGGCTCAACGCGTGGGGCGTCTGGGACTTCAGCGCCTGGGACGACCTCGCCGCGCACCTCACCAAGGGCTTCGAGTACGCCAAGCAGCGCTGCACCGCCTACCCGCGCTACGTCGTGCAGCGCGAGCTGTTCCCGCAGTTCCTCGAGATGTACCTGCCGGTCGTGCGCGGCCTGCGCTTCGGCCACCCGCTGGCGGTGGAGAGCCCGGACGACGCGCTGCCCGACCTGCACTTCGGCCCGGTCATCTCCGCGAGCAAGGCCACCGAGCTCGGCGAGCACTGGGCGGCGGCCGTCACCGGCGGCAGCGGCATCCCGCTGTACGCCGGCTCGCTCGACCAGGGCCGGTTCCTGCCCGGCCAGGACACGTCGGCGTACGTCGCCCCGAGCTGCGTCCTCGAGCCGCCGCCGAGCTGGGCGCTGCGGCACGCGGAGCCGTTCGGCCCGCTCGACTCGATCGTGCTGGTCGACAGCGAGGACGAGCTGCTGGCCGCCATGAACGCCAGCAACGGCTCGCTGGTGGCCTCGGTCGCCACCGACGACGCCGACTTCGGGGCGCGCGTCGGCGAGCAGCTGCAGGCCTTCAAGGTCGGCATCAACAAGCCGCGCAGCCGGGGCGACCGCGAGGAGGTCTTCGGCGGCAAGGGTGCGTCGTGGAAGGGCGCGTTCGTCGGCGGCGACCTGCTCGTGCAGGCGGTGACCGAGGGCGATGGGATGGTGTACGGCAACTTCCCGACGTACTCGCTCTACCCCAACCACGTGTAGCCGGCTGGTCAGCGCGCCCGGGCCAGCCCGGTGAGGACGAGGTCGACCCGGCGGCCGTCGACCTCCACGGCGTCGCACAGCTCCCTTCCGGCCTCGGCGACGTCGCGCACGCCGCGGGCGCCGTGCTCGCACAGCGCCCG
>DASTLY010000055.1:0-35108 GCA_035714445.1 Mycobacteriales bacterium
TCGGCGCCGCGGCCCGCGAGCTGGACCGGCTCGGCGCCGACGTCGTGCACGTGCAGTTCGCGCCGGCGGCGTACAGCTTCGCGCCCACCGTGGGGCTGCTGCCGGCGCTGGTGCGCGCCCCGGTGGTCACCACCCTGCACGAGTACGGCTGGTGGGCCTGGCCCGGCCGGTTGCCGGCCCGCTGGTGGCGCCCGCTCGAGCGGGCCGGGCTGTGGGACCGCGAGACCGGCCGGCTGACGGCTGCCTCGCGGCAGGTGCTGGCGACCACGCCGGGCCACGCGACCGCGGTCCGGCAGCGGATGCGCGTCGAGGCGCGGGTGGTGCCGATCGGCCCCAACATCGACCGGGTGCCCGCCGACCGGGCCGTCACCCGCCGGGCGTGGGGGCTGCCCGAGCGCGCTCCCGTCGTCGTGTTCTTCGGCTTCGTGCATCCCGTGAAGGGGGTCCGCTGGCTGCTGCGCGCGGTCGCGGCGCTGCGGGCAGGACGCCACCCCGACCTGCGGCTCGTCGTCGCCGGCGGGTTCACCTCGCTGGCGCTGCCCGGGCAGGAGGCGGCCGACTTCGAGGCCGAGATCCGGGGTGAGGTGCGCGCCCTCGGCCTGGCCGACGCCGTCCTGGTGACCGGCTGGCTGCCGGCCGAGGGGGTGTCGGCGCTGCTGCAGGCCGCCGACGTAGCGGCCCTGCCCTTCACCGCCGGTCTGACCACCAAGAGCGGCTCGCTGCTGGCCGTGCTCGACCACGACCTGCCCTTGGTCGGCACCCGCGGGCCCGGCACCGAGCCGGCTCTCGAGGCGGCGGCCCTGCTCGGCCCGGTCCGCGAGAGCGAGGCGCTGGCCGGCAACCTCGACCGGGCCCTGACCGGGGGCGCACCGACGCAGGCGGGGCGGGCGCTGGCGGACGCGCACGGCTGGGACGCCGTGGCCAAGGCGCACGCCGAGGTCTACGCGGCGGTCCGCCCGTGAGTGAGGTGCTGTTCGTCGAGCTGCTGGGCGGCTTCGGCGACCTGCTGCTGGCCCTGCCTGCCGTGCACGCGCTCGCCCGCAGCCGGCCGGGCACCCGGGTGCACGTGGCGACGTTCGACCCGGGCGGCGAGCTGCTCGCCCGCGACCCGCTGGTCGCCTCGGTCGCGACCACGTCCGACCACGGCGAGGGGGCGCCGCGGCGCTTCGTCGAGGGCCTGCTGGCGCACCGGCCGTACGACCTGGCGGTCACCACCACGACGTACGGCGGGATCCCCGAGCTGCTGCGCGCCCACGTCCCGGCCGTCGCCGATGCGCTGTGGCGGCGCCCGCCGCCGGACGAGCTGGTCGACGAGCGCTTCCTGCGGCTGCTCGCTGCCGACGGGCTGATCCGGCCGGAGCTGGTGCGGCTGCCCCCGCGGGTCGCGCTCGACCGCGCCGAGGTCGACGCCGGGCACGGCCTGCTCGGCGACCGGGCCCCCGTGCTGGTGCTGCCCGACGCGGGGATGGCGGTCAAGCGGTGGCCGTACTGGGCCGCGCTGGTCCGGGCGCTCGGCGACCTGGACGTCGTGACGGCGCCGGGGCCGGGGAGCCCGCCGCAGGCGCCCGGCGCGCGGGTGCTGCCGCCGCAGGGCCTGCGGGCGCTGGCCGGGCTGGCTGCCGCGGTGGGGGAACGCGGCGGGGTGGTCGTCGGCGCGGACACCGGGCCGGTACGCCTCGCGGCCGCCGCGGGGGCTCGCACGGTCGGGTTGTTCGGGCCGACCCTCGCCAGCCGCTACGGCCAGCGTCCCGCGGACGGGCACCTGGCGCTGCAGGGCCTGCCGGGCTGCGAGGTGCGGCGGCCGGTGGCCATCACCGAGCAGGCCTGCTGGTGGTCCGGCGCCTGCCCGCTCACCGGCGGCCCGCCCGCGTGCATGGTCGACCTGAGCGCGGACGAGGTGGTCGCGGCGGTACGCTCGGCCCTGCAGGTGCCCCGGGCCGCCTGAGGCGGTCAGCAGGGCTGGCCCTGCAGGGCTGCGCGGCCCGGCACCGGGATCGGCAGCCGGGCGGCGTCCCGGCGCACCGGGCGGGCGGCCAGCTCGGGCACCGGTCGGGGCCGGGCGACGTACGTCCCCTGTGCGTAGGCGACGCGGCGCTCGCGGAGCAGCGCCAGCGTCGCGTCGTTGCGGACGTGCTCCGCCGTGACCTCCTTGCCGAGGCCGTGCGCCAGCGTCAGGACGGCGTCCAGGGCCAGCAGGTCGACGGCCGACGACGGCAGGTCCTTCACGAACTTCCCGTCGATCCTGACCCCGTCCACGAGCAGGTGCTTCAGGCAGCAGAACGAGCCGCCGCTGCCGATGTCGTCGAGGGCGATGCGGCAGCCCAGGTCGGCCAGCCGGGCTGCCGGCGACCTCGCGTGGTCGAGGTCGCCCACCGCTGCCGCGGGGACCGCGACGATGAGCCGGGCGGGGTCGAAGGCCGCCGACGCGAGCCGGCGGCAGACCTCCTCGACGAGGACCTCGTCGGCCAGCGCGCCGGCCGACAGGTGGACCTCCAGCGACCGGGTGTCCCCGGCGGCCTGCCGCGTCTCCAGCAGGTCGATCGCGCTCGAGCAGGTCCAGCTGTCCAGGGTGTGCGGCTCGTCGAAGCGCCCGGGGACCTGCAGCCGACCGAGGTCGACGAGGGAGCCGGCCCCGGGGTCGACCAGGCGCGGCAGCAGCTCGGAGCGGTCGAGCTCACCGGTGCTGAGGTTGAGGACGGGCTGTTCCCACAGGGCGGCGCCCTCCAGCGCCTCCCGCACCCGTGCCGACCAGGGCCGCGCCCACGGACCGGCCGCGGGCTGGGCAGGGGCGCCCACCCCGGCCACCCGGTTGCGCCCGGTCTGCTTGGCCGCGTACATCGCGACGTCCGCCCGCTCCAGGAGCTCGTCGCCGTCCGCTCCCGCGTCACCCGCGGCCAGTACGGTCACCCCGATGGAGGCGTACGCCCGGACCGTGCACCCCTGCACCGGCAGGTGGGCCTCCTCCCGTACGGCCTGCAGCAGCGCCGCCGCCACCGTGCTCGCGCCCTCCTCGTCGGTGTGCGGCAGCAGGACCCCGAACTCGTCGCCGCCGAGCCGGCCGAGCACGTCGGTGGCCCGCAGCCGGCTGGACAGCACGGTGGCGAGCTTCTGCAGGAGCTGGTCGCCGGTCCCGTGCCCGTAGCTGTCGTTGACGTCCTTGAAGTGGTCGAGGTCGATGACGAGCAGGGCCGCCGGCACCTGGTAGCGCTGCACCGTGGCGAGCATCCGGTCGAGCTCGTCGCGGAAGCGGCGGCGGTTGAACAGCCCGGTGAGCGGGTCGTGCTCGGCCAGGTGCCGCAGGTGCGACTCGCGCCGGCGGTCGTCGGTGACGTCGCGGACCTGAACGACGTAGTGCATCGGGTCGCCGGCCTCGTCGCGCGTCAGCGACGACGTGACGTGCGCCCAGAACTCGTGGCCGTCGCGGTGCAGGTAGCGCTGCTCGACCTCCACGCAGGGGTCCGGGCCGGTCAGCAGGCGCTGGGCCGCCAGCAGCCCGGCGTCCCGGTCGCCCGGGTGCACCAGCAGCTCCCCGAAGTCGTGGCTGCGCAGGGTCGGCTCGTCGTGACCGACCAGCCGGCACAGCGCCGGGTTGACCTGCAGCACCGATCCCGTCCGGCCGGCGCCGACGGCGAGCAGCGCGACCCCGACGGGCGCCTGGTCGAAGACAGTGCGCAGCTGCAGCTCGAGCTCGCGCAGCGCGCCGGCCTCGTCCTTGGTCATGACGGTCAGGGACAGCCGCCGGTAGGCCACCCCGATGAACAGCCCGCCCCCGACGACCTGGGCCACGTGGGGCAGCACGTGCTCCCACAGTGACGGCGCGGCCATGCCGGCGCCGGCCATCCCGGCCATCCCGGCCATGCCGTGCGCGGCGGTCCCGGTCAGCTCGCGCACGGAGCTGATGGCGATCATCGTGTGAGTGACGGCGCAGCCCGCGAAAAAGGCGCAGGCCCCCCACCGCGCGACCTGGATGGGACGCCCCTGGTGCAGTGCGAGCCGGGCCAGGGCCGGCACGACGACGACGGCGATGATCGCGTACTGCACGGCGACGATCAGGGCCAGGACTGCGACCAGCAGCTGCACGCGACGCTCCTCGGACCGAACCGGTCGTCGCGGGGCAGGGCGACGGCTGGGCAGTTCGCCGTGCCGCTGTCGGACACACAGTGTGGCGAACCGGATACATACAGTAGTCCATCCGGGCCACGGAGGACTAGGCCATCCGAAGGACATCCCGGGGTCTTCGCCGCGTGCGGCGCGTCAGGTCAGCTCGGCGAGCGTGCGCACCCGGAGGCCGTCCGCCAGGAGCAGCACGCGTACGCCGGGCGCGTGCTGGCGCAGCACGGTGCGGCAGCCGGCGCAGGGCGTCGTGACGCGGGTGGCGTCCGCGTCCACGTGCCGTACGGCGGCGAGGGTGACGACCCGTTCGCCGAGTGCGAGCGCGGCCCCGACCGCGACCGGCTCCGCGCACGCGGCGCCGAGCCCGAGGCCGGTCACGACCCGGCCGGCGGACGTGCGGACGGCCGCGGCACGCGGGTGCAGCTCCGGGCCGAGGCCCCGGCGCAGCGCGGCCACCGCCGCGCCGACCAGCTCGAGGTCCGCCGGCTCCGGACGCACTAGTGGAGGGTGCCGTCCGCGAGGGTCGCCCGCCCCAGCTCGACCAGCGGGCCGATCCGGTCCTCGATCCCGTCGAAACCCTCGCCGACCATGGCCCCGCCGCGCACCCGGGCGACGATCCCGGCGCACACCACGGCCAGCTTGAAGAACCCGAACGCCTCGCACCACGGCAGCGCGGTCAGGTCGGCGCCGGTCCGCCTCGCGTAGAGCTCCGCGACGGCGGCCCGGTCGGGGAAGCCCTCGAGGTGGGTGGCCGCGGGCACGACGGAGCTGTACTCGCGCTCCTCGTCGTCGCCCGCCTGCGACCAGTAGACGAGCAGGATGCCGAGGTCGGCCATCGGGTCGCCCAGCGTCGACATCTCCCAGTCGAGCACCGCGGCGATCCGGCCGGGCTCGGTCGGGTGCAGCATCGTGTTGTCGAGCCGGTAGTCGCCGTGCACGATCCCGGTCCGCTGGGTCGCCGGGACGCTGGCGGCGAGCGCCTGGGCCAGCGTGTCGAGCGCCTCGTGGCCCTCGACGCGGGTCGCGTTCCACTGCTTGCCCCAGCGGGACACCTGCCGCACCAGATAGCCGTCGGGCCGGCCGAACTCGCCCAGCCCGACCGCCGCCGGGTCGACCGCGTGCAGGTCGGCCAGCACGTCCACCAGCGCCTGCCCGATCGCCCGGCGCTGCTCGGGCCGGTCGGCGTAGCCCGCGGGCAGCTCCGTACGGCAGACGTGGCCCTCCACCCGCTCCATCACGTAGAACGGCTGGCCGAGCACGTCGGGGTCGGTGCACTGGTGCAGCATCCGCGGGACCGGCACGGGCGTGCCCGCGAGCCCGGCCATCACCCGGTACTCGCGACCCATGTCGTGCGCGGTCGGCAGCACGTGGCCGAGCGGCGGCCGGCGCAGCACGACCGACCCGGCCGGCGCGTCGATCCGGTACGTCAGGTTGCTCTTGCCACCCGCGATGAGGGTGACCGTCGGGTCCTGCCAGCCGGGGTCCCCGAGCACCCTTGCCAGGTAGGGCCCGACGACCTGCGGGTCTGCGCCCGCCACCTGCGTCGTCATGCCGGACCCTGCGCTGCCGCACCCGTGGACCTGCCGAGAACCGTCGTCATGCCAGGACAGTAGAGCCGCCGTTCGCGGCCGTGCAGCCGCCCTCCCGGTGCGCAGGTGGACAACTACGCAGGGGAGAACGGGGTAGGGGGCGGGCCATGAGCGAGCAGCAGCCCGACCCCGCCCTCAAGGGCGCAGGCCTGTCGGCCACCGGCAAGACGGCCGACCAGTTCGTGCCGGGGCAGGAGAGCCCCGGCACGACGTACGGCGACCCGGGTGGCACCGGCACCGCCGACGAGGAGAGCGCGAGCGGCGACCCGGGGGCCGACGCGGGCGAGGACCCCGCCGACGAGGACCCCGCCGACGAGGACGCCGCCGGAGCCCCCGCCTGAGCATCTCGCTGGCGGCGCGCCGCCCGGAGGTACCGGTCGGGTCGCTGGTCGCGGCGCTGGTGCCGCCGCCCCGCTTCGGCGGCACCCGCTTCTCGACGTACGTCCCGGACCCGGCACAGCCCACGCAGGCGGCCGCGGTCGGCGTCCTGCAGGAGTTCGCGCGCACGCTCGGGCCGCCGCCGCGCCGGCTGTTCGGCCGCGCCCGCCCGGCCGGCCCGTCCGGCGTCTACCTCGACGGCGGCTACGGCGTCGGCAAGACCCACCTGCTCGCGTCGCTCTGGCACGAGGCCCCGGCGCCCAAGGCCTACGGCACCTTCGTCGAGCTGACCCACCTGGTCGGGGCGCTGGGGTTCGCGCAGACCGTCGATGCGCTGTCCGGCCACCGGCTGCTCGCGATCGACGAGTTCGAGCTCGACGACCCGGGCGACACGGTGCTGGTGTCCACGCTGCTCGGCCGACTGGTCGACGCCGGTGTGCATGTCGCGGCGACCTCCAACACCCTGCCGGGCTCGCTCGGGGAGGGCCGCTTCGCGGCGCACGACTTCCTGCGTGAGATCCAGGGGCTGTCGGCGCACTTCGCGCCGCTGCGCATCGACGGCGAGGACTACCGGCACCGCGGGCTGCCGGCGGCGCCGCCGCCCGTCCCGGACGACGAGCTGCGGCGCCGCGCGCAGGCGCCCGGGGCGTCGTACGACGACTTCGACCCGCTGGTGGCGCACCTGGCCGGCCTGCACCCCAGCCGCTACGGCGCGCTCGTCGCGGACGTGTCGCTGGTGTGCCTGGCCGGCGTGCACCCGGTCAGCGACCAGAGCGCCGCCCTGCGCCTGGTGGTGCTGGCCGACCGGCTGTACGACCGCGACGTGCCCGTCCTGGTCAGCGGCGTCCCGCTCGACCGGCTGTTCCCCGACGAGCTGCTGTCGGGCGGCTACCGCAAGAAGTACCTGCGGGCGGTCTCCCGCCTCACGGCGCTGTCCCGCCAGGCGGTGACCGGGCCGCAGCGCGGGTAGGGCGCGCGCATGGCGCGACCCGAGGTGTGGCCGGCGATCCTCACCGGGGTGGGGCTCGCGATGACCTTCGACGAGATCGTGTTCCACCAGCTGCTGGCCTGGCACCACCTGGTGCAGTCGGCGCCGCTGTCCAGCGACGGGGTGCTGCACCTGGTCGGCACGGCGGCGCTGGTCGGCGGGGTGGCGTTGCTGATCCTGCGCCGACCGTGGCAGCCCCGCCGGGTGGCCGGCTGGGTGATCGCCGGCGCCGGGGGGTTCAACGTGTACGACGGGATCGTGGACCACAAGCTGTTGCGGCTGCACCAGGTCCGCGAGGGCGTGCCGGACACGTTGCCGTACGACCTCGCCTGGCTGGGCGTGTCGCTCGTGGTCCTGCTCGCCGGGGTGCTGCTGCTGCAGGCCGTGCCGGTGGACCCGGAGCGGTAGCGGGCTCTCGCTGCCGTCTGCCGTCTGCCGTCTGCGGTCGACGGGAGCTCGCACGCATAGCAGACTGACCCTCCGGACGGCGAAACGAGGAAAGATGTGCTGACGGTCCTGCTCGCGCTGCTCGTCGTCGTGTTGGCGGTGGCGCCCTTCCTGCTCGCCTGGTGGCTGACCGTACGCACCCGGCGCCGGACCGGCTTCGACGACGAGCTGGCGCGCCTGGTCGACGACACCCGCTGGCCCGGCCCGAGCCGCTAGGTCGCACGGACCGAGGTCTACGCGTCCTCGAGGCAGGCGGTCAGCGCCCGCACCATCAGGGGCACGTCGAGGGCTGAGGCCAGCTCCCGGCAGGAGTGCATCGCCAGCATCGGCGCGCCGACGTCGACGGTGGCGAGGCCGAGCCGGGTGGCGGTCAGCGGGCCGATCGTCGAGCCGCACGGCAGGTCGGCGCGGGTCACGAAGTGCTGCAGCGGGACGCCGGCGTCGGCGCACCGCTCGGCGAACCAGCCCCCGCTCGCGGCGTCGGTCGCGTACGACTGGTTCGCGTTGACCTTGAGCACCGGGCCGCCGCCGAGCAGCGGCAGGTGCGAGGGCTCGTGCCGGTCGGCGAAGTTGGGGTGCACGGCGTGCGCCATGTCCGCGGACACCAGCCGGGAGCGGGCGACCGCCCGGTGCAGCCCCTGCGGGTCGGCGTCGCCGGTGGCCGCGACCAGCCGGGCCAGCACGTCGGCGAGGAAGGAGCCGCGCGCGCCCTCGGCCGACCCGCTGCCGACCTCCTCGTGGTCGTTGGCGGCCAGCAGCTGGGTGTGGGCGGCCGGCGCCGCCGCCAGCAGCGCGAGCGTGCCGGAGTGGCAGCAGCCCAGGTTGTCCAGGCGCGGGGACCCGATCCAGGTGCCGTCGCTGCCGGTGGACGCCGCCGGCGCGCTGTCGGCGAGCATCAGGTCGTGGCCGACCACGTCGGCGGGCTCCAGGCCCGCGATGCCCGCGAGCGACTCCAGCAGCCCGGGCCCGCGATCGCCGTCCGGTCCCCACAGCGGCACGAGCTGGCGCTGCGGGTCCAGCACCAGGCCCTCACGGACCCCGCGGTCCAGGTGGATGGCCAGCGACGGCAGTCGAAGCGGCCCGCCGGGCAGCCGGACGAGGTGCGACTGCCCGCCGCGGACGACCAGCCGGCCGGCGACGGTGAGCTCCCGGTCGAGCCAGGTGTGGGCAAGCAGGCCGCCGTACGGCTCGACGCCCACCAGCCGGGCGCCGGCCCGGCGGACGTCCCACCGCGGCCGGACCTTGAACGTCGGCGAGTCGGTGTGCGCCCCGACCAGGCGCAGCCCGGCCTCGGCGACCGGGGCGCTGCCGACCCGGAACGCGACCACGCTGCCGCCGTCCCGCACGACGTACCGGGTGTCGCCGGGAGCCAATGTCCAGTGCTCGCGCTCGTCGAGCCCGGTGAAGCCGGCCGCCGACAGGCGCCGCACGATCTCGGCCACCGCGTGGAAGGGCGACGGCGAGGCGTCGGCAAAGGCGCGCAGGTCGTCGCCGCCCGACAGGTCGCCCGGTTCCGAGTCGTCGATCACGGCGCGACGCTACGTGACAGGCTCGCCGGGTGAGGGTCCTGGTCACCGGCGGTGCCGGCTTCATCGGCGGGGCGGTCGTCGACGCCCTGCTGGCCGCCGGGCACGAGGTCCGGGTCCTCGACGCGCTGCTGCCCGAGGTGCACCCGGGCGGCTGGCCCACGCACCTCGACCCGCGCGCCGAGCAGGTGCGGGGCGACGTCCGCGACCTGCCGCCCGGGGTGCTCGACGGCGTCGACGCGGTGAGCCACCAGGCGGCGGTCGTCGGGCTGGGGCTCGACCTGCAGGACCTGCCGATGTACGTCGGGGCCAACGAGCTCGGCACCGCCGTGCTGCTGGCGGCGATGGACCGCGCCGGCATCGGCCGGCTGGTCTTGGCCGGCTCGATGGTCGTCTACGGCGAGGGCCGCTACACCTGCGCCGAGCACGGCCTCGTCCGGCCGCCGCCCCGGGCGCAGGCCGACCTCGAGGCGGGCCGCTGGGAGCCGCCGTGCCCGGTGTGCGGGCGGGACGTGGCGTGGGGGCTGGTGCCGGAGGACGCGCCGGTCGACCCGCGCAGCGTCTACGCCGCCACCAAGACCGCCCAGGAGCACCTGGCGTCGGCGTGGGCCCGGCAGACCGGCGGCGGGTGCGTGTCCCTGCGCTACCACAACGTGTACGGCCCGCACATGCCCAAGGACACGCCGTACGCCGGGGTGGCGAGCCTGTTCCGCAGCGCGGTCGCCCGCGGTGAGCCGCCGCGGGTCTACGAGGACGGTGGGCAGCAGCGCGACTTCGTGCACGTGCGCGACGTGGCCCGGGCCAACGTCCTCGCGCTCACCGCCGGCGGGCCGGGCACGCTCACGCCCTACAACGTCGCCAGCGGCACGCCGCACACGATCCTCGACGTGGCGCGGGCGATCGCCGCGGACGGTCCGGAGCCGCTGGTCACGGGGCAGTTCCGGCTGGGCGACGTGCGGCACGTGGTGGCCTCGCCCGAGCGGGCCCGGGCCGGGCTGGGGTTCGTGGCGGAGGTCGCCTTCGCCGACGGCATGCGCGCCTTCGCCACCGACCCGCTGCGGGGCGAGCGTGCCTGACGTCGTCCTGCCGGTGCTCAACGAGGCCGGCGCCCTGCCCTGGGTGCTGTCGCGGCTACCGGCCGGCTACCGGGCGGTCGTCGCGGACAACCTGTCCACCGACGGCTCGGCCGAGGTGGCCCGGTCCTTCGGGGCGCGGGTCGTCGAGGCGTCCCCGCGCGGGTTCGGCGCGGCCTGCCACGCCGGGCTGCTGGCGGCCGACCCGGCGGACGACGTCGTCTGCTTCCTCGACGCCGACGGCTCCCTGGACCCGGTCCAGCTGCCGCGGGTAGCCGGCCCGGTGCTGGCCGGCGCCGTCGACCTGGTGCTGGGCCGGCGCCGCCCGACGACCTGGGGCGCCTGGCCGCCGCACGCCCGGCTCGGCAACCGCGTGGTGGCCCAGTCGCTGCGCCGGCGGACGCCGTACGACCTGCGCGACCTCGGCCCGATGCGGGCCTGCCGGCGCAGCGCCCTGCTGGCGCTCGAGCTGCGGGACCGGCGGTTCGGCTACCCGCTGGAGATGGTGCTCGCGGCCGGCACCGCGGGCTGGCGGGTCGTCGAGGTCGACGTGGACTACCTGCCGCGGACCGGCCGGTCGAAGGTCACCGGGACGGTGCGGGGCACGGTGCGGGCCGTCCGCGACATGCGCCGGGTCCTCGACGAGGTCGATCAGGCGCGCCGGCCGCGCAGCGCGTAGAGCACCGCCGAGGCGAGGAACAGCACCCCGCTGACCGCCAGCCACCGGCCGAGGTAGGGGTCCTGGTCGAGCCCGCTGGCCGCGCCGTACGCCCCCTCCGAGCGCTGGAGGATGACCGGCGCGAACACCAGCAGCAGCAGGCCCGACAGCAGCGCCGGCACCCGGACGTAGTTGACCGAGCCCAGGTCCGGCACCCGCCGGCGGCGCACCAGGCTGCCCAAGGACCGGTCCAGCAGGGCGTACAGCGGGAACAGCAGCAGGTCGTGCGCCAGCGCCGCGCCGATGAACCAGACCGCGTAGCGCAGCCGCAGTGGGTCCTGCCCGACGCGCTGGGCGGCTGCTCCGGCAAGCGCGAAGCAGGCCAGCAGCGCGAGCAGGTGCAGCGGCCCGGCGCCGTAGAGCCGCTTCATGCGAGCAGCTCGATCTCGCGCACCCACTTGGTGTTGTGCACGCCCGGTGCCGCCGGGACGATCGTGCGTGCCGGGTAGCCGTGGTCCAGCGACAGGTCGACGCCGTTGACCCGCAGCGCGAGCAGCGCGTCGCCGGCGCCCAGCTGCCCGCCCGACAGCACCGCCTGCGCGAACGCCCCTGCCTGCTCCAGTGACCGGACCGTGCCGCGGGAGGGCTCGGGCACCCCGGCCAGGGCGGCCAGGTCGCGCAGCCGCACGCCCGTCCAGGTCTGCACGGTCGACCAGCCCTCCACGCAGGCGATCGGCAGCTCGGCGGTGTGCTGGGGCATCGCCAGCAGCTCGGCGCGGCTCAGCGAGACCTCGCGCGGGCCGCCGCGCAGGACCAGCCGCCAGTCGTCGCCGGCCGCGACCACCTGCGCGGCCCTGGCCGTCCGGTTGACCTGGAAGTCGTTCGGCCCGTCGCCGTACGACCGGCCGCGCGGCGACAGCAGCGCGGTGGCCCGGATCCCGACGGTCTCACCGAGGGTCACGAGGGTCAGAAGCGCGCTGGCGCCGCCCACGAGGGCGAGCACGCCGCGACGGCTGATCGTGGGCTCGCCCGGGGTGGGGGACACCAGGCCGTGCAGGTCGGGCGGCTCGGCGACGGTGCGCGCAAGGGGCGTGCGCAGCTCCTCGCGCAGCGACCGGCTGCGCAGCGACCTGACCATCGTGGGCAGCTTGAGGAACACGTGCAGCGCGAACGCCCCGAGGAACACCCAGGCGCCGTAGTAGTGCGCGGTGTAGAAGTCGAACCCGAAGACGTACCAGTACTGGATGTTGAGCACGCCGGTGACCAGCTCGAACAGGATGCTGCCGACCAGCAGCAGCAGCGACAGCCGCTCGAGGACCTGCGCGAGCGACCGGGCCGGCGGCCACGCGAACAGCTTCGGCAGGACCGACCAGAGCTTGGCCAGCACGACCGGGACCAGCGCGAGGCCGAGGCCCACGTGCAGGCCCTGGTTGACCCGGTACAGCCAGGACGGGCCGGTCGGCCAGGCGAAGTGGGGCAGCCGCAGCACGCCCGGGTCCGCCGGCAGCGCGCCGCCGAGGCGGGGCTCGTAGGCCGCGTAGCTCAGCAGGCCGGTCACCAGCAGGACCGGCAGGCCGACCAGGAGCACGGCGGCGAGGACCGACGTCAGCCAGGGGCCGCGCACGGGGCTGGTGAACACCGGCAGCGGCGGTCGCGCCCGCTCGAGCGTGCGCCAGAGCGCCGCGGGGGCGCCGTACGACGGGCCGGCGTCGTCCGTGTGCTGCCCGTCGTCGACGACCTCCGCGTCGACGGCGCGGCGGCCCGTCATGCCGCGCGCTCCGGCATGCCTGCCTCGCCCTCGCCCACCCCGGTGTCGAGCTCGGCGAACCAGCGGCCGGCGCAGTGCCAGACCCGGGCGACGGCCAGGCCGGCGGCGCCGGCGGCCGTGCCGATGTCGCCGGCACCGACGTGCGCCCAGGGGAACCAGCTGCTGCTGCGGCCGCTGCTGGACTCCACGCGCACCCGCACCGTGCGGGTCGCCGAGCCCGGCGGTCCCAGCTCGACCAGGATCCGCCCGCGACCGGCAAGCAGCGCCCGGCAGCGGGCCAGCAGTGCGACGGGGTCGCCACCGATGCCGATGTTGCCGTCGGCGAGCAGGATCGTCGACCAGCGGGTGCCGTCGAGCACGGCGTCGAACGCGGAGGCGTGCAGCACCGGGGTGCCGCCGTGCCGGGCGAGCGCGACGGCGACCGGGGCGACGTCGACCCCGAGGCACTCCAGGCCGCGGGCGACCAGGGCGCGGGTGAGCCGGCCCGGCCCGCAGCCGAGGTCGAGGGTCGGCCCGCTGCAGCGGTCGAGCAGGGCGTCGTCGGCGCCGCCGGCGGGAGCGACCCACCTCGGCAGGTCGAGCACGTACGTGCCGCCGTCGTCGTCGCGCAGCCAGGTCAGTCCCGACGCCCCGGACCGCGCGCTCAGCAGGTCCTCGCCGTACAGCTCCAGCGGGCTCGTCATCGCGGGAGCGTCGCTGCCGTCAGCAGCCCGAGCCGCGCGGCCAGGGCCGGCAGCCGGGCGCCCACCGGCTGGAGCGCCGCGACGACGGCGATGTCGCCGACGTGGTCCAGGTCGCGCAGCGGCGGCAGGCCGGCGGTGCGCAGGCCGAGGGCGTCGAGCCGGGCGTGCTGTGCGGCGCCGGTGCCGGAGGTCGACATCGGCACGCCGTCGAACAGCCCCGGGACCGGCGCGCGCAGGCCGAGCGCCCACCAGCCGCCGTCGTCGGCGGGCCCGAGCACGGCGTCCGTGCCGGGCGACAGCAGGGCGTCGAGGGCGGCCGTCAGCAGCGCCGGCGTGAGCTGCGGCGTGTCCATGCCGACCAGCAGCATCGGTACGGGCAGGGCGCGGTGCGCGTCGCAAAAGGCCCCCTCGAGCCGGGCCCCGAGGCTGCCGCCGCGCTGCGGCAGCACCCCGACGCCGCCGGGGAGCCAGTCCCCGGCCGCGCCCTCGAGCACGACGGTGCGACGGGCGACCGGCACGGCCGCGACGACGGCGAGGGTGTCGGCGAGGGCGGCCCGGGCGACCGCGGCCGCCTGGTGCGGCCGCAGCGCCGGCACCAGCCGGGTCTTGACCCGGCCCGGACGCGGCTCCTTGGCCAGCACGAGCAGCTGCGCGGTGGCTGGCCCCACGGGGTCCCTCCTCTCCTACCGACGGCGACGCGCGGGTGGGGTCACCACCCGCGCGTCGCGGCTTCGTACGGGGTCGGCCGAGGTCTAGCTGGTGGCGACAGCGATCTTGGCGACGCCGATCGGGAAGCCCTCGGTGAGGGCCGTGGTGCCGAACACCGTGTTGAGCGCGGAGGCCGCACCGGCGGTGAGCTTGACCCGGGTGCCCTGGAGGATGGCGTTGTTGCCCTCCATCGTCGGCGGGTACGTGAGGGTCGAGCCGTCGGCGATGAAGGTCGGCACGTCCATGCCGAACGGCGCGCCGTCGACGGTGATGTCGGTGCGGATCTCGGACTTGCCGGCGTCGACGTCGAAGTTCTTCAGCTCGACCTTCTTGCCGCCGCCGCTGAGGGTGATGCCCTGGTTGTCGTGCTTGATGACGCCGACGATGAACGGGTCGGCCCCGGTGGTGCCCTTCTCGTACAGCGTCGCGGAGCCGCCGGTGATCGGGAAGATCAGCGCGCCGCCCTCGAGCTTGGTCTCGCCGACGACGCCCGGCGTGAGCATCAGGCTGGTGAGCCCGGCGACGAACTGCGGGTCCAGGGTCACCGTGGTGCTGACGCCCTTGGACAGGTCGGGCAGCTCGGCGAGGACCTTGGGGCTGGCGGCGGCGGCCGGGGTCGCGGCCGGGGCCGACGAGGAGGACGTGGCGGTCGTCGTGCCGGTCTCGGTGTCGTTGCTGCCGCAGGCAGCGAGCGTCACGGTGAGCAGTCCGGCGAGGACAGCGGCGCTGAGCTTGGTGGAAGCCATGAGATGTGGTTCCTTCCGGGGTCAGGGTTCAGGGTGTGTCTCACAGAGGCCTTCGCAGCCGCGGCGGGATCGGATGGGTCTGTCGTGGTGACGTGCCGCACGGGGAGCGGCGGGCCGCGCACCGGCTGGGCGCTCGCGGGCCTGCTCGCGGCCGCCGCGGTCGAGGCGTGGCTGGCGCACCGCAGCGCCGCGCCGGGCGGGATCCTCGACCGGCGCTGGTCGCTGTTCGCGGAGATCGCGGGCATGTGGGTCGCCTTCGCCGCAGGGCTGGCGTGCGTGCGCCTGCTGCCACGGCGTACCGCCGTCGTGGCGGTGCTCGGGCTCGCGGTCGTCCTGCGGCTGGCCGCGGTGTCGACAAAGGCGCCGCTGTCCGACGACCTCTACCGCTACGCCTGGGACGGGGTGGTCCAGTCCGCCGGCATCGACCCCTACCGCTACCCGCCCGAGGCCGAGCAGCTGCGCTCGCTGCGGGACCCGTGGCTGTGGCCGCCGGAGTACGCCGAGCAGCCGCGGCAGACCCTGCTCAACCGGCCCAACGTCCGCACGATCTACCCGCCGGTCGCCGAGGCGTGGTTCTGGCTCGAGCACCAGGTCGTGCCGCTGTCGGCGCAGGACGAGGGCTACCAGCTGGCCGGCCTCGGGCTCGACCTGGCCATCCTGGCCGCGCTGCTGTCACTGCTGCGTCGGGCCGGCCGCGACCCCCGCGCGGTCGCCGCGTACGCCCTCGCGCCGCTGCCGGTCCTGGAGGCCGTGCAGAACGCGCACGTGGACGCCCTGGCCGTCCTGCTCGTCCTCGGGGCCGTCGCGGCCGGCGCCCGCAAGCCGGTGCTGTCGTCGGCCGCGCTGACCTGCGCGGCCCTGGTGAAGGTCTACCCGGGCCTGCTCCTGCCCCTGCTGCTGCGCGGCCGCGGCCGCCGCCTGCAGGTCGTCGGGGTCGCGGTCGGGCTGGCCGTCCTCACCTACCTGCCGCACGTGCTCGCGGTCGGCCTGGACGTCGTCGGCTACCTGCCGGGCTACCTGCGCGAGGAGCGGTACGGCGAGGGCACCCGCTACCTGCTCGTCGGCCTGCTCGGGCTGCGCGGGACCGCGGCCACCGCCGTGGTGGTGGTCGCCCTCGCCGGCCTGCTCGCCCACCTGCTGCGCGGCAGCCTGCCGCTGCCCGCCGCCGGGGTGCGGCTGATGGCCGGCGTCCTGCTGCTCACCACCCCGGTCCAGCCCTGGTACGCGCTGCTGCTGCTCGCGCTGCTCGTGCTCACCGGCGACTGGTGGGCCCTGCCGCTCACCGCCGCCGGCTACCCGCTGTTCTTCGCGACCATCCTCAACGGCGACGCGGTGCTGGCCGGCCGGCTGTCGTACGGCGCGGCCGCGCTGGTGGTCGCCGCCGCCGCGCTGCGCCGACGGAGGTACACGGCGTCTACACCTTCGGTGTAGCGTTGATGTATGGCCAGGGTACGCACGAACATCGAGCTCGAGGAGACGCACGTCCAGGCCATCATGGACAGGTTCAGCGTGCACACCAAGACCGACGCCGTCGCACTTGCCCTGCGTCACCTCGCCGGGCAGCCGATGACCCGGGAGCAGGCCCTCCGGATGCGCGGCGCCGGGGCCCTGTCCGACGTGCCGCCCGACATCCCCGTCCCTGACCTGTGATCCTGGCGGACACCTCGGCCTGGGTGGAGTACGACCGGGCGACCGGGAGCGCGGTGGACCGTCGGGTCACCGGCCTGATCGAGGCCGAGGGACCCCTGTCGGTCACCCAGCCGGTGGTCATGGAGGTGCTGGCCGGTGCCCGGAGCGAGCGCCGGGAGTCCGACCTGCGCCGGCTGCTCCTGCGGTTCGAGCTGCTTGCCTTCGACGCCGTCGGCGACTTCGACGCGGCGGTCCTGATCTACCGTCGCTGCCGTCAGGCCGGGGTGACGCCGCGCGGCCTCATCGACTGCATGATCGCGGCCGTGGCCTGGCGGATGGGGGCGACGCTCCTGGCGCACGACGCCGACCTCTCCCGGATCGCCGCCGTGGTGGGACTCGAGCTCGACGACGCCTCCTTGCGGACAGCCCCGCCCGACGCTGCCGGGCGGCCGGGTCAGCCCGCGTCGTAGCGGCGGACGGCCTGCTGCTCGTCGAAGCTGCCGCTCTGCCCCTGGTAGGTGACGCCGTCGCCGCGCAGCCGGTCCAGCGCCACCGCGAGCTCGTCGCACTGCCGGCCGAAGGTGAGGTAGCCGCCCGCGCTGACCAGCCACACCGCGCCCGGCGTGCGGGTGGTCAGCCGGTTGGCGAAGTCCTGCGGCGACGCGTCCCCGTTGCGCTCGGCGTAGTCGACCCAGTCCACCAGCTCGGGGGCGGCGAAGCTCGGGTAGACGACCTGGTCGGTGCCGGCCGGCAGCAGCCGGCTGACCGCCGGCCCGAGCTGGTCCGGGCAGTACGCGACGACGTCGCCGGGGGCCAGCCGCTCGCGCAGCAGCTCGGCCGTCACGGCGGCCTGGGTGCGCCGGGTGGACGACAGCTGCGGCAGGCTGGCGAGCAGGCCCGAGACGGTCGCGAGGACCAGCACCGCCGCCTGCCCGCGCGGTGGCAGCACCCGCAGGCCGAGGGCCGCGAGCAGCAGGCCGGGCGCCAGCGCCACCGAGCTGTAGCGCGGCGCGTAGCCGGCCGAGACGACCATGTTCGCCAGCAGCCCGAACGCGAGCGTGCCGGCCGAGCCGACCAGCAGCAGCAGCGCCGTACGGTCGACCCGAGCGGTCAGCAGGACCCCGCCCGCGGTGGTACGGCCGACCAGCGCCAGCAGTGCCAGGCCGGCCAGCAGCAGGGTGAGCACGACGGCCGGGCCGGTGCCGCCGCCCGCCCAGCTCGTCACGCTGTACCAGACGTCGACCAGGTGCGGCGGCGGCGCCCAGGGCGTCCCGGTGCGCCGCACCTGGAACCAGAAGGTGGGCAGCCAGGGCAGGAACAGCACCCCGCCGGCCGCCAGCGCCGCGAGCACCCGGCCGGCCGGGCGCGACCCCCGCAGGGCGAGCACGAGCAGCACCCCGGCGGTCGTGGCCAGCAGGAACAGCGCCCAGTAGTGGGTCAGCGCGAGCAGGCCCGAGACCAGGCTGACCGGCAGCAGCCGGGCCACGGTCGGCCGCTCCAGGGCACGCAGCAGCGCGAGCAGGCCGGCGGCCGCCAGCAGCTGCACCAGGGCGTACATCCGGGTCTCGGTGGCGTATCGCACGGCGAACGGGCTGACGGCCAGCAGCAGCAGGGCCGCGCGCCCGGTCGCCGGTCCGCCGAGGCGGCGCCCGGCGAGCCAGATCGGCGGGAGCGCGGCTACCGAGAACACCGTGGACAGGGCGCGCAGCGCGAGGTCGGAGGAGCCGAAGACGCCGATCCACAGGTGCAGCAGGACGTAGTAGGCGGGCGGGGAGCCGTCCGAGCGCAGGGCCTGCAGCAGGTCGGGCACCGGCCGCCGGGCGATCCCGACCGACAGCGCCTCGTCGAGCCACAGCGCGCTGGGGGAGTACAGCCGGGCGACGACGCCGAGGGTGACCGCGAGCGCCACGAGCAGCCGGCCGTACCACGCCGGGCGGCCCGTACGCCGTCCGCTGACGAGCCGGGCGGCCAGCCGGCGGGCCGGCGCGACACGCGCGGCGGAGGCCCGACTCGGCAGGGTGGGCGCGGTGCTCATACCCTTCCATGATGCCCGTCGAGGTCGCGCCGCGCCCGCCCGGGTCCAGACCGTCCCCGGCGGCCGGCTCCGGCGGCCTCGCGCGCGCCCTGTCCGCAGGGCGGGCGCTGCCCTGGCGGCCGGTGCTGCTGTCGTTCGTCGCCGCCCGGATCGTCGTGCTCCTCGCGCTGCTGGTCGCCCAGCTGCTGCACCTGCGCGACGGTGACCTGCGCACCGAGGGCCTGCTCGGCTGGGACGCCGCCTGGTACGAGCGGATCGCCGGGCAGGGCTACGACCCGCTGCCCGCCGAGGCGCTGCGCTTCTTCCCGCTGCTGCCGCTGCTCGCCCGGGGCCTCGCGCCGCTGCTGCTCGGCAGCGAGGGCGCCGCGCTGCTGGTGCTCAGCAACGGCGGGGCGATCGCCTTCGGCCTGCTGCTGCACCGCCTGGCCGTGCGGGAGGGGCTCGGCGAGGCGGTCGCCGGCCGGGCGGTCTGGGCCGCCGCCTTCGCGCCCGCGGCGTTCGTGCAGGTCATGGGCTACACCGAGCCGCTGTACGGCGCGCTCGTCTGCGGGCTGCTGCTCGCGGTGCGCAGCCGCCGCTGGATGCTCGTCGGCCTGCTCGGGGCGCTGGCCGGGGCGCTGCGACCGCCGGGCGTCCTGCTCGCCGTCGTCGTGCTGGTGGAGGCCTGCGCTGGACTGCGCGCCGCCGGGGCGCGCGAGCGGCTGGCCCGGCTGGCCGCCGTGCTCGCGCCCGCGGCCGGCCTGGGCGGCTACCTGCTGTGGGTGCGGCTGCGCTACGGCGACGCCCTGCTGCCCTTCCGGGCGCAGGTCGAGCCGGACCTGCGCGGCGGCGCGTTCGTGGATCCGCTGCCCGGCGTCGTGGACGCGCTGCGCGGGCTGCTCACCGGGCAGCTGGCCGGCTCCGGGCTGCACGTCGCCTGGGCGATCGTGGCGCTGGCGCTGCTGGTGGTGGTGTGGCGGCACCTCCCGCTGTCCTACGTCGCGCTCGCGGGGCTCACCGTCCTGCTCGGGATGACGGCCCGCAGCATGACGAGTTTTGAGCGGTATGCCGGCAGTGCGGTGCCGCTGCTTCTCGGAGCGGCGATTCTCACAGCCAGTTCCCGGGTTCGCTCCACTACCATGTGGGTGGCCCCCGTGCTGCTTGCTGTGTACGCCACCATGGCTTTCCTGCATCTGTACGTGCCGTGAGCACCGTCCTTGCCGGCGGTTGGCAGACCGCGAGGCGGGAAGCCGCATACCAGTGCCGCAAGGCGGCAGTGGCCCGGCCTGTCGCACCTGCGGCGGAGCCAGACCGGCAGAGCCATCCCAGGCAGAGCCACTGAGACAGGAGCGTGCGTGTCGAGCCCCGAGCCCGTCGTCGTCATCGGAGCCGGCCCCGCCGGGCTCACCGCAGCCTATGAGCTGGGCAAGGCCGGCGTCCCCGCCGTGGTGCTGGAGGGCACCGACGTCGTGGGCGGCATCAGCCGTACCGTGGAGCGCGACGGGTGGCGCTTCGACATCGGCGGACACCGGTTCTTCACCAAGGTGCCCGAGGTCGAGGCGCTCTGGCACGAGATCCTGCCGGCGGACGAGTTCCTCCTGCGGCCGCGGATGAGCCGGATCTACTACCGGGGCAAGCTGTTCGACTACCCGCTCCGCGCGAGCAACGCGCTGGGCAACCTCGGCATCCTCGAGGCTCTCAAGTGCGTCCTGTCGTACGTGATGGTGCGCATCCGGCCGCCCAAGGACCAGAGCAACTTCGAGGGCTGGGTCGCCGCCCGCTTCGGCTGGCGCCTCTACCGGATCTTCTTCAAGACCTACACCGAGAAGGTCTGGGGCGTCCCGGCGACCGAGATCCAGGCCGACTGGGCGGCGCAGCGCATCAAGAACCTCTCGCTGTTCAGCGCGGTGGTCAACGCGCTGATGCCCAAGCGCAACCAGAAGGACATCGCCTCGCTGATCGAGGAGTTCCAGTACCCGAAGTACGGTCCCGGGCTGATGTGGGAGCGCTGCACCGAGCACGTCGAGGACCTGGGCGGCACCGTCCTGCTCGAGTCCAAGGTGACGAAGGTCGAGCGCGACGACACCGGTGCCACCGGCGTCGTCGCCCGCACCCCCGACGGCGAGATGCGGCTGTCCGCCCGCCACGTCGTGTCGTCGATGCCGATCAGCAGCCTGGTCCGCGTGATGGACCCGCCGGCGCCGGCCGAGGTGCTGGCCGCCGCCGACGACCTGCGCTACCGCGACTTCCTGACGGTGGCCCTGGTCGTGCCCGAGAGCTTCAGCTTCCCCGACAACTGGATCTACATCCACTCGCCCGAGGTGCGGGTCGGCCGCATCCAGAACTTCGGCTCCTGGTCGCCCTACCTGGTCAAGGACGGCCGTACCTGCCTGGGGCTGGAGTACTTCGTCAACGAGCACGACGACCTGTGGGACAGCTCGGACGAGGAGCTCGTGGCGCTGGCGCAGAAGGAGATCACGGCGCTCGGGCTGGTCACCGGTGACGTCTTCGAGGCGGGCTACGTGGTGCGGATGCCCAAGGCGTACCCGGTCTACGACGAGTTCTACAAGGGCAACGTCGACACCATCCGGGCCTGGCTCGGCGAGGCGGTGCCCAACGTGCACCCGGTCGGCCGCAACGGCATGCACCGCTACAACAACGCCGACCACAGCATGATGACCGCGCTGCTGACGGCGAAGAACATCCTCGGTGCCACCCCGCCGCACGACGTCTGGGACGTCAACGTGGAGGAGGACTACCACGAGGAGCAGACGTCCACGACGTCCAGCAGCGCCGGCGGCGCCCGCCCGGTCGGCACCGGCCGGGACGCGCCGATCCTGCCCCGCCGCGCCGCCTGACGCACCCGCCTCGCATGATCCAGGGCGAGGAGCTGTCGTCCTGACGACAGCTCCTCGCCCTGGCTTACAGGGGGCCCGTCAGCCGGTGCCGCCGGTGCCGGGCACCAGCGCGCGTACGACCTCCAGCATGCGGGCCGAGCCGCTGGCCCTCGGCCGCAGCACGGGGGAGGCACCGCCCTGGCCGGAGCTGATCGCGTCCAGGGTCTCCAGCAGGGCCTCGCCCGCGTCGCGGGTGGGCAGCCAGCCGAGGTCACGGCGGGCCCGGGTGGTGTCCATCAGCGGGCCGAGCGTGCCGAGGTCGACCCAGCCCGGGTCGGTGGGCTGCAGGTGCAGCCGCCAGGTGAGGTCCACGACCGCGCGGGCGACCGCCCGCGGCAGGGGCACGGTGCGGGCGTGCAGCAGGCGGGCGAGGGTCGGCGGGTCGAGCACCGGCTCGGCGGCGATGTTGAACGCGCCGGTCACCGGCCGGATCAGGGCGAGGACGTACGCCCGCGCCACGTCGTGCGCGTGCACCGCCTGGATGGCGAGGGCGGGGACGGCGGGCACCACCGGCAGCAGCCCCCGGCGTACCAGTGACTGGGGGACGAACGGGCCGAGGAAGTAGCGGGCCAGGGCGCTCGCGGCCTGCGCCTGGAACACGATGCCCGGCCGCAGCCGCACGACCCGGCGCTCCGGGTGCTCGCGCTCCAGCTCGTCGAGCATGCCCTCGACCTCGGCCTTGTGCCGGCTGTAGACCGACGTCGAGATACCCGTGTGCGGGTGGCTCTCGTCGACGGGCGGCCGGTTGGGCCCGGGGGCGTACGTGCCGACCGACGACGCGTGCACCAGCACCGGCACGCCCTCGGCGACGGCGGCGTCGAAGACCCGCCGCGAGCCCTGGACGTTGACCCGGCGCATCTCGTCCGGGTCGTGCGCGGGCATGAGCAGCCAGGCGAGGTGGACGACGGCGTCGGCACCGCGCAGCAGCGGCCGTAGGTCGTCCTCGGCGACGTCGACGGCGTGCCACTCGACCTGCGGGTCGGGGGCGTCGGGGAGCCGCCGGGCGAGCCCGACGACGGAGGTGATCTCGGGGGTGGACAACAGCTGGGGCAGGAGCTGCGAGCCGACGTTGCCGGTCGCGCCCGTGACGACGATGCGCATGTCCGGACGGTGCCCGGGGGTGGTGGTCGGCACACGGGGAAGGGCGCCCGCATGAGCGAGCAGCCGACATGACCGAGGGTTCGACATGACCGAGCACGAGGTGTCCCGGGTCGTGCAGGCGAGTTCCGCGGCCGTCTTCGAGGTGGTGTCCGACCTCCGCCGGCTGCCCGAGTGGCTGCCCACCGTCCAGGTGGCCGAGCCGGCCGCGCCGGGCACCGACACCGACGTCCACGTCGAGGGGGACGCGGGCGGCGGCTACGCGAGCGACGGCTTCTGGCGGCCGTCGCCGGACCAGCTGCGGGTGGAGTGGGGCACCCCCTCGCGGGGTGGCGAGGGCGGGACCTACGCCGGCTGGCTGCAGGTCGAGGACCGCTCCGCCGGCTGCGAGGTCGTGGTGCACCTGTCGTTCTTCGAGGGCGAGGGCCCACCCGGGATCGAGCAGGGGCTGGCCGGCGCCCTGGACGCCCTCGCCGACCTGGTCGAGTAGCGGCTACCCGCCGCCCGCCAGCCGCAGCTGCCGGCGCTCCTCGTCCCCGGCTAGCGGAAGCGGGCCGGGTCGCCGGCCCCGACGCGCACCACCTCCGGACCGCCGTCGGACCAGTCGATGACGGTCGTCGGCTCGGTGCCGCAGTCGCCCGCGTCCAGGACGGCGTCGACGACGTGGTCGAGCTCCTCCTTGATGCTCCAGCCGTCCGTCATCGGCTCGTCGTGACCGGGCAGCAGCAACGTGCTGGACAGCAGCGGGGAGCCGAGCTCGCTCAGCAGCGCCCGTACGACGGGGGAGTCGGGGATGCGTACGCCGACCGTGCGCTTCTTCGGGTGCGCGAGCCGCCGGGGCACCTCCCGGGTCGCGCCGAGGATGAAGGTGTACGGGCCGGGGGTCGCCGCCTTGATGCTGCGGAAGGCGGCGTTGTCCAGGTGCACGAACTGCCCGAGCTGCGCGAACTCCGCGCACACGAGAGTGAAGTGGTGCCCGTCCGACAGACCGCGGATCCGGCGCATCCGCTCCGCCCCGGTCGTGCTGTCGAGCTGGCAGCCGAGCGCGTAGCAGGAGTCGGTGGGGTAGGCGATCAGGCCGTCGTCGCGCAGCAGCGCCACGGTCTGGCTGATGGTCCTCGGCTGCGGGTTGCGGGGGTGGACGTCGAAGTACCGGGCCATCTCGCGAGGGTACGGAGGGCGCTTCAGCCCACGCTCGACCCGGTCCGCCACCGGTCCAGCTGCAGGTCGATCAGACGGTCCAGGCGGTCCGGGGTGAGCAGGTGGGGGTAGAGCAGGCGGCGCACCGACAGGCCGTCGGTGAAGGCCAGCAGGAGCTCGGCGAGGTCGTCGGGGTCGGTGTCCACGAGTTCGCCGCTGGCCTGCAGCTCCGTCACCAGCCGTCGCAAGGTCGTGCGCGGCCCGGCGGACTCGCTCTCCTGCACGGCGCGCAACCGCTGGTTCACCAGAGCGCGGCTCCAGAAGCTCATCTCCAGGCTCGTCTCGTCGGCGTGCTGCGGCGACCGCGGCACCGACTCGAGCAGGTAGGCCCGGAGCACGTCCAGGCCGACCCGTCCCGCGAAGTCCCGGCGGTACCGGCCCTTGATGCCTTCGTGCGACAGGCGCAGAGCGGCAAGCAGCATCTCGTCCTTGCTGCCGAAGTAGTGCGCCAGCGACCCGGCGGAGCAGCCCGCCTCCCGTGCGATCTCGCGGGTGGTGGTGGCGTCGAGGCCGTCGCGCAGGATGACCCGCCACGTGGCAGCCGCGAGCTCGCGCCGCCGCTGGTCGTGGTCCACGGTCTTCGGCACAGGACCTCCGTCGTCAGCCCGGGCCACGCCGCCCGCCGGCCGGCAGCCTAGACCTGCCCCTTGTTATTGATCGGGCGTCCGAATACGGTCGCGCCACACCGCGGGCCCCACCGGCTGTTCCTACCGGTTGCCCGCCGACGGAGAGGCACACCGTGGGCGACACGACAGCCGCAGCCGGAGTCCCACAGGGGGGGCGGGCGGTGCGCCGCCGGGCGCTGCGGGCAGCGGCGCTGCTGCTGGCGGGAGCGCTCGTCGCGGCCTGTGGCAGCGGCGGTTCGGACGCGGCAGAGGAGCCCTCGGGTGGCGGCGGGCCTGCTCGCAACCTGGTCGTCGCGCGCGACATGGACCTCAACTCCGCTGACCCGCAACGGGCCTACTGCGACACCTGCCAGATCTACCTCACGTCGATCTACCAGACCCTCATCGGGATCGACGTCGACGACCCCAACACGCAGGTTCCCCGGCTGGCCAAGACGTGGGAGGGCAACGCGGACAACACGCGCTTCACGTTCCGCCTGGACCCGGCAGCGAAGTTCAGCGACGGTTCGCCCGTGGAGGCCAAGGACGTCAAGTGGTCGTGGGAACGGCTGGCCAACCTCAAGGGCTCCGCCTCCTACCTCATGACCGGCTACACGGGCATCGAGGTGCCCGACGCCCAGACGGTCGTGGTGAGCTTCGGTTCACCCAACTCCGCGTTCCTGCCGATCGTCAGCGCGACCTACATGGGCATCGTCAACAGCGACGTCGCGTCGGCGGAGGGCAAGGCTCAGGCCGGGGTCGGTGCCGACGCCAGCGACCAGGCCGAGCAGTGGTTCTCCTCGAACTCCGCCGGCAGCGGGCCCTACACGCTGAAGTCGTACACCCAGAACGAGCAGCTCGAGTTCGTGCGCAACGAGAACTTCTGGCAGGCCAAGCCGGTCTTCCCCGCTGTGACGATGAAGGCGGTGAAGGACTCGATCACGCAGGTTCAGCAGCTGCAGCAGGGCGACGTCGACATCGCCATGCAGGTCAGCTTCGACGCGCTGTCCCAGCTGGAGGGCAACCCAAAGGTCACGGCGACGCCGGTCGACACCTACAACTACGTCTACATCGCGCTCAGCCCGGGTGCCAAGGGCGCGGGTGCGGCCGAGCTGGGCGACCTACGCGTCCGCCAGGCGATCCGGCTGGCGATCGACGACCAGGGCGTCATCGACACCACGGTCGCCGGCAAGGGCAAGCGGCAGGCGTCCCCCATCCCCAACGGCTTCCTCGGCAGTGAGGGCCTGGCCCTGCCGAGGCAGGACGTGCAGAAGGCGAAGGACCTGCTGGCCGCGGCGGGCAGGTCGGGCGGGTTCACCCTCGACGCGACCTATCCCAAGGCCAACGTCTACGGCGTGGACTTCGACGTGATGATGCAGAAGGTCAAGCAGGACCTCGCGGCGGTGAACATCGACGTCAAGCTGACGCCGGTCGACTTCACGGCCTGGGCGGACCTGATCGGCCGACAGGGCATCCCGCTGACGGCGGTCTACTTCGCCCCCGACCACACCGACTCCAGTCAGTACGTCCAGTACTTCGGGCTGATCCCCGAGTCGTCCTGGGCGGCCCGGGCCGGGGGCGGCAAGGCAGGTCAGCCGCTGTCCAACCCCGCGGAGGCGGCGCTCTACTCGCAGGCCCTTGCGGCCGCCGGCGACGCCAAGAAGGCGGCCTACGAGCAGCTGGGCAAGGCGATGCAGGACGACGCGATCATCCTGCCGCTGGTGAACCCGCAGCTGGTGCTCGCCTCCGCGAGCGACATCAGCAACATGCACCTCAGCGCCTGCTGCAACCTCGAGTTCGGACAGCTGGGCCTCAAGTAGTGCGCGGGCCCTCGGAGGTGAAGGCCAGACCGTGCTGAGGTTCGTCCTTCGTCGGCTGGCGGCGATTCCCCTGCTCCTGCTGGGGATCGTGACGATCGCCTTCGCCATCTCGCGCTTCCTCCCCGCCGACCCCCTGGTGTCGATCGTGGGGGAGCGGCAGCTCGGCAACCCGGAGGTCGTCGCCGCGGCGAAGCAGCGCTGGGGGCTGGACCAGAGCCTGCCTCAGCAGTACCTGACCTACGTGTGGAACGTCCTGCACGGCGACTTCGGCACGTCCTTCCAGACCCGGACGAGTGTGACCAGCGACATCGGGCACCGCCTGCCGGCCACGATCGAGCTGGCGGGGACCGCGCTGGTCATCGGCGCGGTCGGCGGCATCCTGCTGGGGGTCGTGGCCGCGAGCCACCGCAACAAGCTGCCCGACCACGCCGCGCGCCTGTTCGCCCTCGTGGGGTCCTCGCTGCCGGTGTTCTGGATCGGGCTGGTCCTGCTGTTCGTGCTGTACGCCCGTCTCGGCATCGTGCCCGGCCCGGGCCGGCTGCCGCCGCGGCTGTCACCACCGCCCGACGTGACCGGCTTCTACACGCTGGACGCCCTGGTCGCCGGCAACCTGCAGCTGTTCTGGCAGGCGCTGCACCGGCTGCTGCTTCCGGGCTTCGTCCTGGGCTGGGGCCTGATGGGCATCGTCAGCAGGCTGGTCCGGGCCGCCATGCTCGACGAGCTCGGGGCGGACTACGTCCGGACCGCCCGGGCCAAGGGTCTGACCGAGCGCAAGGTGCTCTACGGCCACGTGCTGCGTAACGCCCTTCTCCCGGTGCTCACGATCCTGGGGTTCTCGCTCGCCGTGCTCCTGACAGGGGCGGTGCTCACGGAGACCGTCTTCGCCTGGAACGGGGTCGGGTCGTACGCCGTGACGGCCGCCCGCACGCTCGACTACCCCGCCATCAACGCGGTGTGCATCCTCGGTGGCGCCGTGTTCCTGATGGCCAACCTGGTCACCGACGTGCTGTACGCGCTCGCGGACCCGAAGGTGCGGCTGGCATGACCGCGATGACGCCGGTCGGCCCGACGCTCACGACGACGGGCGTGTGGTCGGGCCGGGCCCGCCGGTCGCTGGGGCTGCCACGGCGCCTGCGCCGGGCCCAGATCGTCCTCGGTGCGACAGTCGTCGCGATCTGGCTCGTGGTGATGCTGACGGTGCAGTGGTGGGCGCCGTACGACCCGTTCGCGGCCAGCGGCCCCCGGCTTCAGGCGCCGTCCGGCAGCCACTGGCTGGGCACGGACGCGCTCGGCAGGGATGTGCTGACCCGGGTCCTGTACGGCGCCCGGCAGTCACTCCCGACCGCCGGCGCGGTCATCGCCTCCGCCGTGCTGATCGGCGGCGTCGCCGGCACCCTCGCCGGCTACGGCGGCCGCTGGGCCGACGCCGTCGTGATGCGGATCGCCGACGTCACCCTGGCCTTCCCGCCGATCCTGCTGGCCATGGCCGTGGCCGCCGCCCTCGGGCCGGGGCTGCGCAACGGCCTGATCGCCATGGTGGTGGTGTGGTGGCCCATCTACGCCCGGCTGGTGCGCGCGCAGGTGCTGTCGGTGAAGAACCGCGAGCACGTGGACGCGGCGGTCGTGGTGGGCGCCACCCGGTGGCGCATCCTGCGCAGGCACGTCCTGCCGCTGTCGCTCACGCCGGTGCTGGTCAACGCCACGATGGACTTCGGCCAGGTCGTCATCCTCACGGCCTCGCTGAGCTTCCTCGGGTTGGGCGCGCTGCCCCCGTCACCCGAGTGGGGCTCGGAGATCACCGAGGGCGCGAAGTACTTCTACCAGTGGTGGGTCGCCGTCGCGCCCGGCGCCGCCATGCTCACCGTCGTGCTCGCCACCAACTTCATGGGGGACGGGCTCCGGGACCTGCTCGACCCGCGGTCCAGGCGATGACGCCGGCCGGCGGCGACGCGGTCCTCGACATCCACGACCTCACGGTGTCCTTCGCGGGTGACGGGCGCGCGCTGCACGCCGTCCGGGGGATCGACCTGGCGGTGCGGCCCGGCGAGGTCGTGGGTGTCGTCGGTGAGTCGGGCTCGGGCAAGAGCGCGGCGATGCTTGCCGTTCTGGGTCTGCTGGCCGAGGGCGCCACGGCGACCGGGTCGGTGTGCTTTCAGGGCGAGGACCTGCTGACGGCGTCCCCGGCCCGGCTGCGGGCGCTTCGGGGCGGTCGGATCGGCATGGTCTTCCAGGACCCGATGACCTCGCTCAACCCCGTGCTGACCGTCGGGCACCAGGTCGCTGAGGCGGTCGGCGTGCACACGCGGGGGCTCGGCCGCCGGGCGCTGCGCGACCGCTCCGTGGAGCTGCTCGAGCGGGTGGCGATCCCGGACGCCCGCCGGCGCGCGCAGTCCTATCCGCATGAGCTCTCGGGCGGCATGCGTCAGCGCGTGATGATCGCGATGGCGATCGCCAACGACCCTGCCCTGCTCATCGCCGACGAGCCGACGACGGCACTGGACGTGACGATCCAGGCGCAGATCCTCGATGTGCTGGGTCGGCTGCGCGAGGAGCAGGGCCTGGCGATCGTCCTGATCACGCACGACCTCGGTGTCGTCGCCGGCATCGCGGACCGCGTCCACGTCATGTACGCGGGGCGCATCGTCGAGCACGCCGACGTCGACGAGCTCTTCGCCGCGCCGCACCACCCGTACACGCAGCGGCTGCTCGCCTGCTTGCCCCGCCTGGACCGTCGGCTGGAGCTCGAGCCGATCGGTGGCCTCCCGCCGTCGCTGGCCGCCCTGCCCCTGGGGTGCGGGTTCGCTCCTCGCTGCCGCGAGGTGCGGGAGATCTGCCTGACCGACGACCCGGCCCTGCTGCCCGTCGAGCGCAGCGCGGTCGCCTGCCACGTCGCGAACGCCGAGCGCGGGCAGGTGCCGGCGTGACAGGGCCGCTGCTGCAGGTGCAGCACCTGAGCAAGAGCTTTCCGCTGCGCGGAGGCGGGCGCCGGGACATGCTCCGAGCGGTCACCGACGTGTCCTTCGACCTGTTCCCCGGCGAGACGCTCAGCCTGGTGGGGGAGTCCGGGTGCGGCAAGAGCACGACGGCCCGCTGCGTCGTACGGCTGGTGGAGCCCACCTCAGGGCGGGTGGTCTTCGACGGTGTCGACCTCGCCGAGCTCACGCCGGCCAAGCTGCGGCAGGCACGGCGGCACTTCCAGATGGTCTTCCAGGACCCGCAGGCCTCGCTCAACCCGCGGATGACGGTGCGCGAGCTGGTGGGCGAGCCCTGCGTGGTGCACGGCATGTCCGCGGCCGACACCCGGCACCGGGTGGCCGAGCTGGCCGGCCTGGTGCAGGTCGACGCCGGATCATTGGACCGGTACCCGCACGAGTTCTCCGGCGGGCAGCGGCAACGGATCGGGATCGCCCGGGCGCTGGCGCTCTCACCGCGGCTGGTGGCCCTCGACGAGCCGGTCTCCGCCCTCGACGTGAGCATCCAGGCGGAGATCATCAGGCTGCTCGAGCGGCTGCGCAGCGAGCTCGGGTTGGCGTACCTGTTCATCGCGCACGACCTGTCGGTGGTCCGGCACCTGACCGACCGGGTCGCGGTGATGTATCTCGGCTCGATCGTCGAGGAGGGCACGACCGAGCAGGTCTACGCCCGGCCCGCGCACCCCTACACCCAGGCGCTGCTGTCGGCGGCGCCGATCCCGGACCCCGTCGTGGAGCGCGCCCGGCGGCGCATCGTCCTGACCGGCGACGTGCCCGACCCGGCGGACCCGCCGTCCGGCTGCGCCTTCCGTACCCGCTGCTGGAAGGCCCGGGAGCTGTGCGCCGAGCAGGCGCCGCCGCTGGTCGACCCCGGCGTCGGCCACCCCGTGGCATGCCACTTCCCGGAGGTGGTCGACGTGCTCGCGCGGGACGGCTCCGGGTCCACCCCCCACCCCCTCGGAGGACGCCCATGACGACGACCGAGCCCTTGACGAGAGCCACACCGGCCCGCGCGGCGCTCGAGGCCCGGATCCGGGACCGGGCCCGGTTCGTCCGGCTGGAGACCGTCCGGCTGTCCCGCATCGCCGGAGCCGGCCACTACACCTCGACCTTCTCCTGCGCGGAGCTGCTCGCCACGCTCTACTACAGCCAGCTCCGGATCCGCCCAGGCGAGCCGCAGTGGCCGGGCCGCGACCGCTTCGTGCTGAGCAAGGGCCACGCCGCGATCGGGCTCTACCCGGTGCTGGCCGACCTGGGCTACTTCGACCCCGCGCTGCTCGACGACTACACCCGCCTGGGCAGCCCCTTCGGCGACCACCCGGACATGCGCAAGGTTCCGGGCATCGACTTCAGCAGCGGCTCCCTCGGCCACGGCCTGTCCATCGGCCTGGGGATGGCGCTGGCGGCCCGGGTGCAGGAGCGCGACTACCGCACCTACGTCCTGCTCGGGGACGGCGAGCTCTGTGAGGGACAGGTCTGGGAGGCGGCGATGGCGGCGGCGCACTACGCGGTGGGCGGGCTGGTGGCCGTCGTCGACCGCAACCAGCTCTGCATCGACGGGTTCACCGACGACGTCATGGCCGTCGAGCCGATCGAGGAGCGCTTCGCGGCCTTCGGGTGGCAGACGCGGCGCGTCGACGGCCACGACGTCGGGGCACTGCTCGACGTCCTCGGCTCGCTGCCGCCCGCCGGCCGTGGCCGGCCCCAGCTCGTCGTCGCCGACACGGTCAAGGGCAAGGGGGTCGCGAGGATGGAGCTGAGCACCGCGTGGCACGTCGGCAACCTGGCCGGCGACGACTACGACGACGTGGTCGCCGAGCTCGAGAGTGGCGTGCGATGAACAGCACCCAGGACCAGGCCGAGATCTTTCGCGGCACTGCGGAGGGGCAGACCACCCTGCGCGACGACCGGTCGACCGACCGGATCTCGGCCGCCGCGATCCCCGCCTTCGTGTTCGGCGAGGAGCTCGCCGACCTGGCCGACGACGACCCGCGAATCGTCGTGCTGACGGCCGACCTCGCCGGCGCCAACCGCTCGTCGGACTTCGCCGCCCGGCATCCCGCCCGCTTCTTCAACCTGGGCATCGCGGAGAAGAACATGATCACGACGGCTGCCGGGCTGGCCGCCAGCGGACAGATCGCCTATGCGGCCACGTTCGCGTCGTTCTGCGCGCTGCTCGGCGCGGAGCAGATCCGCACCGACTGCGCCTACCCGGGCGTCCCTGTGCGCATCGTCGGCTCGCACGCCGGCATGTCGATGGGCTTCTACGGGTCCAGTCACCACGCCCTCGAGGACCTCGGCATGATGCGCACCATCGCCGACCTCACCGTGGTCTGCCCGGCCGACGCGAACGCCCTGCGGGCGGTGCTGCGGCTGAGCCTGTCCCACCCCGGGGCGATGTACATCCGGCTCGGCCGCGGCCGAGACCCACAGGTGTACGACACAGTGCCTGACCTCGAGCTGGGTCGGGCGACCCGGGTACGGGAGGGCGACGACGTCGCGGTGCTCGCCACCGGCACCGAGGTTCACCCCGCCCTGGAGGCGGCGGACCTGCTGGCCCGCAAGGGGATCTCGGTGCGCGTCGTCGACGTCCACACCATCTCCCCGATCGACGTCGCTGAGGTCCTGGCTGCCGCCGAGCTCGGCCAGGTGATCACCGTCGAGGAGCACAACGTCACGGGCGGGCTCGGCAGCGCCGTCGCCGAGGTGCTCGCCGACCGTGGGGTCGGGGTGCCGCTGCTGCGGCACGGCGTGCCCGACACCTACGTGCTGATCGGCCCGCCCGGTGCCCTGTACGCCCACTACCGGCTCGACGCTCCCGGGATCGCCGGCGTCGTCGAGCAGGCTCTCGCCTCCCGGAGCTCGCGATGACCTTGACGGACGCCCGCTTCACCCAGCTCGGCGAGGTCGACGCGGCGCTGCGGCAGCGCGCCCGTTCGGTGATCCCGGGCGGCATGTACGGCCACCAGAGTGTCGCCCGGCTGCCGGCCGGCTACCCGCAGTTCTTCTCGCGGGGCGAGGGCACCACCGTCTGGGACGTCGACGGCAGGCCCTACCTCGACCTCATGTGCAGCTACGGCCCGGTCGTGCTCGGGCACCGGCACCCGAGGGTCGAGGCCGCGGCGCGCGCGCAGGCCGACCTCGGCGACTGCTTCAGCGGGCCCTCAGCGGTGATGGTGGAGCTGTCCGAGCTCCTGGTGGCCACCGTGCGGCATGCCGACTGGGCGGTCCTGGCCAAGAACGGCACCGACGCGATGACCATGTGCCTCACCATCGCCCGGGCCGCGACCGGGCGCCGCAAGGTCCTGGTCGCCGGGGGCGCCTACCACGGGGCCGCGCCCTGGTGCACGCCGTCGCCGGTCGGGGTCCTGCCGGAGGACCGGGCGCACCTCGTCTACTACCGCTACAACGATCTCGACTCGTTGCGGGAGGCGGTGGCGTCCTGCGGCGACGACCTGGCCGCGGTCGTGGTGTCCCCCTTCCGGCACGACGCGCGCTTCGACCAGGAGATCGCCGAGCCGGCGTTCGCCAGGGAGGCCCGCGCGCAGTGCGACGCAACGGGTGCCGCCCTGGTCCTGGACGACGTGCGCGCGGGGTTCCGGCTGCACCACGGCGCCAGCTGGGAACCGCTCGGCGTCGACCCCGACCTGTCCGCCTGGAGCAAGGCGATCGCCAACGGGCACCCGCTGGCCGCGGTGCTGGGCAGCGGCCGCTTCCGGGAGGGCGCCGAGCAGATCTTCGTCACCGGCTCGTTCTGGTTCTCGGCGGTCGCGATGGCGGCTGCGGTGGCGACGCTGCACGAGCTCCGGGAGAGCGACGGTGTCGCGCGCATGGTCCGGGCCGGCCAGCGGCTGCGCGACGGGCTGACGGCGCAGGCCGGCGCGCACGGCGTCGTGGTCCAGCAGACCGGTCCTGTGCAGATGCCGCTCATGAGCTTCGCGGACGACCCCGACTGGGCTCGGGCCGGGCTGTTCGCCGACGAGGCGGTGCGCCGCGGTGTCTATCTGCACCCGTGGCACAACTGGTTCACCAGCGCCGCCCACACCGACGAGGACATCGACCGGGCGCTGCTGGTGACGGACGACGCCTTCGCCGCCGTGCGCAGGCAGCTGGGGTGACCCAGGTCGTCGCCAACTGGGCGGGCCTCGAGCAGTGCCGGCCCAGCCGGATCGAGCGACCGCAGGGCACCGACGAGCTGGTCGCGGCGGTGAAGGCGGCCGAGCGCGACGGCCTGCCGGTGAGAGCGATCGGGGCGGGGCACTCCTTCACCGGCGCCGCCATGACCGACGGGGTGCTGCTGCGGCTCGACCGGCACGCCGGGCTGGTGTCCGCCGACCGGGCGTCCGGCCGGGTGACGGTCGAGGCGGGCATGCTGCTGGAGCAGCTCAACCCGCTGCTGGACCAGCTCGGGCTGGCGCTGTCCAACCTCGGCGACATCGACCGGCAGTCGGTCGCCGGCGCGATCTCGACCGGCACGCACGGCACCGGCGCCCGGCTAGGCGGCCTGGCCAGCCAGGTCGTCGGGCTCGAGCTGGTCCTCGCCGACGGCACCGTCGTGGCGTGCTCGGCCGACACCGAGCCCGAGCTGTTCGCCTTCGCCCGGGTGTCGCTCGGCGCGCTCGGGCTCGTCTCGACGGTCACCCTGCAGTGCGAGCCGGCCTTCGCGCTGCACGCGCAGGAGCGGCCGATGCCGCTGGCGGAGGTGCTCGACCGGCTCGACGAGCTGGTCGAGGACAACGAGCACGTCGAGTTCTACTGGTGGCCGCACACCGGGACGACGCTCACCAAGCGCAACAACCGGCTGGCCGCGGGGGAGGTGCCCGAGCCGCTGTCGCCGCGGCGCGCCTGGCTCGAGGACGAGCTGATGACCAACACGGTGTTCGGGCAGCTCTGCCGGCTCGGCCGCCGGGTGCCCGCCGTCGTGCCGCAGGTCAACCGCCTTGCCGCGCGGCTGATGGGGGACCGCGACTTCTCCGACGCCTCCCACCGGGTCTTCTGCTCCCCGCGCCGGGTGCGGTTCGCCGAGATGGAGTACGCCGTACCCCGGGCCGAGGTCGCGGAGGCGCTGCGCGGCGTGCAGCGGGTGGTGGAGCTCGGGCCCGCTCCGGTGTCGTTCCCGGTGGAGGTGCGCTTCACGGCCGCCGACGACATCCCGCTGTCGACCGCGTACGGGCGCGACACCGCCTACCTGGCCGTGCACATGTTCCAGGGGGTCCCGTACGAGTGGTACTTCCGTGGCGTGGAGGCGGTCCTGGCCGGGCTCGGCGGTCGGCCGCACTGGGGCAAGCTGCACTTCCTCGACGCGGCCGGGCTGCGCCCCCGCTACCCCCGGTTCGACGAGTTCGTCGCGCTGCGGGACCGGCTCGACCCCGCCGGCCGGTTCGCCAACGACTACCTGGACCGGGTGCTGGGCCGGTAGCGGCTCACCAGCCGCGCAGGTCGACGTCCCAGGTCTCGAGGACCTCGTCCCCGTCGCCGACCAGGTGCATCCGGTCGTGCAGGGCGACGGTCGGGTCCACATGGGCAGGAACCACCCGCACCAGGTCGCCGACCCGCACCGCGCCCGGCTCGTCGGGGGAGAACGTGAGGTGCTCGTCGGAGCAGAACCACACCGTGGCCCCGGGCAGCGTGGGGTTGCCGTGGTCCATCCCCAGGGCCTTGAGCCCGACATCGGCCACCGCCCAGCCGCCCGCCGACACGGACACCACCCTGCCGAGCACGGTCAGCGCCTGCCGGAAGGGCAGCTCCAGCGCGCCGTACGCGGTGTCCATCAGGGCGTACGACCCGGCCTGGATCTCGCTGGCCCACGTGTTGACGGCGTACGTGCCGGTGCCGCCCGCGGAGACCAGCTCCCCGCCGGCGTCGGCGGCGGCGGACAGCAGCAGCGCCATGCACGCCTGCACCCCGGCCCGGCGCTCGTCCTCGGGCACCAGCATGAGGTGGCCCTCGTAGCCCATCACGCCGCGCACCTCGAGGCCCCGCGCGCGGGCCCGGTCCGCCAGCCGGCCGGCGTCGCCCGGCTCGCAGCCGCAGCGCGGCAGGCCCACGTTGACGTCGACGACGACCTCCCTGACCCCGCCGCGCGCAGCGGCGTCGACGGTGTCCGGGGAGTCCACCGCGAGGGTGACGCGGGCGCCGGCAGCGACCACCGCGCCGAGCCGCCGCGCGTCGAGCACCTCGTTGGCCAGCAGCAGGT
>DASTLY010000056.1:0-14208 GCA_035714445.1 Mycobacteriales bacterium
CTGCTGCGCGAGGGCCAGCGCCGTCGCCTCGCCGATCCCCGAGCTGGCGCCGGTCACCAGCGCCACGGTGCCGCTGAGCGGGGGGGTGCCGTTCGTCATTGCGTCGTCCTGTCCGTCGTGGGGACACCCATGGTGCGTCAGCCACTGCCGGCCAGCAGCGCCACGGTCGCGGCGTCCCGGCGCCCGGCGAAGAAGGCGTCCAGCACCCGGTCGAAGGCTGCCGGGTCTGCGGCGGAGATCGCGAACAGGGTCATCGACGAGCGCAGCTTGACCGCGTCGGTGTCGCGAAGATCGCCTGCGCCGGACGTCCGGCCCACGACGCCGTGACCTCGGCGGCCTCGAGCAGCCGTGGCCCGAGCAGGTCGTGGCGCAGGTAGGCCTCGGCCTCCGGCAGCGAGCCGATGGCGTAGCGGCGGGCCGTCTCGCTCCGGCCCAGCCCGGCGAGCTGCGGAAGACGAACCACATCCAGTGGCCGACCTTGCGGCCCGCGCGCAGCTCGGCCAGCGCGCGGGGCCAGGAGGCCTCCTGCGCCCGTACGAACCGCTCGAGGTCGTACGGGTCCTGCGTCACAGGTCCTCCTGTCCGTTCGTCAGTGCCGGCGCTCGTGGCGTACGGGCTTGAGGCGCTGGGCGCGTCGGTCGCCGGCGGGAACTCGCAGGTGAACTCCCCGCTGTAGCCGAACAGCAAGCCCAGCAGCCGGTTGGAGACCACCAGAAGCACACCCGCTGCCTGGTGGACGCGCCGGCCCGCGACCTCGAACAGCTCGACGCGGCAGCGCATCGCGAAGCCTGATCGGCGCCAACCTGAAGGGCGCGGATCTGCACGGGATCAGCCTGCGGGGGGCCCACCTGCTTGGCGCGGATCTCCGTGCCGCCAACCTGAGAGGACCGATGTGCTGGGGGCCGACCTACGCGCGGCGCCGATTCGCCGCGGAGCACACATGAGGGACACCCTGTTCCTGACCGGACGCGGCAGCCGGTGACGGCGGCACGAGTCTCCCGGCTTGGCTGGAGCGGCCCAGGCACTGGCAAGCGCCACCCCGCCGCCGAGACATCCCAAGAAGCGTCGCCCACGGTCAGGCGAACGTCTGTAGGGGGTTCCGCGGGACGAGCGTGATTGGTCTCCATCGGAACGGCTGGTGCCGCTGCCAGGTCGGCAGCGGCACGGGGGCGGGAGTGCGGGGTTCAGAGCTGGCTGGCGAGCCGAGCCAACCGCTGCGGCCAGTCCTCGCTGCCGTAGTCGTCGCCCAGCCGCACGATGACCAGGTCACGGTCGGGTGCCACGTACACGAACTGCCCGAAGTTGCCGTGGGCCAGCGCGTGTCCGTGTGGCAACGGTGTGCCGCGGCGGGTGCCGGTCCACCAGTGGAAGGCGTAGAAGTCGGCCGGGCTGCCAGCCGCCTGCGGTGCCGTGGCCTGGCGTACCCACGCCTCCGGCACCACCTGCCGGCCCGCAGCGCGCCCGCCGCGCGCGAACAGCAGCCCGAAGCGCGCGTAGTCCCGGGCAACGGCGTTCAGCCCACTCTCCATCTTCTCAAAGCCGCTGCGGTCGCTGTCGAGGCTCCAGGACGCGTCCGCCTCGGCGCCCATCGGCCGCCACAACCGCTGCGACATGTACTCCGACACCGGTCTGCCGGTAGCCCGCTCGAGCACGAGGCCCTCGAGCAGCAGGTTGTAGTTGTTGTAGTGGAACGATCGGCCCTGCGGCTCGGCGATCTCGGCAGCGAGCGCTGTCTTTCGCAGGTCGGTGCCGTAGTAGGTCTGGGCGTCGTCGCTCCAGGGCAGCGACCGCTCGACGTAGCGCAGCCCGCTGGACATGGTCAGGAGGTGCCGGATGGTGATGTCGGCGAACCGCGGGTCCTTGTCCAGCAGCTCGGGGAGGTACCGGGTGATGGGGTCGTCGACGGAGCGCACCGCCCCGTCCGCGATCGCCAGCCCCATCAGCGTGGACACCACGGACTTCACGGACGAGAACGACGTGCGCAGCTGCGCCGGCCCTGATCGGGCGGAGTACCACTCGTAGCGGATCGCGCCGTGCTGCACCACCAGCAGCGCTGCTGTGTCCGTCTCCTCCAGGGGAGCGACTGGGTCAGCGACTCCCCACAGCTGAGCGAGGTCCAGGGGCGCGCCGGCGGGCAGCTCCAACACCGGACCGCCCGCCGGGATCGGGCGGGCGGGGAAGCGGTGGATGTCGCCGGTGTCGGCTTCCAGCCACGCCACCGCGCGGGATGCCCCGAACTGCTCCGTCGTCAACCACGCTCCGGCGTACGCCGCGAGGAGCATCAGCAGGACCGACGCGGCAGCGCGCCGAACCGACCGCCCTCGCATCACCCACTCCTTGCTCGGCGCCGGACCCCCGGAGCGGCGCCACCGTCCACGCAGACCGTCCATTTTAAAGGCGCCGACGGCGACACCAGTAGCGAGACGACCGTCTGGCGTCGGCGGCGTCGGCCACGCTGTCGCGAGCAACGCGTCGGACGGGTCGTACGTCAGGTACGCAGCACTCCAGCGATGAAGGCGCTGAGGCGGCCCTGCAGCTCCTGGCCGCGGGCCGCGATGAGCGGTGCGGGGTCGGGCAGCTGGCGGGTGGGCTTGAGGGCTGCGCGCACGTGGGCGGGACACGCAAGGTCGTCGCAGATGTAGGTGCCGATGGTGTCGCCGTTGCGCCCGGCCTGCCCTGTGCGCGGCGCGACGAAGAGTGCCACGTTGTCCTGGTGGACCGAGTGGCACAGGTCGCACAGTGCGGTGCGGCGGACCCGGGACTCACCGGCCCGGACGGTGATGCCGACCAGCTCCTCGCCCTGTTCGTGGACGAGGTAGCCGCGCTGCGGTGCCTTGACGTCCCGCCAGCCGAGGTACTCCAGGTCCTGCCAGTGGACGGTGGTCAGGTTGGGCAGGTTCATCGAGTCGCGCTCCCCGCGGGAGCAGTTGCGGATCGCCCGGCGCAGGTCGCGCTCGGTCGCCTTGATCATGGTGTTGCTCCTGTCCGCTGGCCGCCCGGTCCGGAGCTTGGCGGCGGGGTGAGGGTGGTGGGGTGGGCTGTCAGGAGTGGCTCGGGACCTGGTCGACGAGGGCGCGGGCCTGGGCGCTGGTCATGCCCAGGAGCAGCTCGTCGTAGCGCTGTCCGGTCAGGGTCAGCCGCGCCGCGGCCTGGCCGGACCGGACGCTGACGAAGCGCTTGACGCCGCGGCCCCGCCAGGTCCCGATCTTGCGGCGGCCGGGGATCGCCAGGCCAGGCGCGCGAAGCCCGCTGACGGCGGCCAGCGCGTCCGGCGCGACGTGGGCGTCGCGGACGGCGTGCAGCGGCACGTCGAGGTCACCCAGCAGCCCGCTGACCTTCTCGACGAGGGTCAGCCGGACGTGCAGGACGTCGTTCGCGATTGATGCCGTGGCCATGACTTCTCCTGGACGTGTTGGTGCCGGTGTTCTCGACGGTAGGCAACGGCCACGCGGCGAACGTCGTCTTGCGGGACGGCTCCTGGCTCCTCCGCAGGGAGGAGGAGGAACCCTCCCGACCGCCGAGGTTGCTGGCCCAGGCGCCTAGCGTCCTGGACCTGACGAGCCGATGCCTCGCTGCTGACCCGAGCCGCGCCCAGCAGGTACCGCCGCGGCGGGGCGGTCACCTGCCGTCGGGGCCGGCCAGGTCGTGGGTGGAGTTCTGTTGGGCCTGCACCTGAACCGGGCGAGCAGCCCGGACGTGCTGCTGGAGGTCGACGAGCGCGCGCGGCTCGGGTCGGGCGGGCGGCTGCTCGTGGAGCTCGTGGGCGAGGCCGGGCTGGTCGCCCTCGGGGTGCACTACCCGCATGACGTGCTCGACGGGCTGCTGCTGGGCACCGCCGTGGTGCGTCTGACTGCCCGGGCCGCGCACCAGGACCCTTCGCTGCTCATCTCTGCGGCGGGGGGTGCTGCCGTCCACCGTGGTCGTGCCTCGACCTGGGGTCGACGGTTGACGGTTCTGTCGGTGGCAGGGTCTACTGTTCTCGTTGTTCGAACAGGTGTTCGCACGAACATCAGTACGAACGCTGTGACGGCAGCGGGGCCTCGCGGGTCCGGCTGCCGGGCGATGTCCGACCGGTGGTGTGTGCGGCTCGACCCTGGCACACCGCCGGCCGGATCCGCCGGCCCGGGTGGAGCGTGGGGAAGCGCTCCGCTCGGGCCGGTGGACGCCACCGCCGCCTTCCCCCGGCACCCGCGGGCAGTGACCGCTGCCCGCACCGCCCGGAAGGAGGAGCACCGTGTCCCGTCTGCACACCGACCCCGTCGAGGTCCGCCGTCGCGATGACGAGCCGACCCAGTTCCTCTGGCGTGGCCGGCTCTACGTCGTCCGTGAGGTGCTTGCCCGCTGGACCGAGGCGGGCGGCTGGTGGCGGTCGACCGCGGTCCGCGCACTGAGTACCGGGGAGGCGTCCGGCGCGGGCGGCCAGGCCCCGGCCGCGCTGTCCACCGCCCCCATCCCCTCCTCCCCGAAGTGGGCCCAGCGGGCCTGGGGCGAGCCCGCCCCCGACGTGGGCGCCGCGACCGGTCCGGCCGGGGTCGACGACCGGGAGCGTGCCTGGTGGCGGGTCGAGGCCTCCGCCGGGTCCGCCGCCGGGTCCGGTGTCTACGACCTGTGCTGCGACGGGGCCACCGGCGCCTGGTCGCTGGCCCGGGTCCTGGACTGAGCGCCGTGACCGCCCCCGCCCGCAGCTCCGTGACCGCCCCCGCCCGCAGCCCCGTGACCGCCCCCGCCCGCACCCCGGTCGGCCAGCCGCTGGCAGAGCGGCCGGCGCTCCCGGTGCGCACCTCGCCACTGCCCGTCGACACCCTGCTCGGGCTGTCCCGGCGTGGCCTGCTCGAGGCGGCCGGGGCGGACCACCCGGTCGACCGCTACGCCGCCGCGCACCTGTCCGCCCTGCGCGCGGCCGCTGCCGTGCTCGCCTGCCGGGCGCGGCCCGCACCGGTCACCGGTCGCCGGGCCCGTCCCACCAGCGCCTGGGTGCTGCTCGCCGCCGTCGCCCCCGAGCTGGCCGAGTGGGCCGGCTTCTTCGCGGCGGGGGCCGGCAAGCGGGCCGCCGCAGAAGCAGGTGTTGCGGCGGCTGTCACCGCCCGCGAGGCCGACGACCTGCTGCGCGACGCGCAGACGTTCCTGGCCGTCGTGGAGACCACGCTCGGACTGGCCCACCAGCCCCTGCTCGCCACCTCCTGACGCGGCCGACCCCGACCCCGCTCCACCCGGACCCCGCTCCACCCCCCGACCTGAGACGCGAGCCGTGCCCGACCCCTTCGTCCACCTGCACGTGGCCAGCGGCTACTCGCTGCGCCACGGCGCGTCCTCGCCGGCCGCGCTCGTCGAGCGGGCCGCCGACCACGGCATGGACACCCTCGCGCTCACCGACCGCGACGGGGCGTACGGCGTGGTGAAGTTCGCCAAGGCCTGTGCCCGTGCCGGGGTGCGGCCGGTGTTCGGCGTCGACCTCGCGGTCGCCCCGCTGTCGCTGGCCCCCGACCTGCCGCCCCGCGGGGCCCGCTCGACCGGCACCGGCATCGGCCGGGCCCCCGGCCGCTCGGCCCCTGCCCGGGGCGGCGCGTTCCTGGAGCGCGAGGAGCCAGCACCAGGGGGCGGACCAGGGACGTGGGGGCTGCCCCGGATCACCCTGCTGGCCCGGGACGGCCGGGGGTGGGCGGCGCTGTGCCGGCTGGTGTCGGCGACCCACCTGTCGGGGGAGCGCGGCACCCCCATCACCACCCTCGACCTCGTGGCCGAGCACGCGGGGGGCGCGGCGCAGGACGGCGCCCTCGCGGTCCTGCTGGGTCCCGGCTCCGAGCTCGGCCGGGCACTGGCCGCCCGGCGGCCCGACCTCGCCCGCGGGCATCTGGACCGCTGGCGCGACGTCCTCGGCAGCGGGTCGGTGGTCGTCGAGGTCGTCTCGCACCGGGCGCAGGGCGACGCGAGCCGGGCGGCGCGGGCCCTGGGCTTCGCGCACCAGGCGGCCGCACCCGCGGTGCTGAGCAACGTGGTGCGCTACGCCGACCGCTCCGACGCGCCCACCGCCGACGTGCTCGACGCCTCGCGGCGGCTGGTCGCCCTCGACCTGCGGCACGTCGACCGCCGCAACGCCGAGGCCTGCCTCAAGAGCGGCAAGGAGATGGCGGAGGTGGCCGAGGAGGTCTCGCGGCACGCCGGGCTCGACGACGGCGGCCGGGCGCTGCTGGCGCGCACCCGGGCCGAGGCGGAGCGCTGTGCGGTCGACCCCCGCGGCGACCTCGGCATCGGGGAGGTGCACTTCCCCGAGCTGGAGGTGATCACCTCTGCAGTGGTGGCCGAGCCCCAGGCGGTGCTGCGCGAGCGGTGCGAGGCCGGCTTCGGGCGCCGCGCGATGGCCCGCGAGCCGGGCACGCTGGCCCGCCTCGAGGACGAGCTCGGCGTGATCCGCCAGCTCGGCTATCCCGCGTACTTCCTCACCGTCGCCGACGTCGTCGACCTCATCCAGGGCATGGGCGTGCGCGCGGCGGCGCGGGGCAGCGGCGCCGGGTCCCTGGTCACCTACCTGCTGGGGATCTCCGACGTCGACCCGATCCGCTACGGCCTGCTCATGGAGCGGTTCCTGTCGCCGCTGCGCCACCAGCTGCCCGACATCGACCTCGACGTCGAGTCCGCCCGGCGCACCGAGGTCTACGAGCAGATCCTGCAGAAGTACGGCGGGGAGCGCTGCACCTGCGTGTCGATGATGGACACCTACCGGGCCCGGCACGGCATCCGCGACGTCGGCGCCGCCCTCGGGCTGCCGCCGGGCGAGGTCGACGCGCTGGCCAAGGCGTTCCCGCACATCCGGGCCAGCCAGGTCCGCGCTGCCCTGCGCGACCTGCCGGAGCTGCGGGCCAGCGGGCTCGGCAAGGGTGATGATGCCGGTCGGGTCGACCTGCTGCTGCGCCTGGTCGAGCGGCTCGACGGGCTGCCCCGGCACAACGCGCTGCACCCGTGCGGGGTGCTGCTGTCCGACCGCACCCTGCTCGACCGCACGCCGGTGGAGTCCAGCTGGCTGGGCTTCCCGATGAGCCAGTTCGACAAGGACGACGTCGAGGAGCTCGGGCTGCTCAAGCTCGACGTGCTCGGCATCCGCATGCAGTCGGCGATGGCCTACGCCGTGCAGGAGGTGAAGCGGGTCGACGGCGAGGACGTCGACGTCGACGGCATCGCCCGCGACGACGCGCGGACCTTCGAGCTCGTGCAGTCGACCAAGACGCTCGGCTGCTTCCAGATCGAGTCGCCCGGCCAGCGCGAGCTGGTGGGCAAGTTCGCCCCGGAGACCTTCGAGGACCTCATCATCGATATCTCGCTGTTCCGGCCCGGCCCGGTCAAGAGCGACATGGTGCGGCCGTTCCTGGAGGCCCGGCAGGGCTGGGCGCAGCCCGACTACCCCCACCCCGACCTCGCCGAGCACCTGGAGCAGACCTGCGGCGTCGTGGTGTTCCACGAGCAGGTCCTGCAGATCGTCGCGACGATGACCGGCTGCTCGCTGGCCGAGGCCGACGAGGTGCGGCGGGCGCTGGGTGACCCGCAGGGCCAGCCGGAGGTGCGGCTGTGGTTCGTGCCGACGGCGCTGGGCCGGGGCTACGACATCGCGGTCGTCGAGCGGGTCTGGGAGGTGCTCAAGGCGTTCGGGTCGTTCGGGTTCTGCAAAGCACATGCGGCGGCTTTCGCCCTGCCCACCTACCAGTCGGCATGGCTCAAGGCGCACCACCCGGCGGCCTTCCTGGCCGGCGTGCTCACCCACGACCCCGGCATGTATCCCAAGCGGCTCATCCTCGACGACGCCCGCCAGTTCGGGATCGCCGTGCTCTCGCTCGACGTCAACGCCTCCGCGCCCGGCTACACCGTGGAGAAGGTGGGCCGGTACGACGAGCCGCCGCCGGCGATCCTGGACCAGGTGGCGGGTTCGGCGCCTGCACCGGGTGGACCGGCTCCGCCGCGTACCCGGCCCGCCGACCTGCGGCTGCCCGACGGCCGGGGCACCGGGATCCGGATCGGGCTCGACGACGTCAAGGGCATTCACGCCGCCGAGGTCGCCCGCATCGTCGCCGGCCGCCCGTACGCCTCGCTGTCGGACTTCTGGCACCGCGCCTGCGTCGCCCGGCCGGTGGTGGAGCGGCTCGTGGTCGCCGGCGCCTTTGACAGCCTGTACGGCCTGGGCGGGGTGGTGGTCGGGCGCCGCCGCGGGCAGGTCACCCGGCGCGACCTGCTGCTGCAGGTCACCGAGCTGGACCGCTGGAGCCGGTCGACCGCCGCCGCTCAACGCAAGGTCTCCCGTGGGCGTCGCGCGTTGCCCCCGCCGCTCGAGCAGGGCGAGCTGCTGGCGCTGGACGACGTCCGCGGCCGGCAGGCCAAGCAGTCGCAGGCCGCGGCCGTCCCGGAGCCGGTCGACGTGCAGCTGACCCTCGACCTCGGCGACGCCCCGGAGCAGACCTCGCCCAGCGGGCTGCCGGAGATGACCGGTGCCGAACGGGTCCGGGCCGAGCTCGACGTGCTCGGCCTGGACGTCAGCGCCCACGTGATGGACGCCTACGCCGGCTTTTTGGCCGAGATCGGCACCACCCAGGCCCGCGACCTGCTCGGCTGTCGCAGCCGGCAGGAGGTGCTCGTCGCCGGGGTGAAGGTCGCGACGCAGACCCCACCGATCCGGTCCGGCCGACGGGTGATCTTCGTGACCCTCGACGACGCCACCGGCCCGCTCGACGCGACCTTCTTCGAGGACGCGCAGGTGGGCTACGCCACGACCGTCTTCCACTCCTGGCTGCTGGTCATCCGGGGGGTCGTCCGCCGTACCGGCCCCCGCGGGGTGTCCATGCAGGCGCTCGGCTGCTGGGAGCTGCCGGCGCTGTACGCCGCCTGGCTGGGTGGCGGGATGCAGGCGGTGCACGAGCTCATGGACACGCCGGCGGCGGTCAGCGAGGCGGCCGTGCAGGGCGCTGCCGCCAGCCGCTCGAGCCGGCCGGTCATGACCAGCCCGCCGCTGGTCGGCGGCGGCGCGGGCCACTCCGGGGTGGGCGGCGCCGTGCACGTCTACGCCACCGGCTTCCGGGCCTCGCCGTACGCCGACATCAAGCCGGCCGGTGACGGTTCCGGCACCGCCGGCGGCCCTGCCACCCCCCGCGACCGGCAGGGCGCCCCCCGCAAGCTCTGGCACTCCAGCTCCGGGAGCTCCGGCCCGTGAGCAGCGCGAGCGCCCGAGGGCGGCACCTGACGGCCGGCACGTGCGAGGCCGGTGGTCCTGTGACCGCCACCCCTCTAGGCTCGGCAGCCGGCCCGCGGCCCGCGGCGCCGGTCCCTGCGCACGTCGGGGTCACGGTCCGACACCGCGCGACCCCTCCGCGCCGGACGACAGGAGCCCTGTGCCCGACCCCAGCTCCCCCCCGGCCCGCCCGGATGCACCCGGCTCGCGGGGCCGGGGTGCGGGTCCTGCCGGGTCGGCCCGTACGGCGGTGGTCTGGGAGGTCCTGTCCGCAGCGCTGGCCCAGGCCGACCCCGGGGGTGCCGGGCTCGACATCGTCGACGCGGGCGGCGGCACCGGCGGCTTCGCCGTCCCGTTGGCCGAAGCGGGGCACCGGGTCACCGTGCTGGACCCGAGCCCGGACTCGCTGGCCGCGCTGTCCCGCCGTACGGCCGAGCGCGGCCTGCAGAGCCGGGTCACCGCGGTGCAGGGCGACCTCACCGACCTGCCGACGCTGCGGGCACCGGCCAGCGCCGACCTGGTGCTGTGCCACAGCGTCCTGGAGGTCGTGGACGACCCCGGTGCGGCACTGGCGGCCGTCGCGGCTGTCCTGCGTCCCGGGGGCCGGCTCAGCCTGCTCGTCGCCGGGCGGGCCGCGGCCGTGCTGGCACGGGCGCTGGCCGGCCGCCCCGAGGAGGCCGCGCACGCCCTCACCGACCCGGCCGGCCGGTGGGGGCCCGCCGACGGAGCCGCGCGCCGCTTCGCCCCGGACGCCGTTCAGGCGCTGGTCCGGGACGCCGGCCTGCGGGTCGAGCAGGTGCACGGCATCCGCGTCGTGGCCGACCTCGTCCCCGGCGCGGCTCTCGACCTCGAGCCGGGCGCGCACGCCGCGCTGCTGGCGCTGGAGCGGGCGCTGGCCGACCGGCCGCCGTTCCGCGACCTCGCCACCCAGCTGCATGTGCTGGCCGTTCGCCCCTGACCGGGCCGGCGGTCGCCCGGCGGCCCCTGACCGGGTCCCGCCTGGCCGCACAGCTCCTGGCCGCACAGCTCCTCGCCGGGCTGCCTGGCGCACGTTGAGCCGCACCGCTCGAGATGATCTTCGTCGCCTACCCCCCTCGCCGGCGTGTCGTTGGTCATCTGAAGAAGATCAACGGTGGGCGGGGCGGCCGTGAGCCGGGGCCGCGTGGCGCCTGTCGGGCCGCCGACCGGGCCGCCGGGCGACGACCGCGGGTGCACCGTCCTGCACGTGGACATGGACGCCTTCTACGCCAGCGTCGAGCTCCGCAGCCGCCCGGAGCTGCGCGGGCTGCCGGTCATCGTGGGCGGCGGGGGCTCCCGGGGCGTCGTGCTGTCGGCCACGTACGAGGCCCGGGCACACGGCGTCGCGAGCGCGATGCCGATGATGCGGGCCCGGCGGCTGTGCCCGGAGGCCGTGGTGATCCGGCCCGACCACGGGGCATACGCGGAGGTGTCCGCGGGCGTGATGGAGCTGTTCCGGTCGATCACGCCGCTGGTGGAGCCGCTGTCGCTCGACGAGGCGTTCCTGCAGGTGTCCGGCGCCGCCCGGCGGCTCGGTGGCGCCCGGATGGTCGGCGAGACGATCCGCGCGACCGTCCAGGACGAGCAGGGCATCACCTGCTCGGTCGGGGTCGCCAGCACCAAGTTCGTCGCGAAGCTGGCGTCCGCCCGGTGCAAGCCCGACGGCCTGCTCGTCGTCCCCGCCGACGACGTCGTGTCCTTCCTGCACCCGCTTCCCGTCGCGGCGCTGTGGGGCGTGGGGGAGAAGACCGAGGAGTCGTTGGTCCGGCTGGGGCTGCACACGGTCGGCGACATCGCGCACACGCCGCTGCGCACCCTGCAGCGGGCGCTCGGACCGGCGACCGGTGCCCACCTGTGGGCCCTGTCGTGGGGTCGGGACGAGCGCGCCGTCGTCCCGGTGGAGCCGGACAAGAGCATCGGCGCGGAGGAGACGTTCCCGGTGGACATCGACGACCCGGTCGTGGTGGCCCGCGAGCTGCTCAGGCTGTCGGAGCGCACCGCGGCCAGGCTCCGGGCGACCGGGCAGGTGGGGCGCACGGTGTCCATCAAGGTGCGGTTCGCCGACTTCACGACCCTCACCCGCGCCCGCACCCTGCCCGAGGCGACCGACGTGGGCCGCACCGTGTACGAGACCGCGCTGGCGCTGTTCCAGGCCCTCGGCCTCGAGCGGGCCCGGCTGCGGCTGGTCGGCGTACGAGTGGAGGGGATCAAGCCGGCCGCGAGCTCGCCGCACCAGCTCCTGCTCGGCGAGCGGGAGTCCGGCTGGCGGGAGGCGGAGCAGGCGGTGGACCGGGCCGCGGTGCGGTTCGGGGCCGGCGCCGTACGCCCCGCGGCTCTCGTCCAGCCCGGTACGGAGCTGCCCGCGACCGGAGCCCCCGGCGGTCCGGGCCGTCGCTCGCGCGCTCCGGAGAAGGGTCGGGCAAGCCCGAACAGGGACTCACCGTGACGTACGCCGCTGACCCTCGTATCCTCATCTCAAGCGGGTCCGCACCAGGCCCGCCCGGCTGCTGGTCGTTCATGGTGGAGACGTCCGGGAGGGAGCGCCGTGCCGCTCTCTGAGCACGAGCAGCGACTGCTCGACCAGATCGAGCGTGCCCTGTACGCCGAGGACCCCAAGTTCGCATCCACGGTGCGGTCGACCGACCTGCGCACCCACATGCGTCGGCGGTTGCGGCGGGCGGCCGTGGTGTTCGCCATCGGCTTCGTGCTGCTGCTCCTCGGGGTGCCGCTGAACAACCTGGTGATCGGCGTCGCCGGTTTCGTGGTGATGTTCATCGCCCTGCTGATGGCGCTGGCCGCGTGGAAGCGACTGGGCAGCGCGCCCTCGCCCACCACCCTGCGGTCGGTCGGCGAGGAACGGGGCTCTCCCGGGGCCACCCGGCCCAGGCGCACCGGTGGCTCCTCCCGCGTACGACCGCCGTCGAGCGGTGGCTGGCGGCATCGCCTCGAACAGCGGTGGAACAAGCGCTGGGACGAGCGCGGCGGCGAGCGGGGCGAGCGCTAGCACCCTCGCGGGCCACGTCGGGACCGCTCAGGCCCACGTGGGGAACCGGTACGTCAAGGCCCACCGGGCGCCACCGGCAGCGCAGGCGTCAGGTGCACGTTGCTGTCGTGTCGAGCGCATGTCGGCCACAGCAACGTGCACACGACCGGCGCCGCCCAGTCCGGTCGCAGCCCGGCCGACCCCGGCGCTAGGCCGCGCGGCGGCGCTAGGCCGAGCCCCGGCGCCGCCCAGCCCGGCCGCAGCCCGGCCGCAGCCCGGCCGGCCCCGGCGCTAGGCCGAGCGGCGGCGCAGCCGCGCGCCCACGGCGCTGACGGTGCGGTCGAGCGCGTCCAGCACGTCGGCCGTACGGCTGCCCGCCTGCGCGCTCGCCCAGCGGAGCGTGGACGGCGGCAGCAGGACGCAGCGCAGCCGGCGGCCGAGGGGGGCGCCGCTGCGCAGGGCGCGGCGGACGGTGGCGCTGTCGTCGGACAGCTGCCGCTCGGCGTCGCGGTCGACCGGCCCGGGCAGGGCGTACCGCGCCCGCTCCACGGCAGCCGTGAGGCGACCGGCCGCGGCGGCGGGCTCACCGGTCAGCCCGCTCTGCGCGACCAGCCGGGCGCCGGCGGCACGCGGGCTCTCCGCCGGGCGCCAGTCGTGGCCGGAGTCGCCGGCGTCGTCGCGCAGCTGCTCCCAGGCGACGTGCGGGTTGGGGCTGCGCCAGCGCCGCCGCCGTCGCAGCAGGTGCAGCAGGGCCGGGGAGACCAGCAGCAGGAGCCCCGAGGCGCCGAGCGCCAGCTCGCGGACCGGGGGACCGCCGGAGCCGCTCTCGGACGCCGCGACCGCGACGCCCTGGGCGTCGCGCTCGGCCGCCATCCGCTCCGCGCGCTCGGCCGGCGTCTCGACCCCGTCGATCGACGGGTCGGCGGGCAGCGGCGCCTGCGACGGCGCGGCCGCGGGCCCGGCCGTGTCGACCGGCGCCGCGGGGGTGTAGGACGGCGGCGTGATCCCGCCGCGGGACGGCGTCGGCTCGAACCGCACCCAGCCGGCACCCTCGAACCACGCCTCGGGCCAGGCGTGCGCCTGGTCGGTGGTCACCAGGTACTGGCCGTCGGCCTGCCGGATACCGGGGGTGAAGCCGACCGCGACCCGGGACGGGACGCCGGCCAGGCGCAGCATGGCGCCCATCGCGGAGGCGTACTGCTCGCAGAAGCCGGTCTTCTCGCTGAGGAAGTCCTCCAGCGCGTCCGGGCTGCCGCCCGACTCGGTCTCGTCCGAGTAGGTGAACCCGTTGGCGGGGTTGCGGAAGTAGGACTGGATCGCCAGCGCCTTGCCGTAGTCCGTGGTCTGGTTGCGGATGATCCGCGCGGTCTGGACGCGCACCCGCTCGGTCGCCTCGACCGGGGTGGCATACGGCTCGATCTCCGGCGGCACCGCGGCCTCGCCGTCGCCCAGCAGCGCCGGGTCCGGCAGGGCTCGCGAGGAGCGGACGGTGTACGAGGTCACCCGGGAGGTGTTGGAGCGGGTGGCGAACACGCTCTCGCTGCCGGCGTCCCACATCCACGGCCCGTCGACCTGCACGGTGCTCGGGGTGGCGGGCAGGGGCAGCCAGAACGCGTCCAGCGACAGGATGGACAGCTGCGCCGACACCGTGCGGCTGCGGGCCGTGCTCGACCGGCCGACCGGGACCGGGATCGGGTCGTCGACGCCGTCGTCACGCAGGTTGCCGCGCAGCACCTCCTGCCGCCAGCCGCCGCCGTCGTACAACCCGAGCGTGGTCATCCGCAGGTAGTCGGGCTGCGGGTCGTCGGTGCTGTAGCGCAGGACGTCGATCGGCTCGGGCAGCGACAGCTCGCCCCGCAGCCGGGTGATCGGGTTGTACGTGGTGACGCTCCGCGAGCCGCCGGCCCCGCCGCCGCCCTCACCGTTGCCGCCGTCGAGCAGGCGCGCGTCGAGCCCCGGCAGCAGGGCCGGGACCAGGACGGCGACGCCGAGCGCAGCG
>DASTLY010000057.1:0-24528 GCA_035714445.1 Mycobacteriales bacterium
CACGAGGAGCTGCTGGCCGTCGCGGTCGACCTGACCGGCGACGAGGTCGACCGGGCGTTGCGCGAACTCGTCGAGGCCGCCGTGCTGCGGCCGGCTGCCGACGGGCAGGGCCTCGACTTCACGCACGAGCTGGTCCGGGAAGCGGCGTACAGCGAGCTGCTGCCGGGCGAGCGCAGGCGCGTGCACAGCCGGGTCGCGGACGCGCTCCGGAACGTGACGGCGCCCGGCTCGACGGCGCCCGGCTTGAGGGGTGATCCCGGCACCGTCGCCCACCACTACCTGGCCGCGGGCAGGTGGGCGGACGCGCTGCCCCTGCTGGTGCAGGCCGGGCTCTCGGCCGAGCGGTCGTACGCGTTCGCGGAGGTCCGCAGCCGGTTCGAGCAGGCCGACGCCGTCTGGGACCGGGTGCCGGACGCGGGGGTGGTCGGCCGGATCGGGCGCTGGGAGCTCCTGGCCCGGGCCGCCCAGGCGGCCGACCTGCTGGGTGAGGTCGCCGACGCCGTCGCGCTGGCCGAGCGCGCGCTCGAGGCGCTCGACGCCGGCGACCGGGCGGCGCAGGCCCGCCTGCTCGAGCGCCTCGGCACGTACCGCTTCCACACCGGCGACCCGGCCACCGCCGAGGCCGCGTACACCCGGGCGCTGAGCCTGCTGCCGGCCGACCCGCCGTCCGCCACCCGGGCCGGGGTGCTGGCCGGCCTGGCCATGCTGGAGATGTCGCGGACCCGGCTGCCGGCGGCCACCGCCGCTGCCCGCGAGAGCATCGCGCAGGCGCAGGCCGCCGGTGCGCCCGCGCAGGAGGGGCGCGCCCGGCAGGCCCTCGGCGTCGTCGTGGCCTGGGGCGGCGACCTCGACGGCGGGGTCGCCGAGCTGACGTCGGCGGCGCGGATCGCCCGGGAGATCGGCGACGCGGACGACCTCGCCGAGGCCACCATCAACCTCGGGCACGTGCTCGGCGTCGCGGGCCGCTACGACGAGGCGGCCGCGGTCTCGCTGACCGGCTACGAGGAGGCCAGGGCGGCCGGCCTGGCCCGCGAGCACGGTGGCCACCTGCTGGCCAACGCCGCGGACGCGCTGCGCAAGGCGGGTCGCTGGGACACGGCCGAGCAGGTGCTCGCGGAGGCCCGGGCCGGCGGTGCCCGCGGCCTGCGGGCGTTCGCCGTCCTGCTGCAGACCAGCTGGCTGGCGCTGCGTCGCGGCCGGCACGCGGCCGCGAAGGAGCACCTCGCCGGCGCGGAGGCCCTGCTGGCCTCGACCGGCGGCGCCCAGGTCGCGTGGCGGCGCGAGCTGCTGGAGGTGGCCGTCGAGCTGGCCGCCACCACCGGGCGGGCCGGCGAGGCGGCGGCGCTGGCCGACGAGGCGCTGGACCTCACCGAGGCGGCCCAGGAGCCGCGCTCGGCCGGCCCGCTGGTCGCGCACGCGCTGTGGGCGTGCGCCGACGACGCCGAGCGTGGTCGCGCCGGCCGGGACGACGCGGTCGCACGCGCGGCGCAGGAGCGCGGCGAGGCGCTGCACGCCCGGGCCCTGGCTCTGGTGCCCTGCCCGGTACGCGACGAGGACTGCCTGCCCGAGACCGCAGCCCTCGCCGCCGTCTGCGCCGGCGAGCTCGGCCGGCTGCGGGAACGCCCCGACCCGGCTGCGTGGCAGCGCGCCGTCGCTGCCTGGTCGGCGCTGTCCCGGCCGTACGAAGCGGCCTACGCCGGATGGCGCGCCGCCGAGGCGCTGTTCGCCGTCGGGCGGGCGGACGACGCGGCCGAGGCGCTGCGCACCGCGCACGACCGGGCCGCCGGGCTGGGGGCGGCCGCGCTGCAGGAGGAGCTGGCGGCACTGGCCGGCTGGCGGCGGGTGCCGCTGCAGGTGCTCGAGCCGGCGCCCACCGCCGGCGCCGCCACGGGCCTGGGCCTGACCGCCCGGGAGCTCGAGGTGCTCGCCAGGGTCACCGCCGGCCAGACCAATCGGGAGATCGCGGAGGCGCTGTTCATCAGCATCAAGACCGCGAGCGTGCACGTGTCCAACATCCTGCGCAAGCTCGCCGTGGGCTCCCGGGAGGACGCGGCGCGGGTGGGCCGCCAGGTCGGGCTCCTGCCCCGGCCGCGCTCCGGCGAGGCCTGAGGCGGGGCCGCCCGCGGCTGAGGCGGACCGCAGGCGGCTAAGGCGGTGGGGCGCCAAGGATGAGGTGCGGTGCCCGACGCGCGGACGCTGCGCCGGCGCCAACCTGGCTGCAGGCCGACGGGGCGCACCGCTCCCGGCCCGCAGCCGGCGACCGCCGGCGGCCCGTCCGTACCGAGAGGTTCCGTCATGTCCAGCACGCTCACCCGGTCCAGCACCCTCACCCGGGGCCTGCAGCTGTCCGCCGCCGCCGCCGTGCTCGCGCTCCCGGCCGCCCTGCTGCTGCCGGCCGGCCCGGCCGCCGCCGCCCCGTCGTTCGTCAAGATCCAGGCGGCGGCCGCCACCGCCACGGGCCTCACCCCCAGCGTCGACGCCTACCGTGCCCTGCTCGGCGGCCCCGACAACGCCTCCGCGCCGGGCAGCCAGCCGGCCGGCCACCGGTCGATCAACTGGGACGCGGTGCCCGACGCCATCTCCACCCCCGCCCTCATGCCCCCGGACCTGTTCAACACCGCCGTGACCCGTGGTGCCGAGTTCCGGAACTCGAGCGGGAACAAGTTCGCGGTCAGCACCAACCCCGGCGGTGCGGTCCAGCCGCGCTTCGGCAACGTCAGCCCCCAGTACCAGCAGATCTTCTCGACGTTCAGCCCGGAGAAGCTCTTCACGCCGGTCGGCACCACCGAGACCCGGGTGCGCTTCTTCGTGCCCGGCACCAGCGACCGGGCGTACGTCAAGGGCTTCGGGGCGGTGTTCACCGACGTGGACAGCTGGAGCAGCACCAAGGTGGCGCTGTACGACAGGTGGGGCGGCAAGCTCTGGTCCGGTCGCGTCCCTGCCGGCCCGACAGCCAGCGACAGCCTGTCGTTCCTCGGGGTGAAGACGACGGCGAAGGTGTACGAGGTCCGCATCACCAGCGGCAACACGCCTCTGGGCCCGTGGAACCTCGACGGCGGGCCGAACGACGTGGTCGCGATCGACGACCTCATCTACGCCGAGCCCCGCGCCTGACCGGCGCGCGCACTCGCTGCCGGGGGAGGGTCGCGACCCGCCGAGGGGTCCCCCAACGGGTCAGGACCCTCCCCCGGCCGCATAGAGGCGGCCTCAGCCGCTGGGCACCCGCAGCACGTAGCCGACGCCGCGCAGGGTGTGCAGCAGCCGCGGCTCGGTGGTGTCGACCTTGCGCCGCAGGTAGGACACGTACGACTCCACGACGTTGGCCTCGCCGCCGAAGTCGTAGTGCCAGACGTGGTCGAGGATCTGCGCCTTGCTCAGCACCCGGCCCGGGTTCTGCATGAAGTAGCGCAGCAGGTTGAACTCGGTCGGGGACAGCGCGACGGACGTGCCGGCCTTCCAGACCTCGTGGCTGTCCTCGTCGAGCTCGACGTCGGCGAACACCAGGCGCGAGCCGGCGGGCTGGGCGGCGGCGCCACCGCGGCGCAGCACCGCGCGGATCCGGGCGACGACCTCCTCCAGGCTGAACGGCTTGGTCACGTAGTCGTCGCCGCCCAGGGTCAGGCCGGTGACCTTGTCCTCGGTGCCGTCCTTTGCGGTCAGGAACAGCACGGGCACCCGGGCACCCTCACCGCGCAGCCGGCGCACGGTCTCGAACCCGTCGAGCTCCGGCATCATCACGTCGAGCACGACCAGGTCCGGCTTGAACGTACGGGCGGTGGTCAGCGCCTGCAGGCCGTTGGTGGCGGTGGCAACCTCGAAGCCGTTGAAGCGCAGCGCGACGCTCAACAGCTCGAGGATGTTGGGCTCGTCGTCGACGACGAGCAGCCGGGCCTCCGCATCGGCCATGGGCACTCCTGCAGTCGTGGTCATGGACAGGACGGTGGCGGCAGAGGCTGGGAGCGGCCTGTGAAGGCCCTGCCAGGGCGCTGCCGGTCGTTCAGCGGGCTCACAGCATGCTCCCAGTCGGACGCGTCAGACTCGCCACGTGAGCAGCTTCCGCGAGCGGTACGGCGGGCTGCCGTTGCGCGTCAAGCTGGTTGCGGCCGTACTGGCCCTCGTCGCCCTCGGCCTGCTCATCACCGGGGTGACCGCGACCACGGTGGTGCAGCGCTACCTGCTGAAGCAGGTGGACGAGAACCTGGCCGGTGCCAGCCGCTCCGTCGCGGCGCTCAGCCAGCAGGGCCGCCGCGGAGGCAGTGTGCAGATCGACCAGCTCAGCCGCTACTACGTGCTGGTCCTGGATCCGAACGGCACACCGACCGACGACCCCCTGCGCCCCGGCGACCCCGACCCTGAACCCGACCCCGACCTGCCCACCCAGCTGCCGACCGGCACGCCGTTCACGACCGGCGCGGTCGCCGGTGACGGCCGCTGGAGGGTGCTCGTCGCCCAGGTCCCCAACGGCTACAGCGTGGTCTTCGGCGCCCCGCTCGAGGAGACCGACGCCGCGGCGAAGCGGCTCGTGCTCGTCGAGGCGCTGGTCAGCCTGGCGGTCCTGGCGGTCCTGGCCGGGGCCGGGTACGCCGTCGTACGCACCAGCCTGCGGCCGCTGCAGGAGGTGGAGCAGACGGCGGCGGCGATCGCCGGCGGCGACCTGTCGCTGCGCGTGCCGCGCCAGGACGACCGTACGGAGGTCGGCCGGCTGGCGCTGGCGTTCAACTCCATGCTGGGCCGGATCGAGGAGTCCTTCCGTGCCCAGCGCGAGTCCGAGGCCGCGGCGCGCGAGTCCGAGGCGCGGATGCGGCGCTTCGTCGCGGACGCCAGCCACGAGCTGCGGACCCCGCTGACGAGCATCCGCGGCTTCGCTGAGCTCTACCGGCAGGGCGCGGTGCCGCCCGGGCAGGACCTCGACCGGGTGATGGGCCGGGTCGAGGGCGAGGCCAGCCGGATGGGCCAGCTCGTCGAGGAGATGCTGCTGCTCGCCCGGCTCGACCAGCAGCGCCCGCTCGACACGGCGCCGGTCGACCTGCTGCAGCTCGCCGCCGACGCGGTGCACGACGCGCAGGCCGTCGACCCGGCGCGGTCGATCCGGCTCGAGGTCGCCGAGGACGGCGACACACCCGTGGTGCTCGGCGACGAGGCGCGGCTGCGCCAGGTGCTGGTCAACCTGCTGGGCAACGCGGTCACGCACACCCCGCCCGCGACGCCGGTCGTGGTACGGCTGCGCACCGAGCAGCGGTGCGCGGTGGTCGAGGTCGAGGACCGCGGCCCCGGGCTGACCGCCGAGCAGGCCGCGAAGGTGTTCGAGCGCTTCTACCGGGCCGACACGGCCCGCACCCGGGCCAGCGGCGGCAACGGGCTCGGGCTGTCGATCGTGCGGGCCGTCGTCGAGGCGCACGGCGGGCGGGTCGGGGTGCGCAGCACCGTCGGGCAGGGCGCGACGTTCCTGGTGGAGCTCCCGCTCGCCAGCCAGCTGCCCCTGTGATCACGGTCATTGACCGACCTCACCAGCCACAACGGGCAGGGCGCCGCACGCCGCCCGGTTGCAACAGGTGTCAACGACGACACACACACCGCAACGAAGAAGGCTCCAATGACTGCGTTCACCTCCACCTACACCGTCACCGTCCCCCGCCCGACCGTCGGGCTGTCGGCGCGCCTGTCGCAGGCCGTGCAGAACCACCGGGCCCGGTCGCGTCAGCGTGCGGAGCTGTCCGCCGCCCTGTCCGGCGCGTACGGCTCGGGCACCCGCAACGACGTCCTGGCGGCGCTCGCCCGCCGCTAGTCAGGCTGCAGGGCCCCGGTGTAAGAGTGGCGCCATGCCGAACATCTCAGGCCACGTCGTCGTCATCACCGGGGCCGCGCGCGGCATCGGCGCCGAGCTCGCCCGGGTCCTGACCGGGCGCGGCGCACGGGTCGCGCTACTGGGCCTCGAGCCCGCGGAGCTCGCCGCGGTCAGCGCGACCTTGCCGGGCAGCCGGGCGTACGAGGTCGACGTCACCGACTCGGCGGCCCTGTCCGACGTCGCGGCCGGGGTGGTCGCCGACTTCGGCCGGGTCGACGCGGTCGTCGCCAACGCCGGGATCGGCGAGGGCGGGCCGCTGCTGTACAGCGACCCCGACGTGTACGACCGGGTCATCGAGGTCAACCTGCTGGGCAGCGTGCGTACCGTCCGGGCCTTCCTGCCCGCCGTGGTGCAGAGCCGCGGCTACGTCCTGCAGGTCGCGTCGGTCGCCGCGCTGGTGCCCGCGCCGATGATGAGCGCGTACTGCGCCAGCAAGTCCGGGGTCGAGGCGTTCGCGCACGCGCTGCGCGGTGAGGTCCGGCACCACGGCGTCGACGTCGGCGTCGCCTACCTCACCTGGACCGACACGGACATGGTCCGCAACGCCGACCAGAAGGCCGGGCTGCGGGAGCTGCGCGCCCGGCTGCCGTGGGTGCTCGGCCGGACCTACGCCCTCGGCCCGGCGGTGGTCCGCCTCGCCGACGGCCTGGTCGCGCGGCGCGCGCACGTGTACGGCCAGGGCTGGCTGCGCCTGCTGCCCGCGTTCCGCGGCGCCTTCCCCGCCCTCACCGCCCTGGGCACGCCCGGGCTGCCCCAGATCGAGCAGCAGGTCAGGACCGAACGGGTGGCCGCCGTTGCCTCAGGTAGCGCGGCGGCGCGCCGATAGGCTGGACATCATGCCCCGGCCCCTGCCCGCCCTGCTCGGGCCCCTCGTGGCGTTGGCGGTGCTCGGCACGTCGTCGGCGGCATCCGCGGCGACCGCCACGCCCCCCGCGAGCCCCCCTCCGGCGCCTGCGCCGGCGCTGCCGCCGCTCCCGGTCCCACCCCCGCTGCCCGACCCCGTCGCCGTCGCGCGGGCGCAGGCCGAGGTCGACCGGCTGGCCGCGGAGGCGACCCGCGCCACCGTGGAGCTGACGGCCGGCACCGAGAAGTGGGAGCAGGGCCAGGCCCGGCTGGCGCAGACGCAGGCGGCGGCGTTCACCGCGGGGATGGCGGCGCAGGCGGCGCTCGAGCGGGCCGAGCAGGCGCGCGCGCTGCTGGCGCGGGTCGTCAACGCGGCCTACCGCGCGCCCCGGCCGGACAGCTTCACCCTGGCCCTCACCAGCCCGCCGGGTCAGCTCGAGCAGGCGGTGCTGGCTGACGCCGCCCTCGACCAGGTGCAGGGCAACCAGGAGCAGTCGCTGCGGGCGGCCACCGAGGAGGGCGCCCGGGCCGCGGAGCTCGCGGCGCAGGCCGACGCGCTGAAGGCGCAGGCGGAGGCGGAGGCGCGCGACCTCGAGGCGCAGGTCGCGGTGCTGCAGGCGCGGGCGACGGCGATCCGCACCGGGCTCGACGAGGCGACGGCCCGGCTGGCCGCGGCCCGGCTCCTGCCCGCGCCGGTGCCCGGCACCGGCGGCGCCCTGTGCACCGGCCTGCCGACGACCGGCTTCCCCAACGGCTTCCTGCCCGTCGAGGCGCTCTGCCCGCTCACGGTCGGCGGCGGGCACCGGCTGCGGGCCGACGCGGCGGCCGCGTTCAACCGGCTGCACGCGACCCACCCGCTCTGCGTGACCGACTCCTACCGCAGCTACGGCGAGCAGGTCGACGTCTACGCCCGCAAGCCCGGCCTGGCCGCGGTGCCCGGCAGCAGCAACCACGGGCTCGGCGTGGCCGTCGACTTCTGCGGCGGCGTCGAGACCTTCGGTACGCCGGAGTACCTCTGGATGCAGGCGCACGCCCCGGCGTACGGTTGGGTGCACCCGGCCTGGGCGGAGCCCGGCGGCAGCCGTCCGGAGCCGTGGCACTGGGAGTACGTCGGGACCCCGGCTCCGTCCCGGTAGCCCGAGCGGCCCCGCTCCGGACAAGGGAGTCCACCGATGCCACCTGTGCGCAGCCTGATCCCGGTCTCCACGGCCGGGCTGCTCGCCGCCGCCGTGCTGGGCCTGCCCGCGCCGGCGGTGGCCAGCCCCGCGGTGCCGGTGCCGGTGTCGGTGCCGGTGTCCTTGTCGGTGTCGGGGCCCGTGCAGGTGTCCGTGCCGGACCGGGCGGTGCTGGCAACCGGCGGCCGCGTACGGGTCGCCCCCACGGTGCGCTGCGCCCGGGGCTACCGGCTGTACGAGCTGTACGTCCAGGTGTCGCAGGCGCAGGGCGCGGACCGGGCGCAGGCCTACCGGGTGCCGGCGGTCAGGTGCGACGGGGTGGCCCGCCGGGTGCCGGTCGTGGTCCCGACCGTCAGCGGGCGGCTGCGGCCCGGGCCGGCCCGGATCGAGGCGCTGCTGCTGCTGACGTCCGGAACTGGCCCGCCCGCGCTCGCCAGGGACAGCGGCCCGGCGACGCTGGTGCGCGCGGGCTGAGTCGGGGGTCCAGCTCTGGCGGGTTCAGCTCTGCGGTTCAGCTCTGGCGGTTCAGCTCTGGCGGGGCGCGACCAGCAGCGACTGGGCGGCGACCGCGACCGGCCCGAGCTGGTCGGACAGCGAGCCGGTCGCCAGCCCGACCCCGCCGGTCGAGATCGTCGTCGCGGCGTCCAGGCACAGCCAGTCGCCGACCGGCTCGCGGTGCACGTGCACCGTCAGCTCCGGGTTGATGAAGTGCCAGCGGGTGAGGTCGAGCTCGCTGGACAGGCCGTTGCCGCTGTCGGCGATGGCGAGGACCCGCTGCAGCGGGCTGGTCTGCTCGCCGTCGACGAGCGGGTGCCGCAGCCGCGCCCAGGCCGTCGCCGGGCCCGGCTCGAGGAAGCCGCCGCCCGCCACGACGCGCCACTCCACCGCGTCGAGGAAGCCTCGGACCCACTCGCCGGTCGCAAGCGGCGGTCCCTCGGGCGGCAGCGCTGGTGGCGCCGGCCGCCGGTCCGGCACGGCTGCGGCGGCCGTACGCAGGATGCGCCAGGCCCCGGCCCGCGCCACGTCGCGGCCCTCGGCCGACAGCGCCGCCTCGACGAGCTCGACGCTGCGGCCCGGCCGGCTCACCCGCACGCGCAGCGCGAGCTCCGCCACCGGCACCGGCCCGAGCAGCTCGACCGTGACCCGGGCGACCATCGTGTCGTCGCGCGCCGCGCACCGCTCCAGCGCGCGGCCGAGCAGCGCGCTCGGCGGGCCGGCGTGCTGGAACCTGGCGTCCCAGGGCCCGGTGGTGTGCACGGTCGGCCGCCAGCGGGCGCCGGCGCGGTCGAGGGGCTCGTAGAAGCAGTCGCTCACCCCGCGACCCTAGGGTGGGCGCATGAGAGCGATCACCCTGCCGTCGTACGGCGGTCCCGAGGTCCTCACCCTCGCCGAGGTCGACGACCCGGTGGCCGGGCCCGGCGAGGTGCTCCTCGACGTCACCGCGACCGCCGTCAACCGGGCGGACGTCATGCAGCGGCAGGGCTTCTACGCGCCGCCGCCAGGCGCCTCGCCCTACCCCGGGCTCGAGTGCTCGGGCACCATCGCGGCGCTCGGGGAGGGCGTCGCGGGCTTCGCGGTGGGCGACGAGGTGTGCGCGCTGCTGGCCGGCGGCGGCTACGCCGAGAAGGTCGCGGTGCCGACCAGCCAGCTGCTGCCGGTCCCCGCCGGCCTGTCGCTCGTCGACGCGGCGGCCCTGCCCGAGGTCACCTGCACGGTCTGGAGCAACGTCTTCATGCGGGCCGACCTGCAGCCCGGCGAGGTGTTCCTGGTGCACGGCGGCGGCTCCGGCATCGGCACCATGGCGGTGCAGCTCGCCGCGCAGCACGGCTGCCGGGTGTTCGCCACGGTCGGCGCCGACGACGGCAAGGCGCAGCGCGTGCTGGCCCTCGGCGCCGAGCGGGCGGTGCGCTACCGCGACGAGGACTTCGTCGAGGTGCTGCGGGAGGCGGGTGGCGCCGACGTGATCCTGGACGTGATGGGCGCCGCGTACCTTCCCCGCAACGTCGAGGCACTCGCGGACGGCGGACGGCTCGTGGTCATCGGGCTGCAGGGCGGCCGCAAGGCCGAGCTCGACCTCGGCGCGCTGCTCGCCAAGCGCGGCTCCGTGCACGCGACGGCGCTGCGCTCGCGGCCGCTGTCGCAGAAGGCGGCGATCGTGCAGGCCGTGCTGGCCAACGTCTGGCCGGCGGTCGAGGCCGGCGAGGTGCGACCGGTCGTCGACCGCGTCCTGCCGCTGGACCAGGCCGCCGAGGCGCACCGCGTGATGGAGGCCTCCGAGCACATCGGCAAGCTCCTGCTCCAGGTGCGCTGACCCCGTGACCTCGCCCGGGAGCCGCGCCGCGACCGCGGCCGCCGTCGGCGCGCTGACCGACTTCCTGGCCGCACGCGAGGCCGGCCGTCCGCACAGCCTCGGCGACTACCTCGAGCAGCTCATCGACGACGACGGCGTCGGCGTGCTCGCGCAGGGCTACTACGGGCTGCTGGAGCTCGCCGCGCTGCTGCTGCCGAGCGCCGCGGAGCAGGCGGGCGTGTCGGCGCAGGAGCTGCTCAGCGGGATCGGGCTGCGGCTCGCGCTGGAGCCCTGAGGTCGTGCTGGGAGCCCTGGGCCAGCGCCGAGGCCCGGCGTGGCCAAGGACTCACCCGCCGGTCCTCGTCCGGGGGCGGTTGCGCGCCGACACTGGAGGAGCAGCTGCAGCCCTGCGGGTGCAGACCCTGCCGACGACGCTGACGGCCAGCCCGGAACGGAGGACCCCGTGCCCTTCTCCCTGCTCACGCTGTCGTCGAGGACACCGCTGCACGACGTACGTCCGCCGCTGGCCGACCGCACCGCCCGTGCGCTGGCCCGCGAGGGCTGGGGCGCGGACGACGTGCACGAGGTGCAGGACCTGTGCGGGCCGCGTACCGCCCAGGTCCTGTCCGCCGTGGTCCGCGGGGACTGGCCGGACCGGTCGCCCCGTACGGTCGTGGCCTGGCTCCGGGCCGGCGGGCAGCCCCTGCTCGACGCAATGGAGGACCCGGGCCTGCACCGCCGGCAGGTCGAGGGCATGCGGTGCTGGTCCCGGACGTACGGCGAGCTCGGGCCGCTGGCGCACGCCGCCGGGCTGAGCCTGCCCGAGGCCGCCCACCTGCTCGCGGCCGGTTCCCTCACCCGGCCGCTGCTCGAGCAGCGCCGCGCCGACCGGCCGCCGGCCGCGGTGCTGTCGTCCTGGTCGGACAACCTGCGTCCCGCCGTCTGAGCGCCACCCCGGCCGCGGCGACCCTCGCCTGCTGACCACGCGCGGCCGGTCGTCGTCAGCCGGCCAGGATCAGCGGGGCGGGAGTGCGCGGGGTCCGGCGTACGGCGACGGACAGCCCTGCCGCGAGCAGGCACAGCGCGCCCGCCCCGAGCCACGCGGCGTCGTAGCTGCCCAACGAGGTGCGCATGCTGCCCGCCACGGTCGCGGCGATGCCGGCGCCGACCTGGTGGCTGGCGAACACCCAGCCGAACACCAGCATCCCCCTGTCGCCGAACAGCTCGCGGCACAGCGCCACCGTCGGCGGCACGGTGGCCACCCAGTCCAGGCCGTAGAACAGCACGAACAGCAGCATCTGCGCCTGTGGGGTCGCGGCGAACAGCGCCGGCAGGGCGAACAGCGACAGCCCGCGCAGCAGGTAGTACCAGCCGAGCAGCACCCGGCTGTCCATCCGGTCGGTGAGCCAGCCGGAGCCGATCGTGCCGACGATGTCGAACACGCCGACCAGCGCGAGCAGGCTCGCCGCCGTCGTGAGCTGCATGCCGTGGTCGTGCGCCGCCGGGATGAAGTGGGTGCCGACCAAGCCGTTCGTGGTCGCGCCACAGATGGCGAAGCCGCCGACCAGCAGCCAGAAGGCGGGCACGCGCGAGGCCATGCGCAGCGCCCCGACCGCGGCCCGGGCGGGCGTGCCGGCCGGCGGGGGCGTGGGCTCGGGTCCTGTCGCGCCGTACGGCAGCAGCCCCAGGTCGCTCGGGCGCTCCTTGAGCAGGACGAGGACCAGCGGGACGACGGCTAGCGCGGACAGCGAGACGGCGAGGGCGGCGGAGCGCCAGCCGTACCGCTCGGTGAGCAGCGAGAGCAGCGGCAGGAAGACCAGCTGGCCGGTCGCGCTGCCGGCGGTGAGCACCCCGGTCACCAGGCCGCGCCGGCTGGTGAACCAGCGGTTGGCGACGGTGGCCGCGAACACCAGCGCCATGGAGCCGGTCCCGACGCCGACCAGCAGGCCCCAGAGCGCCACGAGCTGCCAGCCGCTGGTCATCACGGTGGTCAGGCCGCTGCCGAGGGCGATGACCGACAGCGCCGTGCAGACCACCTGCCGGATGCCGAAGCGCTCCATGAGGGCGGCGGCGAACGGCGCGGTCAGCCCGAAGAGCACCAGGTTGATCGACACCGCGAGCGAGACCGTGTCCCGGCTGAACCCGTCGGCCTCCAGCGGCACGAGCAGCACGCCCGGGGCGGAGCGGAAGCCGGCCGCGCCCAGCAGCACCACGAAGGCCACCGCTGCGACGCCCCATGCGCGGTGCGGCAGCCGTCGCCGTACGGCCGGCTGGCTCACGGAAGCATCCGGGTCACAGGGGGAAGACCAGGCAGGTGCTGCTGGCGGTGGCGACCACCTTGCCGTCGGCCGTACGCACGTCGCCCTCCGCGAAGCTGGCCCGGCGACCGGGCCGGGGCACCCGGCCGCGCGCGGTCAGCACGCCGCTGTCCGCGCGGACCGGCCGCAGGTAGCTGACCTTGATCTCCAGGCTGGTGTAGCCGACGCCCTGCGGCAGCAGGCTCTGCACCGCGCACCCGCACACCGAGTCGAGCAGGGTGCACACCAGGCCGCCGTGCACGACGCCGATCGGGTTGTACGCCGACTCGTCCGGCACGCAGGTGAACATCACCTCGCCCTCCTCGACCGCCACGAGGGCGAAGCCCATCAGCCCGGCGATGGGGGGCGGCGGCAGCGTGCCGGCGGCCACCCCGCGCAGGTGCTCCAGGCCCGAGAGCTGCCGCCCCTGCTCGGCCGCGAGGAGCGGGTCGTACCAGTGCACGGTCTTGCTGCGGGGCTCGCCCCAGGCGTCGGACATGGGGCGGACGCTAGACGCAGCTGAGTTCGTTGTCCATACTCAGGTGGTGCCCCGGCCCTGCTCGATCGCCCGCAGCCTCGACGTCCTCGGGGAGCGGTGGGCGCTGCTCGTGGTGCGCGAGGTCAGCCTCGGCAGCCGCCGGTTCGCCGCGATCCGGGACGCGACCGGCGCGCCGCCGGCCGTGCTGACCGACCGGCTCCGCTCGCTGGTGGCCGTGGGCGTCCTCGCGACCCGTCCCTACCGGGAGCCGGGCGAGCGCACCCGCACCGAGTACGTGCTCACCGAGGCCGGCCGCGAGCTGCAGCCGGTGCTGACGGCCCTGATGGACTGGGGGGACCGGCACCTGGCCGGGCCGGCCGGGCCGCCGGTGCGCACCCGGCACGTCGGCTGCGACGCGACCGTGCACGCCCGGCTGATGTGCGACGCGGGGCACGAGGTGGGGCTGCGAGAGCTACGGGCCGAGCTGCGGGAGCCGGCCGCGGAGGATCAGTCCGGCGCCGGCGCGACCAGCGCCAGCGCACCTGCCGCACGCACCGCCCCGCAGTAGCGACAGAGGACCACGGTGCCCGCCGGGTGGTCGACCACCCGCAGGGCCCAGCGCCGACGGCACTGGCCGCACTGATGGGCGAGGGGGCGGCGGCGCTGCCGCAGGGCTCCCAGCCGCACGCCGGTCACCAGTTCTCGCCGGCTACCGGGCCGCGCGGCCGCGGCGGGCTCATCGGGACGGCGAGGGCCGCCGTCCCCTCGGCGCGCCGGCGCCGCTCGTCCCGCTCCCAGGCGAGCGCCTCGGCCGCGTTGGCGCGGGCCCCGTGCGTCGGGAGCAGGGTGCGGGTGAACCGGTCCCAGAGGGCCGGTCGCTTCGGACTGTTGATCACATTGCCACCTGCCTGGGGAGGATTGACACCTCCGGCCCCTGTTGGGCTGTTCCCACCCTCAGCGAGGGTGGCCCACCTGTCAACCGCGTACGGCAGGTCAGGACGTGCCAGGCGGGACCAGGCCCTTGCGCTTGCGGTACTCCTGCCAGATGCGGTCGAGCAGCAGGAGCAGCTCGTCGTCGCTCAGCTCGGCCGCGCGGGCGTAGAGGTCGTGCACGAGGTCGGCCGCCGGCGACGTCCGCTCCACCGGCAGGTAACCGGCCATCCGGTGCACGTACTCCGGGTCGAGGCCGAGGACCTCCGCCAGCACCGGCAGCCGGTTCGGCTTGGGCACGGCCACGCCGGTCTCCCACCGGGACACGGTCTGCTGGCCGACGCCGACCCGCTGCCCGAGCTGCAGCTGGTCCAGGCCCAGCTCCTCGCGCCGGATCTTGACCGTCTCGCCGATCAGGGACACGGGACGCGGGTTCCCCCGCCGTCGCGGGCGACACCTCGGGGGGCCGTGCCGGGGCGGCGGCTCAGCACCCGACCCGGACCGTGGGCTCGCGCTGCTCCGGCAGGTGCAGCGGCCCGGTCGGGTGCGCCCCCAGCTGCCGGGACAGGTCGGCGGCCGTCATCGGCCTCGCGTAGTGGTAGCCCTGTGCGCAGTCGCAGCCCAGTGCCGCGATCTTCTCGTGCTGCGCCGCCGACTCCACGCCCTCCGCCGTCACCTGCAGTCCCAGGACGTGCCCCAGGCCGATCACCGCGGCCACGATGGGCGCGCCGGTCGACGACACGCCGATGTCGGCGACGAAGCCGCGGTCGATCTTGACGAGGTCGACCGGGAACTGGCGCAGGGAGCCCAGCGAGGAGCGGCCGGTGCCGAAGTCGTCCAGGGCGAGGTGCACCCCGAGCTCGCGCAGCTCCGCGAGGGCGACGCCGACCCGCGCGCGGTCCTCCAGGAAGGCCCGCTCGGAGAACTCGAGCGTCAGCGCTGACGCGTCCATGCCGGTGCTCGAGAGCAGCCGCGCGACCGTCGACCGCAGGCCGGGCGCCAGCAGCTGCCGGCTCGAGACGTTGACCGACAGGCCCAGCGGGTGGTCCGGGTGGTCCCGGAGCCAGCCGGCGCGGTCGAGCATGGCCCGCTCGAGCACCCACTGCCCGATGTCGAGGATCAACGAGCTCTGCTCGGCCAGGGCGATCAGGCTGACCACGGGCAGGCCCCCGTGCCGCGGGTGCCGCCAGCGCAGCAGCGTCTCGACGCCGAGCACGCGCCCGTCCGCCGCCCGCACGATCGGCTGGTAGACCAGCGCCAGCTGTCCGCGGCCGAGCGCGCCGCCCAGGTCGCGCCGGAGCGCCAGCCGGTCGGCGTTGCGGGCTGAGGCGGTGAGGTCGATGACCTGGTGGGTGGCCCCGCCCCGGCGCTTGGCGTCGTACATCGCCCGGTCGGCGTCCTGGATCAGCTGCGGACCGATCTCGTCGGCGTGCCCGGCGAAGGCGATCCCCACGCTGGCGCTCACCGCCACCACGACGCTGTTCGTCCCGACCCCCTCCGGGGCGTCGGCCGAGACCACGAACGGCCGGCTGAACGCGTCGGCGATGCGCGTCGCCAGCACGTCGACCGCGTCGGCCGAGCTCAGGTCCTCGCACAGGATGACGAACTCGTCGCCGGACACGCGGGCCAGGGTGTCACCGAGCCGCAGCAGGGCGCTCAGCCGCCGGGCGACCGCGATCAGCAGCGCGTCGCCGACCGCGTGCCCGTGGGTGTCGTTGACCAGCTTGAAGCCGTCCAGGTCGGCGAACAGCACGGCGGCCGGCGCCCGGGACCGCCGCGCGCGCTCGGCCGCGTGGTCCAGGCGCTGCTGGAGCATGACCCGGTTGGGCAGCCCCGTCAGCGGGTCGTGCAGCGTGCTGGCGCGCAGGAGCTCGGCGGCCTCCGCGCTGTCCTCCCGGGCCTGCGCGTTGAGGACGTACGCCGCCGCGACGTCCGCGAGGGTCTGCGCCGCGGTCATGCCCCACTCGTCGAGCGGCCCGGGGGTGTCCCGGAACAGGTCCAGGGCCCCGAGCCGACCGTTGTTGTGCCGCATCGGGAAGGCGAAGACGGCGGCCAGGCCGCTGTCGGCGGCCGCGGCGACGAAGTCGGGGAAGCGGTCGTCGGTCCGGATGTCGAGCACGCTCACCGGCGTCCCGGTGTCGTTCGCCACGACGCACGGGCCCTGGCCGAGCGCGCTCTGCAGGCGCTCGAGGTGCAGCGCCGCGTCGTTGGAGGCGGCCAGGAAGCGCGGGTGGGCGTCCCCGGTGATCAGCGTGACCCCGGCGGCGGTCACCGGAAGCACGTCGACGATCCGCTCGACCAGCCGGTCGAGGATGCTCTGGATCGGGAAGTCGGTGAGCATCGTCCGGGCGAACTCGCCGAGAACGTCGGCGAGTTGCTGGTCACGCTGCATGCTGTCGACCATCCGTAGGTGCCCGTGCACTACGGGTGCCGGTCACACTAGCCACGCCCAGGTGCCGTGACCAGGGACCGCTCCCTCAGGCGCTCACCGTCAGCAGCGAGGTGGGGTCGACGAAGGGCAGGTCGTGCGCGTCGGCGACCGGTGCGGACAGGAGCTGCCCGGCGGTGGCGGACAGGCCGGCGGCGAGCGACGGGTCCGCCGCGCACGCACTGCGCCAGCCCCGGTCGGCGAGCGCGACGGCGTACGGCAGCGTGACGTTCGTCAGGGCGTACGTCGAGGTGTGCGGGACCGCTCCGGGCATGTTGGCGACGCAGTAGAACGTGGAGCCGTGCACCCGGAAGACCGGCTCGTCGTGGGTGGTGGGCCGGGTGTCCTCGAAGCAGCCGCCCTGGTCCACCGAGATGTCGACGAGCACCGAGCCCGGCTTCATCCGGCTGACCAGGTCGTTGCTGACCAGCGTCGGGGCCTTGGCGCCGGCGACCAGGACCGCCCCGATGACGAGGTCGGCATCGAGCACGGCACGCTCGATCTCGTACCGGTTGCTGGTGACGGTCTGCATGTGGCCCTGGTAGATCCGGTCGACCTCGCGCAGCCGGCCCACGTTCAGGTCCAGCAGCAGCACCTCGGCCTGCATGCCAAGGGCGATCGCGGCGGCGTTCATGCCGCTGACCCCGGCGCCGAGCACGACGACCTTGGCGGCGTACACGCCCGAGACACCGCCCATCAGCACCCCGCGGCCGCCCTGCGCACGCTCCAGGAAGTGCGCCCCCGCCTGCGGCGCCATTCGGCCGGCGACCTCCGACATGGGGGCCAGCAGCGGCAGCGACCGGTCCGGCAGCTGCACGGTCTCGTACGCGATCGCCGTCGTGCCGCTGGCCAGGATCGCGTCGGTGCAGGGGCGGGAGGCCGCCAGGTGCAGGTAGGTGAACAGCACCTGGTCGGGCCGCATCAGGCCGTACTCCTGCTCGATCGGCTCCTTGACCTTGAGCAGCAGGTCGGCGGCCTCCCAGACCTCCTCGGCAGTGCCGACGACCTTGGCGCCGGCGCCGGCGTAGTCCTCGTCCGGGATCGACGAGCCCTCGCCGGCGCCGCGCTGCACGAGCACCTCGTGCCCGCGGGTGACCAGCTCGTGGACGCCGGCCGGCGTCGCCGCGACCCGGTACTCGTGGTTCTTGACCTCGCTCGGCACACCGACCCGCATGACCTGCCTCCTCGTTCGATGCTGCCCATCCTGCCGGGCATCGCGGTCGGGCGCGCCGCGGGGCGTGCCTGCTCGGGGGGGCGTGACAGCCTGCAGCATGGACGGATCACAGCCGCTGGCCATCTACGTCAACGACCACCTGATGGGCGCCTCCGCCGGCCTGGAGCTGTTCCGGCGGGCCGCCGGCAACCATCGCGGGACGCCGCTCGGCGACGCGCTCGAGCGGCTCACCGCGGAGGTGGAGCGGGACCGCGAGGCGCTGCTGGCGACGGCCCGCGACCTCGGCGTGACGGTGCGCCGCTACAAGCTGCTGGCGGGCTGGGCGGCGGAGAAGGCGGGGCGGCTCAAGCCGAACGGCCACCTGGTCACCCGTGCCCCGCTGTCCGACCTGGTCGAGCTCGAAGGGCTCCGGCTGGGCGTGCAGGGCAAGGAGGCCGGCTGGCTCAGCCTGCGGCAGGTCGCGGGCCGCTACCCGGCGCTCGACCCCGCAGAGCTCGACCGGCTCGTCGCCCGGGCCCGCGACCAGGCGGCCGAGCTCGAGGCGCTGCGTCAGCAGTGCGCAGCCGCGGTGCTCACCCCGTAGCCGTGCTCAGGCCGTAGCTGTGCTCAGGCCGTCGCCGTGCACAGGCCGCAGCCGTGCTCAGGCCGTCGCCGTCCGGCGCGGCGACCGCACGACCAGCTCGTCGAGCAGCACCTGGGTCGCCCTGGCCACCTCCGCCACGGCGGCGTCGAACGCGACCCGGTTGTGCGGCGCCGGCGCGCGCATGCCGGCGATCTTGCGTACGTACTGCAGGGCCGCCGCCTCGACGTCGTCGCCGGTGACGGCCTCGGTGTACGGCGGGCGCAGGGTCTTGATGCTGCGGCACATGGGTCGGCTCCGCGGGTCTACGTGGGCTGGGTTCTCAGGGGCTGGGGGTCTACGTGGGCAGGGCAGCCAGCATGGCAGCGGCGGGCGGTACGTCGAGGCCGACCTCGGTGGCGACCGGGTGCTCCCCGGCCGACGCCGACGGCACATCCACGCGGACCAGCTCGCCCGAGTCGGCCAGCCGTACGGTCAGCCGGGTGACCGGTCCGAGGAAGCTGTGCGTCAGGACCGTGCCGGCGAGCACGCCGCTGCCGGCCGGACCGAGCCGGAAGCCGTCGGGACGGACCAGCACGCGCACCGCGCTGCCGTCGGGCCGGCCCTCGACGACCTGTGCCGGCAGCCGCCGGCCGCCCGAGAGCAGCACCCCGCCCCGCGTCGCCGTGCCCGAGAAGGCGTTGGTGACCCCCACGAACTCGGCGACGAACGGGGTCGCCGGCGTCTGGTAGACCACGGCCGGGCTGTCGAGCTGCTCGAGCCGGCCCTGCGCCATGACCCCGACCCGGTCGGAGATCGCCAGCGCCTCCTCCTGGTCGTGCGTCACGAACAGCGTCGTGATCTTCAGCTCGGTCTGCAGCCGGCGGATCTCCTCCCGCAGCTGCACGCGCACCTTCGCGTCGAGCGCCGACAGCGGCTCGTCCAACAGAAGCACCTGGGGCCGGATGGCGAGCGCCCGGGCGAGCGCGACGCGCTGCTGCTGACCGCCGGACATCTGGTGCGGGTACTTCGCCGACTGCGACCCCAGCCCGACCAGCTCCAGCATCTCGGCGGCTGACCGGGCCCGCTCGGTCGAGCCGATCCCGCGCAGGCGCAGTCCGAAAGCGACGTTGTCGAGCGCGGTGAGGTGCGGGAAAAGGCTGTACGCCTGGAACACCATGCCCATGTCCCGCTTGTTGGCGGGCACGCCGGTGATGTCGCGGCCACCGACCAGCACCTGCCCGGAGTCCGCCGTCTCCAGCCCGGCGAGCACCCGCAGCGCCGTCGTTTTCCCGCAGCCCGACGGGCCCAGCAGCGAGACGAACTCGCCGGGCTCCACGACGAGGGTGAGCCCGTCGAGGGCCGGCACCCCCGCGTACGAGCGGCGCAGGTCGTGCAGCGCGACGGCCTGGCCGGAGCCCGCGGTCGCACTGCTGACAGCGCGGGCGCCGTTCGTGGGAAGGGCAACGCTGCCGTCGGCGGTCGGGCGGGTCATCCGGACACCGCCGGCGCAGCCGCGGCCGGCGGCACCGTCTGCAGCGGCTCCACGGCCCTAGCGCCGCGCCGCCGGCCGGCGAACAGCGACACCAGCAGCAGCAGCACGAAGGCCAGGACCAAGGCGGCCAGCGAGACGGCGATCGACAGGCCGGCGTCGCGCTTGCCGGTCAGCGCGATGCCCACCTGCAGCGTCTGGAAGTTGAGCAGCGAGGCGATGGTGAACTCCCCGAGGACGAGGGCAACCGACAGCAGGCCGGCCGAGAGCACGGCGCTGCGGACGTTCGGCAGGACGACGCGCAGGAACACGGTCGTCCAGGACGCGCCGAGGCTGCGCGCGGCCTCGGACAGGGTCTTCAGGTCCACCGCGGACAACCCCGACTCGACAGCCCGGTAGGCGTACGGGAGCACCAGGACCACGTAGACGAAGGTCAGCGTCAGAGGTGAGTCGCCGAGGTAGTAGGTGACCCACGAGTAGAGCGAGGCGATGCCGACGACGAGCACGATCGCCGGGATGACCAGGGGCAGCAGGCACAGCGCCTCGATCAGCCGACGCACGCGCGGCAGCCGCAGGTGCACCCACGTCATGGTGGGCACGAGCAGCACCAGCATCAGCACGGCGGTCAGCACGGACAGCTCCAGGGAGGCCGCGATGGCGCGCAGCAGCTCGGTGTCGCGGCCGATCTCCCGCCAGGCGGTGAGGGTCCGGCCGCCGCCGGGGCCCTTCGTGGAGAAGTCGAGCATGGCCAGGAGCGGAAGCAGGAAGAAGGCGCCCAGCAGGACGAGGACCGACCAGCGCAGCGCGGCCGTCCGCCTGCGACGACCCGCGCCCGCCACCGCCGTCACCGCAGCCACCGCGAGGTCCGGCGCTGCAGCAGCGCGTACAGCGTCATGACCACGGCGACCACGACCACCATGCCGAGGCCGAGGGCCTTGCCGAGGCCCTGCTGGCCCAGGATCACCTCGCCGGTCTGCAGCGCGCGGATCTGGAGCGGCACGATGGTCGCGCCCTGACTGATCAGGGCGGCGGCCGTCGCGTAGGCCGAGAAGGCGTTGGCGAACAGCAGCAGCAGCGACCCCAGGAAGGCGGGGGCCAGCAGCGGGCCGGCGACCAGCCGCAGGTAGGTCCAGCCGGTGCCGCCGAGGCTCTCCGAGGCCTCCCGCCACTGCGGCCGCAGGCCGTCCAGCGCCGGCAGGAACACGATGACCATCAGCGGGATCTGGAAGTAGGAGTAGACGAGGACCAGGCCCGGCAGCTCGAAGATCCAGGCGCCCCCGGCGAACAGGTTGACCCCCCGGTCGCGCAGGAAGACCGTCACCAGCCCCTCGAACCCGACGGTGGCCAGGAAGGCGAACGCGAGCGTGACCCCGCCGAACTGCGCCATGACGCCGGCCGCCGAGGTGACGACCCTCCGGAGCAGGCCGTCGGGGCGGCCGGCCACGACCGCCCACGCCAGTGCCGCGCCCAGCACCGCGCCCACGACAGCCGTGATCGCCGACAGCTGGATGCTGCGGACGAACGACTCCCGGTAGGGCGAACGGAAGATGCCCGTGAGGTTGCTGAGCGTCAGACCGCCGTCGTCGGCCGAGAACGCGCCGCCGATGACGGTCAAGGTCGGCCACAGCAGGAACACCGCCACGAACGCCAGGAAGGGCAGGACCGCGAGGTGGTCGGCGGCGAGCCGTCCCAGCCCGCGGCGGACCGGCGCCGCGGTCCCGCTGCCCGCCCTCACCTCGGTCAGCTGACGGCCTTCGCCCAGTTGGCCTTGAGATAGGTGTTCGCCGCGGCGCTCTGTGCCTCGGTCAGGAAGACCGGGGTGCCGGACACCGGGGGCAGCTTGTCGAACGCCGCCTTGTCGATCGTGCCGGCCTTCTGCATCGCCTCGGCGCGCACCGGGCGCCCGAAGCCCTTGAGCCAGAGGTTCTGGCCGGTGTCCGAGTAGAGGAACTCCTGCCACAGTCGCGCCGCCGCCGGGTGCGGCGCGTCCTTGTTGATCGCCTGCACGTAGTAGGACCCGACGACCGCGCCGCTCGGGACCACGACCTTCCAGTCCACGTTGCCGGCGAGCTTGGCGGTCTGCGCGGCGTTGGTGTAGTCCCAGTCGAAGACGACGGGGGTCTGCCCGGAGGCGATGGTGGCCGGGCTGGGGTCGACCGGCAGGAAGTTGCCGGCCTTCTTGAGCTGACTGAAGAAGTCGACGCCCTTGCTGATGTCGTCCGCCGAGCCGCCGCTGCCGAGCGCCGCCATGACGACACCGTTGAAGGCGGCGCCCGCCTGCGTCGGGTCGCCGTTGAGCGCCACCTTGCCCTTGTACTCCGGCTTGAGCAGGTCCGCGACGCTCGTCGGGGCCGGCACCTTGCCGGCGTCGTAGCCGATGGACATGAAGCCGCCGTAGTCGCTGACGTACTTGCCGGACGGCTCCTTCAGGTCGGCCCGCACGTCGGCGAAGGTCGTCACCTGGTAGGGCGCGAACAGGTCGACGTTGGCGATGGCCACCGGCGAGCTGAGGTCGAACACGTCCGGGGCCCGGTCGGTGCCCTTGAGCTGGTTGGCCGCGTTGATCTCGTCCTGGCTGGATCCGTCGGGCTGCGCCGAGGTGACCTTGATGCCGTACTGCTTCTCGAACGTCGAGATGACCTCGCCGTAGTTGGTCCAGTCCGGCGGCAGCGCGATCACGTTGAGCGCGCCCTCCTTCTTGGCGGCCGCGATCAGGGCCTCCATACCGCCGAGCGCGGCCGCGGACGTGGCGGTGGCCGCGCCGGCACCGGCTCCGGACGAGCTGGTCGACGAGCTCCTGGACGGTGCGTTGCCGCAGGCGGACGCAGTGAGCGCCGCCACCAGGGCGACGGCCAGGCCGAGTCGGCGGGCGGGTCGGGGCAGGACAGTCACGGCATGCTCCTCAGGACGAGTCGACCGCACGGCCGCTCGGGTACCGCGGAAGTTAGTGCACCCTGCCGACACTTCCGCAACCTTCCCGACAACATGTGGGCAACGAACCGGGCTGCACCGCACACGCCGGCCCGCTAGTGGATGCCGAGACCGCCGCCGTCGAGCACGGCCTGCACCAGCGGGCGGGCGAGCTGGCGCAGCCGGGCCGCACCCTCCTCCCCGAGCGCGGCCCAGGCCGGCAGGGCGAGCCGGTCGGTCGCGTCCTCGACCCGCTGGCGGTGTGCCCGGCCCTCGTCGGTGAACTGCCCGTCGGGGGTGAGCCAGCCGCGGTCCACCAGAGCGGCGACCGCGCCGTCCCACTCCTCGTCGGAGTAGGCGCGGGTCGCCTGGAGACCCTTGCGCGTCCAGCTGTCGCCCAGCGCCACGTGCAGTACGCCGGCCTCCAGACCGCTGACGCCCTCCCCCACCAGGACCGCGACGTGCCCGTCGCCGCGGAACTCCCGCAGCAGTGACGCCGCGTGCCACAGCGCCAGGTGCGGGGGCTCGGGCCAGGAGAGGTCGGCGTGGGCGGCGTACAGCGGCCGGCCCTCGGCTGTGCAGCCCGTGGTGGCCGTACGAGCGAGCGCAGCTGCCTCCGCGACGGACGGGTCGTCGAGCAGGTCGCCGCACAGCCGGCGAAGGGCCCGGTCGGCACCCCGCCGCCGGGCGGCAACCAGCTGCTCGGGGGTGGTGACGTCCCACACCCCGGCCATCCCGAACTCGACGGCCAGCCGGGAGAAGCCGAAGAACGTCGCCTGAACCGTGCCCGGGCCGACCCGGCCCAGCGCCGCGGCCCGCGCCGGGAAGTAGCCGGCCGCACGGTTCGACACGTCGAGGCCGAGCGCGGCGTACTCCTCCTGCGCCTCCTTGGCGAAGTAGATCATCGCGTGGTAGGGCTCGAGGGCCCGCCAGCTCTTGCGCGCGACGTCCGGCTGCACGGCTGCTCCGTCGGGTCGGGGAGGGTGGTCGTGTAGTGGATCACGCGCTGCTCGTACACAACCCGGGGGGTCGCGAGGCCGGGGGCAGGGCAGGATCGACGGATGACCCAGCCCGAGGAGCAGCAGGACCACCAGGTCGTCATCGTGGGAGCGGACGGGCAGCCGGTCGGCACCGTCGCCGTACCGCCGGCGGACGGCACCGAGGAGAAGAACCCGGCCGAGCAGGTCGAGCAGCCGGCCAAGGTGATGCGCATCGGCTCAATGGTCAAGCAGCTGCTCGAGGAGGTGCGCGCCTCCCCGCTGGACGACGCCGCCCGCGAGCGGCTGGCCGCGATCCACACCGCCTCGATCCGCGAGCTCGAGGAGGGCCTGGCCCCGGAGCTGCGCGAGGAGCTCGAGCGGCTGACGCTGCCGTTCGGGGAGGACGCGACCCCCTCCGACGCCGAGCTGCGGGTGGCGCAGGCGCAGCTCGTCGGCTGGCTGGAGGGGTTGTTCCACGGCATCCAGACGGCCCTGTTCGCGCAGCAGATGGCGGCCAAGATGCAGCTCGAGCAGCAGCAGGGTCGCGGGCGCCCGGCCCTGCCGCCGGGCATGCCCGTCGTACCGCCGACCGGGACCGGGCAGTACCTCTAAGGCCACTTCGGGTCCGGGCGGTTGCTTCGGCGGCCGGGCGGTGCTCGACAGCGGTCGCCTACGAACGCCAGTTGTGCCTTCCGCGTAGGCCCCGTCGGGGTTCGGCCGCGCTGGCCGCCCCGGACCCCGCAGCGACCGGGAGCGCTTGTGCTGCAGCCCCTCCGGTGCTACTCTTCGAACACCAGTTCGAGCAGCCGTAGGGGGTCGCCGTGTTCACCAGCCCGGACGACCTGCCCGCGCACGGCTGGATCTTGCCCGGCGACCCCGGGCCGTTCCCGCCGGTCGACACCGAACCCGGGTGTTACGCCGAGAACTGCCCCGGGGGCGACGGTCCGGCGGCTGCGGCCGGGCTGGCCGCGGACGGGCTGGCCGCGGACGGGCTGGCTGCGGACCGGCTGGCCGCGGATGGGCTGGCTGCGGACAGCCTTGCCGGGTGGGCGGCGCCCGGGGTGCCGCGGCCGGCCGCCGGCCCGCACCCGCTGCTCGCGGCGTTGACCGGGGCGTTGGACGCGATC